>NZ_JAMXMW010000018.1:0-230410 GCF_024055675.1 Actinoallomurus rhizosphaericola | reverse complement strand
AGGCACTGCTGGCTCTCGCGCGTCGACGCCTCAACGTCCTGTGGGCGATGATCCGTGACGGACAGTGCTATCAAGAGTCACCTCCCGTCACACTCGCGGCTTGACAACACGATTGGGAAGTTCCTTCTGCCGTCGGCATTCGGGTCACCACCTGAGAGCGACGCCGCCCCGGAAGTGTGACACCGTCCCTCAGAACGGGCGGACGGTTCTGCACCGACGATTCCGGGCTCACCGCCGGCGGCCGATGGGAACGCCGCTCGGCGGCGGGGTGAAAGGCGGGGCGGTCGGCCCGGCCACTCGGGGATGGCGGCGGGATCGCTTGTGACGGCTCCGGCTTTGGGGAAAACTAGGCACCCGACAAAAAGCCATAACAGCGCAAAATTCGTCCGCATGGCGCCCTTTCCGGGGTCGGCGCGCGCGGGCTAGAAGTGGGGCGGGGGCCGGTGAACCGGGATGAGGTCGACCGCGTCCTCGGCCGCCTGCGCGACGAGCGGGACCGCATCACGGCCGGGCTGCTCGATCTCGAGGCGCAGCAGGGCTACAAGCTCCTCAAGGGCGCGCCGCTGACCGGGCTCACCGCCGACCGCTGGGCCGGGATCGGCGACCGGATGGCGTCGCTGTGGCGGCTGTTCGAGGCGTACGGCGGAGTGCTCGCCCGCGCCGAGGAGATCCGGGCGCGACGCGGCCGGCCGGACCAGGAGCGGCTCGCCGAGCTCGAACACCTGACGCGCGGCCCGTCGATCGAGCTGGCCACCCGGATCCCCCTCGAGCGGCGGACGCTGCTCGGCCCGTCCACCGAGCGCATGTCCCTGGACGACGTGGTGGCCCGGATGACCGCGCTGTACGAGGAGACGGCGCGGGACATCGCCGAGGTGGACACCGCCTGGTCGGCGCTGCTCACCCGGCTGGACCGGGCGTCCGGGACGGCGCGGGCCGTGGAGGGGATGCTGGACTCCCTCGGCCCCGACCCGGAGTACGACCGGGTGAAGGGTGAGCTCGACGGTCTCCGCGAGACCGTGCGGACGGACCCGCTGTCGATCGGACCGGCCGCCTTCGACGACGTCGACGCCACCCTCGACGCGCTCCGCTCCCGGCTGGAGGAGGCGGCACGCGTCCGGGCCGAGTACGGCGAGCGGCTGCGGCGCGTCGAGGAGACGATCGGCCTGATCCGCGCGGCCGAGGACGAGGCCCGGACCGTACGCGACCGGGTCCTCGCGAAGATCGCCGCACCGATGCTGCCGGACCTGCCGGACTCGTCGGCGGCGCTGGCCGACCGGCTGGCCGCGCTCGGCGCCGTACGGGGCCGGTGGACCGAGGTCGCGGTGCGCGTCGCGCGGCTGGAGGAGGCCGCCGCGAGCGCCCTCGACCAGGCGCGGACGACCGTGGCGACGATCGCCGGGCTCCTGGAGCGGCGGGACGAGCTGCGCGGCCGGCTCGACGCGTACCGCGCGAAGGCCGGACGGCTCGGCGGCCTGGAGGACCCCGAGCTGACGGCGCTCTACCAGCGGGCCTACGACCTGCTCTGGACCTCCCCCTGCGACCTGCGGCGATCCACGGCGGCGCTGGCCGAGTACCAGCGCGCGATCGGAGACAGAAAGTGAACTGCACTCAGCCCGGCTGCGCCGGAACCGTCGAGGACGGCTATTGCGTCGTATGCGGTATGGCACCCACCGCCGCCGCGCCGGTGCACGACCGGTGCGCTCAGCCCGGCTGTTCCGGGACCATCCAGGACGGCTACTGCGACGTCTGCGGCATGGCCGCCGGCGCGCCGGCCCCGGCGGCCGCCTCGGTCGTCCCTCAGGCGGCCGCCGTGCCGCCTCCCGCCGCGGCGCCCGATGACCGCTGCGCGCGTCCGGGGTGCGGTGGCACGATCGTGGACGGGTACTGCGACGTCTGCGGGCTGGCCCCGGCCGCCGGGTCGGCGCCGCCCTCGGCGAGCGGGTCGGCGGCGGGAGGGACGCCGGCCTCGGCGCGGTCCGCCTCGGTCACCACGGCCGGCCGCGGGACGGGCGTCACCGGGTCCAGCGGGTCCAGCGGGTCCACCGGGATCACGGGGAGCACGGGCAGCACGTCGAGCCGCAGCGTCCGCACCGGCTCGTCGCGGTCGTCGTCGCGCCGGCGCGGGATGCTGGGGGCGGGCCTGGTCGAGGTGCCGCGTGTGCCGTACCGCGACCCCGCCTCTGCGATCATGGCCGACCCGGTCGTCGCGGAGAGCAAGCGCTTCTGCAGCGTCTGCGGCGAGCCGGTGGGGCGGTCGCGCGGCGACCGGCCGGGCCGCACGGAGGGGTTCTGCCCGAAGGACGGCACTCCCTTCTCGTTCACGCCGAAGCTCAAGGCGGGCGATCTGGTCGGCGGGCAGTACGAGGTGCTCGGCTGTCTCGCGCACGGCGGCCTGGGCTGGATCTACCTCGCCCGGGACCGGAACGTCAGCGACCGATGGGTCGTTCTCAAGGGCCTGCTCGACACCGGGGACGCCGACGCGCTGGCCGCTGCGGCGGCCGAACGCGCGTTCCTCGCGGAGGTCGAGCACCCCAACATCGTCAAGATCTACAACTTCGTGCAGCACGGCGGCTCCGGCTACATCGTCATGGAGTACGTCGGCGGCCGGCCGCTCAAGGACATCCTCAAGGACCGGCGCGAGCAGGAGGGACCGGACGCCGCGCTGCCGCTCCCCCAGGTGATCGCGTACGGCATCGAGGTGCTGCGCGCCTTCGACTACCTGCACGGCCTCGGGGTGCTGTACTGCGATTTCAAGCCGGACAACGCCATCCAGTCCGAGGAGCAGCTCAAGCTGATCGACCTCGGCGGCGTCCGGCGCGTGGACGACGTGGACGGCGCGATCTACGGCACGGTCGGCTACCAGGCCCCCGAGATCGCCGACGTCGGCCCCTCGGTGAGCTCCGACCTGTACACCGTGGGCCGGACGCTGGCCGTGCTGAGCTTCCCCTTCAAGGGCTACACCACCAAGTGGGCGGCGGACCTGCCGCCGCGCGCGGAGGTGCCCGTCCTCGCTCGCCATGAGTCCTACGACCGGCTGCTGCGCCGCGCCACCCATCCCGACCCGGACTTCCGGTTCCAGGACGCCTCCGACATGGCGGACCAGCTCACCGGCGTGCTGCGCGAGGTGCTGTCCGCCCAGGACGGCGAGCCGCGCCCGGCCGCCTCGACGCTGTTCGGGCCGGAGCGGTTCACGGCGGGGGACGTGTTCGACCTCCTCCTGCCGGCGGACGCCGCCGCGACGCTGCCGGCGCCGCTCGTGGACTCCGCCGACCCGGCCGCCGGGTTCCTCGCCGGCCTGACCGCGCTGGAGCCGGAGCGGCTCGCCGACGCCCTGACGAGCGCGCCGACGCGTACGCCCGAGGTCGACCTGACCTTGGCCCGGGTGCGCATCGAGCTGGGCGACGCGGCGGGTGCGCACGCGGTGCTGGACGCCCTGCCACAGGAGGACTGGCGGGTCGGCTGGTACCGCGCGGTCGCGGTGCTGGCGGCCGGGAACGTCGCGGAGGCGGCGGGCCTGTTCGACGAGCTGTACACCCTCATGCCGGGCGAGGCGGCGCCCAAGCTGGGCCTGGCGTACTGCCGGGAGCTGCTCGGCGACCCGGCCGGCGCGGCGGGCCTGCACGAGGCCGTGTGGCGCACCGACCGGGCGTTCGTCTCGGCGTGCTACGGGCTGGCCCGGTCGCGGCTCGCCATGGGGGACCGCGCGGGCGCCCTGCGGGCGCTGGACTCGGTGCCGAGGATCTCCAGCCACCACATCGCGGCGCAGATCTCCGCGGTGAACACGGCCGTGCGCGACCGGGACCCCGCCGAGATCGGCGAGGGGGACCTCGTCGGCGCCGGCGCCCGGCTCGCCGCGCTCGACCTCGACCCCGGCCGCCACGGGCTGCTCGCCCTCGGCGTGCTGGAGGCGGCGCTCGACCGGGTGCGCCACGCCGGTGACGGCACCGGCTCGGTGCTCGGCACGCCGCTGACCGAGTCGGGGCTGCGCCGCAAGCTGGAGGAGACCTATCGGTCGCTCGCCCGGCTGGCCACCACCCGCGCCGAACGGCACCGGCTGGTCGACCAGGCCAACGCCGTACGCCCGGTGACGGTGGTCTGAGCGTGGGCGCCCAGGAGAGCTGCCCGTGGTGCGGCAGCGAGGTGTTCGCCGGTGAGGCGTTCTGCGAGGCGTGCGGCCGGTCCCTGACCGAGACGCCCTCCGCCGGAGACGGCCGGTTCCCGGCCGGCGCATCCTCCACGGAGCGCGGGGCCGCGCCCGCCGGGGCCTGCGCGGGATGCGGTTCGACGGCGTTCAGCGAGGACGGGTACTGCGAGCGGTGCGGCCTGCTGCGGCCCGGCGACCGCGACCACGTCGAGACGGAGGCGGGCGGCGCCGCCGGGGTGACCGACCGGGGCCTGCGGCACAGCCGCAACGAGGACGCCATGGCCCTGGCCGCGGTCGCCGGGGGCGTCGCGGCGGTCGTCTGCGACGGCGTGTCGAGCTCTCCCCTGCCGCAGGTGGCCTCCCGGACCGCCGCCGACACGGGCCTGGCCGCGCTCACCGAGCGCCTCGGGGCGGGCGACGACCCCGAGAAGGCCACGCGCGCCGCGCTGGCGCGTGCCGTCGAGGCGGTCACGGCGCTCGCCGGCTCGCCGAGCGACGCGCCCGCCTGCACGTACGTCTCGGCGTACGCCGGGCCGTCCGGCGTCACCGTCGGCTGGGTCGGCGACAGCCGCGCGTACTGGCTCGACGGGCAGGCGTCGCGGCGGCTCACCACCGACGACTCCTGGGCCGCCGAGATGGTGGCGCACGGCGCGCTGACCGAGGCGGAGGCGCGGGTCCACCCGAACGCCCACGCCATCGTGGCCTGGCTCGGCGCGGACGCGGGCGAGATCGAGCCGCACGTCACGACGTTCGTCCCGGAGGGGCCCGGCACGCTGCTGCTGTGCAGCGACGGGCTGTGGAACTACTACCCGGAGGCGGCGGCCCTGACCGCCGTCCTGCCGGACGCGGACCCGCTCACCGCGGCCCGCCATCTCGTACGCCTCGCGCTGGACGCCGGAGGCCGCGACAACATCACCGTGGTGGTGATCCCCCTGACACAGGAGCACGCCGCATGACCGAACAGCCGGACTTCAGCATCCGGATCGACCAGAACAAGTACCTGCCGCAGGGCGGCCGGGAGGTCCACGCGATCGTCACGGTCGAGTCGACCGGGGCGCCGGTCGGCGTCGCGACCGGCACCGGGGCGTCCGCGGCCGAGGTCATCATCATCGACACCTCCGGGTCGATGGACTACCCGCGGAACAAGATGACCTCGGCGGTCAAGGCGGCGCAGGCGGCGGTGGACACGCTGCGCGACGGGGTGAACTTCGCCGTGGTGTCCGGGTCGAGCCGCGCGAAGATGGTGTATCCGCAGGCCGAGGAGCTCGTCCCCGCGAACGCGCAGACCCGCGCGGAGGCCAAGGCCGCCCTGAGCCGGCTCAAGGCGACGGGCGGCACCGCGATGGGCGCGTGGCTGACCCTCGCCGGGCGGCTGTTCGCCGGGCACCCGGACGGCATCCGGCACGCGATCCTGCTCACCGACGGCAAGAACCAGCACGAGTCGCCGGAACAGCTCGACGCGGCGATCGCCCAGGTCGTCGGCCGGTTCGTCTGCGACTGCCGCGGGGTGGGCACCGACTGGGAGGTCGCCGAGCTGCGGAAGGTCGCCTCCGCGCTGCTCGGCAGCCTGGACATGGTGGCGAGCCCGGAGGCCCTGGAGGCCGACTTCCGCGCGATGACCGAGGCCGCGATGGGCAAGGCCGTCGCGGACGTCGCGCTGCGGGTGTGGACGCCGCAGTTCGCCAAGCTGCGGTTCGTCAAGCAGGTGCTGCCGACCGTGGAGGACCTCACCGGACGGCGGACCGACGTCGACGAGCGGTCGGGTGACTACCCGCTCGGCGCCTGGGGCAGCGAGAGCCGTGACTATCACATCTGCGTCGAGGTCCCGGCCGGCGAGGTCGGCCGGGAGATGCGGGCGGCGTGGGTCAAGCTGATGCTCGGCGACCAGGTGGTGGCCAGCGGCAACGTCCTGGCCGAGTGGACCGACGACGAGGCCCAGTCCACCCGGATCAACCCGAAGGTCGCCCACTACACCGGCCAGGCCGAGCTCGCCGAGAACATCCAGGTCGGGCTGCAGGCCCGTAAGGACGGCGACCTCGACACCGCGACGGCACGGCTGGGCCGGGCCGTCGCGCTGGCCCACCAGTCGGGCAACGAGGCGATCGCCTCGCTCCTGGGCAAGGTCGTCGACGTCGACGACCCGGCGACCGGCCGCGTACGGCTCAAGAAGGACGTCGACAAGGCGGACGAGATGTCCCTCGACACCCGTTCCACCAAGACCGTGCGCACGCGCCGGGGCGAGGGCTGAGCATGGCGATCTGTCCGGCCGGGCACACCTCGACGGCCACCGACTACTGCGACGTGTGCGGCGCCCGCATCGGCGGGGCGCCGGCCGCCCCGCCGGCGTCCTCCGCGCCGGTGACGCCGCCGCTGGGGACGCCCGCCCCCGGGCTGCCAACGACGGGGACGCCCACGGCCGGTGAGGGGTGCCCCGACTGCGGCGCGCCCCGCACCGGGCGGTTCTGCGAGGACTGCGGGTACGACTACGCGGTCGGCGGCGGCCGGCCCACCCCGCGTCCCCCGGCGGCCGCGCCCGCGCCCGTGTCCTCTCCCGCCGTGCCGGTGCCGCCCGCGCCGCAGGCCGCGGCTCCCGGGGACCCGAACGAGGAGGATCCGGTCACGCGTGACTGGGCGCCCGCGAAGGCGCCGGCGCCCGAGCCGCCGGCCACCGACTGGGCGGCCATCGTCATCGCCGACCGGGAGTACTACGACCGCGTGGTGACCGAGGACGAGGACTTCACGTTCCCGCCGTACTGCCCGTCCCGGCGCATCCCGCTCGCCGGCGAACAGGTGCTGATCGGGCGGCGGAGCGCGTCGCGCGGCATCACGCCGGAGATCGACCTCAGTGAGCCGCCCGCCGACCCGGGCGTCTCGCACACGCACGCCGTCCTGCTGGCCAAGCCCGACGGCACCTGGACGCTGGTCGACCCCGGGTCCACGAACGGCACGACCATCAACGAGGGCGACACGCCCATCCCCGTCAACGTGGAGGTGCCGCTGCGCGACGGCGACCGCGTGCACGTGGGCGTCTGGACCACCATCACGCTGCGGAGGCTGCGGTGACGATCACGACGACTCCCCCGCCCGCCCCGGCCCGGCGGGAAGGGCGGCTGACCGGGCGCCTGCGGATCCGGACGATGCCCGGCCGGATCCGCGCGCTGGCCGCGCTGGCGGCCCTGGCGGTGCTCGTCGTGCTCCTCGTCACCACGCTGACCGTACGGGACGCCCGCGACGGGCTGCGGGTGATCGGCCACGACGCGGGCCCGCAGGTGGTCGCCACCGGCGACCTGTACTTCGCGCTCAGCGACATGGACGCCCAGCTCGCCGACGCGCTGCTGATCGGCGGGGACGCCGGGCTGGCCGGCCGCCGGGCCGCGGCGCTGAAGGTGTACGAGCAGCGCCGGTCCGAGGCGAACGGCGCGCTGCTGCAGGGTTCGCGGCTGGCGGGCACGGACCCGACCGAGCAGCGGACCGCGCAGGAGATGCTGGACGCGCTCGGCCGGTACGAGCGCCTGGCGGGCCAGGCGCTGCTCACCGACGAGCAGTCCAGACACGCCGCCGGGCCGCCGCCGGCCGCCGTCACCGCCCTGTACCGGCAGGCGACCGACCTGATGAAGCTGGACGTGCTGCCGAAGGCGTACAACCTGACGCTGGACAACGGCACGAAGGTGCGCCGCACGTACGAGGCGAAGCGGTCGGCGGTGCTGCGGGGCCGCGTCTGGGTGGCGCTCACGGGCCTGCTGCTCGTCGTCGTCCTCGTCGGCGTGCAGATCTACTTCGCCGCTCGCTTCCGGCGCCTGGTCAACCCGTTCCTCGCCCTCGCCACGGTGGGCACGTTCGTGCTCGTCGTGGTGAGCGTGGCACTCCTGTCCAGCGAGGCCGGGCGCCTGCGGACCGCCAAGGAGGACGGCTTCGACTCGGTGCTGGCGCTGTCGCGGGCCCGGGCGATCAGCAACAGCGCCCATGCGGACGAGAGCCGCTACCTGCTCGACCCCGGGCGCGCCGACACGTACGAGCAGGTCTACCTGGACAAGTCCGAGGCGATCCTCTACGTCCCGGCGGGCAACCTCGACAGCTATTACTCCCTGCTCGACGAGAAGATCGGTGGCAGCGACTTCCTCGGCTTCTACGGCACCGAGGCGCACCACATCACGCTGCCCGGGCAGCAGGCGGCGCTGCGGAAGGTGCTGACCGGGTACCAGAAGGTCCAGCACGACGACCGGGCGATCCGGCTGGTCGCGGCCTCCGGCGACCGGCGCGCGGCCCTCACGACCAAGCTCGGCGGCGGCACCGGCGACTTCGACGCCTACGACAAGGCGCTGGTCGCCCTGAAGGACCTGCACGGTCGCGCCTTCGACCGGGCGATCGCCTCCGGTGACCACGGGCTGCGCGGGTGGAACGTCGTCCTGCCCGGCGCGGCGATCGTCCTCATCATCCTCATCCTCGCCGGGGTCCGGCCGCGGCTGTCCGAGTACCGGTAAGGGAGCGCGCAGATGCGACTACGTCGAATCGGCATCGCCGTCACGCTGTTGCTGGCGTCGGCCGGGTGCGGGATGGCCGGCGGGGCGACCGCGTCGGTCAGCGGCAGGGACCATCTGGTCGTCGGCGTCGCCAAGGACCAGCCTGGCCTCGGCGTCCGCGACGCGAGCGGCGCCTACAAGGGCTTCGACATCGACGTCGCCCGCGACGTCGCGCGGCGGCTCGGCGCCACGCAGCTGACGTTCAAGCCGGTGACCCCCGGCCAGCGGGAGGCGGCGCTGCGGAGCGGCGACGTCGACATGGTCGTGTCGAGCTACTCCATCACGCAGGAGCGCAAGACCCAGGTCGTCTTCGCCGGCCCGTACTACGTCGCGCACCAGGACATCCTCGTGCGCGGCACGGAGACGGCGGTGCGGGGCGTCCGGGACCTGCGCGGCAGGCGGCTGTGCCAGGTCGCCGGTTCGGTCTCCTGGCGGCGCGTCACCGAGGAGCACAAGATCGACGCCGGCCTCGTGCCCGCCGCGTCGTACGGTGAGTGCCTGGACGACCTCATCTCCCGCAAGGTCGACGCCATCTCCACCGACGACCTGATCCTGGCGGGCTTCGCCGCGCAGCGCGGGAACCAGGTCCGGTTCGTCAACGCGCCGTTCTCCGACGAACGGTACGGCGTCGGGCTGCGCCCCGGCGACATCCGGGGTTGCGAGGACGTCAACAAGGCGATCACGGAGATGTACCAGGACGGCACGGCCGCGAAGCTGCTCAAGCGGTGGTTCGGCTCGACGGGACTGAACGTCACGACGACGGTCCCGCAGTTCGAGGGCTGTGGCTGAGCCGGAGGTCCGTCTCCTCCGGTGCGGATCGGCGCCCTGACGTGCCGCCGCGGCGCGACCCGTCCTGACGAGTCGTGCCGCGGAACTCATGGGGTCCCGTAGCAGCGCCGAGCGGCGGCGGATCAGTGCCGTGGGATCGAGACGGCGCCTTCGAGGCGGACCTCACGGACGGAACGCGCCTGCGCGGCGGCCACCCGGGGTGCGGCCGAGCCGGCGACGGGCCGGTGGATCCGCGGGCGGCCCTGGGAGACGGCGTCCCGGCGGACGTCGCACTGCCGGCCGCGCGGCCGGGCGGCGTGGGACGGGGCCGGAGCACCCGCGGGTTCGACGGCCGCGGGTTCGACGGCCGCGGGTACGGCGGCCATGTCGGGCGAAGAGGGAGAGACGGTCTCCTCCGCCGTCGCGGTGGCGACGGAAGGGGACGCGAGGGCCGTTCCCCGCGCCGGTTCGGCGTCGGCGGACGGCTCGGGCCCGGAGCCGGTCTGCGGCAGGAGACGGTCCTCGTAAAGGATGGTCACCAGGACGGCGAAGGCCACCGCGGGCAGGGCGAACAGCACGGCCATCGCCCCTCACCCTTCTCGCGCCGGGACGTGTCGGTATGGAGTTCTTCCGCTCGCCCATCGGGTTGCGGTCATGGTTCGAGCCTCCTGTCTCGACGACCGGTCAGTGCCTCGGTGCGCCCTGAGTACCCGCGACAAAGTGTCACTAACGCCCGATTTCGACCGATCCGAAAGTCGCCACCGTCCCGTTACCGCCGACCCGCCCCGGCGACCGGCACCTACCCGTGAGTAACGTAGGCGGCACCAGCCTTCCTTCACCCGTAGAGGAGACGTAGACCATGAAGACGCGTGAGGTGCACCTCGTGTCCCGCCCGCACGGCTGGCCGGAGCCGACGGACTTCGCGCTGGTGGAGAGGGAGTTGCCGGCTCCCGGCGAAGGCGAGGTGCTCGTCCGGAACCACTTCATGTCCGTCGACCCGTACATGCGCGGGCGGATGAACGACGTGAAGTCCTACGTTCCGCCGTTCGGCCTGGACGAGGCCATGACCGGCGGCGCGATCGGCGAGGTCGTGGAGTCCCGCTCCCCCGACCTGAAGGAGGGCGACCTCGTCCTGCACGACCTCGGCTGGCGGGAGCACGCGGTGGCGCCCGCGCGGCGGTTCCGCGCGGTACGGCCGATCGACGGCGTGCCGCTGTCGGCCTACCTGGGAGTCCTCGGCATGCCGGGGCTGACGGCGTACGTCGGCCTGCTCGACGTCGCCGGGTTCAAGGAGGGCGACACGGTCTTCGTGTCCGGCGCGGCCGGGGCGGTCGGCTCGCTCGTCGGCCAGATCGCCCGGTTGCGCGGGGCCGCCCGCGTCATCGGCAGCGCCGGCTCCGACGAGAAGGTCGCCCATCTCACCGGCCCGCTCGGCTTCGACGCGGCCTTCAACTACAAGTCCGGCCCGGTGCGCAGGCTGCTGGCCGAGGCCGCGCCCGACGGCATCGACGTCTACTTCGACAACGTCGGAGGCGACCACCTCGAGGCGGCGATCGAGGCGTTCAACGACCACGGGCGGACGGCGATCTGCGGCGCGATCTCGATGTACAACGCCACCGAGCCCCAGCCCGCCCCGCGCAACCTGGCCCTCATGATCGGCAAGCGCCTCACCCTGCGGGGCTTCATCGTCAGCGACCACTCCGCCAGGTTCGGCGACTTCGTCCGCGAGGTCGGCGGCTGGCTGGCGGAGGGGCGGATCGAGTTCGACGAGACGGTGTTCGAGGGCATCGACCACGCCGTCGACGCGTTCCTGGCCATGCTCCGCGGACGCAACACCGGCAAGATGGTCGTCCGGCTCTGACCTGAATACCCGCCGGGCCGCGGTCGCGCGGGCCCGGCGGGCGTCAGGGCCGCCGCGCCGGTTCAGGCGGCGCGCGGCCGGAGGAAGAGCGCGGTGACGACCAGGGCCACCAGCACGAAGACCGTGCCGACCGTGAAGGCGACGTTCACGCCGTGGGTCAGGCCGCCGTGCCGGAGCGCCGGGCCGTACACCGAGACCAGCACGGCCATCCCCAGCGCGCCGCCGACCTGCTGCGTGGTCTGCAGCGTGCCGGACGCGGCGCCGGAGTCCTCCGGCCGCACTCCCGCCAGCACGGTCGCGGTGATCGGCAGGAACACCAGGCCGGCGCCCAGCCCGAACAACAACATCGGACCGAGCACACCCGACGCGTACCCGCTGTGCGCGGACAGCCGGGTGAACCACACCATTCCCACCGCGATGAGCGGCAGGCCGACGAGCAGGAGCCGCCGCGGGCCGACCCGTGGGACCAGCCGCGGCGTGATCCGCGCCATGACGAACAGCAGCCCCGACATCGGCAGGAACGCCACGCCCGCCTTGAGCGGGCTGAAGCCCAGGATGTTCTGCAGGAACTGGACGATGAAGAAGAACATCCCGAACATCGCCGCGGCCAGCAGGAGCATGTTCAGGTACGAGCCGGCGCGCGCCCCGTCGGCGAGCAGCCGCAGCGGGATGATCGGCTGTTCCGCCCGCGTCTCCACGGCGACGAACGCGCCGAGGAGCACGACGCCGCCGGCGAAGGCCGCCAGGGTCACGCCGTCACCCCACCCCGCGTCGGCCGCGCGGATGAAGCCGTACACCAGCGCGACCATGCCGGTGACGACCGTGACGGCGCCCGCGACGTCGAGGCGGCCGCGGTGCCGCTGGGTCTCCTGGAGGATCCGCGGCGCGAGGAACAGGACGACGGCGCCGACCGGGACGTTGATGAACAGCACCCAGCGCCACGACGCCCAGTCGGTGAGCAGGCCGCCCAGGACCAGGCCGATGGAGGCACCGGCCGACGAGGTGGCCGAGAAGACCCCGAGTGCCCGGTTGCGCTCCGGTCCCTCCTGGAAGTTCGTGGCGATGAGGGCGAGCGCGCTCGGCGCGGCCAGGGCGGCGCCGACGCCCTGCGCGGTACGGGCGGCGAGCAGCCACGCGGCCGACCCGGAGAACCCGCCGAGCAGCGAGGCGAGAGTGAAGAGCGCGATGCCGGCGATGAACATCCGCCGCCGCCCGAGGATGTCGCCGGCCCGGCCGCCGAGGAGGAGCAGCCCGCCGAAGGCGAGCGAGTAGGCGTTGGTCACCCACGACAGACCGGTCGCGGAGAAGTGGAGGCTGTGCTGGATCTTGGGAAGGGCGACGAACATGACGCTCGCGTCGAGGACCACCATCAACTGGCAGGCCACGATGACGGCGAGCGAGAGTCCCGGGTGCCGTGTTCGTCGTCGCCGCTCGGAGTCGAGCGGCGGGTCGCCCATCTGGACGGTCTGCTGGGACATGGGTCGTAGACTCCTCGTGCAGGAAGGGTTACGGCCGTCCCCCGAAGTGGCTGTCGGGGATCGGCCGATCTAACCGGAGGGTGCCTCCGAAACAATACGGAGGTATCCTCCGGTTGGCAACCGTGCTTTGGGAGGGGCGATGTCGACGACCACCGGGCAGCGTCCGATGCGGGCCGACGCGCGCCGCAACTACGAGCGGCTGCTGGCCGAGGCCAAGGCGTCGTTCCTCGAGCACGGCGCGGACGCGTCCCTGGAGGAGATCGCCCGGCGCGCGGGCGTCGGGATCGGCACGCTCTACCGCCACTTCCCCACCCGCCTGGCCCTCCAGGAGGCCGTCTACCGCGTCGAGATGGACGAGCTCGCGGCCAAGGCGTACGAGCTCGCCGAGACCGCCCCTCCCGAGGAGGGGCTGGCGGCCTGGATCCTGACCATCTCCCAGTACTCCCGGAAGAAGCGCGGGCTCACGCAGACCCTGAAGGCCGTCATCGACCTGCAGTCCGAGACGTTCATCCGCTGTCACGAGGACATCGAGCAGGCGGCCGAGACGGTCCTGACCCGGGCCCAGGAGGCCGGCACCGCCCGGCCCGATCTGCGGCCCTGCGACGTGCTCCGCCTGGCCCACGCCCTCTCCGTGGCGAGCGAACGGGCGCCGGAGGACACCGAGCTGCTGCTGTCGTTCATGATGGACGGGCTGCGCCCCCGCTCCTGACGACGCCTCCGGCGGGTGATCTGTCGCATTCCCGGATCGAAGCGGGAATTCGCCCCGCAGGAGAGCCGGTTGCCTCCATCGGACCCGCGCCCGCCCCGCGGCGCGTCGACGGAGAGAGGTGACATGCCCGCGACGGCGAGCGAGACCATCGAGGTGACGCCGACCCGCACCGATCGGCTCCGGCTGGCCCTCATCCTCGGAGCGCTCAGCGCCATCGGTCCCCTGTCCATCGACATGTACCTGCCGGCCCTGCCGAAGCTGACCCACGACCTGTCGGCGGGGGCGTCGCTCGTCCAGCTCACCCTGACCGCCTGCCTCGTGGGCCTCGCCGTCGGACAGGTCGTCGCCGGACCGCTCAGCGACACCTGGGGACGACGCCGGCCGCTCCTCGCCGGCGTGACCCTGTACGCGCTCGCCTCCCTCCTCTGCGCGGTCGCGCCGAACGTGCCCACGCTGATCGCGCTGCGCCTGGTCCAGGGCGCGGCGGGCGCGGCGGCCATCGTGATCGCCCGGGCCGTCGTCCGCGACCTGTACGACGGGCCGGAGGCCGCCCGGTTCTTCTCCCTGCTGATGCTGGTCAACGGCGTCGCGCCGGTCGCGGCGCCCGTCGTCGGCGGGCAGCTGCTGCGCGCGACGTCGTGGCGCGGGGTGTTCGTGCTGATCGCCGTCATCGGCGCGCTCATGGTCGCCGCCACGTGGGCCGGGCTGCGCGAGACCCTCCCGCCGGGCGCGCGCCACACCGGCGGGCTGGGCTCGACGCTCCGGACGTTCGCGGGCCTCTTCGCGGACCGCGTCTTCGTCGGCTACGCCCTGTCCGGCGGCCTGGCCTTCGCCGCGATGTTCGCCTACATCTCCGGGTCGCCGTTCGTCGTCCAGGACATCTACGGGCTGTCGCCCCAGGACTTCAGCCTGATCTTCGCGGTGAACGCCCTCGGCATCGTGGCGGCCGGCCAGGTCAGCGGGCGGCTCGCCGGCCGGGTGCCGCTGCGCACGCTGCTCGCCGCCGGGCTGGTCATGTCCCTGACGGGCGGCGTGGCCCTCGCCGTGGCGATCGGGACCGGCCTCGGCCTGCCGGGCGTCCTGCCCGCGCTGTTCCTCGTCGTGGCCGCGGTCGGGCTCGTCATGCCGAGCTCCACCGCCCTCGCCCTGACCGGCCGCCCGCCCGCCGTGGCGGGCAGCGCCTCCGCCCTGCTCGGCCTCGGGCAGTTCGTCATCGGCGGGGTCGCGGCGCCGCTCGTCGGCGTCGCCGGCTCCCACACCGCCGTCCCGATGGGCGTGGTCATCGCCGCGCTGACCGCCGCCGCGTTCCTCACGTACCTGACCCTCGCCCGGGGACATCGACCGATCGGTTGATGCCCGGGATCCACCGGAGCCGTACCCGACCGGTCGATCCGCGCGCACCCCGCCGCGGGCCATCCTCGAGATCCACCACCCCGGAGACGAGGAACGAGGGGCCATGCCGGTCATCGACGTCAGGAACCTGCACAAGCGGTACGGAGCGAAGGTCGCGGTCGAGGACGTGTCCTTCGCCGTGGAGGAAGGGGAGATCTTCGGCGTCCTCGGCCCGAACGGCGCGGGCAAGACCACCACGGTCGAGTGCGTCGCCGGGCTGCGCGCCTCCGACGGGGGCACGGTCTCGGTGCTCGGACTCGACCCCCGCCGGGACCGCGCCGAGCTGACCCGCCGGCTCGGCGTCCAGCTCCAGGCGAGCCGGCTGCCGGACAAGATGAAGGTCCGCGAGGCCGTGGAGCTGTACGCCTCCTTCTACGACCGGCCCGCCGACCCCGGACGGCTGATCGAGGAGCTCGGCCTCGCCGACCAGCGGGAAACGCGCTTCGGCCGGCTCTCGGGTGGCCAGCAGCAGCGAGTGTCGATCGCGCTCGCGCTGGTCGGCGACCCGCGGATCGCGGTCCTGGACGAGCTGACCACCGGCCTGGACCCGCAGGCGCGCCGCGACACCTGGCGGCTGATCGAGGACGTACGCGACCGGGGCGTCACGATCGTGCTCGTCACCCACTTCATGGAGGAGGCCGAGCGCCTCTGCGACCGGCTCGCCATCATCGACGCCGGCCGGGTGGTCGCCGTCGACACGCCCGCGGGCCTGGTGTCACGGGTCAGCCCCGAGCAGCGGGTACGGTTCCGGCCCTCCGCGCCGCTGGAGGACCACCTGCTGCGGGACCTGCCCGAGGTACGGACCGTGACCAGGACGGGCGGGCAGATCGTGGTCACCGGCACCGACGGTCTCCTGCAGGCGGTCACCTCGGTCCTGGCCCGCAACCACATCATCGCCGCCGACCTGCGCGTCGAGCAGAGCAGCCTCGACGACGCGTTCGTCGCGCTGACCGGCCGCACCCTCGACTGACCGGCCGCACCCTCGACCGACCGGCCGCGCCCTCGGCCTATCGACTGACCGACTCGCCCAAGGAGACATCCATGCTCGCCAAGCTCACCTACCTGGAGCTGAAGCTCCTCGCCCGCGAGATCATCGTGCCCGCGGTGGTCCTGCTGCTGCCGCTCGCGCTGCTGCTCGGATTCGGATTCCAGCCCGGTGCGAACAAGGCCCAGCACAACCTCGGCGGCCAGACGGCCCCCGAGTACATGGCCGCGCTGGGGGTGGGGATCGCGGTGACGATCCTCGGCCTGTCCATCCTGCCCACCACGCTCGCCGGATACCGGGAGAAGGGCGTGCTGCGCCGGATGGCGACGACCCCGGTCCGTCCCGCGTACCTGCTGATGGTCCAGCTCCTGCTCTACGTCGCCATGGCGACCGCCGCCGTCGCCATGCTGATCGCCGCCGCCCGGATCATCTTCGGCACTCCCGTGCCCGAGCGGTTCCCCGCGTTCCTCGCGGCGTTCGTCCTCGGGATGGGCGCGCTGTTCGGGATCGGGCTGGTCATCGCCTCCGTCGCGCCGAGTTCCAAGGCGGGCACCGGGATCGGCATGCTGCTGTTCTTCCCGAGCCTCTTCCTGGGCGGCGTGTACATCCCCCGCGAGCAGATGCCCGGCGCCCTCCGCGCCGTCGGTGACTACACCCCGCTGGGCGCGACGCTGAAGACGATGCGGGACGCCTGGATGGGCAGCGAGCCCCGCCTCGCCCAACTCGCCATAATGGCCGCGTACGCGGTCGCCGCCGGGCTCGTGGCCGCCAAGACCTTCCGCTGGGAGTAGAGACGATGGCAGTGCTCTCGGACGGCGTCGACCGGCCCTCGGGCGGCCTCGACCGGCGCGAGGCGATCCTGCTCCGGGTCATCCCGTACGGGGCACTCGTCATCTCCACGGTCCTCGTGCTGCTCGCCGACGCGAAGACGCCCGCTCAGGTCGGGACCACGCTGGGCCTGGCGGCGGCCGCCGCCGGGTGGATGCTGATCGTCGCGCTGCCCGGCACGTCCGGTCCGGGGCCGCGGCTGGGCGGCGTCTACTACGCCGGCCAGCTCATCCTGTTCGCACTGCTGATCCTGCGCAGCCCGCTGTTCGGTCTCTTCGGCTGGACGGGCTACGTGCAGGTGGTCTACCTGCGGGGGCGCTGGAAGCAGGCCGGCGTGGTGGCGACGGCGCTGATCGTCTCCGTCACCTACATCGGCGGCTTCCAGTCCTTCCGCGCCGCGACCGTCCCGGTCTACCTGATCCTCGCCGCGGCCACGGGCTCCGTGGGCATGCTGTTCACGGTCCTCGAGATGAGACGGCGGGAGCTCCTCGACCGGCTGGCCGAGGCCAACGCCTCACTCGAGGCGGCGCTGGAGGAGAACGCCGGGCTGCACGCCCAGCTGCTGGTCCAGGCGCGTGAGGCCGGTGTGCTGGACGAGCGGCAGCGCATGGCCCGCGAGATCCACGACACCCTGGCGCAGGGCTTCACCGGGATCGTCGCCCAGTTGGAGGCGGCCCGGCAGAACCCCGCCGAGTGGCGGCGCCACGCGGACCTGGCGCAGGCGCTGGCCCGGGACAACCTGGCGGAGGCGCGCCGGTCGGTCCAGGCGCTCCGCTCGCCGCACCTGGAGAAGGCGCGGCTGCCGGAGGCCATCACCGGGCTGAGCGAGCGCTGGTCCACCACGTCGGGCGTCCCCGTCGGCGTCGAGGTCACCGGGGATGCCCGGCCGATGCTCCCCGACGTGGAGGTCGCGCTGTTCCGCGTCGCCCAGGAGGCGCTCACCAACGTCGCCAGGCACGCCGGCGCGTCCCGGGTCGGCCTGACCCTGTCCTACCTCGACGACGTGGTCCTGCTGGACGTCCGGGACGACGGCGTCGGTTTCGACCCCGAGGCGGGTGACGGCGGCTTCGGGCTGACCTCGATGCGTCAGCGGCTGCTCCGGGTCGCCGGGCGGCTGGCGATCGAGAGCGGGCCCGGAGAGGGCACCGCGATCAACGCGACCGTCCCCGCGCTGCCCCCGGGAGGGAACCCGTGATCCGCCTGCTGATCGTCGACGACCACCCGATCGTCCGGGACGGCCTGCGCGGGGTGTTCGCCGGCGACCCGGACTTCGAGGTGGCCGGCGAGGCCGCCAACGGAGCCGAGGCGCTCGCGCTGGCCGGCGGCGCCGACGTCGTCCTCATGGACCTGCGCATGCCGGAGATGGGCGGCGTCGAGGCGATCGCCCGGCTCCGCGAGACCCATCCCGGCGTGCGCGTCCTCGTCCTCACCACGTTCGACACCGACAGCGACGTACTGCCCGCCATCGAGGCCGGAGCCACCGGCTACCTGCTGAAGGACGCTCCGCGCGACGAGCTGATCCGTGCGGTCCGCGCGGCCCACCGCGGCGAGTCGGTGCTGTCCCCGTCCGTCGCCGGCCGGCTGATGGGCCGGGTGCGCGGCCCCTCCCCCGGCACGCTCAGCAAGCGGGAGCGCGAGGTGCTCGCCCTCGTCGCCGACGGCACCACCAACCGGGAGGTCGCGCGGCGGCTGTTCGTCAGCGAGGCGACCATCAAGACGCACCTGCTGCACATCTACGACAAGCTCGGCGTCCGGGACCGTGCCGCCGCCGTCGCCAAGGCGTACGAACGGGGTCTCCTCCCCTGACGGGGCGGGCGGCGGCCGTGATCTCAGTGCGCGCCGGCCCCGGTCAGCGACCGTACGGACAGTTCGGTGTAGCGGTCCGGGTCGCTCTCGCCCCGCCGGAGGAACGTGCCCGCGACCGCGCACAGGAACCCGACCGGGATCGACACCAGGCCCGGGTTGTCGAGCGGGAACCAGTGGAAGTCAGTGCCCTTCGGGAACAGCGACAGGCTCTGCCCGGTGACCGGGTCGACCTTCCCCGACACCACCGGCGAGAACACGACCAGCACGATCGAGGCGGCCAGCCCGCCGTAGATCCCGGCCACCATCCCGGCCGCGTTGAACCGGCGCCAGAAGAGCGAGAGGACGATCGCCGGGAGGTTCGCCGACGCGGCCATGGCGAAGGCGAGCGCGACCAGGAAGGCGACGTTCAGGTGCCGGGCGAAGACGGCCGGCACGATGGCGACCGCGCCGACGAGGACCGCCGCGAACCGGGCCACCGCCACCTCCTGCCGCTCGCGCGGCCGGCCCAGCATCAGCACGTTGCCGAAGTAGTCGTGCGCCAGCGACGTCGCCGACGCCATGACCAGCCCGGCGACCACCGCCAGGATCGTCGCGAACGCCACCGCGGCGACGAACGCCGGCATGACGTCCCCGCCGATCCGTCCCGCGACGTGCCGGCCGAGTTCGCGGGCCAGCAGCGGCGCGGCCGTGTTGCCCGACGGGTCGCGGGCGAGGATCTCCCGCCGCCCGACCAGCGCGGTCGCGCCGAAGCCCAGCGCCATCGTCATCAGGTAGAACGCGCCGACCAGGCCGATCGCCCAGTTCACCGAGGTGCGCGCGGCCCGGGCGTCCGGGACGGTGTAGAACCGCGTGACGACCTGCGGCAGACCGGCCGTGCCCAGCACGAGGGCGAGCGCCAGGCTCACGAGGTCCAGCTTGTTGAACAGCGTCCGCGACGAGTGCCCGGCGACGTCCCTGCCGTACCTCAGGCCGGGTTCGAGGAAGGCGTGCCCCTTGCCGCTCGCTCCGGCCGCCGCGCCCAGCAGCCGGCCGAGGTCGAAGCCGAACCGGCCGAGGACGAGCACCGTCATCAGCGCCGCGCCGAACATCAGCAGCGCCGTCTTGACGATCTGCACCCAGGTGGTGCCCTTCATCCCGCCGAAGGTCACGTAGGAGATCATCAGCGCGCCGACCACGACGATCGTGACCACCTCGGCCGTGCCCGCGGACATGCCCAGGAAGGAGGCTCCCGGTCGCACGCCGAGGAGCAGGGCGACGAGCGCGCCGGCCCCGACCATCTGCGCGATGAGGGAGAAGACCGTCACCGTCACCGTCGACGCCGCCGCGGCGATCCGCACCGAGGACTGCCGGCGTACGCGCTGGGCGAGCACGTCGGCCATCGTGAACCGGCCGGTGTTGCGCATCAGCTCCACCAGCAGCAGCACCGGCAGCCAGGCGACGAGGAACCCGACGGAGTACAGGAAGCCGTCGTACCCGGACAGCGCGATGATCCCGGCGATGCCGAGGAAGGACGCCGCGGACATGTGGCCGCCCGCGAGCGCGAGGCCGTTCTGCGGGCCGGAGAACCTCCGCCCGCCCGCGTAGAAGTCGACGGCCCCGTCGGTGTGCGTCCGCGCCCAGACCGTGATGGCCAGCGTCACGCAGACGAGCGCGACGAACAGGCCGAACGTGATGGTCCGCCCGTTACCGGCGAGAGAGGCCGCACTCGCGAGGGTCATCGCGTCCCTCCCGTCAGCGGCATCCCGTCCGGAGGTGTCGGCCCCGGGTACGCGGCCATCCCGTCCGGCGGCGTGGGGCCCGGATACGACGTCATGCCGTCCGGCGGCGTGGGCCCCAGGTACGGCCGCTCATCGCCGAACGCGGTGCCGTACGAGACGGCGGACGGACCTGTCGCGCGGCGGCGGACCGCCTCGTCGACGCGTTCCTCCGCGTCCGCGACGATCTGGGCTGCGAGGGGGTCGAGCGCCGCCCGGGCGTGGCGCGTGTAGCGCCAGGCGAGCACGAACACGGCGACGAACTGCAGCACCCCGGACGCGAGCGCGACGTTGACGTTCCCGAAGAGCCGGTACGCCATGACGTCGCGAGCGAAGGCCGCCGCCAGGACGTAGAGGAAATACCACCCAAGGAACGTCGAAAGGATGATCAGCGCTAATCTCCGGGATCTCCCCTTCAGGATGGCGAACCTTTCATCGTTCCTTATCGCCACAAAACGGGCGCGGTCTCGCGACTCCGTTCTGCGCCGCGGCGATGGCCGTGACCCGGTGAGCACCAGGCACCCCTCTCTACTCGGCCGTGACCGTACGCGGTCCTCCCACTCCGGTATGAGATCAGACCAGGCCGCGTCGCATTCGCCACTTCACAGGAATTCATCCGGGGAAAAGCCGGGCTCCCGGCGAGGACCGCCGGGAGCCCTCGCGCTCAGGAACGGGCCGGCCCGCCTCGGCGCGCCAGCGCGGTCAGCGCGAGCAGCAGCGCCGGAGCCGCCGCCGCCGCGAAGCACCACCCGAGCGGCAGCCGGCCGACCAGCTGACCGACCGCCGCCGCACCGGCCGAGGACCCCGCGTTGAACGCGGTGTTGACCCAGGTGCCCGCCCGGGTACGGCCGCCGGGGGCGGCGGACTCCTCCGCGAGCAGGTACGCCGTCGTCAGCGCGGGCGCGACGAACAGCCCTGCGACGCAGGCCACCGCCGACAGCACGTACAGGCCCGGCGCCGCGCCGGCGACCGCGAGCGGCACCGCGAGGGCGGTGGTCAGCAGCGGGAGCCGCACCCGCGCCGCCGCCCGCCAGGAGAGCGACCCGTACGCCAGGCCGCCGGCCGCGCTCCCGACGGAGAGCGCCGCCTCGACCCACGCCGCCCCGGCGGCCTCGTGGCGACGGGCGGCGAAGGCGACCACCAGCAGGCCGAGCGCGCCCAGGCACATGCCGATCCCCGCCGACAGGGCGACCGGCCGCCCGAGCCCGCCGAAGGAGCCTCCGTCCGGCCGGTGCGGTGCGGGGCCGTCCTCGGCAGCGACCGCGCCGCCGCTCCGGGACCGGGCGACCGGTGACGAGACCAGGGCGAGGGTCCCGGCGAGGACGAGCCCCGCGCTGACGGCCACGCCCACGGCCGGATCGAGGAGCGCGGCGAACAGGCCCGCCAGCAGCGGCCCCGTCACGAACAGCAGCTCCTCCGCGACGGTGTCCAGGCTGTACGCGCGCTGGAGCAGCCGCCGGTCGGGCAGCAGGTCGCTCCACAGCGTGCGCATGACCGGGCCGAGCGGCGGCGGGAACACGCCCGCCCCGAGCGCCAGGACGGCGACCGTGGCCGCGGGAACGTGATGCCGCGCGGTGACGAGCGCGAGGGCCGCCAGCAGCAGCGCGTACCCGGCCGCCATCGGCGGCAGCGCGCGCCGTGGGCCGTACCGGTCGATCAGCCGGGCGCGCACCGGGGACAGCACCGAGATCGCCAGCCCGAACAGCGCGACGGCGGCGCCGGCCGTGGCGTACGAGCCGGTCGCACCGGCCACCGCCAGCGTCAGGGACAGCGAGACCATGCCGTACGAGAGGCGGCCCAGCAGCGCGGCGCCGAAGGTGCGCCGAGCGTACGGGGCGCGCAGGACGGCGGCGTACGAGAGGGAGGGAGAAGACACGGGAACGTTCCTCGGGGGGACCGGCGCGCACGGAGTCGGCGCCGGGAGCGTCAGGGGACACCGAAGGACCGCGCGACCGTGGTGGCGCGGTCAGGAGTGGTGTCTAGACACAGGGAACGAACACGCCGCCACCTTAGCGCCCCGTGGCGGCGGCCGCTGCTCGCGGCTCTGCGCCGAGGGTTCCCGTCGCCGCAACAACGAGGATCCTCGGCGCTGACCGCCTGGAGCCGGCCGCGCGGTGACGACCACCTGCCGGTGGCCGAACATGGCCTTCGTGACCTCGCGAGTACTGCGAACGCAGTACACGCCACAACGGCGGCATCTCGTGATGCGTGATCGCCGGCGTCCGCTGCGCTTCTCGCGGCAGCATCCGCCAGTGATCATCCACTGCCGTCCTGTTCAGCCAACTCTGGACAGGGTACGGGCGGTGCCGGGACGATTCATGGTCGTGAACCAGGACCTGCGGCTGCGACCGGCCGAACCGGATGACTACGATCACATCGTCGGGGTGGTGGACGACTGGTGGGGGCGGCCGGTCAGGTCGATCCTGCCCCGCCTGTTCCTGGATCACTTCCATCGCACCAGCCTGGTGGCCGAAGACGGTGACGGCCTGGCGGGATTCCTCGTCGGACTCCTGTCTCCTTCGATGCCCGATGCCGCCTACATCCACTTCGTCGGCGTCGCGCCCCGTCGTCGTGGTAACGGGCTGGCCCGCCGCCTCTACGAGCGGTTCTTCGACCTCGCCGCGGCCGAGCACCGCACGGAGGTCAAGGCGATCACCTCGCCGCAGAACCTCGCTTCCATCGCCTTCCACACCGCGATGGGCTTCACGGTCACCGGCCCCGTCGCCGACTACGACGGCCCTACGGTCGACCGCGTCGTCTTCCAGCGCCGCCTTCTCCCGCCGACCGATTCCTGAGGGCCTGACGCGGCTGCTCGTCATCGGCGCCGGCTTTGACGCACCAAGCCCGGCGAACCGGCCATCCACCCGTCACCAGCGACGGCATCGTGACCACGACGGCAGCCGGCAGCACAGCTGCGCCGGCCGGCACGGCGAAGTGACCGAGACGCGGAGTCCCTAGCGGGAGCGGCCGGGTCAGCGGCGGCGGGGGTTCGCCCTCCTCGTGGGCTCGGCCGTTGCCGGGTCCTCCGGCCAGGGGTGGCGGGGGTAGCGGCCGCGGAGCTCGGCGCGGACGGCGCGGTAGCCCTCGCGCCAGAAGGAGGCCAGGTCGGCGGTGACCGCGGCGGGACGGCCGGCGGGCGACAGCAGGTGGACGAGCAGCGGCACCCCGGCGACGCGCGGCGTCTCGGTCCAGCCGAACAGCTCCTGCAGCTTGGCGGCCAGCACCGGCCGCTCGCCGGAGTAGTCGATCCGGATCCGTGACCCGCTCGGCACGGCGACGCGTTCGGGGGCGACCTCGTCGAGCCGGGCCGCGCACTCCCACGGCAGCAGGCCGCGCAGCAGCGCGGTCACGTCGAGACGCGCCAGGTCGGCGCGGCTCCGGGCTCCGCTCGCGGCCAGGTCGAGGGAGGCGAGCAGCGCGTCGTCGTCCACGGCCGGCCACGGCGGGCCGAGGACGCGGTGGCAGAACGCCAGCCGGGCGCGCAGCTCCTCCGCCTCGCGAGTCCACGTCAGCAGGCCGAGTCCCTCGCGGCGCAGGCCCTCGCGCAGCGCCGCGCGTACGAGGCCGGGGTCCGGGTCCGGCAGGGGCACGGCCGACAGTTCGATCGCGCCGAGCCGTTCGACGCGGCGCGCGACGACGTCGCCCCGCCAGGCGACCTCCTCCTCGACCACCGCGCCGACGGCCAGCCGGGCCGTCTCCTCGTCGATGGGCACCGCCTGGCGGATCCGCGCCGCCGGCGCGCCCGCGGGCCGGTCGGCGACGGCGATGGCCAGCCACTCGGCGCCGCCGAGCGCGGAGCCCCTGGCGGGCTCGGCGGCGGTCCCGGAGGCCATCAGGTATCCGCCGCCCGTACGGGCGCGGGCGACCCGCTCGGGGAACGCGAGGGCGACGACCACGCCCGCCGTCGTCTCGTCGTCCGGCCCGGAGTCGGGGGCGTCGGGGACGGCGCGCCGCAGCCGGCGCGCCTCGTCCCGCCACCGCGGGTCGCCCCGCAGGCCGCGCCACTGCCGGACGAGGTCCTCGTCCGTCCGCTGCTGGTCGGACAGCACCGCGACCACCTCGGCGGCCCGTGCGCCGACGTGCTCGGCCCCGTCGAGGAGGGCGCGGGCCAGGCGGGGGTGGACGCCGGCGCGGGCCATCCTCCGGCCACGGCCGGTGACCCTGCCGTCGTCGTCCACGGCGCCGATCGCCCGCAGCGTGTCACGGGCGGCGCGCATCGCGGCGGGCGGCGGTGCGTCCAGCAGCGCGAGGCCGGTGGCGTCCGGGTCGCCCCAGCAGACCGCCTCCAGCGCGAACCCGGTCAGGTCGGCGAGCGCGATCTCCGGCCGCGGGCGCTCGGGCAGCCGGTCGTGCTCGGCCTGCGACCAGCACCGGTACACCGTTCCCGGCGCCTCCCGCCCGGCGCGCCCGGCACGCTGGTCGGCGGCGGCCCGCGACGCCCGTACGGTGGTCAGCGCGCCGAGCCCGCGCGCGTGGTCGGTGCGGGGCTCCCGTGACAGCCCGGCGTCCACGACGACGCGTACGCCCGGCACGGTCAGGCTCGACTCGGCGACCGAGGTGGCCAGGACGACGCGCCGGCCGCCGTCCGGGCCACGCAGGACCTCCTCCTGCACGTCGGCGGGGGCGCGGCCGTGCAGGCGCAGCACGCGCCGGTCGCCGAGGGCGCGCGCGACCCGGTCGATCTCGGCGGCCCCCGGCAGGAAGCACAGGACGTCGCCGTCCCGCTCGGCCAGCGCCCGGCGGACCGTGGCCGCGACGTGGTCGAGCAGCGCCGGGTCGACGGACAGGCCGTGCGGCGGGCGTACGGGACGGGGCGGCGGCGCCCAGACCACCTCGACCGGGTGCGCGGCGCCGTCCGCGGCGACGACCGGGGCGCCGCCCATCAGCTCCGCCCACGGCCCGGTGTCGGCGGTCGCGGACGCCGCGACGAGGCCGAGGTCGGGCCGCAGGGTCGCGCGGACGTCGAGGAGGAACGCGAACGCGGTGTCGGCGTCGAGGTGGCGCTCGTGGCACTCGTCGAGGATGACGACGTCGGCACGCAGGTCGGGGTCGTGCTGCAGGCGGCGCAGCAGCACGCCGGTCGTGACGACCTCGACGGCGCTGCCCGGCCGGCGCTCGCCGCGGATGGCGTATCCGACGCGTTCGCCGACCGGCTCGCCGAGCATCCAGGCCATCCGGCGCGCGGCGGCGCGCGCGGCGAGCCGGCGGGGCTCGGCCACGATCACCCGGCGGCCCGTCTCCGCCAGGGCGAGCGGCACGAGCGTGGTCTTGCCGGTTCCCGGCGGCGCGGCCAGCACCGCCGTCCCGGCCGTGTCGAGGGCGGCGCGCAGTTCCGGCAGGGCGGTGGAGACGGGCAGGTCGGACGAACGCACCCCACCAGTGTGGCGGACCCGCGGGGGGCGCCCGTCAGGCCGGGTTCCCGTCGTTCCGGTGCAGGGCATGGCGGGCGAGGACGAGTTCGACCAGGTCGAGCGGCCGGGCGGTGGAACGGCCGGAGATCCGTTCGAGGTGGCGCAGCCGGTTGAGCACCGTGTTGGGGTGGCAGTACAGGCGCCGCGCCGCCGCGGTCGCCGATCCGCCGCACTCCAGCCAGGCGTCCAGGGTCTCCAGCAGCAGGCCTCGCTTCGCCGGGTCGAGCGCGGTCAGGCCGTCGAGGACCGAACGCCGGAGGTGCTCGGCGAGCTCCGGCTGGGAGACCACGAGCGCCGCCGGCAGCCGCCGGTCCAGGCGGGCCACCTCCTGGCGCGGCGACCGGCAGGTGCGCAGCGCGAGCTCGGCGAGCCACCGGGCGTGGCCCAGGTCGGCGGGCGAGTCGACGACCGGGCTCAGGCCGGCGTGGTGGCAGGCGTGCGCGCGCAGCACCTCGGCCAGGTCGTCCAGGTCCGCGTCGCCGAGGTCGACCACGGCGATCCGGGCGTCGGCGCGCAGCCGCCACAGGAAGCGGATCCCGCCGGCCGTCTCGGGGCGGCCGGCGACGGGCCGGCTCAGCGCGTCGTCCTGCCGGAGCACCGCCACGGCGAACCGGCCGCGCGCCGGCAGGCCGAGCACGGTCGTCGCGGCCGCGAGCAGCCGCCCGTCCGCGCCGCGGCCCTCCAGCAGCGCGTCGACGATGGCCTGCACCTGCTCCTCGTCCCGCCGGAGCAGCTCGAACTCGGTGCGGCGGTACGCCTCCGCGGCGACGCTCGACTGCTGGTCGATGGTCTGCCAGACCCGTACGGCGTGGTGGGCCAGGGCGGGCAGCTGGTCGGGGTCCTGCTGCGCGGCGACCTCGACGAGCGACTCCCAGAACACCCGGCCCGCCAGCCGGTACGAGCGCAGGAGCTGGTCGAGGGGCAGCCCCTGCTCGGCACGGCGGCGGCCGAGTTCGCGGGCCCAGCTCAGGTCGGGCCGGCTGCTGGGATCGAGGATGGCCTCGATGCCGTGCCGCAGGCCGATGTGGCAGGCGTCCCACAGGTCGTCGGTCAGGCCGGGGGGCCGCATGGCGCCGTCGCCGCTGAGGATCTCGGCGGTCAGCCGGTCGGCGAGGTCGGGCAGCCGCGCGACGAGGCGTGAGGCCGCTCTGCGGGTCAGGGCGCCCGCGGTGTGGCCGGTCGTGACGGTACGGGCGTCCACACGTCACCTCCGAGGGCCGGTGATCGCTCATGGTGCCACCGCCGGCGCACGGCCGCCAGCGTCCCGCCGCCCTCGCCGTCCGCTCTGTGGCCGGGCACAGGCGGGGTGCCTTCGTGTTGTGCCGTCGCCCCGGTTCCGGACCGCCCTCTGGACTTACCGCCGGAAGCCTGCTGCCGTATGGGCGCGAACGTCCCTTTTTTGGGAGGAGCCCTCGTGTTGCATGGGCGAGAGCGCGAGCTCGCGGTCGTGGAGGAGACCCTGAGCCGCGTACGAGATGGGAACGGCGCGGCGCTGGCGATCGTCGGGGAGCCGGGAACGGGGCGGACGGCCCTGCTCGAGCACGTGCTCGGCCGGGCCACGGCGTCGTTCCGCACGCTCGGCACGTCGGGCTTCGAGCAGGAGAAGGCGTTAGCGTACGCGGGCCTGCACAAGCTGCTGTGGCCGGTCGCCGAGCGGATCGGCGGCCTGCCGCCGGCCCAGGCGGCCGCCCTGGCCCCGGTGGCCGGAGAGGACGCGGCTCCGCCGGCGGGGCCGTTCCTCGTGGGCACGGCGGTGCACCGGCTGCTGACGGACGCCGCAGCCGACGGCCCGGTGCTGTGCTGGGTGGACGACGCCCACCTCCTGGACCGCGTGTCGCTGGAGGCGCTGGCCTTCTCCGCCCGCCGGCCCGGTGACCGGCCGCTCGCCATGGTGCTCACCGCGGACCCGGAGGCGCCCGCGGTGTCGGACTCGCTGCGCGGCGTCCCGTCGCTGCGGCTCGGCCCGCTCGGCGACCGGGCGGCCCGCGCCATGCTGGACGACCTCCTCGGCGCCGAGCCGGGCACGGACCTCGCGGCCGACCTCATCGACCTGGCCGCGGGCAACCCGCTGGCCCTG
This sequence comes from Actinoallomurus rhizosphaericola, assembly GCF_024055675.1. Lineage (NCBI taxonomy): Bacteria > Bacillati > Actinomycetota > Actinomycetes > Streptosporangiales > Thermomonosporaceae > Actinoallomurus > Actinoallomurus rhizosphaericola. The sequence continues at coordinate 202,677 of NZ_JAMXMW010000018.1, read as the reverse complement.
TCCGAGCTCGCCGCCGCGCTGACGCCGGACCAGCTCGCCGGCGTGGCGCCGCCCCCGGTCGCACTGCCCGTCCACAGCCGGCTGCGCGCCCTCCACCGGAGGCGCTACGGCGCCCTGCCGCCCGACGCGAGGCGGGTCGTGCTGCTGGCGGCCTGTGACGAGCGGCTGGAGCTGCGAACGCTGGCCCGTGCGGCCGCCCGCGCGGGCGGCGACGCGCGGGCGCTGGAGACGGCCCGGCGGTCCGGCCTGATTCGCGTGGACGGTGAGACCGTGGAGACCGCGAACCCGCTGGTCCGGTCCTCCCTGTACGCCGACGCCTCTCTCACCGAGCGCCTGGCCGCGCACCGCGCCCTCGCCGCCGTGCTGGACCAGGACCGGTTGCGGCAGAGCCGGCACCGGGCGGCGAGCGCCGGGGAGCCGGACGCCCGGTTGTGCGAGGAACTGGCCTGGGAGGCGGCCGCGGCGCGCCGGTCCGGCCGGCACGCGGACGCCGCGTCGGCCTGGCGGCAGGCCGCCGCGCTGACCGCCGACGCCGGTGGCAGGGCCGTCCGGCTGCTGGCGGCCGCCACGGACTCCTGGCTGGCCGGCCGCACGCGCACAGCCCGTTCCCTGTTGCGCGCCGCGCGCCCGTACACGCGGTCCGAGGAGCTGCGCGGGCTGTCCGGGCTGGTGTACGGGCAGATCGAGCTGCGCGACGGCGCGCCGGCCTCGGCGGTGCAGATCCTGGTCGACGCCGCCGACCGGCTGGCCGGGACGCACCGCACGCGGGCGGTGCTGGCGCTGATGTTCGCGGCGGAGGCCGGCTGCGTGGCCGGGGACCACCGTCAGTACCGGCGGATCGGCGAGCGGGCGGCCGCGATCGGCCGGGACGGCGCCCGCACGCCGGTGGCCGAGCTGATGCTCGCGCATCTCGACGGGATGGCCGCCACGTTCGGCGGCCGGCACGAGGAGGCGACCGACCCGCTCCGGCGGGTGCTGAAGCTCGCCGAGGGCCTGGACGGCTGCGCGATGAAGTCCTGGGCGAGCCTCGCGGCGTTCGCGCTCGGGGAGGACCGCAAGGCGCGGGACCTGGCCACCATGGCGGTCAACCGGGCGCGGCTGCGCGGCACCGCCGCCCTCCTGCCGTGGGCGCTGAGCACGCTCGCGCTCACCCAGATGGTCCTCGGCGAGTTCTCGGCGGCGACGGCCGTGAGCCTGGAGGGCCTGCGCGCCGCGCGGGCGTGCGGCCAGGAGAACGGCGCCGCCGACCATCTCGCCATGCTGACGCTGCTCGCCGCCGTCCAGGGCGACCGCGAGACCGCGCGGACCCGCGCGAAGAGCGTCACCGAGACGGCGAAGAGACGCGGCCTGACCCGCCCCGCGGCGTTCGCGGCCTGGGCGCTCGGCTGCCTCGACCTGGCGGAGGACCGCCCCGAGGAGGGCGCGGCCCGCCTTCGCGCGCTGGCCGGAACCCGTCCGGCGGACCTGTTCACCGGCGTCCTTGCGACCCCCGACTTCGTCGAGGCGGCGGTCCGCTGCGGCGACCGGGAGGGGACCGAGGCCGCCCTGGCGGCGTTCGACCGCTGGGCGCGCAGCTCGGCCGGTCCCGCCCGGACCGCTCTGGCCGAGCGCTGCCGCGCGCTGCTCGCCGAGGACGACGCCACCGCCGAGGAGCACTTCACCGAGGCGCTGCGACTGCATCGTCAGGGCGGCTCGGCGTTCGAGCTGGCGCGCACGGAGTTCATGTACGGCCGGCGGCTGCGCCGGAGCCGCCGGCCGCGCGCGGCCCGGGGTCACCTCCGCGACGCCCGGCAGCTGTTCGAGCACTGCGGCGCGGCGCTCTGGGCCGAGCGCGCCCAGGCGGAGCTGCGCGCGGCGGGCGAACCGGCCGAGCCGGGCGCCCGGCGCCGTACCGACGACCTCACCCCCCACCAGCAGGAGATCGCCCGGCTGGTCGCCGACGGGGCCACCAACCGGGAGATCGCGGCGCGCCTCGTCCTCAGCCCCCGGACGGTCGACCACCACCTGCGCAACATCTTCGTACGCCTGGGCGTCCGCTCGAGAGTGGAGCTGGTCCACCTCTTCCGCTGAGCGGAGCCGACCATCTGCGCCGAGGGTTTTCGTCGTCACGACGACGAAAACCCTCGGCGCCGGCCTCCGCGGGCCACACGCGGACGGCCCGCCGGGTGCCCCGGCGGGCCGTCGATCCGCGATCTCTGCTCAGGTGGCCAGGAAGGCGCGGACGGCGGACAGCACGACCGTGTCGGTCAGGTACGTGAGGTGGTTCTCGCAGGCCACGTAGTTGTTGGTGGCGCCGTTCAGCTCCGTGCTGGTGTAGGGGTTGATGACCCCGTCGCACGGTGAGTACCAGGTCGCGTACTTCGTGTCGCCCGGCGTCTCGTCACCCGACGACAGCGTGGTGATGAACGACGAGCCCGGAGTCATCTCCTGGCAGGTGACGTAGATCTCGCACGCCAGCGCGGCGGTGGTGCCGTGGTTCGCGCCGGCCAGCGACGCCAGGTGCCGGACGTACTGCTGACCGCCGAGCTCCTTGATGTACCAGAGGCTGACCAGGCCGCCCATCGAGTGGTTGACGATGTCGACCTTGGACGCGCCGGTCTGCCGCAGTACCTGCTGCACATATGAGGCGAGGGACGCCGCGTTGGTCTTGTTGTCGCCGTACGAGTCGTAGTTGAAGGCGTACAACTCGTTCGCGCTGTAGCCGGCCGCCTCGAACACCGCCTCGGCGGTCACCCAGTTGGTCGAGTTGCCGGTGTAACCGTGGACGAACACGACGGGCGTGTGGCCGGCGGCGTGCGCGGGCCCGACGGTGCCGAAGACGACGCCGACGGCGGCGAGGACGGCCGCCAGCAGCGAGCCGAGTGTTCGGCGCATGAACTCCTCCTGCGGGGTGGGACGAGAGATACGCCGCAAAGTGTCCGCTCCGGGAACGCACCCGGCATCGGTGAAATCGCCAGTGTTCGACGCCATGGCGTCTTCCGGCGTTGCAGACTGTCCAGTGACTCGTCCCCCAACGCCTGGAAGCCCCCATATGACCGCGATCGTCGGCATCACTGACGGCAGCACCGTCGTCATCGCCGGAGACTCCGCCGGAGTAGGCGGAGACATCACTCAGCCCCGTCTGGACGCCAAGGTCTTCACGAACGGGCCCTACGTGGTCGGCTACACCACCTCGTTCCGCATGGGCCAGATCCTCCGTTACGCCTTCAAGGCTCCGGTCCCGCCCGACGGTGAGGACGGCCTGCACGCGTTCATGTGCACCGGCTTCATCAACGGCGTCCGGGAAAGCCTCAAAGAGGGCGGATGGGCCAGCAAGGACAACGATCAGGAGGAAGGCGGGTCGTTCCTCGTCGGCATCCGCGGCCGTCTTTTCGAGATCTGCGCGGACTACCAGGTGGGCGAGATGGCGGACGGGTACACGGCGGTCGGGTGCGGGGCGGAGATCGCTCTCGGCGCCCTTCACGCCACGGCCGGCACGGATATGCCGCTCCAAGCCCGCGCCATCGCCGCGCTCGAGGCCGCAGCGCACTTCTCCACCGGTGTCCGATCACCGTTCACGGTCGTCGCCACGGCACAGCACGATGGCTGAACCCCGCGCCCGGGGCAGTGCCCGGCCCGCCCTGGGTGCGCCGCACCCAGGGCGGGGCACGGCCTGGCAGACCGCCGGCGAACTGCCGAGACTCGGTACCGCACACCGAGGAAGGGAGCCCGCCCATGGCTGAGACCACCGGCCCGCACGGCGCCGAGAACGACGAGGACACCGCGAACGCCGACGTGGTCGGCATGTGGGTGACCGCGGACGGTCACATCCGCCAGGAGCTGCTGCCGGACGGCCGCTACGACGAGGCCCGGGGCACGCGGCGCAGCGCGTACACGGGCCGGTACACCGTGACCGGTGACCACCTGGACTACGTCGACGACACCGGGTTCACGGCGACCGGCGACATCCGGGACGGAGTGCTCTACCACGAGCACCTCGTGCTGTACCGGGAGGACAAGACGCCGTAACGATGGCCCGGCTCAGCGCCTGCGGCACCGGCGGGCTCAGAGGTAGAAGCCGGTGCCGGAGGCCGGAGGCGCGGTCTCGAAGGGGCGGCCGTCACGGATGGCGTACAGCTCGGCCAGTGTCGCGCCGTCCGGGACGCCCTCCGTGGTGCCGAGCCAGGCCGCCGCCTCGGCGTGGGACAGCCGTCCCATCTCGATCTGTGCCAGGCAGCGGCCGGGACGGACGACGGCGGGATGCAGGCCGGCGAGGGGCCGGTTCGTGGTGAGCGCGACGAGCACGTCGCGGCCCTGGCCCACCAGGCCGTCGGTGAGGTTGAGCAGGCGGGAGAGCTCCTGCCCGGTCTTCTCGCCGCCGTCCGCGCGGATCAGGTCGTCGCAGTCCTCGAGGATCAGCAGCCGCCAGCGACGGTCCTCGTCCTCGTCGTCCTCCTCCCCCACGGCGACCTCCATGAGGTACGCGGGGTTCCGGAACAGCTCCTCCGGGTCGAGGACGCAGTCGAACTGGCACCACTTCACCCACTCGCGGGCCAGGGCCCGCAGGGCCGTGGTCTTCCCGGTGCCGGGCGGTCCGTGCAGGAGGAGCAGCCGGCCGGCCACGTCGGAGGTGTGGAACGCCGCGAGCCGGTCGACGGCCGCCGCGGCCTCGGCCGCGTAGTTGCGCCGGATCTCGGCCCACGTCGGCGCCGTGATCGATCGCTCGCGACGCTCCGCCCCGCGCTGGCCGGCGTACCAGAAGCCCATGTCGACGCGGTCCTGGTCCGGTGACTCCTCGACGGCGTCGCGGACGGACTCCTCGATCACCGCCGCGGCCAGTTCGTCGCTGATGGCGGTGACCTCGACGGTGCCCGACCCGCCGCGCCAGCGGACCGCCCGGAGCGTCCAGCCCTCGCCGCAGGCCAGGAACGAGTCGCGGGTCTCCTCACGCGCGGCGCGGAGCACCCGCGCGTCCTTCGGGCGCAGCGGCGCGTCGGGGCGTACGCGGTCCAGTCGCTTGCTCCGCGCGTACGGCTGCCGGCCCATCGTGAACGGCTGCAGGGCGAGGACCTCGATGGCGTCACCGAGCGTGTCGGCCGTCTCGAGGCGGTAGTCCACGGGCGCCTCGGGCTCCGCCCCTATGATCGGAACGACGGGTTCGGACATGCCCTCGATGATCGGGGCGTCGTTGCGCCGAGTCCAGTGAATTACACCATCCGGGCGCGCCGCCGCTCGGCGGCGGACCCCGTGCACGTCCAGAAGGAGCATCACATGGCCACCGTCCGTACCGCGAACGCTCACTGGGAAGGCCCGCTCATGGGCGGGCAGGGCAAGGTGTCGCTGGACTCCTCGAAGGTCGGGGAGTTCGAGGTCGACTGGCCGTCCCGTGCGGAGAAGCCCGAGGGGAAGACCAGCCCCGAGGAGCTGATCGCCGCCGCGCACAGCACCTGCTTCTCCATGGCGCTGTCGCACGGTCTCGCCGGGGCCGGCACGCCGCCGGAGTCGGTCGACACCCGCGCCGACGTGACCTTCCAGCCGGGTGAGGGCATCACCGGCATCCACCTGACCGTGCGCGCGTCGGTTCCCGGCCTGTCCGCCGAGGACTTCCAGAACGCCGCCGAGCAGGCGAAGGCCAACTGCCCGGTGAGCAAGGCGCTGGCCGGCACGAAGATCACGCTCGACGCATCGCTGGCCTGAGCCGGTCCGGCGTGGGCGCTCGCCCGTACGGGCCGTGCCCACGCCGTGTCCCAGGGCTCAGGCTCCGGACGGGGGCAGGAGCGCGTCGCCGAGCGCGCGCCAGTGCGGCATCGCCGACCGGCCGGGCTCGACGCCGATGACCTGGACGGCGACGTGGTCGGCGCCGGCCTCGACGTGGCCGCGGAGCCGCTCCACGATGGTGTCCGGGTCTCCCCAGAAGACGAGGTCGTCGACGATGCGGTCGCTGCCGCCGCCGGCGATCTCCTCGTCCGAGTAGCCCAGCCGGCGGAACTTCGCGACGTTGTACGGGGTCGTCAGGTAGGGGTGAAGGTGCTCGCGCGCGATCGCGCGTGCCTTCTCCGGATCGGTCTCGAAGAGCACCGGGTGCTCGACGCCCAGGAACGCGTCCGGCCCGAGCACCTCCCGCGCCTGCCGGGTGTGCGCGACCGTGACGTGGTACGTGTGGGCGCCGGCGGCGCGGTCGCGGGCCAGCTCCAGCATCTTGGGCCCGTACGCGGCGAGGACCCGGCGGACCCGCGGGGCGGGGCTCGCCGCCTCGAGGGCGTCCATCTCGTCGAGGTACTCGCGCATGGCCGCAAGGGGCTGAACGCCCGGCCGCCGCTCGCCGCCGAACCCGAGGCCGAGCACGTGCCGGTCCGGGTAGGCGTCGGCGAGGAGACGGCCGCCGCCGTACGCGGCCCGGGCGCTGCGCGCCCAGATCTGCGCGATGCCGTTGACGACGTGGATGCGCTCGGTGCAGGAGAGCAGGTAGGCGGCGTGCGTGAGGGCTTCGCGCCCGCCGACCTCGGGGAACCAGAACGCCCGCCAGCCCCGCTCCTCCAGCTCCTGGATCGACTCGCGCATGAGCGCGGGCGGCTGGTGCTCGAAGTCGAACGTGTAGATCCCGAACGTCCCGAGATCCAGGCCGTTGATGTCGCCCATCGAACATCTCCTCGTTCCCGTCACCGTGGCGAACGCATCGAAATATCGCAGATCTTCGATATGAGTTGCAACCTGGCACCCACGGCGAGGACGTCCGGCGCGGGTCAGAGCGTACGGCCGAGCGCGGCGACGAGCTCGGCGATGCGCCGCTCGTCGCGCTTGTAGTGCGTCCACTTGCCGACGCGCGTGGCCCGCACGAGGCCGGCCCGCTGCAGTTCGGCCATGTACGCGGACACCGTCGACTGGGCCAGGCCCGCCTTGGCCTGGATGTGGCTCACGCACACGCCGACCTCGGCCGGGTCGGCGATCGCCTGCTCCGGCGGGAAGTGCCGCTCCGGCTCGCGCAGCCACGACAGCATCTGCAGCCGCATCGGGTTCGACAGCGCCTGCAACGCGCGGACCAGGTCGGGATCCGGTGAGAGCGCTTCGTCGGCCATGGACCCGGAGTATAAGTCGCTACCGGGTCAGCTCCAGGCGGGCGAGCTCACGGCGGGAGGACACGCCGAGCTTCGGATACGCCTTGTAGAGGTGGTACTCCACCGTCCGCGGGCTGAGGAACAACTGCGCGGCGATGTCCCGGCTGCTGTTCCCCTCCGCCGCCAGCCGTACGACCTGCAGCTCCTGGGGGGTGAGCCGCTCCAGGAGGTCGGCGGCGGCCGGGCGTGCGGTGGCGGCGGACCCGCCGGTCGCGCGCAGCTCGATCCGCGCGCGCTCGGCCCACGGCTCTGCGCGAAGACGCTCGAAGACCTCCAGCGCCGAGCGGAGCGGCTCGCGGGCGTCGGAACGGCGGCGGGCGCGGCGGAGCCACTCCCCGTAGAGCAGCTCGGTCCGGGCCCGTTCGAACGGCCGCCCGCCCTTGTCGTGCAGGCGCAGCGCCTCCGCGTACGCCGCCTCGTCGTCGTGCAGGAGCGCGCGGCAGCGGAGAGCGGCCGCCCGCGCCCAGGGCAGGCCGGCGGCCCGCGCCCACTCCTCGAACCGGTGGAGCGCCGGCTCCGCCCGCTCGGGACGCCCGGCACGGACCGCCGCCTCCACCTGGTCGGCGGCCCCGGCGGTCACGACGGTCGTGAAGCCGCCCGGACCGTGCCGCGCATCCTCCAGCCGGTCCAGCGCGTCGTCGTACCGGCCGAGGCCGAGGTCGAGGAGGCCCCGCGCGCACGCCGCGGCGGCGGCCTCCGCGCCCGGCGCGCTCCCGCCGGCGCCGAGCGCCTCATCGGTCAGCGCGCGGCAGCGCTCCTCGTCGCCCTGAACGGCGGCGACGCGGGCGAGCACGATCTCCAGCCGGCCGACCCGTTGCGACCGGCCGGTGTCGCGGGCGACCGTGATCGCCTCGGCGACGTTCGCCTCGGCGTCGCGGAACAGCCCCGCGGCGACCTGCGCCTGGGCCAGCCGTTGCAGCGCGCCCGCCAGCTCGCCGATCTGGCCGCGCTCCCGGCAGCGGGCGACCTCGGCGGTGGCCAGCCGGATCGCCGCGTCGTCGTCGCCGAGGATCAGGCCGGCGTGGATCGCCTCGACGAGCGCGCCGGGCTCCTCGGCCCTCACGCCGGACACGCCCGTACGGCCACCACCACCCGCCTCGCCGGACAGGCCCGTACGGCCCGCGTCTCCGCACACGCCCGTACGGCTGCCGCTCGCCGCTCCGGGTACTGCCGTACGGCCGTCGCCCGGCAGGTCGGGCGCGCCGTCGAGGACCTCCCGCAGCAGCGGGACGCCGCGCGCGAAGTCGTCGTTCACGAGATGGGCCAGCCCCTGGATCAGCGGATCGCGGCGGCCGGCGGCAGCGGATCGTTCGGCGGCGGCGCGGATCGTCTCCGCGTCGCCGGAGAGCCAGGCGTACGAGGCGCCCATGCGCAGCATCGCGGCCGCCTGGCGGTCGTCGGCGACCTGCCCGACGAGGATGCGTGCCGCCTGCCGGGGGTCGCCGCGCTCGAACTCCACGGCGGCGCGGATCCGAGCCAGCCGGGTGAGGGCGGCCGGATCCGCGGTGAGCCCTTCGGCCCATACGGCGAGTTCGCCGGCGCGGTCGGCGCCGCCCGCGAGCAGGGCCGCCCCGGCCGCCTCGGTGAGGCGACGGGCCTGACCGCCGGTCTCGGGCGTCAGCTGGGCGGCCTGCTGGAACAGGGCGGCGGCCGCCGCCCCGGCCGCGCGGTCGCGGGCGCGCACGGCGGCCGCCTCGAGGTCGGCGGCGACGTCCTCGTCGGGCGCGGTCGCCGCCGCGGCGCGGTGGCGCGCCCCGCAGTCCGGGTCGCTCGCGGCAGCGGCGAGGGCCTGGTGGACGGTGACACGGCGGGCGAGCGAGGTGCCCTGGTAGGCGGCGGCGCGGATCAAGGGGTGCCGGAAGGAGACGGCCGTGCCGGTCACCTCCATCAGCCGCGCCTGCTCGGCCGGCTCGAGGTCGTCGAGGGACACGCCCAGGTCCGTCGCCGCGCCGAGCATCGTCGGCAGGTGGCCACGCCCCTCGGCGGCGGCGATGAGCATCATCAGCCGGGTCCGCTCGGGCAGCCGGCCGATCTGGGCGCGGAAGGCCGCGAGCACCCGGTCGGCCACCGGCAGCGGCCCGTGCCCGCCGTCGTGCCGCCACCCGGCGGCGCCCAGCTCCAGCAGCGCGAGCGGATTGCCGTCGGCCTCGGCCAGGATCCGCGCCCGGTGGTCGGGCGCGAGCCGCCGGCCGGCGAGCACGCGCGCGGCGTCGGCGTGGCCGAGCCGGGCCAGCTCGATCTCGGGCAGGCCGTGCCCGGCGACGCCGTCGTCGCGGGCGGCGAACACCATGACGACGCCCTCCGCCGACAGCCGGCGCGCCGCGAAGAACAAGGCGTCCACGCTCGCGCGGTCGATCCACTGGACGTCGTCGACCAGGCACACCACGGGCTCCTCGTCGGCGAGGTCGGCCAGCAGCGTCAGCAGGGCCAGCCCGATCAGGAAGCGGTCGCCCCGGCCGGCGCCCGGCCCCTCGGAGCCACCCGGCCCCCGGCGTCCGCCTGAGCTTCGGGATCCGCCCGAACCCGCGGAGCCACCCGAAGCCCCGGAGCCGTCAACGTCTCCGGAGCCGTCAGAGTCTCCCGAGCCCGCGAAGCCGCCCGAGCCGAACACCGTGCGCAGCGCGTCCGCCTGCGGATCCGGCAGGTCCGCCAGCCGCTCCTGCACCGGCCACAGGAGCTGGAGGAGCCCGGCGTACGCCAGGTCCCGCTCGGCCTCGATGCCCGTGGCGCGCAGGACCCGCGACCCGGAGGCCGCGCCCGCGGCGTGGTCGAGCAGCGTGGACTTGCCGATTCCGGCCTCTCCGCGCAGCAGGAGGGCGCCGCTCCGGCGCAGGGTACGCGCGTCGTCGATCAGTCGTGTCAGCCGCTCGCGTTCGGCGTCCCGCCCGTACAGCACCCCACAAACCTACGTGGCCGAGTACCGAAACATTACTGATTCGCCCCGTGGTCAACGGGTTCTAGCGTTCTCACCAGCGATTTCACGAAGGAGAACCTCGATGAGGGAACTGTTCGAGCCGGTGACCGTCGGCGCGCTGGAGCTGCCCAACCGCCTCGTGATGGCGCCGATGACGCGCAGCCGCGCGTACGGCGGCCTCACCACCGAGCTGACCGCGGAGTACTACGCGCAGCGGGCGGGCGCCGGGCTGATCGTCACGGAGGGCACCCAGCCGAGCGTGATCGGCCAGGGATACGTCAACACGCCGGGCCTGCATTCTCCCGAGCAGGTGGCGGCCTGGCGGAAGGTGACCGATGCGGTCCACGAGAAGGGCGGCCGGATCGTCGTGCAGCTCATGCACTCCGGCCGGATCGGCCACCCGGTCCTGTACCCGGACGGTGCCCTCCCCCTCGCCCCCTCGGCGATCGCCTCCGGGCAGAAGCTGTTCACCCCCGACGGGATGCTCGACCACCCGACCCCGCGGGAGATGACGGCCGAGGACATCGCCCAGGCGATCGAGGACTTCGCGGCCGCCGCGCGGAACGCGAGGGAGGCCGGTTTCGACGGCGTGGAGCTGCACGGCGCCAACGGCTACCTGATCCACCAGTTCCTCGCCGACGGCAGCAACCGGCGGACCGACGCGTACGGCGGCGCGGTCGCGGCCCGGATCCGGTTCGCGGTGGAGGCCGCCGAGGCGGTCGCGGACGCGATCGGACCCGAGCGGACCGGGATCCGGGTCTCCCCCGGCGCGGCGGTGAACGGCATCACCGAGTCCGACACCGCGGAGCTCTATCCGGCGCTGGCCCGCGGGCTCGCGCCGCTCGGCCTCGCGTACCTGCACGTGATGGAGACGGGCGACCGCGAGTCGACGCGCGCGATCCGGGCGGCGTGGCCGGGCGCGCTCATCCTCAACCCGCATCCGGGAACGGATCCGCTCCCGTCGACGCCCGAGGCCGGTGCCGACGCGCTGCGGGAGGGGCTGGCCGACGCGATCGCGCACGCCCGGCTGTGGCTCGCCAACCCGGACCTGCCGGAGCGGATCGCGGCGGGCGGCCCGTACAACGAGGCGGACCCGGCGACCTTCTACGGCGGCGACCACCGCGGCTACACCGACTACCCGTCACTCGGCGCCTGAGACACCGACGCCCCGTACGCTCGGGGCCTGAGACCGACCGCGATCCACTCGGGGCCCGAGGCAGACCGCCCATCCTCCCCGGGCTTGGTACACCGGCCACCCGTCCGCTCGGCGTCTGCGACCGGCCCCCGTCCGTCGGGGGCCTGAGGGCCGCCCTTCCTCATGCGGTCCCGGACGCCGCCCAGTACAGTGCGCCGGAGGACGTCAGCCTCAGAGGCGGAGGATTCGCGCGGTGACCACCGAGCTCCCGGCCGAGCCCGCGCCGGCGCCGTACGTCGTGCGGTTCCGGCGTCTCCCGCCGGTCCTCATGGTCGTGGCCGGGGCGCTCCTCTGCGGCAAGGCGATCCGCTGGATCGCCGACGCCGCGCACGGCGGGCATCCGGCCCGCATCCCCCCGCCTCTCGCGCTGGCGGTCGCGTCGATCCTGCTGACCGCCGCCGGAGCGGTGCGCCTGGCGCGGGCCCGGCGCACCGGCGGGATCGCCTTCGCCGTCGACGCGGACGGTATCTTCATGGTCGCGTCACCGGACGGCGCCCGGCGGTTCCCCTGGGACGAGGTGAGCGCGCTGGTGCTGTTCTCGCGGCGCACGGAGTTCGTCCAGGGCACGGTCCGGTGCGTGGGGCTACGGCTGCATCCCACCGCCCCGGGCTCCCCCGAGCGGCACCTCGCCGAGTTCGATCAGGCGGTCTCCCGGCACGACCTTCCGCTGGACGCGTGGGACCGGATTCGCCGGCTCGACCGGCGGCCGTCGAGAGAGGGGCTCGTGCTCGCAGTCAGCGTGCACGCCGAGACCCGTGGCTGGCGGTACCGCGCCACTCCCCTGGCCCGGGCGATGCGCGCGCACGCTCCCGGGGTCCCCGTCGTCCACGAGCCGTCCGAGCGCTACCACGACCTGGTCGGCTGGCGGGCCGACCAGGAGGAGTTGCGTCGGATCCTGGAGGACGCCGAGCTCCGCCCCTGGTGCTGAGCCACGCGTACGCGGCGAGGACGCCCGGCTGTGCCCGGTACTGAACCGCGCGCACCCTGGCCACGACGCCCGGCCGTGCCCGGTACTGAACCGCGCACCCCGGCCAGGGCGCCCGACCGCCCCGGTGCTGAACCGCGCACGCCGGGTCAGGGCGACCGATCGCGCCCCGGTACAGGCCCTCGCGTGTCCGGGTCAGATGCGCCTGTCCCGGCCGGTCCAGTAGGGGTCGCGGAGGAGCCGCTTGTAGAGCTTGCCGGTGGGCGTGCGCGGCAGCGCCTCGGCGAAGTCGACCGAGCGCGGCGCCTTGTAGCGGGCCAGCGAGGCGCGGCAGTGGTCGATCAGCTCCCCGGCCAGCGCGGGCGAGGGCTCGTGGCCCTCCTCCAGCTCGACCACCGCCTTCACCTGCTCGCCGTACTCCTCGTCGGGCACGCCGAACACCGCAACGTCGCGCACCGCCGGGTGGGTGATGAGCACGTTCTCGATCTCGGCCGGATAGATGTTGACGCCGCCACTGATGATCATGTCGATGGCCCGGTCGGCGAGGAAGAGGTACCCGTCCTCGTCCAGGTGGCCGATGTCGCCGGTGGTGAACAGCCCGTTCCGGTGGATCGACGCGGTCTTGTCGGGGTCGCCCCAGTACTCGACGTCGTCGCCGCTCGCGTAGCGGAACCACAGCTGCCCCGGCTCGCCGGGCTTGGAGGGGGTGCCGTCGGGGCGCAGCACGTGGGTCTCCACCGTGGGCAGCGGCCGCCCGACCGTACCCGGCCGTTCCAGCCACTCCTCGGACGTCACGACCGTGTTGATGGACGCCTCGGTCGACCCGTAGTACTCGTACACGACCGGCCCGAGCCACTCGATCATCCGGTGCTTGACCTCCGGCGGGCACGGTGCGGCGCCGTGCCACACGGCGGCGAGGCTCGACAGGTCGTACGCCCGCCGGGTCTCCTCGTCGAGGCGCAGGAGCCGGACGAACTGCGTCGGCACGAGGTGCACGTTGGTGATCCGGTACCGCTCGATCAGCCGCAGCGTCTCCTCCGGGTCGAAGCCCTGCCGCATGACGAGCGGGCGCCCGGCGCAGAGCAGGACGTACGAGAACAGCCACTGCGCCGAGTGGTACACCGGGCCGACCAGCAGTGACCGGCCGTCCTCGGGGATGTGGAGGGCCTGCGCGTACGTGGGGGCGACCGTCGCCATCGTGTCGATCGGCGCGCCCGCCCGTACGAGCTTGCGGCTGACCCCCTTCGGACGGCCGGTGGTGCCCGAGGTGTAGATCATCGGCCAGCCGAGCGCCTGGTCGCCGGGCTCGCCGTCCGGGCCGGCGGCGAGGAGGTCCTCGTACGGCCGGAAGCCCGGCACGTCGCCGATCCCGATCCTGATCCGCGGACCCGCCTCCGCGGTGGCGGCCACGGCGGTCTCGGCGAACCGGTCCTCGGAGAACAGCGCCGTCGCCCCCGAGTCGGCGAGCACGTACGCCAGCTCGTCCGCGCTCCAGTGCCAGTTGACGAGGACGTACCGCAGGCCGATGTGCGTGGCCGCCGCCATGACCTCGACGCACTCGCGACGGTTCCCCGAGTGGAGGGCGATGACGTCGCCCGTCTCCAGGCCGAGCCCGCGCAGGGCGCCCGCGAGCCGGTCGACCCGCGCCTCGAACTCCCGCCAGGTGGCCGCGCCGCGTTCGTCGACGACGGCGGGCTCGTCGGGCCGGGCCTGGGCGTACGGGCGGAGAAGTCGCGCCATGAGGACCTCCGATCAGTCGGTGCGGGCACCCGCCATGCGCAGCGCGAGCTCCACGTAGTGGGCCTGCAGCTCGGCGGCGCCGAGCGGATGGCGGTCGTGGAACCACTCGCTGATGTGCACGCACATGTCCAGGATCGGGACCGCGGTGCGGACGGCGGCGGCCCGGCCGTCACCGCCGGCGTCGCCGACCAGCCGGAACATCCCCTTCTCATGCCCGGCGAGCAGGACGTCCGCCAGGCGGTCGCGCAGTCGACGGCGAATGGCCACGATCTCGTCGTACCACGCGCCGCCGAGCAGCCGGTACTCCCGGTTGGCGACCCGCGCCGTCTCCCGGTGGTCGGCGTGCCGCCGGACGTACACCGCGACGATCGCCCGCAGCTCTTCGAGCGGGTCGCCCGCGACGGCCTCCACCGCCTCGGCCACCTCGTCCTCCAGCCGCAGGTGGATGTCGCGGACGAGGACGTACAGCAGCTCGTCCTTGGACCCGAAGTGGTTGTACAGCGCACCGGGCGTCAGGTCGCACGCCTCGGTGATCTGCCGGACCGGGGTCGCCAGCGCGCCCTGACGGTAGAACAACTCGACCGCGGCCCCGGCGAGCCGGCGTTGGACGCGCGACCCCCCGAGCGGCAGATCCGATTCGGTCACCGGCTTCGCTCCTCCTCTTGACGGCCGCCCGACCCGAGCGTACTAATTGATCTCAATCTATGAATGAACGCTCATTTACCAGGATGTCACAGCTCATCCGGGTCTTCGGGGGGCGGGGTGCCGTGTGCGCTCCGGAGCGTTTCGCCCGTATCGATCTCCGCAGGAAACGAGGTGGCGATGGCCCCCACCGATCGCACGACGACCCCGTCCGGCCTCTCGCCGGACCGACTGTGGCGGCGCGGCCTCGACCGCTATCCGGACACCGCCGCGCGCTACCGCTACCTGGCCGTGGCGGTGTTCGTCACGATCGTCCTGTACTACGAGCTGTACGTCGCGGGCGGCGTCGCCCCGCTGATGCTCGCGCACTTCAAGATGTCGTTCATCTACTACGTCGACATCCTGGTGCTGTCGAACCTGGTCGGCGCGTTCGGGTCCCTGGCCGCGGGCGTCGCCGACCGGTGGGGCCGCGCCAACCTCGTGACGTACGGCCTGCTGGCCACCGGCGTCCTCGCGATCCTGACGCCGGCCGCGCCGAACAAGGCGACCTTCGCGGTCTTCGCCATCCTGTCCGGGCTCGTCGAGGGCATGTGCCTGGTGGCCACCCCCGCGCTCGTCCGCGACTTCTCTCCACAGATCGGCCGCGCCTCGGCGATGGGCTTCTGGACGCTGGGCCCGGTGATCGGCAGCCTGGTCGTCAGCTTCGTGGCCAACCGCACGCTGCCGCACTTCGACGAGTCCTGGTCCAGCCAGTACTACATCGTCGGCGTCGTCGGGCTCGTGGCGTTCGCCGTCGCGCTGTTCGGCCTGCGGGAACTGCGGCCGGGGCTGCGGGACCAGGTGATGGTGAGCATGGCGGACCGCACGCTGGTCGAGGCCCGCGCCGCGACCGCCGAGCGCGAGGCCGACCTGCGCAACCCCTGGCGGCAGATGCTGCGCCTGAACATCCTCGCCCCCGCGCTCGGCGTCAGCGTGTTCCTGCTCATCTACTACACCGCGGTCGCGTTCTTCACCATCTACCTGACCTCGAACTTCGGCCTCACCACCGCGAAGGCCAACGGCGTCAACAGCTGGTACTGGGCGATGAACGCGATCTCCCTCGTCATCGTGGGCGTGGTGTCGGACCGGCTGCGGGTGCGCAAGCCCTTCATGGTGGGCGGCACGGTCCTCGCGGTGGTGATGACGTACGTGTTCATGACCCGCACGACCCATCCGCACACGAGCGCGTCGACCCTGATCTGGATCATCAGCCTGCTCGCCGTCGGCCTCGGCGTGGCGTACACCCCGTGGATGGCGGCGTTCACCGAGACGGTCGAACGGCGCAACCCCGCGCTGACCGCCACCGGCCTGGCCGTCTGGGGCTGGACCCTGCGGATCGTCGTCTGCGTCGCCTACTTCGTCCTGCCGTACGTGGTCGGCGCGATGGACACGCTCACGCGGGCGCCGGAGATCCTGGCCGCCGCCAAGAAGGTGCCGCCCGGCACGCCCCCGCCGCCCGCGCTGCTGCAGGAGCTCGGCAAGCTCAAGAAGGCGGCGGCCGACGGGCCGCACCAGTGGCAGCACTGGTGGTGGATCTGCATCGCCGCCGAAGTGGCCTTCGTCCTCCTGATGCTGCCGCTGGCGGGCCGGTGGAGCCCCAAGGCGGCCCGCGCCGACGCCGAGGCGCACGAGCGCGAGGTCGCCCGGCTCACCGGCTCCGCGGGATGACCGACGGAACCACCGGGGCCGCCGGCACGTCCGTACTCATGATGCTCACCAGTGATCAGCGAGACCGGGCGGCCGGCGTGCTCCTGGGCGCGGCCTGCGGAGACGCGCTCGGCGTGCCGTACGAGTTCGCCGAGCCCCTGCCGGAGACCGCCGTGCCCGAGATGGTCGGCGGCGGGCTGGGCCCCTACGCGCCCGGCGAGTACAGCGACGACACCCAGATGCAGGTCTGCGTGGCCGAGGTCGCCGCGTCAGGAGCCGACCTGCGCTCCGAGGAGGCGCTCGACGGCATCGCCGAGCGGTTCCTGCGGTGGTTCCACGGCGGCGCGAGCGACGTCGGGCTGCAGACGGCCGGCGTGCTGGCGGCCACCGCGCGCGCCGACGGGCTCTCCCGCGCCATGCGGGAGGCCTCGGCGGACCTGCACCGCAAGACGGGGCGCACGGCCGGGAACGGCTCGCTCATGCGGACCGGCGTCGTGGCCCTGTCCTACCTGGCCGACCCGGAGGGGCTGGCCGAGGCCGCGCGGCTGGTCAGCTCGCTGACCCACTTCGACGATCTGGCGGGCGACGCCTGCGTGCTGTGGTGCTCGGGCGTACGGCGGGCGGTGCTGGACGCGACGCTCGACGGCGTACGGGAGGGCCTGGACCTGCTGCCCGCCGAGCGCCGTGGCCACTGGGCGGCCTGGCTCCGCGACGCGGAGACCGGCCCGCCGTGGCGTTTCAGCCCGAACGGCTTCGTCGTGCCCGCGCTGCAGGCCGCCTGGTCGGCGGTCACCTGCACCGGGAGCCTCCCGGACGGCCTCGTCACCGCGGTCCGCGTCGGCAACGACACCGACACGGTCGCGGCCATCGCCGGGGCGCTGCTGGGCGCGCGGTACGGCCTGTCCGCGGTGCCGGCCGAGTGGCGGGCCGCGGTACACGGCTGGCCCGGTCTGCGCGCCGACGACCTGGTGAGCCTGGCCCGCCGCGCGGCCGAGCCCGAGCGGGCCGCCGGCTAACCCTTCCACGCGGCGGAGCCGGAGGCGGCACGCCGACAGAATCCCCTGGCCCGTCCGCGCGGCGGAGCCGGCGCTCCGGCGAATGCCCTAGCCCGTCCGCGCGACGCCGCCCGGGCGAGGACGACGTGGCCCGCCTTGGTGGGACTCGTCGTGCCGGCGGGCGAGGCGCAGGGCGTACTCGCGCGGCGACACTCCGAGCCGCCAGGTGCACACCGCGCAGGCCAGGTGGTCGTTGGTGGTCTGGTCGTCGTGGACGATGTCGACCACGCCTATCCGCAGGTTCTCCACGGCCCGCACCGTACACGGAGCGTGTCCGGTCGATCCACTTCCGTCATACCGCGTGTCCGGCGGGACGGCGGGTCAGCGGACGACGACGCGCACCTCGACACAGTTGCCCTCCGGGGTGCTCTTGGAGCTCTTTCGCCACAGGTCGTCGGTGCGCATCAGAGACCCTCCAGGATCGTGCCGATGAGATCGATGGACTCTTCGGGAGTGGCGCTGATGACGCTGAGACGGTCCATGGCGAGGGTGTACCGGTCGATGTCCTCGCACTTGTCGAGGTAGAGGGCGTTGCCCAGCTGCTCGACGTATACCACGTCGGGCAGCTGCGGGTCGGCGAACCGCAGGATGGTGAACCCGCCGGGCGCGGCGTGCAGCGCGCCGGCCGCGAACGGCGTGACCTGGAGCGTGAGCCCCGGCTGCTTGGCCACGGTCATGAGGTACTCCAGCTGCCCGCGCAACACCGCGGGGCCGCCGACGGGACGGCGCAGCGCCATCTCGTCGATCACCGCCCACAGCCGCAGCGCGCCTTCGCGGAAGCGCCGCTGCCGCGTGGCCCGCAGTGAGACCCGGCGCTCCACCTCCTCGGGCGGGAAGTCGCCCAGGGAGATGACGGCCGCGGCGTAGTCCTCGGTCTGCAGCAGGCCGGGGACGAACTGCGGCTCGTAGGTGCGGATGCGGGCCGCCGCCTGCTCCAGCCCGATGTAGGACTGGAACCAGGAGGGCAGGACGTCGCCGTAGCTGTGCCACCAGCCGGGCTGGTTGGCGCGGCGGGCGAGCGTCAGCAGCTGGTCGCGCTCCTCCTCGTCGGTGATGCCGTACCGCGACAGCAGGATCGCGACGTCCGCCTCCTTGAAGCCGCTGCGGCCGAGCTCCATCCGGCTGATCTTCGACTCGGATCCGCCGATGGCCCTGGCGGCCTCGGCCGAGGCGACTCCGGCCTTGTCCCGCAGCCGGCGCAACTCCGATCCGAGAAGGATGCGGAGCGCCGTGGGGCCGCTCGCTCCAGCGTTCGCCATGACCTCGACCTCCCTCGCGGCGGATCCCCGAGTCTCGCACGACCGGCCGGGGACCGTCGCGATGCAATCCCACCTCCCAATGGGCTTGCATCCTCAGCGTCGTGACGCGATGCTATCCCATAGCTGGATGCAATCCCATTGTCAGCCGTGGCCAGGCATGTGATGGTGATGTGGGCGATCCTGTGGCCGCCCTACGGTCGTCCGTGTTCGGCGGCGGATTCCCGGATCCAGCCGCCGGGCACGGACGTTCATGGAAGAATCAGCCGCCTCCGACATCCCGGCGATGAGGCTCTTCGTGACCGACGACGACCGGCAGGACGAGTTCCGGCCCGACATCCCCAGCCCGGCGCGCGTGTACAACTACATCCTCGGCGGCAAGGACCACTATCCCGCCGACCGCGTCGTGGCGGAGAACACCATGGCGGCCCTGCCG
The DNA here is from genome assembly GCF_024055675.1 of Actinoallomurus rhizosphaericola. Classification (NCBI taxonomy): domain Bacteria; kingdom Bacillati; phylum Actinomycetota; class Actinomycetes; order Streptosporangiales; family Thermomonosporaceae; genus Actinoallomurus; species Actinoallomurus rhizosphaericola. The sequence goes on along the minus strand of NZ_JAMXMW010000018.1, from coordinate 183,734 downwards.
AGCGCGCGGGACGCCGCCCTGGAGAACCGCGGGTTCCTCCGCCGCGCCGCCCGCCATCTCGCGGCCGAGGCGGGCGTCCGGCAGTTCCTCGACATCGGCACCGGCCTGCCGTCGTACGGGCAGGTCCACGAGATCGTCCAGGAGATCGCACCCGAGTCCCGGATCGTGTACGTCGACAACGACCCGGTCGTGCTCGCCCACGGGCGGGACATGCTGCACGGGGTCGACGGCACCGCGATCCTGCGCCACGACCTGCGTGACCCCGAGGGCATCCTGGCCGATCCCGCGCTGCGCCGCCTGCTGGACCTCGACCGGCCCGTCGCGCTCCTGCTCGTCGCGGTCCTGCACTTCATCGCCGACGACGAGGACCCGTACGACCTGGTCCGCCGGCTCATCAAGCCGCTCCCGGCGGGCAGCCACCTGGTGATCTCCCATGCCACCGACGACGGGGACGACGAGGTCGAGACGGCCCTGAAGGACAACTACAAGACCTCGAGTTCGGCCCACGTCCGTACGCACGCCCAGGTCGAGGCGTTCTTCGCGGACCTGGAGCTGATCGAGCCGGGCGTGGTGTGGACGCCGCTGTGGCGTCCCGACGAGGCGTCGAGCCCGCTCCGGGATACCCCCGGCCGTTCCGTCTGCTGGGCCGGGGTCGCCCGCAAACCGTAGAAGCGGTCTCCCGGAAGGGGCTTTTCTAGAATGGCGTTCGGATCGTAGGCTCCGGTCCGGAGGTGCGGATGAAGAGTGTGGATGAGGTCAGGGCCGAGCTGACCGCGCCGGGGCAGCTGTTCGAGATGGAAGAGGTGGACATCCGCGGCACGGCGACCCGTGTCTGGAAGTACGCTTCCCCGTCCCTGCGCACCGTCCTCGAGAACAGCCGCGGGCACGGCGACAAGACGTACATCGTCTACGAGGACGAGCGCCTGACCTTCGAAGAGCACTTCCGGCACGCCGCGACCTTCGCGCGCCGGCTCACCGAGCGGTACGGCGTGCGCAAGGGCGACCGGGTCGCCATCGCCATGCGCAACCGCCCCGAGTGGTTCGTGGCGTTCTGGGGCGCCGCGGCCATCGGCGCCGTCGTCGTCCCGCTGAACGCCTGGTGGACGGGGCCGGAGCTGGAGTACGGCCTGCGGGACAGCGGCGCTAGCGTGCTGGTGGCCGACGAGGAGCGCGCCGGCCGGCTCACGGACGTCCTGCCGGACCTCGGCCTCGCCGTGATCGTCGTACGGGGCGACGGCACGCCGCCGCCCGGCGCCGACGCGTACGACACCGTGCTCGGCGAGGTCACCGAGACCGCTCTCCCGGCCGCCGAGATCGGCCCGGAGGACGACGCCACGATCTTCTACACCTCCGGCACGACGGGACGGCCGAAAGGCGCGCTCGGCACGCAGCGCAACATCACCGGCAACACCCTGAGCCTGGCGTACGCCATGCTGGGCGCCGGCCTGCAGGCGGGCGGCCGGATCGAGGAACTGGCCAACCCCCGGCAGCGCATCACGCTGACGAGCCTGCCGCTCTTCCACGCGACCGGCTGCCACACGGTGCTCGTGGCAAGCGCGGTCCTCGGCAGCACCATCGTCCTGATGCGCAAGTGGGACGCCGAGCGCGCGCTCCAGCTCATCGAACGCGAGAGGGTCACGGCGTTCGGCGGGGTGCCGACGATGGCCTGGCAGCTGCTGACGTCCCCCGAGTTCGACAAGTACGACACCTCCAGCCTCGGGTCCGTGTCGTACGGCGGCTCGCCCGCACCGCCCGCCCTGGTCGAGAAGATCAAGGAGCTGCTCCCCGACCGCGTCCCGAGCAACGGGTACGGCCTCACCGAGACGTCGGCGGTGACCACGTACAACAGCGGGATCAACTACCTGACCCACCCCGACAGCGTCGGCCCGCCGGTCCCGGTGTGCGACGTCAAGGTCGTGGACCCGGCGGGCGCGGAGCTGCCCGTCGGCGAGGTCGGCGAGCTCCTCGTCCGCGGGCCGAACGTCATCAAGGGCTACTGGAACGCCCCCGAGGCCACCGCCCGGTCGTTCCGCGACGGCTGGTTCCACACCGGGGACCTGGCCCGTGTCGACGCGGAGGGATTCGTCTACATCGTCGACCGGGCCAAGGACATGCTGATCCGCGGCGGGGAGAACGTCTACTGCGCCGAGGTCGAGTCCGCCATGTACGACCACCCCGCGGTCGCCGACGCCGCCGTGATCGGGGTGCCGCACGAGGCGCTCGGCGAGGAGGTCGGCGCGGTCGTCTGCCTCCGCCCCGGCATGACGGTCACGCCGGAGGAGCTGCAGGCGTTCCTCCGCGAGCGGATCGCGTCGTTCAAGGTGCCGACCCACATCTGGTTCCGCGAGGGAGAGCTGCCGCGCAACCCCGCGGGCAAGATCCTGAAGACGAAGCTGCGCACCGAACTGGTCGGCTGAGACGGCTCCGCCGCCGGCGCGGACGGACCGCGGAGCCGGCCGGCCGACACCACCGCGCCGCCGGCACGGACGGACCGCGGAGCCGGCCGGCCGACACCACCGCGCCGCCGGCACGGACGGACCGCGGAGCCGGCCGGCCGCGGGGACCCCACCGTCGGCGCGGACGGGGCGGCCCGGGCGAACCGGACCGCGCGCCGTCCGCACCGGCGACGCGGAGTCACCCGCGGCGAAGGGTCACCGGCGGCAGTGCGCGGTCCGCGTCGCGCGTGGTTGGAAGGGCAGGAAGCGCTCGGCGCGGTGCGGGCGCGCCGGGATCTCGGTGGCCTCCAGCGCCAGCATCCGGTCGAAGCGGAAGGCGCGGATGTGCCGGCGCAGCCGGCACCAGCCGACGAGGTACCAGTGGTCGCGGTGGACGAGGCAGGTCACCGGCTCCACCTCGCGGACCGTGACGTTGCCCTTGGCGTCGACGTAGTGCAGGCGGACCACGAGCCGCGCGGTGATCGCGCTCGCCGCGGTCCGTGCCCGGTGCGCCGTCGCCGGGTCGAGTGGGCGGGCCAGGGTGTCGAGTGTCGTGCCGACGGTCTCGGCCGGGTCGAGATCGTCGAACAGGCGGCGCAGGGCCCGGCGGGCCGTGGCGGCCTGCGGGCCGGCGCCCAGGTGGGCGAGCGAGAGGGCGAGGGCCGCCACCTCGGGGGCCGGAAGTGGGGGACGGGTACGGCTTGCGAGCGTCGCGTTCTCGGCCATGGTTCGATCATACGTTCGAACACTGACATTGTGGAGTGGCCGTTCACCGCTTCTCCTGCGGCCCCGCCGTGCGGCCCCGCGCGGTACGTTCCGTGGCGTCACCGCACGACGGAGACCGGGAAGATCCAGCGCCGACTAGTCCGCGAGAGCCTCGGTGGAGGCGACGGCGTCCCGGCCGCCCGGGGCGAGGACGGGCACGGAGGCGCCGACACGGGGCGCCTCCGAGCGTGAGCGCGCTACCCGATGCCGGGCGAGGGGCGCCTCCCCGGACACGGTGGTCCCGGCGCGACGCGGCCTGCGACGTGAGTGCGGTGCCCGATGCCGGCCGATGAGGCTTTCACTTTGGGTGGTGCTGCTCGAGACGACGACGACGGCACCGACGATGACGAGCAACAGGCCGGGCAGGGTCGAAGGCTCCGGCTTCTGACCCATCCACAGCCACGCGATGACCGTGGCCACCGGCGCCTCCAGCAGGAGCAGCACGCTCGTGGTCGTCGCGGATCCCCTGCCGAGGGCGAAGTTCAGCGAGCCCAGGCCGAGAAGCTGGGGAAGTACGAGCATGCCGAGCACGGCGATTTCGGTGTGCCGGTCGAAATGCATGAGCGGAGTACCGGTCACCAGGCAGGTGACCAGCAGGCCTGTCGCGCACACGAAGGAGCTCAAGGTGGAGTACAGCGGCGTACTCAGCCCGCCTCGTGCGCGCTCGCTGAGGGCGGTGTAGCCGGCCAGTGTCAGGGCGCCCGCCAGGGCGAGGAGATCCCCGAGCAGCGCGTTACCGCCTGATCGGATGTCGATCCCGCTCGCGGTGACCGCCCCGATCACGGCCACGCTCAGCCCGATCCAGATGCGACGCGGCAGGCGTTGCCCCTGCACGACCGCGATCAGGGCCTGCCAGACGGGCTGGGTGGCGACGAGGGCCGTCGACATGGCAACGGACGTCAATTTGGCGCTCGACATGAACGTGGCGAAGTGCGCCGTCAGGCAGAGGGACGCCAGGACACCGAGTGCCATGAATCGGTACTGCTCGCCGCGTACCATGCGACGCTCGCCACGGTACATCCGGTGGAACTCGCCACGACGAAGCGCGGTGACGATCGCGACGCTCGTCGTGAGCCCCAGGCCGTTCCTCCAAAACGCCAGGGCGAGGGCGGGTGCCGCCGCGTAGGCCGTCAACGGAGCGGTGGCCGAGAAAGAGCAGACGGTGACGACCACCGCTGCCACGTACGGTGGATCGATCTTTGCCTTCATGCCGCCGGAAATCCTGTCGACGCACACATTGATATGGCCGAAGAACGCGACAACATTCGCACATGAGCTGCCATTGGAAATGCTCCCCGAAACCGCGATGAAGCGTGAGCGCGTCCAGGCTAGTTCGCGGCGAACGGTCGTCGTGGGGTGCATTCCCGCACTTAGGCATATGGATAGGTATATGACTAGGCATACGGCCACGTGCGGCTAGGTATACGCCGGTTTCCCGGCGATGGTTCACCCGATCCGCAGAAGCGGCTCCCTGTGCGGCGCCACCCGTCGTCGCGGAACGCGGCCGGTCAGCCGGCCGCGAGTTCGCGCCAGCGCCGCTGGGCGACGGCGTGCCACTCGTCGTGGCGGGCGTCGAACAGCTCGCGGGCCTGGGCACCGACCCAGCCGGCCGGCAGCAGGGCCGGCGGCAGCCGCGGGTCCAGGAAGGGGAAGCGCCGCCACTCGTGGACGAGCCGCGCCTGCGCCAGCAGGATCGACTCGGGCGACGCGGGGCGCAGGGCGCCGAACTCGTCGATGAACGCCTCGTACTCGGCCGCGACCCCGTCCAGGTCCCACGCCCGCTCGACCATCGCCCGCTCGCTGCCGACCCCGGCGAACCGCGCGGTGAACGACATCGCGCCGGCCTGCAGTCCGAGGCCCTCGATGACCGACCGCGCCTCCGCCTCACGCGCCGCCGACGGCGCGATCCACATGCCCGGGCCGGGCGATCCAAAGCCGGCCCAGCTCAGCTTCGTACGGAGCTGGTGCCGGAGGCGGCGCTTGGACTCGGGGACGGAGACGTAGACGATGAGCCAGACGCCGTCCCAGGCGGCGGCCTCGGCGCCGAAGCCGTAGATGCGCTCCGCGCCCTCCGTGAGCAGGTGCCGCCCCGGAGGGGTGAGGGACCAGCGGACACTCCGCCCGACGCGTTCGGAGGTGAGCCATCCGTCGGCGGCCGTGCGGGCGAGCGCCTGCCGCGCGGACTTCTCCTCCACCCCGAGTTCGTCGAGCACCTCGACCAGCGTGGACGTCCAGACCGGCTCCTGGTACCGCAGGACGAACTCGCCCAGTAGGGTCAGCAGCAGAGAACGTGCGCTCGTCTCGCCCAGGGCATGCCGTCGGGTCAGCGTGGGTCGCGGAGCGGTCACCCATAAATTCTACATAAATCAGCGCCAAATCCGCGCTTTCGTCGAACATCCGCCACCAAGAAGACACCGGCCGGGCGCCGACCCGTGGCCGGCGCCCGGCCGGCGCGGTCACTCAGCCCGTCAGTCCCGGCGGGCGGCCACCGGGCCTCCCGTCACGAAGGGGCCGGCCAGCGCCGGTGTCCGCCGCACGACTCCGCCGAATTCTCGCGTCACCGGCTGTGCGGGCGCGCCGGAGCCTCCATGAGGAGGGCGGGGTCGTTCATGACGCGTTCGACGACGAGCGCGGCGGCGCCCAGGGCGGCGGCGTCGCCGCCCAGGCGGGAGACGGTCAGGCGGGGCGGCGCGTGCCGTACGACGCCGGTGCCGCCGCCGAGCGCCTCCTCGACGGCCGGGGACGCCCACGGGGCGAGCGCGGAGAAGATGCCGCCGAGCACGATCGTGTCCGGGTCGAACAGGTTGACCGCCGCGGACAGGGCCTGGCCCAGGGCCTCCCCCGCCCGGCGCACCGCCGCCAGCGCCGGGCCGTCGCCGTCGCGCAGGAGCGCGACCAGCGCGGCGAGCGGGCCGTCGGGCCCGGCGGTGGACGTCCCGACGGTGTCCGGGATGCCCGCCGCCCGCAGGATCGCCTCCTGACCGGCGACCTGTTCCAGGCAGCCCCGGCCGCCGCACGCGCAGGGCGGCCCGGCCGGGTCGACGACGACGTGGCCGAGCTCGCCGGCGAACCCGTGCGCGCCGCGGAACACCCGGCCGTCGACGACGATGCCCGCGCCGACGCCGATCTCGCCCGAGACGTGAACGTAGGAGCCGAGCTCCGGCCCGTGGCCGAACCACAGTTCGCCGAGTGCGGCGAGGTTCGCCTCGTTGTCCTGGTCGGCGGGCAGCGCGAGGGTCGGCAGGCCGCCGGCCAGCAGCTCCCCGGCCGCGACGTCGCGCCAGCCGAGGTTCGGGGCGGTGCGCACGCGGCCGCCCGCCCGGTCGAGCGTGCCCGGCAGCGCGACCACGGCGCCGGCGACCGTCAGGCCCTGGTCCCCCGCCGCGGCGATCGCCCGCTCGGCGAGGTCCGTCAGCGCGCCGATGACGCGCTCGGGCGCGCGTCCCCGGTTGTCGGCGGCGACGATGTGCCGGTGCCGGATCCGCCGCCCGAGGTCGAGCACGCAGGCGGCGAGGTAGTCGACGTTGACCTCCAGGCCGAGGCCGGCGACGCGGTCGCCGTTGACCGACACGGCCGTGGCGGGGCGACCGCGCTCGCCGTCGCGCACGGGCCCGTCCTCGCGGACCAGGCCCGCGGCCTTCAACGCGGCGACGAGACTGGATACGGTGGTCTTGGTGAAGCCGGTGACGTCGGCGAGACGAGCGCGGCTGACCGGCTGGCGGCGGGAGATCTCGCCCAGCACCACGGCCAGGTTACGGGCCCGCATGGTGCCGTGCCGGACGGGCGTGATCTCATTTCGCATGTTCACAGACTAATCATGCAACCCCTCCCCTGTTGACACCGGGCACCTGCGGGTTTTAATTAGTCCAGAGCTTGAACGAAATGAGGAGACGAGATGTTCGAACCCACCCCTGAGGACAAGTTCACCTTCGGGCTGTGGACCGTCGGCTGGCAGGCGCGCGACCCGTTCGGTGACGCGACCCGGCCGCCGCTCGACCCGGTGGAGTCGGTGCACCGGCTCGCGGAGCTCGGCGCCTACGGGGTGACGTTCCACGACGACGACCTCCTCGCCGTCGAGCCCGACCGGGACAAGGCGATCGCCGCCTTCCGCAAGGCGCTCGACGAGACCGGCCTCAAGGTCCCGATGGCGACGACGAACCTGTTCACCCACCCGGTGTTCAAGGACGGCGCGTTCACCTCCAACGACCGCGACATCCGCCGGTACGCCCTCCGCAAGGTCATGCGCAACCTCGACCTGGCCGCCGAGCTGGGCGCCAAGACGTACGTCTTCTGGGGCGGCCGCGAGGGCGCCGAGTCCGACGCCGCCAAGGACGTGCGGGTCGCCCTCGACCGGTTCCGCGAGGCCATCGACACCCTCGCCGGGTACGTCACCGACAAGGGCTACGGCATCCGGTTCGCGCTCGAGCCGAAGCCGAACGAGCCGCGCGGCGACATCCTGCTGCCGACCATCGGCCACGCGCTGGCGTTCATCGGCTCGCTGGAGCACGCCGACATGGTCGGCCTCAACCCCGAGGTCGGGCACGAGCAGATGGCCGGGATGAACTTCGTCCACGGCATCGCCCAGGCGCTGTGGCACGGCAAGCTCTTCCACATCGACCTGAACGGCCAGCACGGCCCGAAGTACGACCAGGACCTGGTCTTCGGCCACGGCGACCTGAAGAGCGCGTTCTTCCTCGTCGACCTGCTGGAGAACGGCGGGTACGACGGGCCGCGCCACTTCGACTACAAGCCGACCCGCACCGAGGACTTCTCCGGCGTGTGGGCCTCGGCCGCCGCGAACATGCGCACCTACCTCATCCTGAAGGAGCGCGCGCGGGCGTTCCGCGCCGACCCGGAGGTGCAGGAGGCCCTGGCCGCCTCGCGCACCGACCAGCTCGCGGTGCCGACCCTCGCTGAGGGCGAGACCTACGAGTCCCTGGCGCAGGACGACTTCGACGTCGAGGCCGCCGCCGAGCGGGGCTACCACTACGAGCGCCTCGACCAGCTGGCCGTCGAGCACATCCTCGGCGCCCGGTGAACCGCGTCCTGACGGCGCCGTCCCGGGGGCGGCGATGAGTCTCGTCGCGGGGGTCGACTCGTCGACCCAGTCCTGCAAGGTCGTCGTCGCCGACGCCGAGACCGGCGCGGTCGTCCGCGCCGGTCAGGCGCCGCACCCGGACGGCACCGAGGCGGACCCCGCCGCCTGGTGGGACGCGCTCGGCCGCGCCACCGAGGCGGCGGGCGGCCTGGACGACGTGGCCGCGATCGGCGTCGCGGCCCAGCAGCACGGCATGGTCTGCCGTACGGAGACCGGCGAGGTCGTCCGGCCGGCGCTGCTGTGGAACGACACCCGCTCGGCCGGCGCGGCCCGGGACCTCGTCGAGGAGTTCGGCGGGCCCGCCAAGTGGGCCGACGCGGTCGGCAGCGTGCCGGTCGCGTCGTTCACGGTGACCAAGCTGCGCTGGCTGGCCCGGCACGAGCCGGAGGCCGCCGCCCGTACGGCGTCGGTGTGCCTGCCGCACGACTACCTCACGTGGCGGCTGACCGGTGAGTTCGTCACCGACCGGGGTGACGCGTCCGGCACCGGCTACTGGTCCCCCGCCACCGGGGAGTACCGGCCGGACCTGCTGGAGCTGGCGCTCGGGCGGGTGCCGGAGCTCCCGCGCGTCCTCGGCCCGGCCGAGGCCGCCGGGCGTACGCCGTCCGGCGCGCTCGTGTCGGCCGGCACGGGCGACAACATGGGGGCGGCTCTCGGGCTGGGCCTGCGGCCCGGCGACGTGGTGGTGTCCCTGGGCACCTCCGGGACGGTGTTCACGGCGGCGGAGCGGGCGTCCGCCGACCCGGCGGGTGACGTCGCCGGGTTCGCCGACGCGACGGGCCGGTTCCTGCCGCTGGTCTGCACGCTGAACGCCGCCCGGGTGCTCGACGCCGCCGCGGCCCTGCTCGGCGTCGACCACCAGGAGGTCTCCCGGCTCGCCCTGTCCGCGCCGCCCGGCGCGGACGGCCTCGTCCTCGTGCCGTACCTGGAGGGCGAGCGCACGCCGAACCGGCCGGACGCCACCGGCTCGGTGCACGGCCTGCGCCTGGCCACGTCCACGCCGGCGCACCTGGCCCGCGCGGCGATCGAGGGCATGCTGTGCGGCCTCGCCGACGGGCTGGACGCGCTGCTCGCCCAGGGTGCGCGGGCCGACCGGGTGCTGCTCATCGGGGGCGCCGCCCGTTCGGAGGCCGTACGCCGCATCGCGCCGACCGTCTTCGGCCGGCCGGTGCTGGTTCCGCCCACCGGCGAGTACGTCGCCGAGGGCGCGGCCGCCCAGGCCGCCTGGGCGCTGTCCGGCGCGGCCGAGCCGCCGCGCTGGGAGCGCGCGGGCCTGGAGACGTACGAGGCCGACGCGGTCCCGTCGATCCGCGAACGGTACGCCGAGGCCCGCGACCACATCCTGTCCCGCTGATCGGTACGACGGCGGTCCCGGTGCGGCCGGGCCGCCGTCGTCCTCGATGGGCGGGCGCCGTGGAGGCTCCGCCGCTCTGCCACCGGCGGAGCCTCCGCTTCACCGACCGGGCGGGATCAGGCCGGCCTCCCGGGCGAGGATGGCGGCCTGGACGCGGTTCTCGAGGCCGAGCCGGGTGAGGATGCGGTTGACGCGGCTCTTCACGTTGGCCTGGGTGAGACCGAGCGCGTCCGCGATCTGGGCGTTGGACAGCCCGCGGGCGATCAGGATGAGCACCTCCCGTTCGCGTTCGGTGAGCGCGTCGAGGCGTCCCCGGTGGTCCGGCGCCGGAGCGGGCGTGCCGGGGACGAGGCCGGTGGGCAGTGCGGTGAACGCGCTGATGAGCCGGTGCGTGACGCTCGGGGCCAGCATGGCCTCACCGCCGGCGACGACCCGGATCGCGTGCGCGAGCTGGTCGGGCGGGCTGTTCTTCAGGAGGAAGCCGGAGGCGCCGGCGCGCAGGGCCGCGTGCACGTACTCGTCCAGGTCGAAGGTCGTGAGCACGAGGATCCGTGGCGGCGCGTCCTCGTACGGCCATTCGGTGAGGATGCGGCGGGTGGCCTCGACTCCGGTCGTCCCGGGCATGCGGACGTCCATGACCACGACGTCGGGCCGCAGGCGGGACGCGGCGTCGACCGCCTGGTCGCCGTCGGCGGCCTCCCCGACGACGCACAGGTCCTCGCGGCGGTCGATGACGGCCCGCAGCGCCGCCCGTACCATCTCCTGATCGTCGGCGAGCAGCACCCGGATGGTCATCGAAGCTCCTGGAGCGGAAGCGTGGCGTGGACCCGCCACCCGCCGTGCGGGCGCGGACCGGTGTGAAGGGTCCCATCGAAGGCCGTGACGCGCTCGCGGATGCCGAGCAGCCCGCGGCCGGATCCCGGGACCGGCCGGTGGCCGGCGGCGGCCGGGGCGTTCTCGACCTCGATCGTCAGGCCGCGGTCGCCGATGCGCACGGCGACCCGGACGTCGACGGGACCGGCGTGCCGGAAGACGTTCGTGACCGCCTCCTGCAGGATCCGGTAGGCCGAGACCTGGATGGCCGCCGGCACCGCGTCGGCCGGCGCGTCGAGCGCCGCCGTGACGCGGCAGCCGGTCGCCTCCGCCGCCTCGATGAGGCGGTCGACGTTGCGCAGGGACGGTTCCGGGCCGACGCTCTCGGGCTCGGCGGCGAGCAGGCCGAGGATGCGGCGCATCTCGACCAGCGCGGTGTCGGCCGTCTCCGCGATGCGCGCCACGCCCCGCCGGCCGAGCCGCGGATCGTCCTGAACGATCTCCTCGGTGGAACGCGCCTGCACGGCGATCGCGCTGACGTGGTGCGCAACGACGTCGTGCAGGTCACGGGCGATGCGCGCCCGCTCCGTGACGACGGCCTGACGCGCGTTGATCTCCTGCTGGGCGCGGAGCCGTTCGTTGAGGTCCCGGAGCCGGCGGGCGTCGAGGTCGATCCGCCGGGCGCCGTACCCCAGGAGCCAGGCGACGAAGAAGTACGCGACGAAGGTCGTCGCGGTGATCGGTTCGATGGAGTCGAGACGTGGTGGTCCGGACCGGCCGGTGAGGAGGTCCGCCGTCACCGCGACGGCGAGGGCCGGCAGCGTCCACGCCAGGCTCGCCCGTGCCGAGGCCCGGCGGGCGACCGCGAACACGCCGAAGATCAGGAAGTACGGGCCCGGTGTCTTCCCCGGGACCGGGTCGGCCGCCTCGAACACCGCGAAGGCGATCGTCATCGCCGTCAGCACCAGACGCGGGCGGCGCCGCCGCCAGAACAACGGAACGGTCTGCAGCCCCCACATCACCAGGCCCGCCACGCTCGGCGCCGGTGTCCTGGCCGACAACGTCACCACGTCGAACGTGGTGAGCCCACCACCGAACGCCAGGTCGGTCAGCCACGGCCTGCCGGTCAGCCATCCGCGTGTCCGGCGCAGGCCGGCCGTCATATATGTCGTCATCTCTGACCGCAACGGTATGCCGTTCACGAGGTCACGTACTCGTCCTCACGGCCGCATCCAAAGTTGCGCGGATCGCCGAGGAATCGGCGAAGAGGACGAGGCGGCGGGCGGACGCGCGCTCGTAGCGTTCTGAGCACGGCCGGTGAACGGCGCTCCCGCACGGCGTGCGGACGAACCCTCCTGAGAACGGAAGTCACGAGATGGACGATGCCCGGCGCAAGACGCCGACGTGGGCGCGGTACGCGCTCCTCATCCTGGGAACCGCCGCGATGCTGTTCGCGGTCGGCGGCCGATGGGACATCCCCCTCGCCGCCTGGATCTCCCCGGTGCTCCTGCTGCGCTTCGCCCGTACCGGCCGCGCGTGGTCGGCGGCCCCGTGGATCCTGCTCGCGAACCTCGCCGCGGCCGTGTTCTGGATCGACGAGTCGGCGATGGGCTTCAACGCCGTCATCATCGCGGGAGCGGCCGCCCTGAGCCTGTTGCAGACGCTGCCGTTCCTGCTGGACCGGCTGCTCGCCGGCCGGCTGCGCCCGTGGATGTCGGTGCTGACGTTCCCCGCCGCGGTCGCCGGGTCGGAGTTCCTCATCACGCTGCTGTCGCCGTTCGGCACCGCGTACGGTTCGCGCGCCGTCACCCAGTACGGCGACCTGCCACTGCTGCAGGTCACCTCGATCATCGGCTCGTACGGCATCGGCTTCCTGATCGCGTGGGCCGCCAGTGCCGTCAACCGGTTCTGGGAGCGGCCCTCCCGGCGGTCGGCCCGCAGCGCCGTCGTGTACGTGGCCGTGCTGTCCACGGTCCTCCTCTGCGGCGGCGCGCGGCTCGCGTTCTCGCCCGGCGGCGGGGCGACGGTCCGGATCGCCGGGATCAGCCCGAGCCGGGAGGCGACCGAGGCCCTGCAGGCGGCGCTCCAGCGGATCCCCGGTGGCCGCCGTGACGTCGCCGCCGCCCCACCCTCGGCGGTCCGGCCCGCCATGACGGCCGTGGAGGACGACCTGCTGGCGACCACCCGGCGCGAGGCCGAAGCCGGCGCCCGGATCGTGGTCTGGCCCGAGGAGGGCGTCAAGACGCTGGAGGCGGACGAGCCCGCTGCCATCGCCAAGGCTCGGCAGGAGGCACGCACGTCGGGCGTCTACCTGGAGATCGGCCTCGGCGTGTACAGCACGGCCGCCCCGGCCTACGGGCGGGACGAGACCGTCTTCATCGGCCCGGACGGGCGCGTGCTGTGGACGTACCAGAAGGCCCATCCCATTCCCGGCTCGGAGACGTTCACGCCGGGAGACGGACGCGTGCCGGTGGTCGACACGCCGTACGGCCGGATCGCGAACGTCATCTGCTACGACGCCGACTTCCCCGACCTGATGCGCGTACGGGCGGACATCATGCTCGTGCCCGCGCACGACTGGCGGGAGTACGGCCGGGCGCACACCCAGAAGGCTTCGCTGCGCGCGATCGAAGGCGGGTACGCGCTGGTGCGCCAGGACGCCGAGGGCCTGTCCGCCGCCTTCGACGACAAGGGTCGCGTCCTCGCCGCCGGCGACTACTTCACGACCGACCGTCAGACGATGGTGGCCGACGTGCCCACCCGCGGCGTCACCACCGTGTACGACCTGGTCGGCGACGCCTTCGCCTGGCTCTGCCTCCTCGCCGTCGCCGCGCTGACGATCCTCGGGATCGTCCGCCCGTACCGCCACGTGCCCGGTGACCGCCTTCGGGTCCGTCGCCCAGGTGACCTCTCGGCGGCAAAGCGGGGGTAACCATCTGCACCAAGAGCCGGCGCAGCGCTATCCCCAGCCGGTCATCGGGTATGTAGCTGAGCACGCCGGATGTCCGGGCACGAAACGTTCCGCCATTGCACAACGGCTGACTCCGCAGAAACGTCTCGTTCAGCGCGTCTGCGAAAGGAAGGGCTTATGAGAGCAAAGACCGCACGCCGTCCCCTCGCCCTTATCGGCTTTGGCCTCTTCATGACTCTCGGCATGTCGATGAACACCGGCGCGGAAGCGGAACAGTATTTCCAAGGCGCACAGGTCTTCGCCCTGCCCGGCGACAACAACCATATCGCAAACGGTCATCATAACGTTAGCAACAGCACCATCCGAAGTCCCACGCGCCTGCACGGGATACAGCAGGTCGCTGACGCGAACGCGCTCGCGAGGGTCGGCCGCAATAATGCCATCTGCAGGAAGCGGCGTTTCTGTAATATCCAGCAGCGAGTGGTCATCATCGGCCGCTGAACGGACCTTCTCGGCCGACCCGCCGCACGGGCGAGCCACCGCCCCACCTCCCACTCGTTGCCCGTCGGACGCCGCCATCACACGGACGGCGTCCGCCCCAGCCGCATCGTCGACCAGACGAATCCACTTTGGGCCGGGTTTTGCCCAGACAAGGGACTACTTTGGTGTTCGGGGACGGCAAAGCCGGGCAGTGAGGTCATGTCTGCGGGAACCAAGAACAAACAGTGAGTTTCTCTCGGCCGAGATCGGGGGAGCCGTGGCGGCACCGCCTCGATGCGGGGACCGGCGTCACCGAGTGCACGGCAACGGTGATCGAGATGGCGAAGACACTGTCGGAGTGGCTTGCTTCCGACGTGAAGAAGTACCAGAGCAAACCCGTCGAATGGCTTTCGCAATATTTCTTCTTCCGGGACCCGCCGCGACCGATGTATGCGGACAGCTCTTATTTCTTCTCGCCGGCCGACGGAGTGGTGCTGTATCAGAAGACCGTGCCGCCCGACGAACCGCTGGTGATGATCAAGGGTAAGCCTTATACGCTACGGTCCGCCTTCCGGAACGAGCAGTTCGACCAGACGTGCCTCGTCACCGGGATCTTCATGACGTTCTACGACGTTCACGTGAATCGGGTGCCGTACACCGGACGCCTGTCCTATCGACTGCTCGACCCGATCGACACATTCAACCATCCGATGCTCGAGCTGGAACACCGCATACTCGCCGACCTCGAGATCCCGAATCCGCCGGGACTCTATCTGCAGTACAACGAGCGAGTGCTGAACCGGGTCGACGCCTTCGAACTCGGACAGTCGTACTACATCCTGCAGATCGCCGACTACGATGTCGATTCGATCACTCCATTCGAACTGCGACAGAACCAGCCCTGCCATCAGGGTGCCCGCTTCTCGCAGATCCGCTACGGATCGCAGGTCGACTTGGCGATCCCCCTCTCGGCGGAGTACGACTTCGTCCCACTTCAGGAATCGGGCGTGCACGTGGAGGCCGGCATCGATCCAGTCGTCGCCGTACGCAAGAAATGAGCCGACGAGCCAGAGTCCGGGTGTAAGCGATGACCACCGTCCCGAGTGCGGATTCACCACCGAGGAACCCGACGCAGCTGAATCGACCGGCATTTCTCATGAACGCGCCCTTCTCCTATGCCACCAAAGCCGTGAACAACGTCTGGATGGAGGAGATCGAGGACGGCAAGCGGGAGCCGGACATCACCCAGGCGATGATCCAATTCCTCAACCTCTACGGATTCATCGCCTCGGAGGCGCTGGTGTACCTGCTTCCCACGCCCCAGGGCAGAGACCTGCAGGATCTGACGTTCACCGCCAACATCGGCGTCGTACTCGAGCACACGAGCGACCGCAACACGGTCGTCCTGTCGAACTTCACCTCGGAGCCACGGCGCGGCGAGACCGACGTCGGACGGCGTTTCTTCGAATCAATGGATTACAACGTCCATGTGCCGGAGACGAAGTTCGAGGGCGAGGCCGAACTCAAGTACCTGTATGACAATGTTTATGTCGGCGGCTACGGTATTCGCTCGCAGGCGGAGACCTACGATTGGATGGCTGAGAGGTTCGGCATGAGGATCGTCAAGATGCCGATGACCGATCCCTACCTCTACCATTTGGACTGCACGGTCTTCCCGATCACCAAAGAGCAGACCCTCGTCTGTGTCGAAATGTACGATCACCCGGAGATCTCTGAGCTGGAGAGGTACACCGATATCATCGACGTACCGTCGAGCGCGGCCCTCGCCGGGATATGCAATTCGGCACGACTGAACAACACCATCCTCAACGGCTCACATATCCAGCATCTGAGGGCGGGGACCGAGGAATACGACGAGGAGGCGGCGAAGAACCGGCTGCTCGAGGACATCGCCGCGAAGCTCGCCTTCGAAGTCACGTATTTCAATCTGACCGAATATCACAAGGGCGGCGCGTTGCTGTCCTGCATGGTCATGCACCTGAACCATCATTCATACGCCTTCCGGCTGCTCTGAGTCTCGGTCGCCGGCCGACCGTAGGGCGGAGACGGAGATGCGGCGCGATCAGAACGGCCAGGTCGACCGGAGCCCGGTGTCCGGCCGTCGGATCTGGGCCATCTCCCTCCCCCTTCTCCTCGCCGAGGTCGGTGAGGCGGTCATCCACGTCACCGACACGGCTCTGCTGGCGAGATTGGGAACCCTCCAACTCGGTGCGATCGCGCTCGCCGATGAGGCGCATGAGATCTGGCTCGCTCCCGCGGTCGGTCTGGCTCAAGGACTGCAGATACAGATCGCGCGCCGGGTCGGTGAGCGCCGGGGCGATGCCATGCTGGCGGCGTTCCGGCGAGGATTCGCCCTCACCGCCGTCCTCGGCGCGGCGCTCTCCATCGGACTCGCCCTCGCGGCGCCGCACGTCGGTGAACTCCTCGCCCCGCCGGGCCGCATGGGCGACGCGATCGGATCCTTCCTGCGCATCTCCGCCCTCGGTCTCTTCGTCGAAGCCCTGAATCTCGCCTACGGCGGCCTCGTGGTGGGAACGGCCCGAACGCGCATCCTCATCGTCGTGACCTCTCAGGTCGCGCTGACCAACTTCCTGTTCGGCTATGTGCTGATTTTCGGGCGGCTGGGACTTCCCGCGCTGGGCATGGACGGAGCGGCCTGGGCGTACGTGATCACCGAAGCGATCACGTTCGTCATCCTCAGCGGATACATACGGCGGAGGTACGGACCGTGGTACCGGCGTCGATCCGGGGCGCCGTCCGAAGCCGGTGGCGCACGCCCGCTCCTGCGCCTCGCCCTGCCGGTCGCCCTCGACGTGCTCCTCGACTCGACGCGCTGGCTGGCCTTCTTCCTGATCATCTCCCGGGTGAGCCAGGACATGCTCGCGATGTCGAACGTCGTCTACAGCGTCTTCAACGTGCTCATCCTCCCCACCGACGCCTTCCGCGAGACGGTGGTCTCGCTCGTGAGCAGACTGATCGGCTTCGGGCGGGGAAGCCGGATCGGGGCCTTCATGCGCGCGATCGTCCCCCGTGGCTACCTGGCGACACTGCCTCTCGCGGCAGTGACGTCACTCTTCCCCGGCATCGTGTTGTCGATCTTCGGCAGTGACGTGACGGGGATCGCGGGAGGCGAGACCGCGCTTCGGCTCGTCGCACTGTCCATGCTGCTCGTGGCGCCCGCGGAGATGTGGCTGGCGGTGCTGGAAGGCGCCGCCGCGACGGACACGGCATTGATCCTGAGCGTCGTGTGGACGGCGATCGTCCTCGGATGGGCGTACGTCGCCACGTCCGCCGGCCTGGACCTGCCGTACCTGTGGCTCGGGATTCCGGTCGGTTCCGCTGTGACGCTGGTCGCGGCCTATCTCTGGGTACACGGCGAGCACTGGCGTCACCGGAGCATCTGAGGGTGCGTCACCCCGCCGCCCCGGCCACCCCGGCGAAACGATCAGTGGCCGCCACGATCGCGTCGCGCATGCCGCCCCCGCCGTGTCCCGCGTCGTCGACCACGACGAGTTCGCCGTCCGGCCAGACCTGAGCCAGCTCCCAGGCCGCCTGCAGCGGGCTGCTGACGTCGAGACGGCCGTGGATCAGCACGCCGGGGATTCCGGCGAGGCGTCCCGCGTCGCGAAGCAGTGCCCCGTCCTCGAGGAATCCGGCATGGCGCCAGTAGTGCGTCACCAGCCGGGCGAAGCACATCCGGAAGGCCGGATCGTCGTACCGTGGATCGGGACGGTGGTCCGGAAGGACGGCCACGTGCGCGTCCTCCCACGCGCACCAGTCCTGCGCGGCCTTCTCCCGGACGGCGGGGTCGGGATCATGCAAGAGCCGGCTGTACGCCTCGGCGAGGCTGCCGTCCCGGTCGGCGGCGGGCACGCCGTCGCGGAACCGCGCCCACTGCTCCGGAAAGATCCGGCCGACGTCATGGGTGATCCACTCGACCTCCCGCCGCCCCGTCAGGGCGACCGCGAAGAGGATGAGCTCGCCGACCCGCTCGGGATGGCGTTCGGCGTAGGCCAGGCCGAGGGTGGATCCCCAGGATCCACCGAGCACCAGCCACCGGTCGATGCCCAGGTGGCCGCGCAGGAGTTCGATGTCGGCGATCAGATGGTCGGTCGTGTTGGTGCTCAGATCGACGACCGGGGCGCTCGCGTGCGGCGTGCTGCGGCCGCAGCCACGCTGATCGAACAGCACGACCCGGTAGGCCCCGGGATCGAAGTACCGGCGCCACCACGGCCCGCAGCCCGAGCCCGGGCCGCCGTGCAGCGCGACGGCCGGTCTGCCGTCCGGGTTGCCGCAGACCTCCCAGTAGACGCGGTGCCCGTCACCGACGTCCAGCATGCCCTGGTCATACGGCTCGGTCTCCGGATAGAGCACCGGATCTCATCCTCCTCTGGGCCTGGCGCCTGCGTCGCCCGACGATATCGATGATCACCGGCCGGCTCGGAGCGCCCTGTCCACCGCCGACTCGGCCTCCAGAGCATCCAGCCACGACCGGAGCAGCGCGTTGACCTGCTCCGGCTGGTCGAGGTGCACGTTGTGGCCGCATCCGTCGAGGACGGCGTACGTCATGCGTGGATAGTGCTCGAGCAAGGCCAGTTGATCCCGCCAGCCGACCATGTGATCCTGCCGCCCGGTCACGAGGAGATGCGGACCGTCGTGCGTGGTGAAGCGGGTCTCGGGAGTGGCGGAGAGCATGTACGCCGCAGCCAGCTCCCTCGCGTCATCCCGGTGATGGGCGCGGAGGCCGGGAAGGACATGGTCTCGGAACGCCGCCCATCCCGCAGCCGTCTGCCAGACGGCGATGTCCGAGAAGACGGCCCGGTCCGCCGGGTCGAGCGCGGCGAGGAGCTCGTCGTCGCGATCGAGCACCTGTCGCGCCGGCAGTTCGCGCCGCCCGACCGGGGCGACGACGGGCGCGAGCAGGCACATGCCCATCACCTGTGCGCCGAGCTCGGCGACGACATGCCGGACGAGCTGGCCGCCGAACGAGATGCCGACGATCGCGAAGGGTTCACGGCCGATCACCTCGTCGATGAAGGTCATGAGCGCCGCCGCCGTACGATCGGCCGTGACGGGAGCCGGCAGCCGCGGCGAGCGCCCCGACCCGGGCAGGTCCACGTACACGCGGCGCCATCCCGATCGATCGGTGAACGCGGACTCCAGCGGCAGCATGAGGCGGTGGTCGACCGTGAACCCGTGGACCATCAGCACGGGCACTCCCCGGCCGAACTCGACGTGGTGCAGTGTGTCCTCAGTCGTTCGCATGGCCACACGATGCAGCCTTCACATTGATGTGAAGGTCAACTCGGGCCTCAGGCGACCGCCCATCGCATCGGGCGGGGAGCCGTTGGATGGCAGGACCTGGTTCCCGGCCGACCTGGTCGCCGCCGGTCGGCACCTCGCTCGCGGCCCCGGGAATGGGAGTGCTCTCGCACCACCGGGGCAAACCTTCGAATTGGAGCATGTCGGGCACCGGCGGCGGTAGCTCGCTTCCGAGGCCGTCTACTCAGAGGAGAATTCGTCTCCTCTGAGTAGACGGCGCAGAATGCGATGGGCCGGTCGGCGAGGGGGAATCGGCGCTAACGCGGGTATCCGCCTGATTTCACCAGGCCGCAACCCGCGCTGTGCGACGATTCAGTGCTTCGCCGCGTCGCAGGTCAGCGTCTTGCTTCCGGAGGTCACGGTGATCTGCGCGTAACCGGCATGCGGGATCGCCGGGAACCGCAGGTCCTTCGTCTGCTGCCCCTGGGCGAGCGTGAACTGCTTGTGCGCCTCGGGCGGCGGCTCGGAGTGGTCCGTCATCAGCAGGTCGACGCTGACGTTCGCCGGCCCCGGGTACGCCACGTGGACCCGCGTGCCGGCCTTCGCCGGGGTGTACCAGGACTTCAGGCACGTGCCGAACACGTGGGTGACGCCGCTGGACGACTCGATCGGCCCGGAGAAACCGGGGATGTTGGCCTTGGTCGCCGGCTCGGTCGCGGCGTTCGGCTTCGGCGAGTCCGCGCGCGTGGCACCGGTCGACTTGGCCGGGTGGGAACCGCTCGAACAGGCCGACGTCACCGCGAGCGCGGCAACGGTCATGATCAGGAAACGACGCATGCACGTATCATCGTGCACACCGGACACCCTACGATCCGGAATGACCCGGTGCAGGGCCTCCCTTTCCGAAACCGCGCTCATCGCGGCCCGTCGCAGACCGTCGATCGACCTCGGCCTCAGCCCGGAGCCCGTCACATGACCCGTGAGGGGCCGCCCCGTGACCTCGAAGCGGCCCTCCCGGTCATCCGGCCGCCTTCTCCGCCACGGCCACTTCGACGCAGGCGCCGCCGTTCTCTGCGCTGCGCTTCGACTTCCGCCAGTCGGTGATCAGCCCCATCGTTCCTCCGCCGTTCTGCGAATGAAATCGATCGACTCGTGCTGTGGCATCGCGAAGGACCGGACGGACTCCCACGCCCCCGAGAGGATCGCGATGTCCTCCTGGGTGCTGGTGACGAGTCCGCGCACCGCCGTCTCCAGATATGCCACGTCGCGCCCGTCCACGGTCGCGAGGATGTACGCCCCTGCTGATCGGGGATTCACGTCTGAGCGTACAACCTGGATCGTGAGACGAGGCCCGACGGAGTCGGCGAGATGCATCAACTGGTCGTGCATGACTTTCGGCCCGCCGCGTCCTCGATGAAGGACCGCTTCGTCGAGCACGAAATGCAGGACGGGCGGCGGCGGGTCGTTCCGGGTGAGGATTTCACGGCGCTCCATCCGCGCGGCCACGGCCGCCTCGTCGCCGCCCAGCATGGCGGCCGCGTAGTCCTCGGTCTGAAGCAGGCCGGGGACGTTCGACAGCTCGACCCACCGGAGCACGTCGGAGTCGATTTCGACGTCGCGCCACTCGCGGAACCACTGGGGTGTGGGGTCGATGTCGAGCTGCCGGCAGACCTCCAGGAGGACGCCGGACGGGATGTGCAGCGCCGCTTCGAGGGCCGCGACCTGGTCGGCCTTCGGGAGCAGCCGGCCGGTCTCCAGCGCGCTGACCCAGGGCTCGCTGTACCCGAGG
This sequence comes from Actinoallomurus rhizosphaericola, assembly GCF_024055675.1. Lineage (NCBI taxonomy): Bacteria > Bacillati > Actinomycetota > Actinomycetes > Streptosporangiales > Thermomonosporaceae > Actinoallomurus > Actinoallomurus rhizosphaericola. Next base: position 162,806 of record NZ_JAMXMW010000018.1, on the reverse strand, counting down.
TGGTCGGCCAGCTCCCGCTGGCGGAGCCCGGCGGCGTCGCGGTACCGCCGCACCTGACGGCCGAGAGTTATCAGTGCCGGGCTCGGCATCCTGCCCATTTTTGTCCCCTTTCGCCGGACCATAACGCGCACTATCTTGCGCGGTCCCCTCATGGCCTCGCCGTGACAAAGGCTCGAAGATATTCCGATCATAAGCGGGAGGCGGTGATTCTGTGTTCCCTTCGAGAGAAAAGGGGATCCGGAATGAAAGAGCCCACGGCCGAAGAGATATCCGCCTACGCGAGATGGCTGACGCAGGCCTGCCAGGAGGCCGGCCTCGACGCGGAGCAGTACGGGCGGACGGTTTTGATCATCGCGACCGACCACTTCCTGTCCGAGCAGGTCACCTGCCAGGTCGACGAGAACGGCGTCCTCCGGCGGTACTGGTCCTGGGGGAAGCCGATCGCCCACCTCCGCGACGCGACGCGAATTCTCACCACCGACGAAGTCGACGACCTCGTCGCGGCGATCAAGAACGTCGTCTCGATTCAAATCCGTCGGCGATGACGCCGGAGGAAGGTCTGATGTGCTCCCTCTCCAGGCTTCGCGAGTTGGTCGGCGCTTTGACCGAGGAAACGCCTTCGACGTCGGCCGAGTTGCTGCAACTCGACCGCCTTATCCGCAAATATCCAGCCGCCGCGGCGCTGGGCCTGAGGTTGGCGCAGCGAATCCCCGCCGACCTTCCCGCGCCTCCCGGCTGGTCGGCCGCCGCGAGCCTCAACGGCATCCTGCTGTGGCAATGGCACGGCGGCACCCCGTACGTGGCTACGGCCGATCTGGACCAGCTCCACTTCCTCGGGGTATCGCTGTCCCGATTCGACCGCATGACGGCCGAGCAACTCCGCGCGTACGTCGAGGAATGACGGAGGAGAGCCGGGTGACCGGACGACGGGTGCCCGGGTACGTAGTTTGGAACGGATCTCTCCGCACGGCCGACGGGAGTGGCGAATGGACTTCGGGCTCAACCTTCCCTCGTACGGTTCCGGGGCGTCGCCCGAGACGGTGGTCCGGGTGGCGGAGCAGGCCGAGCGGATCGGGCTGGGCGCGATCTGGACGTTCGAGCGGCTGCTGCGCCCGATGGAGCCGGTCTCGTACGGCGGGTTCGCGCCCCTCGCGCCGCTGCCGGAGGCGTACGCCACGGTCTACGACCCGCTGGAGACGCTGAGCTTCCTGGCGGCGCGGACGAGCCGGATCCGGCTCGGCACCAGCGTGATGGCCGCTCCCCTGCACCCTCCGGTCGTGCTGGCGCGGCGGCTGGCGACCCTGGACGTGCTGAGCGGCGGGCGCCTCGTCGTCGGTCTCGGGCAGGGGTGGATGGCGCAGGAGTTCGCGGTGGCCGGTGTGCCACGGGAGCGGCGCGGCGAGCGGTTCGCCGAGCACATCGCGGCGATGCGGGCGGTGTGGGGGCCGGATCCCGTGCGGTTCGATGGTGACTTCTACGCGATCCCCGAGTCGCAGATCGGGCCCAAGCCCGTACGGCCGGGCGGGCCGCCGCTGGTCGTCGGCGCGGTCGCGCCGGTCGCCGTGGAGCGCGCCGCGCGGCTGGGGCTAGGACTGAACCCGGTGGTCATGGCGTGGAAGCAACTCGACGACACGGTCTCGACGTTCTGGCGCGCGGCGGAGGAGGCCGGGCACGACCCGGCCTCGCTGCCCCTCGTCGTGCGGGTCAACGGCTCCATCACCGTGAAGCCGCGTGAGGAGCGTACGCCGCTCACCGGATCGGTGGACCAGGTGCTGGAGGACTTGGACCGGGTGCGGGCGCTGGGCGCCGCGCACGTGCTGTGGGCGATGCGGACGCACCCGGACGAGCAGCTGGCGGTGATGGAGGACCTGCTGGCCCGGGCACCGTCCTGACGGGGACGGCGCCCGGGCCGGCGCGGGTCGGCGGAGGCAACGTCAGCGGGGCCGGCGCCGGGACGTCAGCGCGGGCCGGCGCCGGGGCGTCAGTGCGGGGCGGTGTCGGCCGCGACGGCCATCGCCGCGACCGCCTGCTCGGCCTGGTCGACGGTGTGGCGGCCCAGGCCGCAGGCCGTGGCGACCGAGTACGCCCGGCGGCCGGCGGCGGTCTCGAGGAGCCGCAGGCTCTCGGCGCCGCCCTCCGGGTCGGCTGCGGCGGCGATGCCGGCGATGATCCGCCATTCCGGGTCGAGCCGCCGCAGCGGCCGGTAGAACTCCTCGGTCACCGGTGACGGGTGCGCGCCGTACGCCGCGGGGAGGTGCACGGGCGGCAGCGCGCGGCCGTGGCGGCGCAGCGCGGGGGCCAGCAGGTTGAGGTAGGTCACGGCCGGGCCGAGGTCGCGGGGCGCGACGAGCTCGGTGTTCCCGAGGTTGCCGTAGCACAGGTGCAGGATCACCTCCGCCTCCGCGGGGAGTCGGCCGAGCAGGCCGGCGACCTGGCGGGCGAGCAGCCGCGCGGCGAGGGACCGGCCGCCCGGCAGCCGCTTCGCCATGTCCATGCCGACCAGGACGGACGGCGTCTCCAGCTGCCAGACGACGTCCCGGCCGCCGACGGGGGTGAAGGCGGTCACCTCGTCGACGGTCGCCTGAGTGAACACCGACAGGTGCCGCAGGGACAGCCACGGCCGTCCCTCGAACACGAAGATCGCCAGGTCGAGCGGGCTCGGCAGGCTGAGCTGCAGGCGGACGTCGGCGAGTTCGGGGCGTTCGGCGCGCAGGGCGCGGAAGTCCTCCAGCATCCTCCGCAGCACGTCCTCTCGCTCCATCGACACGTCGGCGGGCCGGAGCCGGTGGCCGCGCCGGACGCCGTACCTGCGCATGTCCTCGTAGCCGGTGTACTCGCCGGGCCGCCTGACCTCGAAGGCCGGCCGTTCGGCGATGGTCCGCAGGTAGGCGACGATCCAGTCGGAATCGACGTCACAGGGCAGCGCGGTCAGCCGGTGGTCGCCGACCTGGTCGGTGATCCACTCCATGGCCTGGCGCGGGGTGCCGCACACGTCCGGCGGCAGACTTCCAACAAAGTGCATGGAACGCGACATAGCGTTACCATCGCACCCAAGATCACTTTCGGCAATCACGCCAGATGACCGGTTCGTGACACTGGGGAGCGCGGCCACACCGCCGAACGGCCTCTGAGGAAGCTCTGAGATTCGCGAGCCCATCCTTACCGCGTCCGACCCCTGACTGAACGGCTGAGGTGGCGTGGTGAAGGACTATCTGGTGATCGGCGCGGGACCGGCCGGGCTGCAGCTCGGATACCTGCTGGAGAAGGCGGGCCGCGACTACCTGATCCTCGAGGCCGGGCCGACCGCCGGGCACTTCTTCAGGACGTACCCCCGGCACCGCACGCTGATCTCCAACAACAAGTTGCACACCGGGTGGACCGACCCGGAGCTGAACCTGCGGGCGGACTGGAACTCGCTGCTGACCGACGACCCGGAGCTGCTGTTCACCCGGTACAGCGAGCGGTACTTCCCGCCCGCCGACGAGATGGTGCGCTACCTGAGCGACTTCGCCGAGGCGACGAAGCTGCGGATCGCCTGCGACAGCCGGGTCGTGCAGGTCACCCGCGACGACGAGGGCTTCACGGTGCGGACCGAGGGCGGTGAGGTCCACCGCGCCCGGCGGGTCATCGCGGCGACCGGCCCCTCGAAGCCGTACGTCCCGCCGATCCCCGGCATCGAGACGGCCGAGCTGTACACGGACGTGTCGGTGGACCCGGCGGACTTCACCGACCAGCGGGTGCTGATCCTCGGGAAGGGCAACTCGGCGTTCGAGACCGCGGACAACCTGATCGAGAAGGCCGCGGTGATCCACGTCGCGGGACCGCACTCCGTACGGCTGGCGTGGCAGACGCACTTCGTCGGGCACCTGCGCGCGGTCAACAACAACTTCCTCGACACGTACCAGCTCAAGGCGCAGAACGCGATCCTCGACGGGAGTGTCAAGAACATCGAGCGGCGGGACGACGGCGGTTACCTCGTCACCGTGAGCTTCGCCCGCGCGAACGAGGTCACCAAGGACGTGCCGTACGACCGGGTGATCGTGTGCACGGGCTTCCGCTTCGACGCGTCGATCTTCGATGAGACCTGCCGGCCCGAACTGATCATCCGCGACCGGTTCCCCTCCCTGACGACGGCGTGGGAGTCGGTGAACGTCCCGGACCTGTACTTCGCCGGGACGATCACCCAGTCGCGTGATTTCAAGAAGGGGACGAGCGGGTTCATCCACGGGTTCCGGTACAGCGTGCGCGCGCTGCACCGGATCCTGGAGAGCAGGTACGAGGGCGTGGAGTGGCCGCACCGGGCCGTGCCGAACACACCCGACGCGCTCGCGGACGCGGTGCTCGAACGGGTCAACCGCACGTCGGCGCTGTGGCAGCAGTTCGGGTTCCTGGCCGACGTGATCGCGATCGACGGCGACGGCGCGCGGTACCTGGAGGAGATGCCGTTCGACCACGTCGACCTGCCCGACCACTACCGGATCACGCTGGACTACGGCCCGGACCACGACAAGCACGACCCGTTCGACATCTCCGTCCGCCGCATCGCGCAGAGCGACGCCGGCCGGGCGGACGAGGGCCACTACCTGCACCCGATCGTCCGGCACTACCGGGGCGGGGAGCTCGTCGCCACCCACCACATCACCGAGAACCTCGAGAACGAGTGGGACTCCCCGGACGTCCACCGGGAACCCCTGCGGGCGTTCTTCGCCGCGCAGGCCGCGGCCGTGCCGGCCTGAGGGAGGGCCGGTGCGGACCCTGCGCGAGTACGAGGCGGTGGCGCGCGAGCGCCTCGACCCCGCCCACTACGACTACTTCGCCGGCGGCGCGGGCGACGAGGTCACACTGCGGGCGAACGAGGCCGCACTGGCCCGCCTGGCACTCGTGCCGCGCATCCTGCGGGGTGATGCGCGGCACGAGCTCGGCGTGACCGTGCTCGGCACCGACGCGTCCATGCCGGTGCTGGTCGCGCCGACGGCGTTCCACCGCCTCGCCGCTCCCGACGGCGAGCGCGCCACCGTACGGGCGGTGGCCGCCGCCGACACCATCATGATCGTGAGCATGGCCGCGACCGTGGCGGTGGAGGACATCGCGGCCGAGGCGCCGGGCGCGAAGCTGTGGTTCCAGCTGTACGTCCAGCCGGACCTGGCCTTCACCGAGGCGATCGTCCGGCGGGCGGAGGCGGCGGGCTGCCGGGCCCTGGTCGTCACCGTCGACTCCCCCGCCCGTGGCCGGCGCGAACGCGACGACCGCAACGGCTTCCACGACCTGCCCGACGGCCTGTACTGCGAGAACCTCCGGACCGGCGGCTCCCCCGGGGACGTGCGGCCGATCGCGATGTCGCCGGAGATCTCTTGGGAGCACATCGCGTGGCTGCGGGGCGTCACCGACCTGCCGATCGTGCTCAAGGGCGTCCTGCACCCCGAAGACGCCCGGCTCGCCGCCGACGCCGGCGTCGCGGGCCTCATCGTGTCCAACCACGGCGGCCGCCAGCTCGACACGACGCCCGCCACGATCGACGTCCTCCCGGAGGTCGTGGACGCCGCGGACGGCCTGCCCGTGCTCATGGACGGCGGGATCCGGCGCGGCACCGACGTGCTCAAGGCCCTCGCCCTCGGCGCGAGCGCGGTGGCGATCGGCCGCCCGGTCGTCTGGGGCCTGGCCGCCGAGGGCGAGCAGGGCGTCAAGGGCGTGCTGGAACGGATCCGCGACGAGGTCGGCGAGGCCCTCATCCAGTGCGGCTGCGCGTCGGTCCGGGATCTCGACAGGACGTACGTCCGATGCTGATCATCGTCTTGGCCGTCGCGGCCCTTCTCCTGCTCAGCCTGCCGTACTGGCTGCCCGGCCGCGTCGTCGCGCTCCGCGTGTGGATCTTCGCCCGCGTCAACGGCGACGAGGGCATCCCGATCCCGGGTCCCCTGGTGGACGTGTCCCGGTTCAAGGAGGTGTACGCCCATCAGGCGGCGGACGGCCGCAGCAGGGGCGCGGCCCTGTCCGACCTGTTCTGGTACTGGCTGGCACCCGGCCCGCACATCCACCAGGAGCACCTCGAGCCCGGGCCTCGGTACGACGAGGTCGCCCGGACGACGCGGGCGTTCCTGGCCATGCCGACCGCCCGGGTCGAGGAGCTCACGGCCCGGTGCGTCGAGCGGGGCCTGCGCGGGATCGACGGCATGACGGCCGTACGGCTCCGGGACCTGATGATGCCGATCTGGGCGGAGTTCTTCTACGAGGTGGTGTTCGGCGAGCCGTGCCCGCCGGAGGCGCGCGACCTCATCGCCGCCAACGCCGACGACGTGGTGACCTCGCTGAAGTGCTGCGGGCTGCGGCACATGGACCGGCGGGTCCGGCTCACCGACTACCTGGAAGGCCGCCTCGCCGACGTGCGGCACCCGCTGCCGGCGGGCCTGTCGGCGCGGGAACGGGCGCTGTACCTGCAGGGCACGTTCTTCAACACCGCGGTCGTGCAGACGTCGGAGGCCATGACGCACCTGCTCATGGTGCTGGCGGACCACCCGGACGCGCAGGAGCGGCTGCGCGACGCCGACGACCGGTACGTCCAGCGGGTGATCGACGAGACGCTGCGGCTGTACCCGCTGTTCGGCGTCGCGCACCGGATCACCTCGGGCGAGATCCAGGTCGACGACCGCACGACGATCCCGGCGGGCTCGGTGCTTCTCTTCTCCTATCCGGAGTTCCACCGCGCCCGGTTCGAGAACCCGGACGAGTTCCGGCCCGAGCGCTGGGAGACCCTGTCGGCGCGGGACGCCGACCACATCCCGTTCGGGATCGCCGCGAACCGGCCCTGCCCCGCCTGGCGCCTGACGCCGATCACGATGCGGGTCGCGGCGCGGGAGGTCCTCCGGCGGTTCGCGCTGCGGACGTCCGCCGCGCACACCCGGTCCGTCCCGAACCGGGGCCCCTGCCTGCTCCTCCCCCGCGACGCCGCCGTCCCGCGCGTACGGCGGGCCGCGCTGCTGGCGGCCATGCGGATCCGGGATCGCTGGGAGGACGTCTGGCGCAGCGTCGTCCAGCTCGTCCTCGGCGCCTTCATGGTGTGGGACGCCCGCCGGCAGCGGCTGTGCGAGCGCCACTTCGCGGCCGCCGAGGCGGCCTGCCCCGTCACCGGGAGGACACGGTGAAACGACACGGTTTCTGGATCGGCGCGCTGCTGGTCACGGCCGGCGTGCTGATGCACGTCCCCGACTACGTGATGATGCGGCACGACCACTTCATGATGGCCGGGATGGCGATGGGCCGGGTGATGTCGCTCGGCATGGCGCTGATCGTGCTCGGCCTCGCCCTGTGCACCTGGTCCCTGCTGCCCGGCCGGGAGGAACGGGCCGCACGGGCGCGGCGGGCCTCGGCCGTGCCGTACGCCGCGCTCGACGAGGCGCCGCTGACGCGCGCGCACTGGCTGCTCGTCGCCGTGCTGACGATCGGCCTGGTCGTCGACACGATGAAGCCCGCCTCGCTCGGCTTCGTGGTGCCCGGCATGGCGAAGGAGTACGGCATCAGCACGCGGGAGGCCGCGTCGCTGCCCTTCGTCGCCATCACGGGGACCGTCACCGGGTCCGTGCTGTGGGGGTTCCTCGCCGACGTCTTCGGCCGCCGGTCGACGATCCTGCTGTCCTCGATCATCTACATCGCCACCTCGATCTGCGGCTTCATGCCCAGCCTCGGCTGGAACCTCGTCATGTGCTTCTTCATGGGCGCGTCGGCGGGCGGGATGCTGCCGACCGTGTACTCGCTGATGGCCGAGTCGATCCCGGCCCGGCGGCGCGGCGGGCTGATCGTGCTGCAGAGCGGGCTGGGCGCGGCGCTGGGGTACCTCGTGGCCAGCGGCGCGTCCGCCCTGCTGGTCCCGCACTTCAGCTGGCGGATCCTGTGGGTGCTGGGCGCGCCGACCGGCGCGCTGCTCCTCGTGCTGAGCCGCTGGATTCCCGAGTCACCGCGGTTCCTCCTGTCGGTGGGCCGGGAGGAGGAGGCGGCGCGGGTGATGGCGCGGTACGGGATCACGACCCGCGCGTCCGGCGCCGCGCCCGTGACGCCGCCCGCCTGGTCGTCGTTCCGGTCCCGGATCCGCGCGCTCGTGGTGCCGCCGTTCCGCCGCCGCACGGCCACCATCACCCTGTACGGCCTGGGCTGGGGCATCGTGAACTGGGGATTCATCACGTTCCTGCCGACGTTCCTGGGCGACGGCGGCAAGCACTCGGCGGGCGGCCTGCTGTTCTTCTCCTCGCTGTTCGCGGTGCCGAACACCGCCCTGGCCGCCTACCTGTACGGGCGGTGGGGCAGTCGCCGGACCATGTTCTGCTACGCCGCGGTCACCGGCGTGGTGCTCGTGCTGTTCCCGGTGTTCGGCGTGGACGCGGACCGGGGGCGGGCGCTCCTCCTCGCCCTGCTGGTCACGCTGCTGGCCGGGGCCGGCGGCATGATCGCGCTGCTGTCCCCGTACTCCACCGAGGTCTATCCGACCGCCCTGCGCGCGGGCGGCAGCGGCCTGGCCGCGGCGGCGGGCAAGATCGGCGGGATGCTCGGCCCGCTGCTGCTGACCTCGGCGCCGAAGCTCCCCACGATGGCGCTGATCGTCGCGGCGCCCGTCGGCGCGGCGGCGCTGGTGCTGTGGCTCACCGGGATGGAGACCGCGGGGCGGCCACTGGTGGAGGCGGAGACGGGGTGACCTCGACACGCTCGGCGCGTACGGCCCGGGGCTCGGCCGCGGCGCGAACGGTCCGGGGCTCGGCCGAGACGCGCCCCGTCCGGGGTTCGGCCGCGGCGCGGACGGGCTCGGGAGCGGCCTCGGCGCGGACGGCTTCGGCGCGAGCGGCTTCGGCGCGGACGGTCTGGAGTTCGGCGGGCAGCCGGACCGTGAAGGCCGCGCCCGCGCCGGGCCGCCCGTCCACCTCGATCGTGCCGCCGTGGCCGTCGACGACCTCGCGGACGAGGGCCAGGCCGAGGCCGAACCTGCGCCCGGTCCCGTGCTCCCCTCGGGCGAAGCGGGTGAACAGCCGCTCGGCGTCCCGCGGATCGAGCCCGACGCCGTCGTCGCGGACCTCCAGCTCGATCATCGCGCCGCTCCGGGTCAGCGTCACCGTGATGTGCCCGCCGGGGGCGATGTGGCCGAAGGCGTTGTCGATCAGCGATGTGACCACGCGCCGCAGCGCGGGTTCGACGCCCTGGACGACGTACGGTCCCGCGCCCCGGCGCCGGACCTCGACGGTCGCCTGCCGCTCCTCGGCACGGGCGCTCTCGGCGGCGGCCAGGTCGTCGGCGAGGGCTCCGAGGTCGACCACACCGAACGGCCGCCGGCTCTGGCTCAGCTGCGCCGACAGGAGCAGGTCGTCGATCACCTCGCCGAGCCGGCGGGTGCCGGTGACCATGCGTCCCAGCTCGGTCGCCAGGTCGGACGGGTCGCCGCCGGGCCTCAGCCGCCGCTCCAGCAGCTGCGCGCGGGTGTGCAGCTGGGTCAGCGGCGTGCGCAGCTCATGACTCGCGTCGGCGACGAACCTGCGCTGACGGGCGAGGGCCTCGCCCAGCGGCGCGATCGCCCGGCGAGAGAGCAGCTGACCGACGAGCAGCGCCGCCGCGAGCCCGGCCGCCTCCGCCGCGGCGAGCGCGACATAGAGCCGGCGGCGCTCCTCCATCTGGTAGCGCAGGTCGATGGCCGCCTGCCGGACCACGCCGCCGCGGACCGCCGTCCGTACGACGTAGGCCCGGCCGCCGACCGTGACCCGCCCGACGCGGGTGCGGCGGTCGGCCGCGACGCGACGGAGCACCGAGCGCACGGGCAGGTCCGCGGGCGCGCCGGGCGAGGTGGTCAGGGCGTTCCCGCGCAGGTCGAACAGCCAGACGCAGGGCGGCGGGTGGGCGATGTCGGCCCGCTCGACCGCGACGGCCAGGTCGCGTCGCGCGGAGGACTCCTGGCCCTCGATCGTGACGCAGTAGACGAGCATCCCGACGAGGGCCACCACCAGGGTCACCGCCCCGGCCACCTCCGCGGTGATGACGGCGCGGGCGCGGACCAGCAGCCGCCGTTCCAGGTCCGGGGTTCTGCTCACGGCGCCTCGTCCGGTCGTGTGGTCACAGCTCTCCCGCTCTATAGCCCACGCCGCGTACGGTGCGGATGACCGTCCGGCCGAGCTTGGTGCGCAGGTAGTACACGTAGGTGTCGACGATCGACTCCGCCGGCGCGGCGTCGAAGACGCGCTCGCGCAGCACGGCCCGCGTGTGCACCTGGTCGGGACGGCTCGTCAGCACGCGCAGCAGTTCGTACTCCCGCCCCGACAGGGTCACCTGCGCGCCGTCCGGAAGGGTCACGACCCTGGTGGCGAGGTCGAACCGGCCGGCGCCCAGCGGCAGGACCTGCGCGCTGTCCCGGTTGCGGCGGCGCAGCGCGCGCACCCGTGCCAGCAGTTCGTCGATCTCGAACGGCTTGACGAGGTAGTCCTCCGCGCCCGCGTCGAGGCCGGCCACCCGGTCGGCGACGGCGCCGAGCGCGGTGAGCACCAGCACCGGGGTGACGACCGCCCGGCGGCGCAGCCGGACCAGCAGGTCCAGGCCGTCGAGCACGGGAAGCCCCCGGTCGATGATCATCGCGTCGTACGGCCGGCTCAGGCCGAGGTGCAGGCCTCGCTGGCCGTCGCGCGCGAGCTCGACCGAGTAGCCCTCCTCGGTGAACAGCCGGACCAGCATCTCGCTGAGCTCGTCGTCGTCCTCGACGAGCAGGAGGCGAGCGCGCGACGCGTCGCGAGACTCGGCCTCCGCCATCATTGACAGCACATGTCATCCCAGAGCGGATCTTGGTCAGGACTCGGGAAAACCGTAGATCCTCGCGGGTGCGGCGACAAGAGAGGGGCGCCGACCGTACCGGCGTCCCGCACCAGGGGCCCCATCGCCTCGTCACCCACCGCGATCAGGCCAGATGACCCCCTTACCGTGAGTTACCATAAGCGTTGCTGGATCGTGCCTTTCATTTCATTGACGCGGCTTTTACTCCCGCTTTAAGCTCGCGCCGCAATTGCCCCAAAGACCCCAAAGGCGGTGTGCCGTGCGCACGTGGCGCAGACACGCAAGGGCCAATCGGCTGATCGCGGTGATGTCGGCGGGAGCGCTGTTCGCGCTCGGAGAGGGCGCGGTCGCCGCCGCCCAGCCGACCGCCGCGGCCACCCCCAAGACACGCGTCCAGACGGAGCACCAGGGGGCGGGCGACCATGACGCCCGCCCGGGCGGCCGCGCCCCGTCGAGCACGCAGCGCGACCTGGCCCGCCGGCAGCGGGTCGCCGCCCGGTGGAACCGGCTGGGCACGCCCGCCGGCCTGGTCCCCCAGGGGACCACGGCCCTGGCGACCGGCCTGCCCGCCGACCCGGTGACGGCCGCGCGGACCTACCTGACGCAGCACCGCGACCTGCTCGGGCTGTCGCAGCAGGCGGTCGACTCCCTCGAGGTCGTGGCGAAGAACCCGATCGGCTCCGGCGCCGCCGTGCTGTTCCGCCAGCGGTTCGGCGGCCTGCCGGCCGGCCATGACGGTCTCGCGGTCGTCGGCGTCGCCGGCGGCAAGGTCTACCAGGTCAGCTCGTCGCTCGCGCCGGACGTCCCGTCCCCGGCGCCGGCGACGCTCACCGAGAAGGACGCGGTACGCGCCGCGGCCCGTGACGTGCGGCTGGACGCCGGCACCGTGACCGCCCAGGCGGCCACCGGCGGCTGGCGGCGGTACGCGGCCGACGGGCTGAAGGGCACGCAGGGCGTCAAGCTCGTCGCGGTGCCGATGCCGGCCGGCGGCGCGCGGGCGGCCTACGAGGTGTCGCTCAACGACGACGCGCCCGACGGCGTAAGGTCCTACACCAGCTACGTCGACGCCCGTACCGGCGAGGTCCTCATCCGCCAGGACAACGTGGACGACGAGACCGACGACCCGCGGTGGAAGGCGTTCCCGGAGAACCCGCCGGCCGACTACCGCACGAAGGACACCCGCGAGACGTGGTGCCCGGCGAAGGCCGCCGGCTGCGACCGCGTCGTCGGCAACCCCGCCTCCCCGCTCGCCTGGGACGTCGACCCGGGCGTGAGCGGCACCGCCTCCACGCAGACGACGCGCGGCAACAACGAGTGGGCCGCCGAGGCGTGGAACAACGCCACCGGCACGGGGTTCAACCTGAACGGCTTCGCCACCCCGCGCCCGGACCGGCGGTACACCTACCCCTGGACCAACCAGTGGTACGCCCAGAAGTGCGCCCCCGGCGTCTTCGACAGCCCGCAGCGCAATGACATCGACGCGGCGGACGCGAACCTGCTGGCCATGCACAACCGCATGCACGACTTCTCCTACGCCCTCGGGTTCACCGAGAGCGCCTGGAACCTGCAGGACGACAACTTCGGCAAGGGCGGGCTCGGCGGCGACCCCGAGCACGGCAACGCCCAGTCCGGAGCGCGGGTCGCGACCAGCCTGATCCGGGACAACGCCAACCAGGCCACGCCGCCCGACGGCAACCCGCCGACCACGAACATGTACCTCTGGCAGTCGATCGCCGGCTCGTTCTACTCCCCCTGCGTCGACGGTGACTACGACCAGTCGGTCATCGGCCACGAGTACACCCACGCGATCTCCAACCGGATGGTGGCCGGGCCCGACGACCGGCTCACCGGCTACCAGGCGGGCGCGATGGGCGAGTCCTGGTCCGACCTGGTCTCGATGGAGTACCTCGCCTCGAACGGCCTCGTGCCGGCCGGCCAGAAGGAGTCCGTCACCGGCCAGTACGTCACCGGGAACAAGGTGCGCGGCATCCGCGACTACGACCTGGCGAAGAACCCGCTCAACTACGGCGACCTCGGCTTCGACCTGACCGGCCCGGAGGTCCACGCGGACGGCGAGATCTGGAACGCCGTCAACTACGACATCCGGCAGGCGTTCCTCGACCGCTACGGCAAGGGCACCGCCCCCCTGCGCAGGTCCTGCGCGGAGGGACGCACCCCGGTCACCGCCTGCCCGGGCGACCGCCGCTGGGTCCAGCTCGTCTTCGACGCGTGGCTGCTGATGGCCCGGGGCGACGTGACGATGCTCGACGCCCGTGACGCGATGCTCGCCGCCGACCGGATGCGGTTCGGCGGCGCGAACCAGACCCTGCTGTGGGACGCCTTCGCGGCCCGTGGCATGGGCGACGGCGCGGCCAGCAACACGAACGCCGACGCCGACGCGACGCCGAGCTTCGCCTCGCCGACCGCGAAGAACGCCACCGTCCGGTTCGAGGCCGTCGACGAGGCGGGCAGGCCGGTGCCGGGCGCCCGCTTCTACGTGGGCGACTACCAGGCCCGCGCGGTCCCGGTCGCCGACACCGACACCACCACCGGCCTGGCGGACACCGCGGCCATGGTGGCGGGCCGGTACCGCTTCATCGCCCAGGCACCCGGGCACGGCCTGGCCCGGATCACCGAGCGGGTGACGGCGGGCTCGCACCGCACCGTGCGGGTGTCGCTGCCGCGCAACCTCGCCTCGGCGGCGAACGGCGCCACGGCGACCGGCGACGGCGTCGACCTCGGCGCGCTCATCGACGACGACGAGGGCACCACGTGGGCCTCGCTGTCCGCCGCCGGGACCCCGGTGGCGGGCCGCGGCGTCACCGTACGGCTCGCGGGCGGCACGCCGCAGCAGGTGCGGCGGATCCAGGTCAGCGCGCTGCTGCGGCCGGCCGACTCCAAGGACCCGGGCGGGGACACCGGCTCCCAGAACCGGTTCACCGCGCTGCGGTCGTTCAAGGTCCTGGCCTGCACGGCCTCGGCCACGGTCGACTGCTCCAATGCCGCGGACTACCGCACCGTCTACACGAGCGACAAGGACGCCTTCCCGTCCGTCCGGCCCCGCCCGGTCGCGCCCGACCTGACCATGCGGTCCTTCACCATCCCGCGCACCACCGCCACGCACCTGCGCCTCGAGGTCGCCGCCTCGCAGTGCACCGGCGGGCCGGACTACGCGGGGCAGCAGACGAACGACCCGAACGTCCCGACCGACTGCACGACCGCGAGCCCCTACTCCGGGCAGGTCCGGGCGGCCGACTTCGAGGTCTTCGCCCGCTGACGCGCGCGCACGGGCGCCGGTGGGCCCACTTCGGTGGGCCCGCCGGCGCCCGTCGCCGTTCCGCCACCCCGCGTCCGAGGTTCCCGCCTTCCGATCCGGCAAACCGAATCGGGTTCCAATTCTTGTTCGGCGGTCCTATGGTTGCGTGAAACAACCCAGCGCTGTGGAGGGCCGATGCCCGAGACGACCGCGTACCGGATCTGTCCCCTGTGCGAGGCCACCTGCGGTCTCAAGCTGACGATCACCGACGGCCGGGTCACCGGCGCCAGGGGCGACGGCGCCGACGTCTTCAGTCACGGCTTCATCTGCCCCAAGGGCGCGACCATCGGCGAGCTCGAGGACGACCCCGACCGGCTGCGCTCCCCCATGGTCCGCGACGGCGACCACTGGCGCGAGGCGGGCTGGGACGAGGCGTTCGCGGTGGTGCGCCGCGGCCTCGGCGAGGTCACCGGGCGCCACGGCCGGCAGGCGCTCGCCCTCTACCTCGGCAACCCGAACGTCCACACCCTGGCGGGCGGCCTGTACGCCGGTCCGCTGGCCCGGGCGCTGGGCAGCACGCACCTCTACTCGGCCAGCACCGTCGACCAGATGCCCAAGCACGTCTCCAGCGGCCTGCTGTTCGGCGACCCCCTGGCCATCCCGGTGCCGGACCTGGACCGCACGTCGTACCTGCTGATGCTCGGCGCCAACCCGCTGGAGTCCAACGGCAGCCTGTGCACCGCCGCCGACTTCCCCGGCAAGCTCAAGGCGCTGCGCCGGCGCGGCGGCACCCTCATCGTCGTCGACCCGCGCCGCACCCGGACCGCGCGTCTCGCCGACCGGCACCTGCCGATCCGGCCGGGCGCGGACGCGTACCTGCTGTTCGGCGTCGTGCGCACCCTGTTCACCGAGGGCCTGGTCGCCGACACGCCCGGCGTCGACGGCGTCGCGGACGTGGAGCGGCTGAGCCGCGACTTCGCCCCCGAGGACGTCGCGGACGTCTGCGGCGTCCCGGCCGGGGAGATCCGGCGGCTCGCTCGCGAGCTGGCCGCCGCCCCGAGCGCCGCCGTGTACGCCCGCATCGGCACCTGCACCGCCGAGTTCGGCACGCTCACCAGCTGGCTGGTCGACGTCGTCAACGTCCTCACCGGCAACCTGGACCGTCCCGGCGGCGCGATGTTCCCCCTCGCCCCGCATCGCCGGCCGGGCACGGGGAGCGGGCGCGGGTTCCGTACCGGCCGCTGGCACAGCCGCGTCCGTGGGCTGCCCGAGGTGCGCGGCGAACTGCCCGCCACGACCCTGGCCGACGAGATCCTCACGCCCGGCGAGGGCCGGGTGCGCGCCTTGATCACGGTGGCCGGCAACCCGGTGCTGTCCCTGCCCGGCGGCGAACGCCTCGGCGACGCGATCGGCGACCTGGAGTTCATGGTCAGCGTCGATCCCTACCTGAACGAGACGACGCGGCACGCCCACGTGATCCTCCCGCCGCCCCCGCCGAGCCGCTCACCGCACTTCGACATCGCGTTCGGGGACCTCGCGGTGCGCAACACCGCGCGCTACTCCCCGCCCGCGATCCCGCTCCGGGACGGCGAACTCGACGAGTGCGCGATCCTGGCCCGCCTCATCGCCCTCGTGTCCGGGCAGGACGCCGGCGCCGACGTCGACGAGCCGGTGATCGCCCACCTGCTCGGCAAGGCGATCGCCGACCCGTCCTCGCCCGTCCACGGCCGGGACCCGGCGGAGCTGCTGCCGCTGCTCACCGGAGAGACCCCGGCGCTGCGCCGGCTCGACCTCATGCTGCGCCTCGGCGCGTACGGCGACGGATTCGGGGCGGCGCCGGGCGGCCTGTCCCTGGCCACGCTGCGGGACGCGCCGCACGGCGTCGACCTCGGCCCGCTGAAGCCCCGGCTGCCCGAGGTGCTGCGGACACCGTCCGGCCGGATCGACCTGTGCCCGCCGCCACTGGCCGAGGACGTCTCACGGCTCCGCGACGGCCTCGCCCGGCGGCGTACCGGCCTGGTCCTCATCGGCCGCCGCCACCTGCGGTCCAACAACAGCTGGCTGCACAACCTGCCGGGCCTGGTCCGGGGCTCGAACCGCTGCACGCTGCAGGTCCACCCCGAGGACGCCGGCCGCCTCGGACTGGCCGACGCGGGAACGGCGAAGGTGACGGGCGCCGGCGGAACGATCGAGGCCGAGGTGGAGGTCACCGACGAGGTCATGCCCGGCGTCGTCAGCCTCCCCCACGGATGGGGTCACGGGCGGCCCGGCACGCGGATGTCCGTCGCCGCCGCGCACGCCGGCGTCAACGCCAACGCCGTCACCGACCCGCTCGCCCTCGACCCGCTGTCCGGCAACGCCGTGCTCAACGGCGTACCGGTGGAGGTGCAGCCCACCTGACCCAGTCGGCGAACGGGGCCTCAGGCGACGAGCTCGGACTCCTCGTCGGCGGGGGCGGCGACCGGCGCGACGCTCGCCGTCGAGGCGAGACCCGCCGTCTTCTCGTGCGGGAAGACCCACTTCTTCATGGCCCACCAGCGGAAGGCCATCCCGAGCAGGGTGCCGATGATCATGCCGCTGAGGAAGTCGGAGACCTCCTGGGCGACATGGCTGACGTTCGGGTACTGCAGGTCGAACGCGTAGCGCGCCAGGTAGAGCGGGATGTCGTTGACGACGACGCCCAGGGCGCTCACGACGAAGAACAGCACCGCCTCGACGTGACGCCTGCGGCCGCCCCGGGCCCGGAACGACCAGCCGCTGTTCAGCAGGTACGACGCGATCGTCGCGACGATGATCGCGATCGTGAGGGCCGTGACCGGCTTCGTCCGCATGACCGTGAACTTGAGCCCGTAGTTGACCCCGGCGGTCAGCAGGAAGCAGACACCGCCGGTGAAGGCGAACTTCACCAGCTCACGGTGCTTGACCAGCAGCGGGCGCAGTGGCGCGGGGACGCGGGAGAGCGTGATCCGGGTAAGCGACACCCGGGCAGTCTACGGGCCGTGGGTCATTGCGGGGGCCCGACCCAGACATGTCCGACCGGTCGTGTCGTATCCCCCACCGGCCCCGCGTACCTCACCGGCCCTCCCGCCTGGCACGGCCGACGAACGCGCGGAGCGGCCGGTAATTCGATGGATTCGCCGACCCGCCTCCCTCTAGGGTCGTCGCGGTTTCGAGGTCGTTCAGGTCGCCGGCAGGAGTGGATCATGCGAGTGCACTACCCCCGCACTCCCCACCTGCCCTGGTCTCCGGGGGCCACGCCGGACGACGTGCGCGCGGGCGACCTGGCCGGGTTCGCCGGCCGGGAGGTCGTCGTCACCGAGAAGCTCGACGGGGAGAACACCACGCTGTACCCGGACGGGTTGCACGCCCGCTCGCTGGACAGCGCGCACCACCCGTCCCGCGCCTGGGTCAAGGCGCTGCACGGCAGGATCGCGCGCCGGATCCCCGCGGGCATGCGCGTCTGCGGGGAGAATCTCTACGCCCGGCACTCGATCGCCTACCGCGACCTGGAGAGCTGGTTCTACCTCTTCTCCGTCTGGGACGGCGACCACTGCCTGGACTGGGACGCTACCGTGCGGTTCGCCCGGCGGCTGGGCGTGCCCGTCCCCGCCGTGCTGTGGCGCGGCGTCTTCGACGAGCGGCGCCTGCGGGCGCTCCGCCTCGACGCGGAGCGGCAGGAGGGCTACGTCGTGCGGACCGCCGACGGCTTCGGCGGGGACGAGTTCGCCCACCG
This sequence comes from Actinoallomurus rhizosphaericola, assembly GCF_024055675.1. Lineage (NCBI taxonomy): Bacteria > Bacillati > Actinomycetota > Actinomycetes > Streptosporangiales > Thermomonosporaceae > Actinoallomurus > Actinoallomurus rhizosphaericola. The sequence continues at coordinate 145,029 of NZ_JAMXMW010000018.1, read as the reverse complement.
GGTCGCCAAGTGGGTGCGGCCGGGGCACGTGCGCACGGACGAGCACTGGATGCTCGGCCCCGTCGTCGAGAACGGCCTGAGTCCCGCCGCCGCGCTCTGGCAGGCCCGGTCCGGGGCGACCCCGGGCCCGGCAGCGCTCCTCGGCGCGGTGGGCATGACGCCCGGCGACCTGCCCGACGTCGGAGGGGGAGGCCGGGGCGACGAGGCGGCCCTCGAACGCGCCGAGGCGGTCGTCGCCGAGGTCTCCGCCCGTCTCGACCTGCTCGGGCGCTCCGGCGACGAACGGCTCGCGGGTCTGCTGGCCGGCCTGTTCCACGACGCCGACCGGGCCCGGCTGATGCCGCGGCTCGTGGCGTCTCTCGGCGTGCCGGCGGCCCGGCGGGTCGCGGACCTCGTCGGCTCGTACCCCCGGCTGTACCGTCCCTTCCCGGACGAGGCGCGGCGCGCCGGCCTGACCCGGCTGGCGGGTACGGCCGACGTCGGCGTGCTGCACGCGGTCGCCGCCGCGGCGCTGACCGGGCGCGACGACGCCGAGGCCCGCGAGCAGGCCGGCTGGTCCGAGTTGCACGCCGACGAGGCGGGGCTCCTCGCCGAGTCGCCGCTGGAACCGCTGCGGGCCGGCCTGCGCCGTGCCCTCGCCGGCGGCCCGGGGGCGGTCCCCGACCGGGACGTTCTGGACCGTTGCTGGGCGGAGGCGCGGGAGGCGTACGCGGCGGGCCGGATCGCCACGCCGGAGGAGGCCGTGGCGCTCACCTGGCGGTGGCGGACCGGGGCCTTCCCCCGTCTCGTCGTCATGACCGGGCCGGCGGGCAGCGGGAAGAGCACCTTCGCCCGCGGCCTGCCCGGGGTGGACGCCGTCGTCTCCCTCGACGACCTGCGCGAGGCCCGCGGCTCGCGCGCGGACCAGCGGGCCAACCCGGAGATCCTCCGGGACGGCCTGCGCCGGCTCGGCGCGCTCCTGGCGGACGGCGCGACCGTCGTCTGGGACGCCACCGCGCTGAACCGGCACCAGCGTTCCCTGGTGCACGCCGTGGCCGAGCGGCACGACGCGCTGACGACGCACGCGGTCATGCTCGTCCCCGGCGACCTGCTGGCCCGGCGCAACGCGGACCGCGCGCATCCGGTCCCCCCGGACGTGCTCGCCGCCCAGCTCCGCCGCTTCTCCCCGCCCTATCCGGGTGAGGCCCACCGCACCTGGTACGCCGGACCGGACGGACGGGTGGAGGACGTGGCCGGGGCCATCGACGACGCGATCCCGGCGGACACGAGGAGCGGCCGTGCGGACCAGTGAGGAGATCTACCACCGGATCCGCTGGGATCCGCGGTTCGACCCCGCGCGGTTCCTGCTGGGGATCAACGTCCGCGGAGCGCCGCCCAAGCGGGTTCCCCTGCCCGCGTTCGTTCCCGGCGGAGACATCCCCTGGCACCGCGTCCTGTTCGTCGAGGCCGACGGCGAGGTCGTCTGGGACCGCCGGGCGGGCGTGGACCGCGTCGACTCGTCACCGGCCGGGCGGGCCCGGGAGGCGCGCCGGCTCCGGGCGCCGTTCTTCGCCGCCAGGACACCGGTGGCCTGGGATCCCGCCGCGGGCTGGCGTCCCGCCGAGGCGGACGCCCCCGGCCGCGACCGGGGATCGACGGCGCGTCCGGCCCCGGACGCGAGCGGCCCCACGGCCGCCACCACCCCCATCGCCGCCGACTCCATCACCGCCGCTCACACGGCCGCCGGTGGCCCCGCTGCCGCCGCGGGTACCGCGCCGGCCCGCCTCCGGGTGCTGACGTGGAACACCCTGTGGGACCGCTACGACGCCGACCGCATCGACACCGCCCGCCGCAGGCCGCTGCTGCTGGCGGCCCTCGAACGCGCGGACGCGGACGTCATCGCGCTGCAGGAGGTCGAGGCCGGGCTGCTCGACCTGCTGCTGCGGGCCCCCTGGGTGCGGGCCGGCTACACGCTGGGCACCGACCCGGCCGGACCCGACGTCGACGAGACCGGGCTGCTCCTGCTCAGCCGCCTGCCCGTGCGCGAGGCCGGCCTGCACGTCCTCGGCCCGCACAAGGGGGTCGCGGCCGTCACCGTGGAGTTCGGCGGCGGTACGGTCGTCGTCGCGGCGACCCATCTGACCAGCGACCACACCGAGAACGGCGCCGCCCGGCGCGAGGCCGAGCTCACGCGGCTCGCCGAGCTGCCGGCGCACGTGGACGGCGAGGTCGTCCTCCTCGGCGACTTCAACGACGGCGACGACGGCCTGGCCGGTGTCCTCGGGGCACGGGACGCCTGGACCGAGGTCCACGGCCCGGGCGACCGGACCGTGACCTTCGATCCGGCAGCCAATCCGCTGGCCGCCGTGTCCTCGCTGTCCGGCCGCGCGTCCCGGCTCGACCGGGTGTTCCTGGGCGGCTCCGTCCTGCGCGCCACCACCGCGCGTCTCACCGGAGACTCCCCGATGACGCCGGACGGCCTGTTCGCCTCCGACCATTACGGCGTGGTCGTCGACGTCTCCGCCGGCGCGGGGCCCGAGCCGGCGGCACCGCTCGTCGTCCCCGCGGCGGACGACGCGCCGGCGCGGACGGTGGCCGAGCGGCTCCGCGCGTGCCTGGCGGAGGGCCTCGTCGAGGTCGTCGGATCCCGGCGCATGGAATGCGCGCCGGCCGGCGCGGACCTGGACCTGGTCGCGGTGCTGCCGGGAACCCCCGACCCGGCGGACGTCCGGAGGCGGGTGACGGCGGCGCTGCCGGAGGCGGCCGGCGTACGCCACGTGACCGGCGCGCGGGTGCCCGGCCTGCGGTTCCGGAGCGCCGGGCTCGCCGTCGACCTCATGGTGGTCGCCGCGGGCGATCTCGCGCCGGCCGAGGCGGTGGCACGCCGTACGGACCTGGGCGAGACGTCCGCGATCGCGCTGAGCGCCGTCAGCGACGCCGACGCCGTCCTGGCCTCGGTCGCCGGGCACCGGGACCGGTTCTCCGGTCTCGCCCGGACGGTGAAGGCGTGGGCACGGGTACGCGGCCTGGACTCGGCCCCGTTCGGCGGCCTGCCCGGCCTGGCCTGGGCGGTCCTGGCGGCGCGTACGGTGCGCGAGGCGGCGGAGGATCTGCCGCCCGGCGACCTGCTCCGCCACTTCTTCGGCACCTGGGCCGCCTGGGACTGGCGGCGGCCGGTCGTGCTCCGGCCGGAGCCCCGCGCCCGCGACGCCTCCGCAGTGGAGCCTTCCGCCTCCGGCGCTTCCGCGGCGGAACGCTCCGCCGCCTCCGCTGCCGCAGAGGAGCGCTCCGCCTCCGACGTCGCCGCGCCGGAGCGTCCCGTCGCCGAGGTCGCCGCGCCGGATCCGGCCGCACCGCCGGCCGTACGCGTCATGACTCCGACCGCGCCCGTACGGTCCTGCACCGGCCAGGTCGGGCCCGGCGTGCGCGACCTCCTCACGCGGGAGCTCTACCGCGCGTGGGAGATCCTGGAGGAGGGCGAAAACGGCGGTGACCCGCCGGCCGCGCTCCTGTCGCCGCCGCCGATGCACCGGCGGCACGCCGCGTGGGCGGTCGTCACCGTACGGCGGACCCCGGTGGAGGAGTTCGGCGTGACGCTCGGCCGGGCCCGTGGCCGGGTCCGGGCCCTGCTGTCCGGGCTGGAGGACGCCGGGATCGCGGACGCGCACGCCTGGCCCCGCCCGTTCGAGACGGGGCCGGAGGCGACGCGCTTCGCCGTGGGGCTGGGCCGCACCCCGCCGGACGCCGCCCGGCTCGCCGCGATCGCCGGGCCCTGGGCCTCGACTCTGCGCGGCGTCACGGTCGCGTGGGCGCCCTGCGGTGAGGTGCCGCCGCTCCCCTGACCTCGGGCCCGGCCGCGGTCAGGGGTGGCCGGCGGGGACCGGCTCCGGGGCGGCCGCCGGCGGGAGCGGGGCGGGGCGGACCCGCAGCGCCCGGGCGGCCCAGGCGGGCAGCCACCAGTTCCAGCGGCCGAACAGTGACACGAGGGCGGGCACCAGCAGCGCGCGGATGACCGTCGCGTCCAGGAGCACGCCGAGGCCGAGGCCGGTCGCGAACACCTTCAGCTCGGTGATCGGCGCGGACGCCAGCGAGGCGAACGCCAGGAAGAGGATGAGCGCGGCACTCGTGACCAGCCGGCCGGTACGGCCGATGCCCTCGACGACGGCGGTCCGCGTCGACCCGGTCCGGTCGTACTCCTCGCGCATCCGGGCGAGGATGAAGACCTCGTAGTCCATGGACAGCCCGTACAGGAACGCGAACACCATCACGGGGACGAACTCCGTGATCGAGCCGGTCGCGGCGATGCCCCAGATCGGCTTGGACCCGTAGCCCTCCTGCCAGACCAGGACCATGGCGCCGAGGATCGCGGCCAGCGACAGCAGGTTCAGCAGCACCGCCTTCAGGGGCAGCAGCAGGGACCGGAACGCCCGGGCGAGCAGCACGAACGTCGCCAGCGCGATCAGCGTCAGCATCAGGGGGAACGCCCCGTACACGGCCCTGGCGAAGTCGACGCCGGCGGCCGCGGAGCCGGTGACCCCGGTTCCGGCGGGAACGGCGGCGCGGACGCGCCGGACCGTGTCCTTCCCCGCGGCGGAGCCGCCCTCGGCGACGGGGAGCACCGCGATCAGCGCCGTCCCGTCGCGCCGCCAGGAGGGCGTGTCCGGGGCGACCGCGGCGGCGACGCCGGGCAGCCGGGACAGGCGCGCGGCCGTCGCCGCGGGGTCGCCCCGGGGCACGAGGACATCGATCGGGGTGAGGACGCCGGTCGGGACGCCCGAGTGGACCAGGGCGGCCCGCCCCTCGTACGCGGGCCCCGACGAGGCGAGCGCGTCGCTCTCCGGGTCGCCCAGGTGCAGGCCCAGGGCCGCGACCGCGAGGGCGGCGAGGACCGCGCTCGATACGGCGACCGCCGCCCACCGGAACCGTACGACGCCCCGCGCCCAGGCGGACCAGCCGCGCCCGGCGGCGCCGCCCCTGCGCAGCCGGGGCCGGTCGATCCGCGCGCCGAACCTCGCCAGCAGCACCGGCAGCAGGGTGAGGACGGCGACGACGCTGACGGTCGGGATGATGATGCCGCCGTAGCCGACGCTGCGCAGGAACGGCACCGGCAGGACGACCATCGCGACCAGGCCGATGGCGACCGCCCCTCCGCTGAAGACGATCGCGCGCCCGGCGGTGGCCATCGCACGGCGTACCGCGTCGTCGCCCCGGTGCCCGGCGGCCTGCTCCTCACGCCACCGGGTGACCAGCAGCAGGGAGTAGTCGATGGCCACGCCGAGGCCGATCAGCGCGACGATGAACTGGACGATCACGCTGACGTCGGTGAACGTCGTGAGCCCGTACACGATGAGGAACGAGGTGAGGATCGAGCAGACCGCGATCAGCAGCGGGACGAGGGCGAGCAGGGAACCGAAGACGAACGCCAGCACGGCCAGCGCGCCGAGCCCGCCGATCAGTGTCTCGGACAGGACGTTCGGGCCCCGGCCGGATCCGCCGCCGCCGGACTCCAGCGGCTGCATCCCCGTGACGCGCAGCGTCGCGCCGGGCGGGAGCGCCGCGCGCATCGCCGCCGTGACGCGCCCGGTCAGGTCCGGGCCGCGCATCACGCCGGCCTGCCCGGCCGCGGGCCCGTAGACGAGGCCGAAGGTCGTACGGGCGTCGCGGCCCACGAGACGGCGGTCGCCGGTGTCGGCGTAGGAGACGGCGCGCCCGTGCACGGCCGTGGCGGCCGCCGCGAAGGCCCGGCCGATCCCGGCGCGGACGCCGGGCGAGTCGACGGTGCGCCCCGCGGGCAGGGTGATCACCGGGACCAGCGGGTCGCGACCGCCGGTGCCGTACGTTTTCACGATGGCCGCGTTCGCCTCGTACGACGGCTGCCCGGGGACGACGTTGCGCGCGGTGAGCCGCCCGCCGATCTGCGACGTCGCAAGCACGCCCGCGACCGTGAGGGCGAGCCAGGCGAGCGTCACGGCGAGCTTGTGCCGCAGTACGAATCGGGAGAGTCCTTCCATGCGGGCCAGCACAGCAGCCCGCGCTTCCGGCGCCGTGTGGGTGTTCTGGGAGTTCCCTGTCACAGGGTTCTCACAGCGTTCTCACAGAACGGCGCGGGACACTGGGGCCCGTGACCGACCGCCCCATCCGGGTCCTCGTCGTCGACGACGAGCCCTACCTCGCCGATCTGGTCGCGACCGCGCTGCGCTACGAGGGGTTCGAGCCCGCCGTGGCCGGCACGGGCGCCGAGGCCCTCGCGCAGGTCACGGCGTTCCGGCCGGACCTCGTCGTGCTGGACGTGATGCTGCCGGACGGGTCCGGGCTCGACACCTGCCGGAGGCTGCGCCGCGAGGGATGTGAGGCGCCCGTCGTCTTCCTGACCGCCCGCGACGCCACGGAGGACAAGATCGCCGGACTGACCGTCGGCGGCGACGACTACGTCACCAAGCCGTTCAGCCTGGAGGAGCTCATCGCGCGGATCCGCGCCGTGCTGCGCCGGACGAGCCGCCCCGGCGGGGCCGAGGCCGCGCGGCTCGGCTTCGCCGACCTGGAGATCGACGAGGACGCCTATGAGGTATCGCGGGGCGGTGCTCCGCTGGAGCTCACGCCCACCGAGTTCAAGCTGCTGCGGTACCTCGTCATCAACGCCGGGCGGGTGCTGTCCAAGCGGCAGATCCTCGATCACGTCTGGGACTACGACTTCGGCGGCAACGACGGCGTCGTCCAGACCTACATCAGCTACCTGCGCCGCAAGGTCGACGTCGTCGACCCGCCGCTGATCCACACGGTGCCCCGCGTCGGGTACGTCCTGCGGCTCCCCCGGTCGTCGTGATGTCCCTGCGCGGGCGCCTCGTCCTCACCCTGCTCGGCCTGCTCGCGGCGGGCCTGGCGGTCGCGGCGCTGGGCAGTTTCGCGACGCTGCGGCACGACATCGTCCGCCGGACCGACCGGCAGCTGACCGCGGTGGGCAGGGCGATGGAGACGGCGATCGGTGACCGCGCCGGGTCCGGCGGCGCTCTCCCGGTCGGCGCGCACGGCGCGATGCTGGCCCAGGCGCTGGCGGAGAGCGGCGCCATCCCGTCCCTCATGCAGGTCCGCGCGGCGGACGGCGGGATCGTCCAGACGTTCGCCGCGCAGAACGCGCCGCCGCTGCCGCCCCACCCCGCCCCCGCGGCCGTCACGGCGCGGAACCCCGACGGCGCGCGGATCTTCAAAGTCGGTGATATCCACCCCTGGCGGGTCCGCGTCTCCCGGCTGCCGAACGGGCGGATCCTGCTGATCGGCAATCCGACCCGGGACTCCGACAGCGCCATCCATCACCTGGCACGGGTCGAGGTGGTCGTCTCGATCGCCGCGCTGGCCGCCGTCGGGCTCCTCGCGCGCCGGTCGATCCGCCGCGGCCTGCGCCCGCTGGAGGAGATCAGCGGGACGGCGCGCGCGATCGGCGCCGGCGACCTGTCCCGCCGCGTCGAGCCCGCCGAACCCCGCACCGAGGTCGGCCGCCTCGGCCAGGCGCTGAACGACATGCTCGGCCAGATCGAGACGGCCTTCCGCGAACGTGAGGCGTCCGAGGAGCGGCTCCGGCGGTTCGTCGCCGACGCCTCGCACGAGCTGCGCACGCCGGTCGCCACCGTCCGGGGGTACGCCGAGCTGTTCCGGCGGGGCGCGGCCGACCGCCCGGACGACCTGGCCAAGACGATGGCCCGGATCGAGGCGGAGGCCGAACGGATGGGGGTGCTCGTCGACGAGCTGCTCCTCCTGGCCCGGCTCGACCAGGGGCGCCCACTCGACCGCGAACCGGTGGACCTGGCCCGGATCGCGGCCGAGGCCGTGGCCGGCGGTCGCGCCGTCGAGCCGGACCGGCCCATCGACCTGGAGGCGGCGGAGGGCGCCGTGGTGCTCGGTGACGCGATGCGCCTGCGCCAGGTCCTGGACAACCTGCTCGCCAACGTACGGCGGCACACGCCTGCGGGCTCCCCCGCCACCGTGCGGATCGGCGCCGCCGACGGCGAGGTGGAGATCGCCGTGACCGACCACGGCCCCGGGCTCACCGAGGACCAGTGCGCGCTGGTCTTCGAACGCTTCTACCGGACCGACTCCTCCCGCTCCCGCGAACACGGCGGCGCCGGGCTGGGCCTGTCCATCGTCGCCGCCGTCGCCGAGGCCCACGACGGCAGCGTCGCCGTCACCTCCGTGCCGGGCGAGGGCACCACCTTCGTCGTCCGCCTCCCCCGGGCCCCGGCCGCCGAAGCCCGGTCTCACTCCTGACACATCCGTCGTGACCATGAGGTCTCCGGAACCAGAACGTTCCGCCTCACGGATGCCGGCCGACGTTGCGCGTGGCGATCGACTTGATTTCAGTCGAATAGATGTTCGATGATGGTCGAGTGAGTGAGCTATCGTCGCAGGTCACAGAGGGCTTCTCGCCTCTGGCGGGCATGGACCTCGTCCCTGTCCTGCCTGCGCTGCGCGCGGTGATCCCCGGGGGCGGGCTGCGTCCCGGCACGGTCACCGGCGTGGACGGCTCGACCGCGCTGGCCCTCGCGCTGGCGGCCGGGCTCGGGGATCGCTGGTGCGCGGTCGTCGGCCTTCCGGAGGCGTACGTCCCGGCCGCCGCGGCGTTCGGCGGCGCGGACGGCGGCCTCGATCCGATGCGGGTCCTGCTCGTCGACGACCCGGGCCGTCGGTGGGCCGACGTGGTCGCGGCGCTGACCGACGGGTGCGCGATGGTGATCGTACGGCCGCCGGAGGAGCCTCCCGCGCCCGTCGCCCGGCGGCTGACCGCGCTGGCGCGCCGGAACGGCTGCGCGCTGGTCACGACCGGGCCGTGGGCGGGCGCGGCCCTGCGGCTGCGCGTCGAGGCGAACCACTGGGCCGGCGTCGGGGACGGCACCGGTCACCTGCGCGGCCGCCGTGCGCTCGTGACGGTCTCCGGACGCGGCGCGGCGGGCCCCGGCCGCCGGGTCTGGCTGTGGCTGCCGGGCCCGGACGGCTCCGTGACCGTCGCCGAGCACGAGGGTCCGGCGCGTCTGGAGGCCTTGGCGGGATGAGCCGTGCGTCACTCCCCGATGCGCCGGGTCCCGGCGGGCCGGGCGCCGAGGCGCCGGGCCCTGGGACCCCTGGCTTCGAGGTGCCGAGCCCGGGGACGCCGGGCACCGAGGTGCCGGGCCCGGGGACGCCCGGTTCGCAGGACTCCGGTGGGCCGGGCACCGGCGGTGGGGCGGGGACCGTGCCGCGCGTGCTCGTCGTGTGGTGCCCGGACTGGCCGGTCACCGCGGTCGGCCTGGACGCGAGCGTCCCCGCGGCGGTGGTCGCCTCGGGCCGGGTCGAGGCGTGCTCGGCGGCGGCGCGCGCCACCGGAGTACGCCGGGGGCAGCGGCTCCGCGACGCGCAGCGGCACTGCCCCGGCCTGGTGGTCCGCGACCGCGACCCCGACGCCGAGGGCCGGCTCTTCGAGACGGTCGCCGCCGCCGTCTCGACGATCACCCCGTGGGTCGAGGTCGTACGCCCCGGCGTCTGCGCGATCCCGGTGCGCGGCGCCGCCCGCTACCACGGCGGCGTGGACCGGGAGACGGCGGAGGAGTCGCTGCGGATCCACGTCCAGGACACCGTGGTCGAGCGCGGCTTCGACTGCGGCGTCGGGATCGCGGACGGCCTGTTCGCCGCCGAGCTTGCCGCGCGCACCGCGGACGGCGGCGCGATCGTGCCGCCGGGCGGGGCGGCGGAGTTCCTCGCGCCGTACCCGGTGACCGTCCTGAACCGGCCGGAGCTCGCCGACCTGCTGCCCCGGCTCGGCATCCGCACGCTGGGCGCGTTCGCGGCGCTGCCGGCCCGGCACGTCGCGAGCCGCTTCGGCGCGGACGAGGTGCGCGCGCACCGGCTGGCCCGCGGCCTGGACGCCCGGCCGCCCGCGCCACGGCCGCCGCACGCGGACCTGAGTGTGACGACGGAGTTCGACCCGCCCGCCGCGGCCGCCGAACAGGTCGTCTTCGCCGCCAAGGCGCTCGCCGAGCGCCTGCACGAGGCGCTCGCCGCCGAGGCCCTGACCTGCGTGCGGATCGGCGTCGAGGTGACGGACGCCCACGGCCGTACGCAGTCCCGGCTGTGGCGGTACGACGGGGGGGTGGTGGGGCGTGGCCACGGGGGTGAAACGGGGGTGGTGGGGCGTGGCCACGGGGGTGGAAGCGGGACGCTGTCCGCCCTCGCCGTCGCCGAGCGGGTCCGCTGGCAGCTGTCGTCCTGGGAGGCCCCGCCCGACGAGGAGGGGGTCGGCGGCATCGTCCTCCTCCGGCTCCTGCCCGACCAGCTCGTCCCGGACGAGGGGCGGCAGGAGGCGCTGTGGGGACAGGTCACGATCTCCGACCGCATCATGCGGGCGGCCGCGCGGGTCCAGGCCATGCTCGGCCACCAGGCGATCACCCGGCCGTACCCCGCGGGCGGCCGCGCGCCCGGCGAGCGCGTCGTCCGGGTCCCCGTCGGCGACCTCCCGCCCGGGCCGGCCGCCTCGGAGGGGCGGTGGCCCGGGCGGATCCCCGACCCCGCGCCGGCGGTCGTCCATCCCGACCCGCTGCCCGTCCGCGTGACCGGCGCCGACGGCGCGCCGGTCACGGTCAGCGCCCGCTGCGCGGTCTCCGCCCCGCCCCGCCAGCTCGAGATCGACGGGCGCGTCCTGCCGGTGACCGCGTGGGCGGGCCCCTGGCCGGCCCGGGAGCGCTGGTGGGACCCGGCGCGGTTCCGCCGCCGCGCGCGGTTCCAGGTCGTCACCGCCGACGGCGGCGCGCGCCTGCTCGTCGTCGAAGGCGGCCGCTGGTACGTCGAGGCCGACTATGCCTGACCGGTCCGTCTCGAGCCGGGAGACCCTCCCGTCATCCGCGAGTGCCGCCCTGGATCGGCCGGCCGCGCCCCGCGGGGGAGGGCCTCATGGGGTTCGATAATCCGCGGATCCCGTGGCGGCAGTTCGAGCGGCGGCTGTCCTGGGGCACGTCCCCGCCCGCGAGCGAGACCACCGAACCGGCGGACCGGCCCACCCCGCGCGGGCGGCCCGAACCGGCGACCCGCCCCGCCCCGCCCGTGCGGCTGCCGTCGCTCCGGGGCGGCTGGGCGGAGCTGCACTGCCATTCGTCGTACAGCTTCCTCGACGGCGCGTCCAGCCCGGAGGAGCTGGTCGAGGAGGCGGTCCGGCTCGGCGTCGAGGCGCTGGCGATCACCGACCACGACGGCATGTACGGGGCCGTGCGCCTCAAGGAGGCCGCCAGGGGGACCGGCGTGGGCACGATCTTCGGGGCGGAGCTGAGCCTGGACCTGCCCGCCGCCGCGGCGGGCGAGCCCGATCCGGGCGGGCGGCACCTGCTGGTGCTGGCCCGCGACGTCGAGGGGTACGGGCGACTGAGCGCCGCGATCAGCCGCGCGCAGCTGGCCGGGGGTGGGAAAGGCCGCCCGGTCTACGACCTGGCGGACCTGGCGGCGGCGCACGGCGGGCACTGGGTGGTCCTCACCGGCTGCCGCAAGGGCGCGGTGCACGCGGGCGCGGACCCCGAGGCGGAGCTGCGGGCGCTGGTGGAGATGTTCGGGCGGGAGAACGTCTTCGCCGAGCTGATCGACCACGACCAGCCCCTCGACGACGCGCGCAACGACGCCCTGGACGACCTCGCCCGGCGCGTCGGCGTCGGCGTCGTGGCCTCGAACAACGTGCACTACGCCGCGCCGAGGGACGCTCCGCTCGCCGAGGCGCTCGCCGCCGTACGGGCCCGGCGCGGCCTGGACGACATGGACTCCTGGCTGCCCGCGACCGGCACCGCGCACCTGCGGTCGGCGGCGGAGATGGCGGCGCGGCTGGCCCGCTTCCCCGGCGTGCTGGAGCGGACGGTCGAGCTGGGCCGCTCCTGCGTGTTCGACCTGGACCTGGTCGCGCCGAACCTGCCGGACTGGCTCGTGCCTCCCGGGCACACCGAGGCGACCTGGCTGCGGCACCTCGTCGAGGAGGGGGCGCGGGAGCGGTACGGGACGCGGCGGCGGGCGCCGCGGGCGTACCGGCAGATCGCGTGGGAGCTGGGCGTCATCGAGCAGCTCGGCTTCCCCGGCTACTTCCTGATCGTGCACGAGATCGTGGAGTTCTGCCGGGACAACGACATCCTCTGCCAGGGCCGGGGCTCGGCGGTGAACTCCGCGGTCTGTTACGCGCTGGGCATCACCGGCGTCGACCCCGTACGGCACAACCTGCTGTTCGAGCGGTTCCTGTCGCCCGGCCGCGACGGGCCGCCCGACATCGATCTGGACATCGAGAACCGCCGGCGCGAGGAGGTCATCCAGCACGTCTACGACAAGTACGGACGGGACCGGGCCGCCCAGGTCGCCAACGTGATCACGTACCGGCCGCGGATGGCGGTCCGCGACGCCGCCCGCGCGCTCGGCTTCTCCCCCGGCCAGCAGGACGCCTGGTCCCGGCAGTTCTCGCCGGATTCCCGGCCGCCGGAGGGCATCCCGGAGGCGGTGACCGCGCTGGCGGGCCGGATGCAGCGGCTCCCCCGGCACCTGGGCATCCACTCGGGCGGCATGGTGATCTGCGACCGGCCGATCGGCGAGGTGTGCCCGGTCGAGTGGGCGCGGATGCCGGGCCGCAGCGTGCTGCAGTGGGACAAGGAGGACTGCGCCGCCGTCGGGCTGGTCAAGTTCGACCTGCTCGGGCTGGGCATGCTGGCGGCGCTGCACGACACGTTCGACCTGGTGGGCGAGTTCCACGGGCGGCGCTACGACCTGCACACGATCCCGCCGGACGACCTGGACGTGTACGCGATGCTGTGCGACGCCGACACGGTCGGGGTGTTCCAGGTCGAGTCCCGCGCGCAGATGGCGACGCTGCCCCGGCTCAAGCCACGGACGTTCTACGACCTGGTGGTGGAGGTCGCGCTGATCCGGCCCGGCCCGATCCAGGGCGGTTCGGTCCACCCGTACCTGCGCCGCCGGAACGGGCACGAGCCACCCGACATCCCGCATCCGCTGATGAGGAACGCGCTGGAGCGGACGATGGGCGTGCCGCTGTTCCAGGAGCAGATGATGCAGCTGGCCGTGGACTGCGCGGGGTTCACCCCGGCCGAGTCCGACGCGCTGCGGCAGGCGATGAGCGCCAAACGGGCGCCGGAGCGCGTCGAGCGGCTCCGCGACCGGCTGCTGAGCGGCATGGCCGAGCGCGGCATCCCCGCCGGGATCGCCGAGGAGGTGTACGACAAGATCCTCGGCTTCGCCAGTTTCGGGTTCCCCGAGTCGCACGCGCAGAGCTTCGCGCACATCGTGTACGCCAGCGCGTACCTGAAGCGGCACTATCCGGCGGCGTTCACCACCGGGCTGCTGCGCAACCAGCCGATGGGGTTCTACAGCCCGCACACCCTGCTCGGCGACGCCCGCCGGCACGGCGTACGCGTCCTCGGCGTCGACGTCAACGCCAGTTCCGACCAGGCGACGCTGGAGGCGCCGTACACGCCCGCCGGGGACCTCCCGCACGCGCCCGGGGAGCCGCAGCCGGCGATCCGCCTGGGCCTGTCGTCCGTGCGGAACCTCGGCGAGGACGCCGCGAAGCGGATCGCCGCGGGCCGGCCGTACGCGGACCTGGAGGACCTGGTGCGCCGGGCCGCGCCGCCGACGGCGGCGCTGGAGGCCCTCGCGACGGCGGGCGCGTTCGGCTGCTTCGGCCTCGGCCGCCGCGAGGCGCTGTGGGCGGCGGGCGCGCTGGCCCACACCCGCCCCGGTCACCTGCCCGGCACCGCGCCGGGCACCGCCGCGCCCGAACTGCCGCCGATGACCATGGTCGAGCAGACCATCGCCGACCTGTGGGCCACCGGAACGGCCGAGCACCACCCGATGGCGCACGTCCGGGCCGTCCTGGACGAGCGCGGGGCCGTCCCCCTGGCAGCGATCAAGGACGTGCCGGGCGACACGAACATCCTGGTCGCGGGCGTCGTCACGCACCGGCAGCGCCCGGGGACCGCCAACGGGGTGATCTTCTTCAACCTCGAGGACGAGACCGGGATGCTCAACGTCCTGTGCCGCCCGCAGATCTGGGAGCGCCACCGCACCATCGCGTTCCAGGCGCAGGCGCTGCTCATCCACGGCCGGCTCGAACGCCAGGACGGCGCCGTGAACCTCGTCGCCACACGCCTGCAACGGCTGCCCGTCGCCACGCTGACCCGCAGCCGCGACTTCCGGTGACCGCTCCGGCGACCGCCTTTACGTTGTAGATCAATAATCGTCACCGGCAGAGCGGCAGTCCGGCGACCTTGCCTCCTCCGTTCATCCGGCCGCAGAGCGGCTGGTACCCCGGTAGGCCCCCACCGCCGACGGTGACCCGGACGAGGGTCAGTCCCCGGTTCCCCGGGCCGTTCGCATCGTGATCGTCCTTGGTGAAGTCGACGGCACCGGTCGCCGCGTTGTCCCACCGCCGGGACGTCAGTTCCAGCAGCACGCTGCCCGAGGTGATCGTCCGGCTGCCCGGGACCAGCGATGCGCTCTTCGCCGGGATGGCGAGGGCGGTGAACGCCTGCTGAGCCGCCTGCGCCAGCACGGACGTCGCGTCATAGGTCAGCGCCATCTGGCCGTCCGCGAGCAGTGCCTGATTCGCCGGGCTCACGCCGAGGTTGTTGCGGGCCAGCGTGAAGAAAGGCGTGAAACGGTCCCTCCCGCCGGCGGTGAGATTGCTCGGATAGGTGGCGCTCGTGAAGTAGACGCTGATCCCCGGCGGAAGGATGACGTCATGGGGTCCGTTGCCGAACCGCGCCCGCGCGACCTCGTCGCCGCCCAGCAGCGCCAGCGGTCGTTTCGCGCACCCGCCGTCCCCCAGGTTGTTGATCAGGTTGTACAGGTCCTCGGCGCGGCCGGCGAAATAGACCAGGTCGAAAGGATCACCGGCGGCCGCGGCGCAGGCGGTCCTGATCTGGCCGCCGATGTCGTCCGCGCCGTTGTAACGGACGGTCGACACGCGCGCCGAACGCGACTGCCGCTCGACGTCGGCGGCCAGTTCGGCGCTGTACTGGTCCTTCGTCGCGCCGGGCTCCCGGGAGACGATCATCGCGTGGCGCGGAAGGCGTCCGCCGAGCGCCTTCCGCGCCGCGTAGGCGGCGAGGGCCGCCTCATCGTGGTCGGTCGAGGCGAGCCCGTAGTAGTGGGACAGGCGCGGGAGCAGGTCCGAGGAGTTGACGGTGCCGAGCACCGCGAGCCCGGCGTCGTTCAGGCGCGTTATCGCGGCCTGTGAGGCGTCGGTGTTGCGCTCCATCCCGACGACCCCGACCACCGTCGGGTCCCGCCGTGCCAGCGCGAGGATGACGTCGCTCGCCTGCCGGGAGAAGTTCATGTTCTCACCGACGTTGACGGGCAGCAGCCGGATCTTCAGCCGGTTCCCGACCGCGCCGGGCTGGCCGGTCCGGTTGTTGCCGATCTGCGCGAGGTACGCGCCGGCCAGTGCCCGGATGCCGCTCACCACGCTCTGGTCGTGGCCCTCGGCCGCGGTGAGGATCCCGGCGTACAGCACGGTCACGTACGGCTGGTGCAGCCGCAGGACGGTCCGGTTCTCGCGGTCGATCCGGGTCTGCAGGTCCGCGAGCGTGAACCTGCCCTGAGAGAGGGCCAGGTCCGCGTCGTCCCTCGGCGGCATGCGGTTGCCGTCGACCCCGATGCTCGTGGCCCCGCGTTCGAACCGGACGCCCCCCGTCGCGATGCCGACGCACTCGCGGCTGCCGTCGGCGTCGGTGAGCAGCCGTGCGTCGGTGTTGGCGGAGAAGGGGAACCCGACCTGGCAGTACCTCGCGGCCAGCCGGGTGTGGAGGTACGGCACGCCGACCGCGATCAGGAGCAGGGCGACCACCAGGGATCGCCTGGACCACAGCCACGTCCAGAGCGGCCGGCGCCGGGCCGGCAGCGGGGCGGGCGGGTTACGGCCCGGCCGCCTGGCCGGGATCGGCAGGCGCAGCACCCAGGGCAGCGCCACCTGCTGGCTGGGGGCCTGCGCGGTCCCCAGCGACGCCTCCCAGTCGTCGTAGCGGTCGTCGATGGACGCGTCGGTCCGGTGCTGCGGGGGCGCCAGGTCGTCGAGGTCCCGCCGGTGCGCGTGGTCCACGGAGGCGATCACGAGCAGGGGGTGCAGCTCGCTGCGGCGGCTGCGGATGTCGCTCATCGCCGACAGCAGCTCGATGCCGCCGTTGTCCTTCGTGATGCCCTTGAGGAAGACCACCGGCGGCACGGGACGTTTGAACCCTCGAAGATCGGGCGACAGCCTGCCGTGCGCCGCCCGCAGGTCCTCCAGGAACGCGAAGCACTTCAGCTGCAACCGGAACTCGTCGGCACCGTGCTTGGCGGTCATCCGGCCGAGCACCCGTTTGAGCCGGCCCTCGAAACCCTCGCCGCCCAGCACGCTGAAGAAGGAGGAGGTCGCGAACCATCGATAGCGGCTTCCGAACCCCAGCCGGGTGAGGACGGCCAGCCAGGACCGCGGTCGCAGGAGCAGGCCGAGCAGCCCCAGCAGCACCAGCAGCAGGGCCGCGCCGACGAGCAGCACGGGAAGGGTCACCTTGTCCGCTAACCCCTGGGCGAAACCGCCCAGCAGCACGGTCGCGGTGACGCCGGCCGCCGACCACCAGACCGGCGCCCTGCCCGGGCGCAGGGTCGAGGAGAACGACGCCGCGGCGTCATTCCACTCGTCGGCGGGGTTCGTATCGTTCGCGGCGGCGCGCGCGATGGCCCGCTCGAGTGACTTGACCAGGTCGGAACGGGGGAACTTGAGCCGCCCGAAGTCGGGGCGGACGGATCGCCAGGCTCCGGCTTCGGACATCGTGTCGAGCAGGCGAAGGTCGGCGTCCTCCCCGTCCGTCTCGAGCACGGGACTGATGTGGGGCACCCGTGCGTCGGCGGCCGCCTGTTCCAGCGCGTCGACGTAGGCGCCGACGTCGGCCTGCGGATCCGCGGACTCCAGGGCGACCACCGGGAACGGCCGACCGGTGAGACGCCAGGGGTTCAACCTCGTCAACGAGTCGAACAGGGCGAGGAGCCTGCGCCCCTCCTCCGTGTTGAGCACATACCCTTCCGTGGCGTTCATGCCCATACAGCCAGCCTTCCGACGAAGCCAGGTGATCAAGCCTAGGCACGAACCGGTCGGATCAGCTACGAGAGTCGGGGCGCAGGGCTCCCGCGCACCCCATGAGGCTCTCCGCCAGGGCCTTGCGGGTGGCGTCGTCGACGCCGGCCAGCATGACCGCCTCGATGTCGTCGAGCGAGCGGTCACAGCGGCGCAGTGTGGACAGGCCCTTGGCCGTGAGGCGGGTGCGCAGGACCCGGCCGCCGTCGGGGTGCGGCTCCCGGCGCACCAGCCCCCGCCCCTCCAGATCGCGGATGACCAGGCTCATCGCCTGCGGCGTGACGAAGGCGATGCGCGCGAGCTCCGCCGACGACGGCCCGTCCCGCAGGCGCAGTTCGCTGAGCGCCATGTACTCGGTGGTCGTGACGCCGTGCCGGGCGAGCGCCTCGTCCAGACGGGCCCGGATGCGGCGCTCCAGGCGGAAGACCAGGTAGCTGACGCGCGGTGGGGACCCGGCCGGCCGAGGGGCCGAGGGGTTACGGCGGTCGGTCACCGGGAGACGATATCGCGGTCGCCCGCGGCCCGCCCGATGTAACTTTCCCGGACTATATCAAGGATCTTGATAGCAAGTGCCTTGATAAGCAGCGGAAATCTATTTCTCCCGGCGGAGCGCGCTCGAAAGCGCGCGTTGGGCGTTGACGCCCGATCGGCGCCGTTCTACTTTCCAGCGACCGATATCGATGCCGCGCGCGTCGATAGGGCCACGCCCCGAATACCGATAAGAGGAGGGCGAATGAAACGACTCACCACGATGCTCGCCGGGGCCTGCGCCGCGGTGCTGTGCGCCGTGCTGGCCGTGGTGCTCGCGCACCAGGCCACCGCGGCCGGCCTCGTGCAGGTGACCGACTTCGGCGACAACCCGGGCAACCTGCAGATGTACGTCTACCGGCCCGACTCGGTCCCCGCCTCGCCCGCGATCGTGCTGGCCATGCACCCGTGCGGAGGCTCGGGGCCGGGGTTCTACTCCTCCAGCGAGTTCGCGTCGCTGGCCGATCGGTACGGCTTCATCGTGATCTTCCCGTCGGCGTCCAAGAAGATGAACTGCTTCGACAACTGGTCCGACGCGTCGAAGGTGCGCGGCGGCCGCACCGACCCGGTTTCGCTCATGTCCATGGTGACGTATACGGAACGGCAATATCACGGCGACCCGAACCAGGTCTTCGTGACCGGCAGTTCCTCCGGCGCCATGATGACCAACGCGATGGCCGCCCTTTACCCGGAGGTCTTCAAGGCCGGCGCGGCGTTCATGGGCGTGCCGTTCACCTGCTTCCCCAACGAGGCGTCCTACAACCCCGGGGGCAACTCCGCCCCCTGCGTCGGCAAGACCGCGCAGCAGTGGGGTGACGCGGTGCGCCAGGCGAACCCCTCCTACCAGGGCCCGTGGCCGCGGATGCAGCTGTGGCACGGCACCTCCGACCCCGTGGTCTCCTACGCCGAGCTGGCGGAGGAGGTCAAGCAGTGGACGAACGTGCACGGCCTGAGCACCACGCCCACCTCCACGGACACGCCGCAGTCCGGCTGGACCCGGCAGCGCTTCGCCGACTCCTCCGGAGCCGTCCAGGTCGAGGCGATCAGTGTCGCCGGCGCCGGCCACACCCTCCCGATGAGCGGCATGGCCGCCGCCGCCATCCGGTTCTTCGGCCTCGACACCGGCGGCCCGACACCGCCCACCTCCCCGACCCCGCCGCCCTCGGACTCCGCCTGCTGGGTCGCGTACACCCCGAACACCTGGAACAACGGCTTCACCGGCAACGTCACCATCACCAACCACGGCACCGCCCCGGTCAACGGCTGGACCCTCACCTGGACCTGGCCCGGGAACCAGCAGATCACCGGCACGTGGAACGCCGCCATCACCCAGTCGGGCGCCCAGGTCACCGCCCGCAACGCCTCCTTCAACGCCACGATCGCTCCCGGCGCCCAGGCGAGCTTCGGCTTCCAGGGCACCTACAGCGGCACCAACGCGTCGCCGGCCGGGTTCGCCCTGAACGGCACCGCCTGCACCATCGTCACCTGATCCGCCGATCCGAGGCGGCGGGACCGGCGGGTCGATCCGGCAGCGGGATCTCGCCCGAGCCACGGGCGACGTAGGTCGTCGGGACGACGACGTGCCGGGCGGGCCGGTCGTCACCGTCGGAGATACGGCCGAGGAGGAGCCGCGCGGCGATCAGACCGATCTCGGCGGGGTCCTGGGCGACGACCGAGACGCCGGGGCGCAGCATGTCGGCCAGCGGGAAGTCGTCGAAGCCGATCAGCGCGACCCGCTCCTGCAGGCCGAGGTGCTGCAGGGCCCGGACGGCGCCGATGGTCAGGAGATTCTGCGCGGCGAAGACGGCCGTCGGCGGCTCGTCGCCCTCGAGGATCTCGCGGATCGCGTGCTCGGCGGCGTCGGCGCTGCGGATCTCCCGGTGGATCAGCCGCTCGTCGACCCGCCGTCCGGCGTGCCCCTCGAGGTAGCCCGCGTACCTCTCACGGGCCGTCCAGATCGACGCCATGTCCCCGAGGAACGCCACGCGCCGGTGGCCGAGGTCGAGCAGTCGCCGGACGGCGACGCGGGCGCCCTGCCGGTTGTCCACGGTGACGGTGTCGACCTGGTCGAGCTCGACCAGCCGGTCGACGCAGACGACGGGCGTGCCCTGCCGCCGGACGGCCGCCAGGTCGGCGTTCGCGCCGCCGGTGGGGATGACGATCAGGCCGTCCACCCGTCGCAGGGTGAACGTGTCGATGAGCTCCCGCTCGCGCTCGGGATTCTCGTCGCTGCTGCCGGTGAGCACGAGCAGATTCTCGGCGCGCGCGGTGTCCTCGACGGCGCGGTGCAGGGCCGAGGAGAAGGGGTTGGCGACGTCCTCGAGAATCAGCGCGATCGTCCCGGTGCGGCGGTCGGCGCGGCGCAGGCTGCTGGCGGTGAGATCGTGTCGGTAGCCGAGGTCGCGGGCCGCGTCGTGAACGCGTTCGACGAGGTCGGCGGCGACACCGGGCTTGCCGTTGATCACTCGTGAGACGGTCGCGAGCCCCACGCCCGCCCGGTCCGCGACGTCGCGCATCGTCACCTTGCGGCGCCGCCGCTCCTCGCCCGGAATCAGTGTCACCCGGTCCTCCCCCTCATGCCCCGGTCGATTGTGCCCGCAGCTCTGGACAGACCGTACGCCCGGGTCTTACATTCTCGGAAACGTTTCCGGGAAACGTTTCCGAAACCTCGGGGCAACCGCTCTGTCACCTGCCGCGGCACAGTCCGCGGCGGGGTTGGAGGAATCAGCATGAAGTGTGACGTCTGGGCATCACGCCGCCGTCGTGCCGGCGCGATGGTCGCCATCGCCGCCCTGTCCCTCGTGGCGGCCGGCTGCGGCAAGGGCGCGAAAGGGTCCGCCTCCGGCGGCGAGATCACCGTCGGCCTCATCACCAAGACCGACACCAACCCCTTCTTCGTCAAGATGAAGGAGGGCGCGCAGAAGGAGGCCCAGGCCAAGGGCGTCAAGCTGATGACCGCGGCCGGGAAGTTCGATGGCGACAACGCCAGCCAGGTCACGGCGATGGAGAACATGATCGCGGCGGGCGTCAAGGGCATCCTGATCGTCCCCAGCGACACCAAGGCCATCGTGCCCAGCATCCAGAAGGCGCGCGCCAAGGGCATCGAGGTCATCGCGCTCGACACGCCGACCGACCCGCAGAGCGCCTCTGACGCCCTGTTCGCCACGAACAACCTCAACGCCGGGGTCTTGATCGGCAGGTACGCCAAGGCCGCCTTCGGCTCCAAGCCGGCGAAGATCGCCATGCTCGACCTGAACCCGGGGATCACCGTCGGCGTCCTCCGGCACAACGGATTCCTGCAGGGATTCGGCGTCAAGGAGGGCGATCCGAGCGTCGTCTGCGCGCAGAACACCCAGGGCGACCAGGCCAAGGGCCAGACCGCCATGGAGAACTGCCTGCAGAAGGCCCCCGACATCAACCTCGTCTACACGATCAACGAGCCGGCGGCACTCGGTGCGTACACCGCCCTGAAGGCGGCCGGCAGGGAGAAGAACGTCATGATCGTGTCGGTCGACGGCGGCTGCACCGGCGTCCGGGCCGTGCAGTCCGGGCAGATCGCGGCCACCTCGCAGCAGTACCCCCTGAAGATGGCCACGCAGGGCGTGGACGCGATCGTCGACTTCGCCAAGACCGGCAAGAAGACGAGCGGCTACACCGACACCGGCGTCAACCTGATCACGAACAAGGCGCAGCCCGGGGTGGACTCCAAGGACGTCCAGTTCGGCCTGGCCAACTGCTGGGGCTGAGCCGATGTCGACCGCCACCGCCACCGACCGTGCCGAGGCGGGGCACCGGCGCGGTCTGCCGGCCCGCGCCGCGCGGTTCCTCGCCCTCCCCGCCGTGGGGCCGCTCCTCGCCCTCCTGCTGGCCTGCGTCTACTTCACCGTCCGCACCGACCGGTTCCTCACCGGCGCGAATCTTTCCCTCATCGTCCAGCAGGTCATGGTGGTCGGCGCGCTCGCCGTCGGCCAGACGATCGTCATCCTGACCGCCGGCATCGACCTGTCCAACGGGGCGGTGATGGCGCTCGGCACGATCTTCATGACCAAGCTCGCCGTCAGCGGCGGGGTGCCGGGCGTCTGGGCGATCCTGATCGGCGTCGCCGTGTGCACGGCCTTCGGCGCGCTGAACGGCAGCCTGGTCACGGTGGCGAAGCTCCCGCCGTTCATCGTGACGCTGGGCACCTGGAACATCGCGTTCGCGCTCACCCACGTGTACTCGAACGAGCAGACGATCACCGGCCTGCCCGCGTCGCTGACCTTCTTCGGCCGGACGTTCCCGCTGGGCGACACCGACGTCACGTACGGCTCGGTCGTGATGCTGGCGCTGTTCGCGGTCGCCTGGTACGTGCTGCGCCAGACGGCGGCGGGCCGGCACCTGTACGCGGTCGGCGACGACCGCGAGGCCGCCCGCCTCACCGGCATCCCCGACCGCCGCCTGCTCCTGACCGTCTACACCGTCGCCGGGGCCGTCTACGGCCTCGCCGGGCTCCTGCTGATCGGGCGTACGTCCGTCGGCGACCCGCAGGCCGGGCAGACGGACAACCTCGACAGCATCACCGCGGTGGTGCTGGGCGGCGTCAGTCTGTTCGGCGGGCGGGGCAGCATCATCGGCGCACTGTGCGGCGCGCTGATCGTGGGCGTGATCCGCAACGGCCTCCAGCTCACCGGGGTCCCGTCCATCTACCAGGTCCTCATCACCGGCATCCTGGTCATCGTCGCCGTGAGCGTCGACCAACTGGCCCGAAGGAGGCGCGCGTGACGTCGCATGCCGCGAAGCATTCGAGCATGACGGGGGAAAGCGTGCGCCCGGTCCTGGAGGCGCGCGGCCTGGTCAAACGGTACGGCCACGTCACCGCGCTGGCGGGCGCGGACTTCGAGCTCCTGCCCGGCGAGATCCTGGCCGTGATCGGCGACAACGGCGCCGGCAAGTCGAGCCTGATCAAGGCACTGTCCGGCGCGCTGATCCCGGATGAGGGGCGGATCCTGCTCGACGGCCGGCCGGTGCGCTTCCACAGCCCGGCGGACGCCCGGCGAGCCGGGATCGAGACGGTGTACCAGGATCTGGCGGTGGCGCCGGCGCTGGACATCGCGAGCAACATGTTCCTCGGGCGGGAGATGCGCCGCAGGGGCGTCCTCGGCCGGGTGTTCCGGATGCTGGACCACAAGAGGATGCAGGCCGAGGCGGACGGCCACATGCGGGATCTGAAGATCGGTATCACGTCCACGAGACAGGCGGTGGAGACGCTGTCCGGCGGTCAGCGGCAGGGCGTCGCGGTGGCGCGCAGCGCGGCGTTCGCCCGGCACGTCGTCATCATGGACGAGCCGACGGCCGCGCTCGGTGTGAAGGAGTCGGGCATGGTGCTGGAGCTGATCCGTCAGGTCCGCGACCGTGGGCTGCCGGTCATTCTGATCAGCCATGACATGCCCGCGGTCTTCGACGTCGCCGACCGGATCCACGTCCAGCGCCTCGGCCGGCGGGTGGCCGTCGTACGCCCCTCGGAGACGGACATGGCCGAGACGGTTGCCATCATGACGGGAGCGGCGCCGGGCAACCTGGACGGCGCCGCGAGCGGCGGAACGAATTGACCGGTCCGCGGGGCCGGACGGGTCGTCCGCCCGGCCGGCCCCGCGGACCCGAACAGAGGAGAGTGTGTGCGGATCCCTGACGCCCGCGTCGTCGCGGTCGCCGGTGAAGCGATCATCGATCTCGTCGCCGAGCGGCCCGGCGGCCCGTACCTCGCGCTGCCCGGAGGCAGTCCGGCCAACGTCGCCGTCGGGCTGGCCCGGCTCGGCGTCCCGACCCGCATGATCGCCCGGATCGGAGAGGACCCGTTCGGCCGGACCCTCCGGGACCACCTGGTACGGAACGGGGTCGACACCCGCGCGGCGGCAGCCGCCGCGGAGCCCTCGTCGGTGGCGTTCGTACATCACGAGGCGGGCGGGCCGCCGTCGTACGACCTGCGGCTCGCGGGCACCGCCGACTGGCAGTGGACCGCCGAGGAGCTGGCCCGCGTGCCGCTCGGCGACGTCGCCGCCCTCCACGTCGGCTCCCTCGCCATGGTGCTGCCGCCGGGGGCCGATGCGCTGGCCGGTCTCGTCCGCCGGGCGCGGGAGACGGCGACGATCGGGTACGACCCGAACTGCCGCCCGGACGTCATGGCGGCCGTGCCGGACGCCCGGGCACGCATCGAGGCGCTCCTGCGTACGGCGGACGTCGTCAAGATCAGCGACGCGGACCTGGAGTGGCTGCGGTCCGACGCCGAACCGCGGCGGTTCGCGGCCGGGCTGGTCGAGGAGACCGGCGGGGTGGTGATCGTGACGCTGGGGGCGGAGGGCGTTCTCGTCGCCGCGCCGCGCCTGGCGCCGCTCCACCTGCCGGCGCGGGCGGTCGAGGTCGTCGACACGGTCGGCGCGGGCGACTCCTACATGAGCGCCGTCCTCGCCGGCCTGTACGAGCGGGGGCTGCTCGGCGCGGAGCGCCGCGACGCCCTCCGCGCCGCCCCCGGCTCGGTGATCACCGAGGTGTGCGCCGAGGCGGCGCGGGCGGCCGCGATCACGTGCGGGCGGCGGGGCGCCGACCCGCCCACGCGCGCCGAACTCGCGGCCTCCCTCACGACCTGAGACCCGAGTTTCGTCACAGAGGTCACAGCCGAATATGTGGACAAACGGGGTCACCAGTGTCGCGACTGGTGCAAGCTAGGGTGCATGTCCCCCCGGAAGTCCTCCTCCCCTGAACGGCCGGCGGGTTCCCGCGCGCTGCGGATCCTGCGGCGTACGCTCGGCAACACGGGCGTGATCCTGACGCTCGTCGTCGTGGCCGCGGTCCTCGTCGTCGCGAACATCGACTTCGGCAAGGGGAAGCCTCCCGCCGGCGCCGCCGCGGACACCTCCACGAACGACCTCGCGCGGGCCCTCGAGGGCTACACGATGGACCCGATGATGGCCCAGGCCCAGGCCAGCGCGCGGGAGCGCGCCTACAAGGCCGAGCAGGCCGCCGAGCGCGACGCGAAGAAGCGCGCCGCGGCCGAGCGGAAGCGCCGGGAGTGGGAGGCGTTCAAGAAGAAGATGAGCAACAACCCCAGCGCCGCGGACAACCAGAAGTACGCCAAGAAGATGAACGCCCTGAAGGGCTGGGGGCGGTGCTGGCCCTCGCTGCTGACCATGTGGAACCACGAGAGCGGCTGGAACGAGCACGCCGAGAACCCCAGCAGCGGCGCCTACGGCATCGCGCAGGCCCTGCCCGGCTCGAAGATGGGCTCGGTCGCGCCCGACTGGCACAACAACGCGATCACCCAGATCACCTGGGGCCTGAGCTACATCGGCTCCCGCTACGGCGACCCCTGCCGGGCCTGGTCGTGGTGGCAGGCCCACCACTGGTACTGACGGCCCGGGTCACTTGCCGGTGGGCTTGATCCAGTCGAAGGTCCGCTCGACCGCCCGCCGCCAGTTGTCGTACTCGGTCTCGCGGCGGCCGGGGTCCATGCTCGGCAGCCACTGCGCGGCGCGGTGCCAGTTGCGGCGCAGCCCTTCCAGGTCCGCCCAGTAGCCGACGGCGAGCCCGGCGGCGTACGCGGCTCCGAGGGAGACCGTCTCGGCGGCCATCGGGCGGATCACCGGGACGTCGAGGACGTCGGAGATGAACTGCATGAGGAGGTTGTCGGCGGTCATGCCGCCGTCGACCTTCAGCGCCTTGAGGGCGAGACCGGAGTCGGCGTTCATCGCGTCGACGACCTCGCGCGTCTGCCAGCCGGTCGCCTCCAGGACGGCGCGGGCCAGGTGCCCCTTGGTGATGTAGGAGGTCAGCCCGACGATGATGCCGCGCGCCTCGCTGCGCCAGTACGGCGCGAACAGCCCGGAGAACGCGGGCACGATGTAGCAGCCGCCGTTGTCCTCGACGGAGCGGGCGAGGGTCTCGATCTCCGGGGCGCTGGTGATCAGGCCGAGCCCGTCGCGGAACCACTGGACGAGCGCGCCGGTGATGGCGATGGAGCCTTCGAGGGCGTACACCGCCGGTTCGTCGGCGATCTGGTAGCCGACGGTCGTGAGCAGCCCGTGGGTGGACGGGACGGGCTCGGTGCCGGTGTTGAGGAGCAGGAAGCTGCCCGTGCCGTACGTGCACTTGGCCTCGCCGGGCGCGAAGCAGGTCTGGCCGAACAGCGCGGCCTGCTGGTCGCCGAGCGCCGCGGCGATGCGCACGCCGGGCAGGACGCGGCTCGCGCGGGCGTACGTCTCGGTCGAGGGGCGGATCTCGGGCAGCATGGCGCGCGGCACGTCGAAGAACGCCAGCAGGTCGTCGTCCCAGGCCAGCGTGGTGATGTTCATCAGCAGGGTGCGGCTGGCGTTGGTGACGTCGGTGATGTGCAGGCCGCCCTCCGGGCCGCCGGTGAGGTTCCAGATCAGCCAGCTCTCGATCGTGCCGAACAGCACGTCGCCGCGTTCGGCGCGCTCGCGCAGGCCCGGCGTGTTGTCGAGGAGCCAGCGGACGCGGGGCGCCGAGAAGTACGTCGCGATGGGCAGGCCGCACCGCTCGCGGATCATGTCGGCGTCCGGGCGGGCGGAGAGCTCGCCGACGAGTGCGTCCGTGCGGGTGTCCTGCCAGACGACGGCGCGGCCGACGGGCCGGCCGGTGTGCCGGTCCCACAGCACCGAGGTCTCGCGCTGGTTGGCGATGCCGAGCGCGGCGACCTGCTCCGGGACGACCCCGGCCTGGGCGAGGGCCTCCGGCGCGATCCGCTCGAGGTTCTTCCAGATCTCCATGGCGTCGTGCTCGACCCAGCCGGGCCGCGGGAAGTGCTGCTTGTGCTCCCGCTGGGTGACCGAGACGAGCCGCCCTCCATGGTCGAACAGCATGCAGCGCGTCGACGTCGTGCCCTGGTCAACGGACATCACATAGCGCTCTACCATCGTGTCCTGCCGTTCCGGCCGCCGCGGGCGGTGCTCACCACCGGGAGGCCCCAAGGTCTCGGGAGACGGCGCGCGCGGCGTCGCGCACGTACGTCACCAGCGTCGGTTTCGGCCGGCCCCTCGGGTCGCACAGGCGCTCGACGGCCCCCGAGATGCCCATCGCGCCGACCACCAGGCCCCCCTGCCCGCGGATCGGCGCCGCCACGGCGGCCTCCCCCACGGTGAACTCCTCCACCTCGGACGCCCAGCCCATCTCGCGGATCTCGACCAGCGCCCGGCTGAGCTCGCGGGGATGGGTGATGGTCCGCCGGGAGAAGGACTCGAGTCCGGTCTCGAGCAGCGCGGCGGCGGCTCCGGCGTCGAAGGCGAGCAGCACCTTGCCCAGCGCGGTGGCGTGCGCCGGGAGGAGCGCGCCGACCTCGAGGGCCTGGAGGGTGTCGTCGGGCCGGAAGACATGGTGCACGACGAGGACCCTGCCGTCCAGAGGGGTGCCGATCCGGACCGCCTCGCCGCTGCGGGCGGCGAGGGCGTCGGCCCAGTTGATCGCGCGGGACCGCAGCTCGTTGACGTCCAGGTAGCTCGTGCCGAGGTGGAGCAGCGCGGCGCCGAGCTGGTACTTGCCGCTCTCCTCGTCCTGTTCGACGAAGCCGACCCCCTGCAGCGTCCGCAGGATCCCGTGCGCGGTGGCCCGGGCCAGCCCGAGAGAGGCCGCGATCTCGCTGACTCCGAGGCGGCCTGAACCCCGGGCGAGCAGGCGGAGGATGGCGGCGGCTCGCTCGATCGACTGGACCGGTCCTGGCACGCAGGCCATGTTAGTGCAGGTCGGCACTTATTCGACAATGTCGGCACTCGCGCCACGTGAAGCGGCTCAATCGCCGTGACCAGAGTTATTATTCGGGCCTTTCTGTGAGTTGCGCCACTCGGTCAGGGCCCGAATCGGGTGATGATGCTGGCCGCTGTTCGACAATGTCGGCACCCGTCTGTTGACCGGGTCTTCCGCGCGACTTAGCGTCCCCCCCGTCGTGAGGAAGTTCACAACAACCTCGCGAACGGTGTCTCACGGTGCCCTGAGCGGGCATCGCCCCCTAGGAGGAGACGTGGCAGAGCGACTCAAGATCCCCGGGCTGGCCGGCGAACTGGCCGCCGAATTCGCGGGAACCCTGGTGCTCATCCTGTTCGGCGTGGGCGTGGTGGCCCAGGTCGCCGCAGGCGGGGTGGGCAACCACGACAGCATCGCGTGGGCCTGGGGCCTCGGCGTCACGCTCGGCGTGTACGTCGCGGGCCGCATCAGCGGCGCGCACCTGAACCCCGCCGTGACCGTCGCGCTGGCGGTCTTCAAGGGGTTCTCCTGGCGCAAGGTCCTGCCGTACTCGCTGGCCCAGCTGGTCGGCGCGTTCGTCGCGGCGCTGATCGTGCGCTGGAACTACAGCGAGGTGCTGGCCAAGTTCGACCCCGGCCACACCATCAAGTCCCAGGGCGTCTTCTCGACCCTTCCCGGCAACGGTACGTTCCCCGTGCACACGGGCGGTGCGCTCCGCGACCAGATCATCGGCACCGCCATCCTGCTGTTCCTCATCCTCGCCGTCACCGACCTGCGCAACTCCTCCCCCGCCGCCAATCTGGCACCGTTCATCGTCGGCCTGATCGTCGTCGCCATCGGCATGGCCTGGGGCACCGACGCGGGCTACGCGATCAACCCCGCGCGTGACCTCGGCCCGCGTCTCGCCTCCTTCTTCACCGGGTACGGCACCGCCTTCCGCGACCAGTACGGCGGGCTGTACTTCTGGGTGCCCATCGTCGGCCCGCTCATCGGCGGGATCATCGGCGCGGGCCTCTACGAGGTGTTCATCGGGCGGTTCCTGCCCGCCGGCGAGCAGGAGCCCGGTCGCGTCCCCAGCGACTCCGAACTCGAAAAGCTCTGACACGCCGTCACCAGGCCTGATCGGTTTCCCCCCCCGCGCGGGATGATCCGCGTGACCCGTCCGGCCGGGCATCCCCCCATGGCCCGGCCGGACGGCCTAGAAGAAGTAGAAAGGCGAGACATGGCCGACTTCGTCGGAGCGGTTGACCAGGGTACGACGAGCACTCGCTTCATGATCTTCGACCACGGCGGCAACGAGGTGGCGAAGCACCAGCTCGAGCACGAGCAGATCCTGCCGAACCCCGGGTGGGTGGAGCACAACCCGACCGAGATCTGGGAGCGCACCCGCGCCGTCATCGAGACGGCGATGGGCAAGGCGAACCTCGAGGCGAGCGACCTCGCCTCCCTCGGCATCACCAACCAGCGCGAGACCACCGTCGTGTGGAACCGCCGCACCGGACGCCCCTACTACAACGCGATCGTCTGGCAGGACACGCGGACCGACCGCATCGCCTCCGCGCTCGACCGCGACGGGCGCGGCGACATCATCCGGAAGAAGGCCGGGCTGCCGCCCGCGACGTACTTCTCCGGCGGCAAGATCCAGTGGATCCTGGAGAACGTCGACGGGGTCCGCGAGGCCGCCGAGGCCGGCGACGCCATCTTCGGCAACACCGACACCTGGCTCGTGTGGAACCTCACCGGCGGCGTCGACGGCGGCGTGCACGTCACCGACCCGACCAACGCCAGCCGCACCATGCTGATGAACCTGGAGACGCTGGACTGGGACGACGAGCTGCTGTCGTTCTTCGGGATCCCGCGCCAGATGCTGCCGCAGATCCGCCCCTCCTCCAACCCGGACTTCTACGGCACGACCCGGGCGAACGGCCCGGTCCGCGGCGAGATCCCGCTGTCCGGCATCCTCGGCGACCAGCAGGCCGCCACGGTCGGCCAGGTCTGCTTCGACGCCGGCGAGGCCAAGAACACCTACGGCACCGGCAACTTCCTCCTCCTCAACACCGGCACCGAGCTGGTCCGCTCCAAGAACGGCCTGCTCACCACGGTCTGCTACCAGTTCGGGAACGAACCGGCGGTGTACGCCCTCGAAGGGTCGATCGCGGTGACCGGCTCGGCCGTGCAGTGGCTGCGCGACCAGCTCGGCATCATCTCCGGCGCCTCGGAGAGCGAGTCGCTGGCCCGGCAGGTCGAGGACAACGGCGGCGTCTACTTCGTCCCGGCGTTCTCCGGCCTGTTCGCGCCGTACTGGCGGTCCGACGCGCGTGGCGCCATCGTCGGCCTGTCCCGCTACAACACCAACGCCCACCTGGCCCGCGCCACGCTCGAGTCGATCTGCTACCAGACCCGCGACGTCGTCGAGGCGATGCGGCAGGACTCCGGCGTCGCCCTCGACGTCCTCCGGGTGGACGGCGGCATCACCGCCAACCGCCTCTGCATGGAGGTGCAGGCCGACATCCTCGGCGTGCCGGTCTCCAAGCCGGTCGTCGCGGAGACCACGGCGCTCGGCGCCGCGTACGCCGCCGGCCTGGCCGTCGGCTTCTGGAGCTCGACCGACGAGCTGCGCCAGAACTGGAACGAGGACGAGCGCTGGGAGCCCCGCTGGGACGACGAACAGCGCGAGAAGGGATACGCCGCCTGGAAGAAGGCCGTGTCCCGGACCCTCGACTGGGTCGACGTCGACTAGCCCCTTCCCCCCGCAGACGCCCCTTCCCCCAGCGGGCGGGGTGGCCCCACCGGGACCACCCCGCCCGCGCACACCTCGGAGGAGAACCCGAACGTGAAAGCCGTATCCCTCGGACCGGCCTACCGCGCGCAGGCCGTGCGGGACCTGGCGGCAGGCGAGTTCGACGTGCTGATCGTGGGCGGCGGAGTCGTGGGCGCCGGAGCGGCGCTCGACGCCGTGTCACGCGGCCTGTCCGTCGCGCTGGTCGAGGCCGCGGACTGGGCGGCCGGGACGTCCAGCCGGTCCAGCAAGCTCATCCACGGCGGCCTGCGCTACCTCGAACAGCGCGACTTCGGTCTCGTACGGGAGGCGTTGCGCGAGCGCGGCCTCCTGCTCAACCGGCTCGCGCCGCACCTCGTACGGCCCGTGCCGTTCCTGTACCCGCTCACCCACCGCATGTGGGAGCGTTTCTACGTCGGCGCCGGCGTCGGCCTGTACGACACGATGGGCGGCGCCCGGTCGATGCCGCGCCACCGCCACCTGAGCCACCGCGCCGCCCTGAAGGTCGCCCCGGCGCTGCGCGGCGACAGCTTCGTCGGCGCGATCCAGTACTTCGACGCGCAGGTCGACGACGCGCGGTTCACGCTGACGCTGGCCCGTACGGCCGCCGCGTACGGCGCGTCCGTGCTGACGCGGGCCCGCGCCGTCGGCTTCCTCCGCGAGGCGGACCGCGTCATCGGGGCGCGGGTCCTCGACCTGGAGAACGACCGGGAGCTGACCGTACGGGCCCGGCACGTCATCAACGCGACGGGCGTGTGGACCGACGACGCCGGCCGGCTCGCGCACGCGCGCGGCGGTCCCCACGTGACCGCGTCCAAGGGGGTGCACCTCCTCGTCCCGCGCGACCGGATCCGGCTCGACACCGGCCTGATCCTGCGTACGGAGAAGAGCGTGCTGTTCGTCATCCCGTGGGGCCGGCACTGGATCATCGGCACCACCGACACACCGTACGACCTGGACAAGGAGGAGCCGGCCGCCAGCCAGGCCGACGTCGACTACATCCTCGAGCACGTCAACGCGGTACTGCGCACCCCGATCGTCCCCGAGGACATCGAGGGCGTGTACGCCGGGCTGCGTCCCCTGCTGTCCGGCGGGGCCGACGACACGACCAAACTGTCCCGTGAGCACACCGTCGCCCAGCCGGTCCCGGGGCTCACCGTGATCGCCGGCGGCAAGTTCACGACCTACCGGGTGATGGCCGAGGACGCCGTCGACGCGGCGGCCGAGGACCTGCCCATGACCGTCCCCGCCTCCGTCACCCACCGGCTGCCGCTCATCGGCGCGGTCGGGTACGAGGTGCTGTGGAACGAGCGTCACCGCCTCGCCCGGCGCAGCGGCCTGCACGTCGCCCGCGTCGAGCACCTGCTGAAGCGGTACGGCTCGTGCGTCGACGAGCTCCTGGAACTGATCGAGCAGGACCCCTCCCTCGGCGAGCCGCTCGACGCCGCCCGTGACTACCTGAAGGCCGAGGCCGTGTACGCGGCGTCGCACGAGGGGGCGTTGCACGTCGAGGACGTCCTGCGCCGCCGTACCCGCGCCGCGATCGAGGAGTGGGACCAGGGCGCCGCCGCCGCGGCCGAGGTCGCCGCGCTCGTCGCGCCGGTGCTGGGCTGGGACGACGAGACGGTGAAGCGCGAGACCGAGTACTACGTGCGGCAGGTCGAGGCCGAGCGGCAGGCCCGCCGGCAGGCGGACGACGCCGCGGCGGCCGCCGCCCGCGGCCGGGCGCCGGGCCTGTTCGCCGAGCGGGCCGTCTCCTGACCGGCTCCCGCGCGGCCCGCCGCGCCGAATCGTGCGGGCGGGGTGTCATCAGGGGCCACCCCGCCCGCCGTACGCCCACTGGAGTCCGGGCACCGGCGCCCGCCGCCCGAAGGGGCCGGCGGGCGCCGGTGCTCTTCGCCGGTCAGGCCGTCGCCGTCCGGGCGGCGACCGGGCGCATCCAGGCGTAGTACAGCGCGGAGGCGACGATCAGGCCGATGATCCACGAGATGTCGGCGCCGCCCAGGTGCTTCACGAACGGGCCGGTGTAGAAGGTGGAGCTCACGAACGGGACCTCCACCAGGACGCCGATGACGTACGCGCCGATGGTCCGCCAGTTGACTCCGCCGTACACGCCGTCCGGACGGAAGATCGCGTCGATGTCGTACCGCTCCCTGCGGATGAAGTAGAAGTCGACGAGGTTGATCGCCGTCCACGGGATCAGGAAGTACGCCAGGAACAGGATGAAGTTCTCGAAGTTGTGCAGGAAGTCGGCGCTGGCGGCGAGCGCGACGATCGTCCCCACGAGGGCGGCCACGATGATGAAGCCGAGGCGGACGCCGCCGTTCATCCGCATCGGGCGCAGCGCCGTCAGCGTCGTCGTCGCCGACATGAACATGCCGTAGAGGTTCAGCACGTTCACCGCGATGATGCCCAGGACGATGATCAGCGAGAACGCCCAGTGCGGGCCGCCCAGGCCGACCACGAAGGACACCGACCCGCCCTCGAACGACTTGGCCGCCACGGCGGCGCAGATGCTGCCGAACGCCATCATCCAGACCGTGCCGATCACGCTGCCGGCATAGGTCCACCAGAACGCCGCCCGTACCGAGGTGGTCTCTGGCAGGTAGCGGGAGTAGTCGGCGACGTACGGCGCGTACGTGATCTGCCAGGTCGCCGCGATCGCCATGACGAGCAGGAACGTACCCGCCCCGACGTGCCCGGAGTGCCACACCCGGCCCACGTGGTGGTCGGCCAGCAGCCGGTACGTCAGGTAGAGGAACCCGATGGCGGCGATGAGGCTGATCCACCGCTCGTACTGGTGGATCAGCCGGTACCCGTACGCTGCGAGGATCGTGCAGAGCGCCGACACGATGATCGTGGCCGGCGTCCGGCCGATCCCCCACCAGCCGGCCAGTGCCGACCCGCCGAGCACCGCGCTGGTCGCGAAGAACCCGACGTACATCAGCACGACGAGCAGCAGCGGCAGGATCGCGCCGTAGAACCCGAACTGGGCCCGGCTCTGGATCATCTGCGGAATGCCGAGCTTCGGCCCCTGCGCCGAGTGCAGCGCCATGAAGATCGCACCGAGCAGGTTGCCGAGGATCAGGGCGACGATCGCCCAGGGCAACGGCAGCCCCAGGATCACTCCCAGCGCTCCGGTGACCGCCGTGGTCACCTGCATGTTGGCGCCGAACCACACGGTGAACAGGCTCCGCACCGACCCGTGCCGCTCCTCGGGCGGGACGAAGTCGATGGATCGCCGCTCGACCCCGAGCGCACCGCCCTCCGCCTGCCCGCCGGCGACCCGCGAGCCGCCACTGACCTCCTGTTTTGCCATGTGCGCACCCTCACGCCCACGCCCCGCACCCCGCAAGAACCCTTCTCGATGAACCGTCTCGGATCCGAGACAGCGGCCCGGGACCGAGGTGACGCGGCACCGGGTGAGTCCGGGACGGCACGGAGGGTGGTGTTATGAATAGGACATGGAGGCATTCCTCCGGCGATTCCGGAGGCAATCACGCCATCCGCCCGACGGGCGTCCGCGCGACCACCGCGTGTCGCTGCTCAGCCTGCGCAGTGTCGCCGGGCAGGTGCTCCTTCTCCAGGTCCTGATCGTGATCCTGCTGGTCGCGGTGGCCGTGGCGATGGAGGTGTACCAGGCGGCGCACGAGGCCCTGCGGGAGGGCATCCGCGAGTCGCTCGTCGCCGCCCAGACGTTCGCGAACGCCCCCGGCACCGTCCAGGCGCTGCGCGCGCCGGATCCGACGGCGGTGCTGCAGCCGCGCGCCGAGGCGGCGCGGAAGAAGGCGGGCGTCGACTACATCGTCGTCCTGAACACCCACGGCATCCGCTACACGTACCCCTACAAGGAGTACATCGGCGGAAAGTTCAGCACCGACATCCGGCCGGCGCTGGAAGGCCGCACCGTCATCCAGCAGGGAGGCGGGCCGCCCCTGCCGGCGGGCACGGGAACGGACGTCCGGGCGGTGGTCCCGGTGACCGACGACCGCGGCGCCGTGGTCGGCGTGGTCGCCGCCGGGATCACGGTCAAGAGCGTGGCGAAGGTCTGGACGCCGCAACTGCCGTTGACCCTCGGGAGCGGAGCGGCCGCGCTGGCGGTGGGCGCCGCCGGAACGGTGCTGGTGTCCCGGCGGCTGCGGCGGCAGACGCACGGCCTGGGCCCGGCGGAGATGACCCGGATGTACGAGCACCATGACGCGGTCCTGCACGCCGTACGGGAGGGGGTCCTGATCACCGACGCCGACGGGCGGCTGGTGGTGGCGAACGACGAGGCGCGGCGGCTGCTGTGCCTGCCGGAGGACGCGGAGGGACGGCACGTCCGCGAGCTGGGGCTGCCGGAGCAGATGACGCGCCTGCTGCTGTCGGGAGAGCCCGTCACCGATGAGGTGCAGCTGACCGAGGGCCGGCTGCTGGCGGTGAACAAGCGGTCCCCGTTCCCGGGCACGGCGAAGGGCGGCAGCGTGGTGACGCTGCGGGACACCACCGAACTGGCGGCCGTCACGGGGCGGGCGGAGGTGACCCGGGAGCGTCTGAAGCTGCTGTACGAGGCGGGGGTACGGATCGGGACCACGCTGGACGTGACCCGGGAGGCACGGGAGCTGACCCAGGTGGCCGTGTCGGGGTTCGCCGACGCGGCCACGGTGGACCTGCTCGACGCGGTGCTGCGGGGAGAGGAACCGGTCGCGGGGCGGTGGCGGGGGCTGCGGCGCGTGGCGATCGGCGGTGAGCGGCTGCTCTCGCCGCTGTGGCCGGTGGGCGAGCAGGTCTCGTTCTCCTCGGCGGCGCCGCAGATACGAGCGCTGGAGCAGGGGTACGGGGTCCTGCACGCGGACCTCCACCAGGCGCGCGGGTGGCGGGAGCAGGCCCCGGAGCGCTCCCGCGAGGCGCTGGAGCAGGGATTGCACTCGCTGGTGGCCGTGCCGTTGCAGGCGCGGGGCGTCTCGCTGGGCGTGGCGAGCTTCTACCGGGTGCGGGGCACGCCGGCGTTCGAGAACGAGGATCTGTTGCTGGCCGAGGAGCTGACCGCGCGGGCGGCGGTCGCCATCGACAACGCCCGGCGCTTCGCCCGGGAGCACGCCATGGCGGTCACGCTGCAGCGCAGCCTGCTGCCGCGCAGGCAGCCCGAACAGGACGCGCTGGAGGTGGCCTGGCGGTACCTGCCCGCGGAGGCGGGGGTCGGCGGGGACTGGTTCGACCTGATCCCGCTGCCGGGGGCACGGGTGGCGCTGGCGATGGGCGATGTCGTCGGTCACGGGCTGCACGCGGCGGTGACGATGGGGCGGCTGCGCACCGCGGCGCACAACTTCGCGACGCTGGACCTCCCGGTGGACGAGGTCCTGGGCCACCTGGACGAGCTGGTCGCGCGGATGGACAACGAGGAGAGCCCCGGCGAGGACCCGAAGGGACCCGGCGGAGACGGGGTCACGGGTGCGACGTGCCTGTACGCGGTGTACGACCCGGTGGCGGGGACGTGCACGATCGCCCGCGCGGGGCACCCCGGCCCGGCGGTCGTGTACGAGGACGGGAAGGTCGCCTTCCCGGACGTGCCGGCCTCACCTCCGCTCGGACTCGGCGGCCACCCCTTCGAGACCGCCGAGCTGCGCCTGCCGGAGGGCTCGCGACTGGTGCTGTACACCGACGGCCTGGTCGAGGGCCGGGACCGCGACATCGACGGCGGGCTGGAGGAACTGCGCCGGGCGTTGAAGCGCACGGAGGGGTACGGCCCGGAGGAGACGTGTCAGGCGGTGATCGACGCCGTCGCACCGGAACACCCCATCGATGACATCGCGCTGCTGGTGGCGCGCACCCGGTCGTTCCCACGGTCGCGCGTGGCCGAGTGGGACGTCCCGGTCGACGCGGCGGCGGTCCCCCCGGTGCGGGCGAACTGCGCGAAGACGCTGCGGGAGTGGGGCCTGGAGCAGATCGCCTTCACGACCGAACTGATCGTGAGCGAACTGGTCACGAATGCGATCCGGTACGGAGCTCCGCCGATCAAGGTGCGGCTGCTCTACGGGCGCTGTCTCACCTGTGAGGTGTGGGACGGCAGCAGCACCTCCCCCCGGTTGCGGCGCGCCGCGACCACCGACGAGGGCGGGCGGGGCCTGTTCCTCGTGGCGCAGCTCTCCCAGCGATGGGGGACGCGGTACACGTCGAGGGGCAAGGTCATCTGGGCCGACCAGGCTCTCGGGGGCGGCGTCCCGGCCGCAGCCGGCGGCGCGCTGGCCGACGCCCTCCTCGAGCAGTTCGACTCCGCCGCCTTCTGAGCCTCCGCGCACCCCGAAACGATCTTCCTCGCGGGGCTCCTGCAACCTCATCAGTCCCTCCGGCGTCCTACGCATGTCTGATCACCCGCACAAAAGGAGAACTATGCGTAAACGCCTCACCATGGGCATCGGCGTCACGGTATGCGCCGCAGCCCTCACCGGCCTTTCGACCACCGCCCAGGCCCGCGAGGCGGTCATCACGTCGGTCAAGGTGACGCCGTCGACCGTCGTCCAGTCGACGACGAACCGCAAGACCGTCACCGTCCAGGTCCACACCAGCACGGAAACGGACCACGTGACCGCGACCCTGGAGCCCGTCAAGGGCAGCGGCTTCGGCTTCATCGTCTTGAAGCAGACGTCCCCCGGGTGGTGGAGCGGTTCGGACTTCATCTACAACTACGACGCCCCGGGCGCCTGGAACGTGGACATCGACGCGACCGACTACGAGGCCGACGGTCCGGACGCCTCGAAGACGGTCCAGATCTCGGTCAAGCGGAACATCTCGCTCTCGAAGTTCAAGGCCTCCTCGACGAAGGTCAAGAAGGGCAGGAAGTTCACGCTGTCCGGCACCCTCAAGCGCTGGGACGGCTCCTACCAGTACGTGGGCTACAAGGGGCAGAAGGTCACCTTCTACTTCAAGAAGAAGGGCGCGAAGACCTACGCCTACGCCGGTTCGACGACGACCGGGAGCGGCGGGAAGTTCACCAAGAAGGTCACCGCCTCCAAGTCCGGCACCTGGCAGGCGCGCTACGCCGGCAGCAGCATCTACGTGGCGGCGGTCTCCGCCACGGCCGGCGTGACCGTCCACTAAGGGTTTCCCGAGAAGCCGGAGCCCTCCCGGCATGCATGTCCGGTGAGGACTCCGGCACCCGGCGCGACCATCCCGGTCGGCTCAACGGGCGCCCGGCAGGACGCCGATTGGACCTCCGCGACCTGCGAGACTCCGGCGAGCCTCATCGAGTCGAGCGTCGCCTGGAACTCCGCGAGCGAGCGCCGCAGCCCCTCCTCCGGTGTCATGCGGTCGGCCCCTCCCCCGCGTTCCGCCCGAGCGGGAGCGTGACCTCGCACCAGACGACCCGCCCGGTGTCACCGGCGTAGGTGCCCCACCGTCCGCCCGTGAGGGTGGCGACCATGTGCAGTCCGCGCCCTCCGGTGGCGTCCGGGCCCGACTCGACGATCCGTGGAACGTCACCGGAGGCCCCGGAGTCCGCCACCTCGACGCGGATCGCGTCGGTGAGCGAGAGCAGCGTGACCGTCACGGTCCCGGAGCCCGAATGGCGAATCGCGTTGGTCGCCAATTCACAGGCGAGGAGCACCGTGTCGTCGGCGATCGCCTCGTAGGCCGGTACGAGCATGCCGTACGCCCAGCGGCGCATTCGGGCGACCTCCGGAGCCGCCGCCGGCATGCGGAATCCTCCGAGAATCCTCACCCCGGTCATTTCTCGCGACGTCATGAGCCGTCCTCCCGTCGTCTCGATTG
The DNA here is from genome assembly GCF_024055675.1 of Actinoallomurus rhizosphaericola. NCBI lineage: Bacteria > Bacillati > Actinomycetota > Actinomycetes > Streptosporangiales > Thermomonosporaceae > Actinoallomurus > Actinoallomurus rhizosphaericola. Next base: position 107,164 of record NZ_JAMXMW010000018.1, on the reverse strand, counting down.
CCCCCTACGATGCGCCGCGTCGACTACAATTCGTACTCGATCGAACACGGATCACGAACAACGAAATAGACCTGAGGAGTTCCCGAAGCGACACTGAACTCCGGCACGGAGGAACAAATGGGCAATCCCCCCAGCCCGATATTGCTCAAACTCGGTGCGGCCATCCGCCGCTATCGGCAGGCCGGCGGGCTCACACAAGCGCAACTCGCTCAGCGGGTCACTTACTCCGAAGGCTGGCTCAGCAACCTGGAGACCGGCCAGCTCCGCCCCCGGCGCGAGGCCGTCGGCTCGGTCGAGAAGGCACTCGGCCTTCCCGGCGGCGCCCTCATGGACCTCTACGACCTGCTCATGGAGGAGACTCCGCCCGGCTGGTTCCGCCCCTGGCTCGAAGAGGAGCGCGCCGCCACAGCTTTTCGCTCGTTCGAGCCCATGGTCGTTACGGGTTTCCTTCAGCAGGAGGAGTACGCTCGTGCGCTACTCAACGGCGATGAGGCGGCGGTCGCGGCGCGACTGGAGCGCCAGGAAATCCTCACGCGCGAGAAGCCCCCTACACTTCGCTGTGTCATCGACGAGATGGCCCTCTACCGCCAGGTGGGAGACGCCGGCGTCATGCGCGCACAGCTGGAATATCTGGTGAGCCGCGTATCTCCTCTGATAACCGTCCAGGTAGTTCCCGCTGCGGTGAATCCCCACAGAGGGGGCGGTTTCACCCTCGCGACCGTAGACGGCGGGGAGGTAGCCTACGTGGAAACGGCCGTTCGTGGCGTGGTCACCAGCAACCGAGAGGACATCTCCGTTCTGTCGCATACCTGGGAGTCCATCCGGACTTTCACCATGTCACAGCAGGAGTCGGTCGAGTTCATCAAGAGGGTGGTGGCGGAACGATGGACCTAAGCCGCGCTGAATGGCGTAAGTCCGCTCGCAGTACCGAGAACGGCGGCATGTGCGTCGAGGTGACCGTCCTGGAAAGCGTCTAGTCCGGCGCGATCACGCGCGCACAGGCTCGATCGAGTTCGGTGGTCTCGTCGTCGCCCCAGGGCCACTCAGTCAGTGTGTGACGCGTGCGGCGAGGAGAGCGACATCGTCGTGGAAGTGTCCTCGGCGGTGGGTGAGCAGCGCGTCACACAGGTGCGGCAGCGGCTCGGTGGCGCGAGCGGCCGCCATTTCGGCGACGTGACGCATACCGTCCTCCAGGGCCTCGGCGGGGTGCTCGACCAGCCCGTCGGTGTACAGCAGCACCGTGGAGTCCGCAGGGATGAAGTGTTCATTGTCGGGCCGGGGCAGTGTGGGGTCGACGCCGAGCGGCAGGCCCGCATCGGCGTGCAGATAGCAGGTTTCTTGATCGGCGGTGACCAGCAGGGGCGGCAGGTGACCGGCGGGGGACCAGCGCATCAGCCTGCCGCCGCCGGCCGCGGGCTCCAGGCGGGCCACCAGCACGGTCGCCAGGGGGCCTCCGTGCAGTGCGTGCAGGACTTCGTCGAGGCGGTGCAGGATGTGGCTGGGCGGCTCGCGCTCCTCGAACGCGATCACCCGGAGCATGTTGCTGATCTGGCTCATGATGGTGGCGGACTCCAGGCCGTGACCCATCACGTCGCCGACCACTAGACAGCACACTTTCCCGGGGAAATGGATCACGTCGTACCAGTCCCCGCCGATCCTGGGAGTCTCGGTGGAAGGCTGGTAGCGGGCTTGCAGTTCCAGGCCCTCCGGGCGCGGCATCGGGGGCAGCAGGCGCCGCTGGAACTCCTCCGTCGCCTGCCGCAGCCGCTCGTACAGACGTGCGTTCTCGATGGCCACGCCGGCAGCGCCGGCCAGCGCGGTGACGATGTCCTGGTCCTCGCCGGTGAACGGGCCGTCCGCCTTGTCGGCCAGGTAGAGATTGCCGTAGACGGTCTCCCGGACCCGAATCGGCACCCCGAGCAAGGTCGTCATGATCGGGTGGCCCTCAGGAAAGCCGACCGCGTGAGGATGGGTGACCACGTTGTCCACGCGCAGCGGGCGCGGGTCACGCACCAGGTCACCGAGCAGGCCTGCGCCGTGCGGCATCTCGTCCCCCGCCGACCGGGACTGATCCGTGCCGAATCCCGAGGTGATCAGCTCGGCGAACTCCCCTTCCCGGCCCAGCACACCGACCGCGGCATACCGGGCCCGGACCAGCTGCCTGGCGGTGTCCGTGATCGTATGCAGGACCACTCTCAGATCCAGGGCGCTGCTGATGGCGAGCACCGCGTCCAGCAGCTGGCACATCCGCTCTTGAGCATGCACCGCCTGGCGTAGGCCTGCCTGGATCCGGTCCAGGTCCTCGGCGTCCAATCGCGCGCTGTGCGCTCCGCCCCCGACCGGCCCGCCAGACGGGTCGGAGACGGGCTTCCTGGCCATGCCGAACAGCCTACGCCGGGCCGTGCGAGCTCAGTTCAGGACCTGCACCCCCGGCGCCCGCACTGCTCACGATCCTGCTTCCTGGACATGTAGTATCCAGGATCGTGCGAATGGGCGAAGGGGTCGAGTGGGGCCTGCACTGCTGTCTGGTGCTGGCGTGGATCGGTGACGACGAGGCGCTGTCGACGGCGAAGCTCGCGAGGTGGTTCGAGCTGCCGCCCGCGTACCTGAACAAGCGCCTTCAGGCGCTCGTACGGGCCGGGGTGCTGACCTCGGCCGCCGGGGCGCGTGGTGGGTTCCGCCTGGCCCGCCCGCCGGAGAAGATCACGCTCATGGACGTCGTCGCCGCGATCGAGGGGCCGGAGGAAGCGTTCCGCTGCTCCGAGATCCGGCAGCGGGGCGCGGGCGCGGAGGCGCCCGCGAGCGAGTTCCGGCACGCGTGCGGCGTCTCCGTCGCGATGCGGCGCGCTGAGCTGGCGTGGCGGCGCGAACTGGCCGCCCAGACGCTCGCCGACCTGATGGCCGAGGCGCCGCCCTCCGCCCCCGCGCGCGCCCGGCGCTGGCACGAGCGCGTGAACGGCTGACCGGAACATGGGCGAACGAGCACGGAACGACGTGTGAGGAGAATCTGGATGTCCGATGTCCTGATTGATCGTGCCGGCGAGCGGGGGCGGGCGGGCGGCCTGACCTCGACGCTGGTCCTGGCCCTGGGGACGTTCGCCGTCGGAACGGACGCGTTCGTCGTGGCGGGCTTCCTGCCCTCCATGGCCCGTACGCTGCACGTCTCCGCCGGGGCGGCGGGCCAGTCCGTGACGGTCTTCGCCGTCGCGTACGCCGTCCTCGCGCCCGTCCTGGCGACCGCGACGGCGCGGCTGCCGCGCCGTACGCTGCTGGTCGGCGCGCTCGTCGTGCTCGGCCTCGCCAACCTCGCCTCGGCGCTCGCGCCGGACCTCCCCTTGCTGATCGCGAGCCGGGTGCTGGCCGCGGCGGGTGCCGCCGTCTACACGCCGGGGGCCGGCGCGGTGAGCGCGGCCCTGGTCCGCGCGGAGGTGCGGGCGCGCGCGCTGGCCGTGGTCGTGGGCGGGCTGACCGTGGCGACCGCGATCGGGGTGCCGCTGGGCGACCTGGCCGGGCACTGGTTCGGCTGGCGTACGGCGCTCGGCCTGGTGGCGGCGCTCTCGCTGGTCGCCGCCGCCGGGGTCTCCTTGATCATGCCGTCGCTGCCCGGCGGCCCGCGCGTGCCGCTGCGGACGCGCCTGGCGCTGCTGCGGCGGCCCGCCGTGGCGTCGGTGCTGCCGCTGACCGTCCTCGGCATGGGGGCGAGCTACACCGTGTACGCCTACAGCGTCCCGGCGCTGAAGGGCGTCGGCGTGCCGGAGGGCTCGATGGTGCTGATGCTCTTCCTGTACGGCGCGGGGGCCGTGGCCGGGAACCTCGTCGCCGGCTACGCCACGGACCGGTGGGGGCCGATGCGCGTGCTGAGCGGCGGCTACCTCGTCCTGACCGCGTCCCTGGCGGCGCTCGGGATCGTCGCGGCGACGGGCGCCGGGTCCGCGCCGGCCGCCGGCGCCCTCGTGCTGCTGTGGGGCGCGAGCACCTGGACGCAGACGCCCCCGCAGCAGCACCGCCTCATCGCCGCGGCGCCGCAGGAGGCACCGCTCGCCGTCTCGCTCAACGCCTCGTCGATCTACGTCGGGATCGGCGCGGGCACCGCCCTCGGCGGCGCGACCCTCGGCGCGGGCCCGTCCGTGACGTACGGCCTGGCGGCCGTGGTCGCGGCCCTCGCCTGGGGCTTCCTGCGCTGGACCGGCCGGGGCGCGGGGGTCAGGGACGGCGGACGCTGATGGCGAGCAGGACCGGGCCGTCGCGCCGCGTGCCGCAGCCCGGCTTGCCGTGGTCGCCCTGAGGGCAGCCGCCGCAGCCCCCGCTCGGGCAGGCGGCCGCCATGTCCTCCGCCGACAGCCGGCCCTTGCGGACCCAGTAGTCGACCATCGACTCGGCCTCTTCGCGGCTGACGCCGACCCGGCGGGCGATCTCGTCGAGGCTCGCGCCGCGCGAGTTGGTGATCTCCTTCAGAATCTGGCGCAACGCGGTCATGCGCCCTCCTTCGTCGGGGGAGGGACCGGAGACGCCGTGCCCATGGTTCGCTCGCTTCGCTCACTCACAGGAACAGCGCTCCGATCTGGAAGACGGCGACCGCGAGGAGCCAGGCGACCACCAGTTGCATGCCGATGCCGAACAGGGTCATCCTGCCGCCGAGCTCGGCGCGCTGGGCCGCGACGGTCGTCATGCACGGGGTGTACGCGAGCAGGAAGACCATGAACGCCAGCACGGCCGGGATCGGATGGCCGTGGGAGGTCCGCTCGAACGTCTGCCGCAGGGCCGGGCCGAGGCTCCCGGCCCGGTGGTTGTCGGACGGCTCGCTCATGCTGTACGTCTGGGCGACCGTGGACACCACGGCCTCCTTCGCCACGAAGCCGGTGATCAGCGCCGCGGACGGATGCCAGTCGCCGAAGCCCGCGGGGGCGAACGCCGGGGCGGCCGCCCGCGCGGTGCTCCCGAACAGACTGTGCTCGATGGGGGTCCGGCCGAACCCGCCGTGGCCGCCGCCCGCCGGGATGGAGGCGAAGAGCCACACCACCGTGACCGTCGCGACGATGAGGCCGCTCGCGGTCCGCAGGAACGCCCAGAGCTTCTGCCAGGTCTGCGTGCCGATGACCCGCAGGGTCGGCAGGCGGTACGGCGGCAGGTCCAGGACCAGTGGTTCGTAGCTCATCCCGCGGAACAGCGTGCCCCGCAGCAGCAGGCCCATGCCGACGACCAGGACGATGGACAGGACGTACATCGCGAACACCACGGTGCCCGCGTTACTGCCGAAGAAGACGCCCGCCACCAGGACGTACACGGTGAGGCGTGCGCTGCAGCTCACGAAGGGGATCAGCAGGCCGGTCAGGAGCCGGTGCCGCCGGTCCGCGAGGATGCGCGTGCCGGCCAGGGCGGGCACGTTGCAGCCGAACCCGACGACCAGCGGCAGGAACGCCCGGCCCGGCAGGCCGATCAGGCGCATCAGCCGGTCGACGACGAACGCCGCGCGCGCCATGTAGCCGGAGTCCTCCAGCACCGACAGCAACACGAACATGATCGCCATAAGGGGCACGAAGCTGAGGAGCTGGCCGACGCCGCCGATGATGCCGTTGAGCACCAGGCCGGACAGCCAGCCCGGAGCCGACATCCCGCGCAGGGCGTGCGCCGCCCCGGTGGTGACCGGGCCGTCGATGAGGTCCTGCAGGCCGGTCTGGAGCGGGGCCGCGATCTTCGTCGTGAGGATGAACACGCCCCACATGACCAGGAAGAAGATCGGCAGGCCGACCCAGCGGGAGGTCAGCAGCCGGTCCACCCGGTCCGACACGGTGGCGCGTACGTCGCTCTTCCGGCGGACCGTCTCGGCGATCAGCCGGTGCGCCCAGGCGTACCGCTGCTCGGCCACGATGATCTCAAGGTCGTCGAGGTCATCGAGCCCGTCGAGGTCGTCCGTCCCGTCCTCGGCGAGCAGTCCCGCCCCGAGGGCCCGCGCCCGCGCGCCGACCTCTTCCGGCACGCCCGGGACCGTCTCGCCGGTGAGCAGGGCGGTGGCCAGCCAGCGCTCCGGGTACCGCAGCAGCGCGTCGGCGGGCAGGAGGGCGGCGACGTCCGCCAGGACCGTCTCGACGTCCTCGCCGAGGTCCGGCTCGCCCGGCGGGCGGCGCGCGGCGAGCGCGCCCGCGACGGCCGCGCGCAGCGCGTCCAGCCCGCGGTTCTGGCGCGGCACGACGGGGACGACCGGTGCGCCGATGAGCTCGGCGAACCGGTCGGCGTCGACCCGGATGCCGCGGCCCTCGGCGATGTCGACCATCGTGAGGGCCACGACGATCGGGACGCCGGTCTCCATGACCTGGGCGAGCAGGTAGAGGTTCCGGGCGAGGTTGGAGCAGTCGAGGGTGAGGACGACGACGTCGGGGCGGTCGTCCATGCCCCGGTCGACGAGCAGGTCGCGGGTCAGCGCCTCGTCCGGCGAGTCGGGCAGCAGGCTGTAGGTGCCGGGCAGGTCGATGAGCGTCATCTCGCCGTCGGGCGTCCGCCAGGTGCCGCGCGCGACGCTGACGGTCTTGCCGGGCCAGTTGCCGACCCGCTGACGCGCTCCGGTGAGGATGTTGAACAGCGTCGACTTGCCGACGTTGGGGTTGCCGACGAGCGCCACGCGCGCGTGCCCCTCGTCGACGCCCGGCATGTCGGCGTCGCAGCAGGGCTTCTCCAGGACGAGCCGGGTCAGCGGGCGCTCAGACATGAGCGGGCTTGACGAGCAGGGTCTCGGCGGTGAACGAGTCGACCGCGATCCGCGAGTCGCCGAGCGCGAGGACGAGCCCGCCCATCGTTCCCCTGCCGATGACCGACAGGACGGCGCCCCGCACGAAACCCAGCTCGATGAGACGCCGCCGGTGCCGCCGGCCGCCGGTGACCCGGCAGACCTCGAGACGCGACCCGACCGCGCAGCCCCGCAGTGTCATCGATCCTCCAGAAGCCTGATGCTGCTAAGGCTAGCCTTACCTAGCCGCATATCAACCCTCGTGAGATTCAAATCACCCGCTAAGGCATCACCGTGATAATGCACTGGAAACCCGGACTCACCGCCCGGGCCTTTCAGGAGCCGCTCAGGAGAGGGCGCGGGCGGCGGTCAGCGCCTCGGTGAGCACCTCGCGCACGGGACGGCCGGTGCGCTCGGCGGCGGCGCGGGCGTCGTCGTACTCCGCCTGCGCGGTCACGACCCGGCCGCCGAGCAGGCCGCGCTTCACCGCGACCGTCGCTCCCCCGGCCACGGTCACCGTGACCTGGTCGCGGCGCAGCGAGCGCCGCTCCACCGCCGACACCCGGACGCCGAGGGTGGTCGTCTGCTCGAAGACGACGCGGCACACGGCGTCGAGCCGGTCCGGCGGCGCCAGGACGCTCAGCACCTGACCGGGCCGGCCCTTGCGCATGAGCGCGGGGACGCACCAGGCGTCGGCGGCCCCGGCGGAACGGAGCGCCTCCAGAACGTCGGGCCACAGCCGGGGGTCCAGGTCGTCCACGGTCGTGTCGACGCGCCGCATCTCCGCGGACGACCACCCGGAGGCTCCGGCGGCCTCCCCGATCAGCACGCGCAGGACGTTCGGGTGGCCCTCGGGGTCGGCGCTGCCGGCGCCGGTACCGGTGGCGCGCGGCACGCAGTCCGGCGCGGGGCCCCAGCCGGTGGCCAGCGTGGCGAGCAGCGCGGCGCCGGTCGGCGTGCACAGCTCCATCGCGGCGGGGTGCGAGCGCAGCGGGACGCCTGCCTCGGTGAGCAGTTCCAGTACCGCGGGCACCGGGACGGGCAGCGGGCCGTGCGCGGCCCGCACGACGCCGGAGCCGGCCGCGACCGGCGACACGACGCGCACGGCGGACCCGAGCAGGCCGAGGTCGTGCAGGGCGAGGGCGCAGCCGGTGACGTCGGCGATCGCGTCCAGGGCCCCGACCTCGTGGAAGTGGATCTCCGAGACGGCCACGCCGTGCACGCGCGCCTCCGCGCGGGCGAGCCGCTCGAACACCGCGAGCGCGAACGCCCTCGCCTCGTCCGGGAGCGGGGCGGCGGTGAGGATCGCGGTGACGGCGGCGAGGTCGCGCGAGACGTCGCTGCGCGGCGCCCGTACGTCGGCGTGCAGGGCGCGCAGCCCGTGCCGGCGCACCTGGGTCACCTCGACGTCGATGGGCTCGACGGCCAGCCCCCGCAGCCCGGAGCGGACGACCTCCGGGTCGGCGCCGGCGTCCAGCAGGGCGGCGAGCAGCATGTCCCCGGCCGCGCCGTTGCCCGCGTCCACCCACAACGTCCGCGCCGGACGCGTCTCCTCGGAAAGAGGGCTCACTGACTCCGTGAAAGGGCCCACGGGATCCTCGGAAGGACTCACGGGCGCGTCCGCGCGGTGCGGCGGGCGATGCGGGCGGCGGCGACGCCGGCGCCGAAGCCGTTGTCGACGTTGACCGACACGATGCCGGGGGCGCAGCTGTTGACCGTGGCCAGCCAGGCCGTGACGCCCTCCATGTGCCAGCCGTAGCCGACGCTCGTCGGCACCGCGATCAGGGGCGCGCCGACGAGCCCGCCGAGCACCGACGGCAGGGCCGCCTCCATGCCCGCGACCGCGACGACGACGTCGGCCTCGGCGATCCGGTCGCGCTGGGCGAGCAGCCGGTGCAGGCCCGCCACGCCGACGTCCACGATCTCGTCCGGCTCGGCGCCGAACACCCGCACGGTGGTCGCGCACTCGCGCACGACCGGCAGGTCGGACGTGCCGGCGGCGACGACCGCGACCGTCCCGTGCGTCTCGGCCGTGCCCAGCACCGCCGTACGGCCGACCGGGTCGACCTCGGCGTCCGGCAGTCGCTCCGCGCACATCGCGATCGCCTCGTCCGACAGCCGCGTCGCGAGCACGGCGCGGTCCGGGTGCGCCTCGTGCAGGGTGCGCAGCGCGGCGACGATCTGCTCGGGCGTCTTGCCCTGGCCGAACACCACCTCCGGGTCACCGGTCCGGGCGGCGCGGTCCACGTCGAGCCGCGCGAAGCCGAGATCGGCGACGCCGTCCGGCTGAGATACCGTCATCGATGTTCCTCAACGGATCGGGGTTGCATGGTGGACGTCGTGGTCCTCTCCGACTCACTGCTGACCGAGATGGCAGGCTACGGCAGAACGCTGGTGGCGTTCTCCGGCGGCGTGGACTCCAGTGTCGTGCTCGCCGCGGCGGCGCGCGCGCTCGGGCCCGAGCAGGTCGCCGCGGTGACGGCCGTGTCGGCGTCGCTGCCGGCCGCCGAACTCGACGCGGCGCGGCGGTTCTGCGCGGACCTGGGCGTGACGCATCACACGCCCGCCACGTCCGAGCTGGAGGTGCCCGGCTACCGGGAGAACGGGCCGCAGCGCTGCTACTTCTGCAAGAGCGTCCTGCTCGACACCGCCAACGCGCTCGCGGACCACCTGGGCTATTCCACCATCACGACCGGCACGAACGCCTCCGACGTCGTCGCCGGGTTCCGGCCCGGCATCCGCGCCGCCGCCGAGCGCGGCGCCCGTACGCCCCTGGCCGACCTGGGTCTGGACAAGGACGCGGTGCGCGCCATCGCCCGGCACTGGGACCTGCCGATGTGGGACAAGCCCGCCGCGGCGTGCATGGCGAGCCGCGTCGCGTACGGCATCGAGGTGACCTCCGCCCGGCTCAAGCGGATCGAGCGCGCGGAGACGGCCGTGCGCGGGCTGTTCGGCGGGGCGGTCCGGGACCTGCGGGTCCGCGACCTGGGCGACGCCGTGCGGCTGGAGGTCGACCCCGACCTGGTCGACCGCGCCCGCGACGACGAGGCCGTGCACGCCGCGATCCGCGAGGCCGGGTTCACCGCCGCGCCGATCCGCGTCGAGGTGTTCCGGTCCGGTTCGATGAACGACCGGCTCGCCGCGTCCGAACGCTGACCGCACACGGGCCCGCGGGCCACCCGGCGGTTCGATGTGCGAGACATGAACGACGGGTGACGCGTCCGGCCGTTCGTGGAGTGTCCATTAACCGTTAGGGTTTCCCTGTCAGATCGCGGCCGGGACGGCTCATGCCCATGATCGGAGAAGAACAGCGGATGACGCCAGACCGACCTCACGAGTTCCCGTCCCTGGGTGACTCCCACGTCCTGCTGACGGGCGCCACCGGCTTCCTCGGGCAGGCGACCCTGGAGAAGCTGCTGTCGGCGCACCCGGGCGTTCGCGTCTCGGTGCTGATCCGGCCGCGCGGCGGCACGTCCGCGCAGCGCCGGTTCGACGGCCTGCTGCGCAAGCCCGTCTTCCGCACGATGCGGGAGCGGATCGGCGAGGACGAGCTGCGCCGCATCGCGGCCGAGCGGGTCAACGTCATCGAGGGCGACCTCGGCGAGGTGACCCTCCCCTCCGACATCGACGTGGTCATCCACGGCGCGTCCACGGTGTCCTTCGACCCGCCGATCGACGAGGCGTTCCGCACGAACGTCTCCGGTGTCGTCACGCTGTACGAGGCGCTGCACAAGGCCGGCGCCGACCCGCACGTGGTCCACGTGTCCACCGCGTACGTCGCGGGCGTCCGCAAGGGCGTCGTGCCGGAGGCCCGGCTGGACCACGGCGTCGACTGGCGCACCGAGCTGGCCGAGGCTCTGGCCGCCCACGCCGACGTCGAACGCGACTCGCGGCGCCCGGAGGTCCTGCGCAAGTCGATGGCGCGGGCGCAGGGCGAGCACCGCAAGGCCGGTCCGCAGTCGGTGGTCGCGGCCGCCGAGGAGGCCCGGCAGGCGTGGGTCACCGACCGTCTCGTCGACTACGGCCGGGCGCGGGCGCAGAGCCTCGGCTGGCCGGACGTCTACACCTTCACCAAGGCCCTGGGCGAGCGCGCCGCCGAGGAGCTGTGGGGCGAGCGGCGGCTGTCCATCGTCCGCCCGGCGATCGTCGAGAGCTCGCTGCGCCACCCGTACCCCGGCTGGATCGACGGCTACAAGATGGCCGACCCGCTGATCATCGCGTACGGGCGCGGCATCCTGCCGGAGTTCCCCGGCCTGCCCGACAGCGTCGTCGACATCATCCCGGTCGACCTGGTCGTCAACGCCACGATCGCGGTCGCGGCCACGCCGCCCGAGCGCGGCACGCCCGGCTACTTCCACGTCGGCTCCGGCTCGCGCAACCCGCTGTCCTTCCGCGGCCTGTACGAGAACGTCCGCGACTACTTCCGGCGGCACCCGATGCCGGCCGGCGAGCGCGGCCACATCCGCGTCCCGCAGTGGCGGTTCCCGGGCAGCCGTCAGGTCGAGATGATGCTGAGCAGCAGCGAGCGGGCGACGTCCGCGGCCGAGCGCGCGCTGCTGCGGCTGCCGGCGTCGGCCAAGACCCGCGAGTGGATGACCGCGGTGCACCGGCAGCAGACGAACCTCGACTTCCTGCGCCGCTACTCCGACCTGTACCAGGCGTACACCAAGGCCGAGGTCATCTACGACGACAGCCGCACGCACGCGCTGCACCGTACGGTGCCGGCCGACCGGGTCGACGAGCACGGCTTCGACCCGTCGGTCATCGACTGGGAGCACTACCTGCAGGAGGTGCACTCCCCCAGCGTCACCGAGCTGATGCGCGGCTTCTCCAAGGGCCGCGGCGGCGGCCGCAAGAGCGCCGACCCGGTGCTGCCCGAGCGCACCGACGTGGCCGCGGTGTTCGACCTCGAGGGCACGATCATCGCCTCGAACCTCATCGAGTCGTACCTGTGGGCGCGGCTGTCGTCGATGCCGCGCTCGCAGTGGAGCGGCGAGCTCGCCGACCTGGCCCGCTCGCTCCCCCGCTACCTGCGGGCCGAGCGGCGCGACCGTGGCGACTTCGTCCGGGCGTTCCTGCGGCGCTACCAGGGCGCCGATGTCGCCGAGTTGCACGCGCTGGTCAAGGACGTGCTCGGCGAGGCGGTGCTGCAGCGGGTCATGCCGGAGGCCGTCCGCAGGATCCGGGCGCACCGCGCGGCCGGACACAAGACGATCCTCATCACCGGCACGATCGACGTGTTCGTCGAGCCGCTGGCGACGCTGTTCGACGAGGTGGTCGCCAGCCGCATGCACGAGCGCGACGGCAGGCTGACCGGCTACCTCGACGCGCCGCCGCTGGTGGACGAGGCGCGGGCCGCGTGGCTGCGCCGCCACGCCGCCGACACCGGCCTGGACCTGTCGCAGTCGTACGCCTACGCGGACAGCTACTCCGACCGGCCGCTGCTGGAGGCCGTGGGCAACGCGAACGCGGTCAACCCGGACCCCTCGCTGTACCGCCATGCCAAGCGCAAGCACTGGCGCATCCATGAGTGGGGCGCCCATACCCGTGGACGGGGCGACGTGCTGATCGACACCGTGGGAGCGAGGTCCGCCCGATGATCCTCGCGCTCGAATACCACCGCTCGCCGGGCCGGTTCGTCGCCGCCCGCGGCCTGACCTCCACCCGGATGGGCAGCAGGCTCAGCGGCATGGTCGCCGGGAACGTCGCGCCGCTGCGCCTGGTCAACCGGCAGGCGCCCGAGCTGCCCGGCGACGGCTGGACGCGCGTCACGCCGGTCCTGTCCGGCATCTGCGGTTCGGACCTGAGCCTGCTCACCGGGCACTCCTCGCCGTACCTCTCTCCGATGACGTCCATGCCGTTCGTGCCGGGACACGAGGTCGTCGGCCGGACCATGGACGAGCTGCCCGGCGTCCCGAAGGGCAGCCGCGTCGTCATCGACCCGGTCCTGTCGTGCGCCGTGCGGGGCATGGAGCCCTGCCGCTGGTGCGCCTCGGGCCAGCAGAGCCGCTGCGACCACGTCACCGCCGGCCGCATCTCGGCGGGCATCCAGACCGGCACGTGCGCCGACACCGGCGGCGGCTGGAGCCGCCAGATGGTCGCGCACGCCAGCCAGCTGCACGTCGTGCCCGACGCGCTGCCCGACGAGCGGGCGGTGCTCGCCGAGCCCCTCGCCTGCGCCGTGCACTCCGTACGCCGCGTGCCGATCGAGCCGAACTCCACGGCCGTGGTCGTCGGCGCGGGCACGGTCGGGCTGCTGACGCTGCTCGCGCTGCGGGAGCTGACGCAGGTCGGCGCGGTGTACGTCATCGCCAAGCACGGCCACCAGAAGGAGAAGGCCAAGGCGCTCGGCGCCACCGCCGTCATCGAGCCCCGCAAGGCCGTGCGCGCGCTGCGGCGCGTCACCACCGCGCGGATGCACACGCCGGAGATGGGCGCGGACTTCCTGCTCGGCGGCGTCGACACCGTCTTCGAGTGCACCGGCGGCGCGAGCGGTCTGGACACCTCCCTGCGGCTGGCGCGCGCGGGGGGTACCGTCGTGATGTCCGGCATGCCGTCCGGCGGCGTCGACCTGACGCCGCTGTGGTTCCGGGAGCTGGAGCTGGTCGGGGCGTACTGCTCCGGCGCCGACGGGGCCGACTTCGCCGACGCGCTGCGGCTCGCCGGCTCGGCGCCGCTGGACGGCTACGTCGGCACGACCTACCCTCTCGCCCGCTGGCGGGAGGCACTGAACCACGCGGCCGACTCCGGACGGCTGGGAACCGTCAAAGTCGCCTTCGACCTGGCGCGCTGAGCGGCGTAACAGGGTTGTTGGAAAAGGACCGGGAGGTAGGCCGGGTGCAGGTTGGTTTGGAAAGGAACTACGAGTGAGCAGACCAGGCTTCGTACTCGATGTGGATGAGCGGACGCCGCCGCTCGTCGTGCACCAGGGCGAGGGCTTCCGGCTGGAGCGGCTGCCGCTCGGGTCCAAGGTCATCTATCCGCCGGACTCCCTGCCCGGCATCCGCGACGTCGACGCCGCGATCCGCAACGCGCTGCTGCACCCGCACGGCACCGAGCCGCTCCCGGAGCTGCTGCGCCCCGGTATGCGGCTCACGATCGTCTTCGACGACCTGTCGCTGCCGCTGCCGCAGATGCAGACCCCGGACGTGCGCCAGCGCATCATCGAGCAGGTGCTGGAGATGGCGGCGGCCAAGGGCGTCGACGACGTCGAGCTGATCGCGGCCAACGCCCTCCACCGCCGGATGACCCCGGCGGAGTTGCGGCGCACCGTCGGCGACCGGGTGTTCCGCGCGTTCTTCCCCGAGCACCTGAAGAACCACGACGCCGAGGACCGCGACAACCTCCTCCACATGGGCAAGACGCGCCACGGGGAGGACGTCGAGATCAACCGGCGCGCCGCCGAGAGCGACCTGATCGTCTACGTGAACATCACGCTGACCGCGATGAGCGGCGGCGCGAAGTCCGTGTCGGTCGGCCTGGCGAGCTACCGCAGCCTGCGGCACCACCACAACGTGCACACGCTGCGGCACTCCAACTCCTTCAACGACCCGCCGAACTCCGCGATGCACCACTCGTACGAGCGGATGAAGGGCCTGATCGATGAGCACGTCAAGGTCTTCACGATCGAGACGACGCTCAACAACGACACCTTCCCCTCCTCGATGGGCTTCCTCAACAAGCGCGAGTGGGAGTGGAACGTCCGCGACCAGGCGACCTACCTCGGGGTCAAGCGGGCCAACGAGCTGATGCCGAAGAAGACGCGGCGGCGCATCTGGCAGAACACCGCCGCGCCGTACGGCGTGACCGGCGTGCACGCCGGCCTGCAGTCCGAGGTGCACCCGCTGACGCTGCAGAACGTCCACCGGCAGCAGCGCACCGAGGTGAACGGCCAGTCCGACATCGCGATCTACGGGCTGCCGTACATCTGCCCGTACAACGTCAACTCGGTGATGAACCCGATCCTGGTGATGTCGCTCGGGCTCGGCTACTTCTTCAACCTGTACATGAACAAGCCGATCGTCCGGCAGGGCGGCGTGGCGATCTTCTACCACCCGGTGCCGAACGAGTTCCACCCGGTGCACCACCCGAGCTACATCGACTTCTTCGAGGAGATCCTCACCGAGAGCACCGACCCGGTGCTCCTGGAGACGAAGTACGAGGAGCAGTTCGCCACGGACCCGTGGTACATCCAGCTGTACCGCAACAGCTACGCCTACCACGGCGTCCACCCGTTCTACATGTGGTACTGGGGGGCGCACGCGCTGGAGCACCTCGGCGACGTCATCTTCGTCGGGGGCAACCGCAAGACCACCGCGCGGATGGGCTTCCGTTCGGCGACGACCCTCGCCGACGCGCTGGAGATGGCCAAGGACACCGTCGGCGGCAGCCCGTCGATCTCCTACCTCCACGCCCCGCCGCTGGCTTTGGCGGACGTGCGATGAGCCGGAAGCGGACGAGCATTCGCGGGGAGCTCCGCCTGCTGCGGCACGGGCGGGACTGGCGCGGGCGCTCCACGGTGCCCCGCTCGGCTGAGCCGCACGTCGTCGAGCCGGAGGAGAAGGTCTTCCCGACCGCGTGGGCGCGCACGCCGTTCGCGGTCGCGGCGCGGTCCGTGCTGCGCAAGGGACTGCTGAAGCCCGTCGCGTGGCGGCAGATCACCCCGGTCATCGAGGGCACGGAGTACCTCGACGGCGTGCGCGGTCCGGTGGTGTTCGTGGCGAACCACTCCAGCCACCTGGACACCCCGCTGATCCTCGGCTCGCTGCCGGAGCGGTTCGCCAACCGCGTCGCCGTCGGCGCCGCGTCGGACTACTTCTTCGACGTACGCTGGCGCGCGACGCTGACGGCGGTGTTCTTCAACGCCTTCCCCGTGGAGCGGTACGGTTCGAAGCGGCTGCGCAGCCTGGCCCTCGACCTGGTCGACGACGGCTGGAGCCTGCTGCTGTACCCGGAGGGCACCCGGTCGGAGGACGGCTGGATGAACCCCTTCAAGCTCGGCGCGGCGGTGCTGTGCGTCTCCAAGCGCATCCCGTGCGTGCCGATCGCGATCCGGGGCTCGTACGCCGCGATGCCGCGCGGGCGCAACTGGCCGCAGCCGGGCAAGCCGCGCGTCACCGTCCGGTACGGCCGTCCCCTCGTTCCCGAGGAGGGTGAGGACGTCCGGGCGTTCCGCGCGCGGATGGCCAAGGCGGTCGCCGCGCTCGCGGCCGAGGAGGACCTGGGCTGGTACGACGCGCTGCGCCACGCGGCCGACGACCGCCTCGAGGTCCCGGGCGGCTCCCAGCCGACCCGTCCCGGCGCGGTCCGCGAGGACGGCGAGAAGGCCGCCGAGACCGCCGACTGGCGCCGGATCTGGGCCTCGACCGAGCCCCTCACCAGCCGTCGCCGCCGCGTCTGGCGCAACTGACCGTCGATCGCGCCTCACGAGCCCCGGGTCACGCCGTACCGAGTGACCCGGGGCTCGCTCGTTCCAGAAGACGCTCCTCGTCGCACTGCGCTCACCCGAGGAGCGCGCCTGCCATGAGCGGGGCCACGTCCGTGCCCACGAGGTCCGCGCAGACGGCGCGGAGCCGTTCGGCGAAGCCCGCGACGTCCCGTTCCGCCGTGACGACCGCCGCGGCGAGCGCGTCCCGCGAGACCTGAGCGACCACCGGCGCGGGGGCCGCGCCGTCCTCGGTGGGTCCGCTCAGCGTCAGCACGGGCCCGTCGCCGCCGACCAGCAGCCACGGATGACCGATCCACAGCGTTGCGGGCGCCGCGGCGTCGTGCCGGACGGCCGTCCGCCACTCGTCGAGGTTCCCGAGGTCTCCGCAGCAGCCGGGGAGCGCGAGACACCGGCCTTCGCGGGTCTCCAGCACGTAGCCTCCCGACAGCACCGGAACCTCCTCCAGCGTGTCCTGCCGCGTCGCCGGGTCGCGGAGCCGGTCGAGCAGCACGTCGTCGTCCGGCCCGTCCGTGAACGAGGCCGCGCGGACGAGCCGGGCCAGGCCGGCTCCCCGCAGGCCGGCGGCGGGCACCAGCCAGGGATGCGCCGCCACCGGCGCGGGCAGACCGGCCGCGACGATCCGCTCCCGGCAGTACGCGTCCCACCGCGCCTCATTGATCGGACCGAGATCGACGTCGTCGAGCACGCCCGTGTACGCCTCGACCACCGGAACCAGCCGGACCTCATCCATCGGCTCCCCCTCCGTGGCGTCCGTGCCACGCGTCCCCGTGCGACGAGGAGGGGCCGGGTGTCCGGCCCTTCCTCGTCCTGAGGATCTCGCCCGTGCCGCCCGGGCTCGACCTCTGTGGAGGTACGGTTACCGCCCCGCCTCGTAGTCGTCCATCGCGCGGCCGAGCTTGGCGAACTTCTCGGTGCGGTTCACGGCGGGCTGGACGCCCGGGTTCGGACGGTTCGTGTCCTGGTAGCGCCAGCCGAGGTTGCTGAACGCGACGATGATGTAGTCGCGCTTCGCCTTGCCGGGCAGGGAGTGCACGATGCCCGCGTCACCGGCCGCGACCGCCGTCAGCCCCGTCTTGTGGGCGAACGTCACCTCCGCGGCGTCCTGGCAGGGCTGCACCGGGTAGAGGTACTTCCCGTCGGTCGGGTCCTGGTTGACCGTCACGGTCCCGTCGGGGCCGATCCACCGCTGCGAGATCCGCTGCGGCATGCCCTGGGTCGGGTAGCTGTAGCCGCAGTAGTTGGTCGTCGACAGGACGTTGTTCCAGCCCTGGTCGCCGAGTTCCTTCAGGAAGTACTCGCGGGAGGACCTGCTGAGGACGTCGCTGGTGACCGGCTTGCCGTTCGGAGCGGTCCACGCCTTGCCGGGAACCCCGTTGATGAGCATCAGCAGCTTGGCGGTGTCCAGCGACGACATGGTGACCTGCGGGGACCAGTCGCCGTTGGCCGGGTCCGTGCCCTTGAGCTGGAGCATGTCCAGGCCGAGGTCCTGGAACCGCTGGTTGAGCCAGTCGACCCCGCCGTGCTCGTGCATCACCTTGATCAGCGAGCACGTCGCGCCGTTGTCGGAGATGGTGATCATCCGGTCGAAGTACTCGCCGATGGTCCGGGTGGTCGCGCCCTCGCAGCGGTCGGAGGGCTTCGTCGGCGTGTAGGCGTAGGTGTCGCTCAGCTTGATGACGCCCTTGTCCACCAGCTGCAGGATCCCGAAGCCGACCGTCAGCTTGATGATCGACGCCGGGTAGGGCTCCATGAAGTCGATGGGCGCGTTCTCGCGGCCCGGCACGGTGTCGATCGTGCCCTGGCCGCCGTTGGCGTCCCACTCGTTGTCGTCCCACAGGCGGTACCGCACGGCGGTGGTGCGGAGGTTCCTGTCCACCGGAACGACGACGCCGTTCTTGTACTGCGGGCTCATCAGGACGGTGCCCGAGGAGACCGGCCGTCCCTTCTTGTCCAGCTCGATGACGGTGACGTCGACCTGCGGCTGCTGGTGGATCGTCGTGCCGGCGGCGGCCTTGAGCGCGGGAGCGTGGTCCGGGAGGCCCGACTCGGTCTCCGGCTGGGCGGCGAGGGCGCGGGCCTGGGCCGATCCGGGCGGGGTGGTGTCGATGAGGTCGCCGAAGTTCAGCCCGGCCATGGTCTGCTGGAGTCGCTGGGCGAGCGCGTCGGACGGGTGCGTGGCCGCGTGCGCCGGCCGGCCCAGGGTGGCCAGCAGCACCGCGGCGCCGCCGAGCGCGACCACGGCTTGACGGCCTTGTCGGATTCGAAGTGAGATCACCGCGCCAGCGTAGACCGAAAGATGATCTTGGATGCCACCTTTGTCACAGAACGGTGACGAACTCGCGCGCGCCGGCGCGGCGTCCACGCCGGGAGCGGAGGCATCCGGGCAGGTCAGATCGGCAGGCCGCCGAGACGGCCTTCGAGGAGGACGAGCAGCTCGCTCAGGACGTCGGCCAGCTCCCGCTGCCGGTCCACCCCGAGCGCGGAGAGCAGGGAGGCCTCATAGCCGACCTGTTCGGGAACGAGGCGGGCGATGAGCCGCCGGCCCTCCTCGGTGAGGGACAGGTGGGCGACCCGGCGGTCGCGCTCGTCGGCGCGGCGCTCGACCAGTCCCCGCTCCTCCAGGCGGCGCAGGCGCTTGGTGACGGCGGCGCCCGAGGAGAACGTCTCCCGCGCGAGTTGTGTCGGGGTCAGCTCGCGGCCGACCCGCTGCAGCGCGCCGAGCAGGTCGAACTCCGGACGGGCGAGCCCCTCACGGGTCAGCGGGGCGTCCGCCGCCTGCTGGAGCAGCGTCGCGCAGCGGGTGAGCCTGCCGATCACCGCGATCGGGAGGGTGTCCAGGTCGGGATGGACCCGCTGCCACTGGCGCAGGACCTCGGCGACCGCGTCCTCCATGTCCTTACTCCTTCCCCGGTCAGGAGGCGAGTGCCGTGGCGACCGGCGTCGACAGGCGCAGTGCCGTACGGGCGAGCGTCCGGTGCCCCTCCCGCTCGGCCGACGCGATCCGCTCCTCCGGGAGCGGGTGCCGCCACCACTCCCCGTTCACGGCGTCGACCGCCTCGCGCAGCTCCACCAGCGACGCCACCAGGCGGTCCCGGGCCGTGGCCAGGTCGCGCGGGTCCATGCCCCAGGCCGTGCCGAGCAGGGCACGGGCGGTGGCGTCCGCGAGGACGACCCGGTCCAGGAGCTCGTCGATCCGGTGCCCGGCCCGGCGGTCGGCGATCAGGAAGCAGCCGAGCAGGCCGACGACCGCGCCCACGCAGGTGTCGAGCCAGCGGTCGGCGATGAGCCGTCCGGCGGGCCGTGCCCCGGCGAACTCGACGACGAGCAGCGCCATCGGCGTGACGCAGACCGTCCCGAGCCAGTAGTTGCGGCCGATCAGCGCCTCGGCGCCGAACTGGAAGGCCAGCGCGGTCACCACGAGCGCCACCTGGGCGGTGCGGGTCAGCGGCAGGACCGCCGTGAAGACCAGCAGGCCGACCAGGTTGCCGAGCACCCGCTGCACGGCGCGCTGCCAGGTGAGCGACAGGTTCGCCTGGAAGACGGCGGCGGCGGTGACCACCGCCCAGTAGGGGCGGCCCACGCCGAGGGCGGCCGAGCACCACCCGGCGAGGGCGGCGCCGACGGCCACCCGCGCGCCGATCGGGATGACCGGCGAACCGGGCCGCAGCGCGCGCAGGAGGCGCCGGGAACCCTGGGCCCGTTCGACCGCGAGCCCGACCAGCTCGCCCGCCTCGGCGGGACTCGGCGCGGGCATCACCGGAGTCCGGCCGCGGCGCAGGTCACGGGCCCACCGGGTGAGCCGGTCGGCCTCCTCGGCGTGTCCCGGCCCGGCCGCGAGGGCGGACTCGGCGCGGGCGACGAAGCGCTCCAGCGTCGCGCGGGTCGCGCCCCGGCCAGGCTTACGGGCGGAGCCCCGTCCGGGCTTACGGGCGGGCACGAGGGCCAGGGTGTGCCACGCGGCGTTCGCCGCGGCGGCGGCGTCATGGCGGGCCCGCGCCGTCTGCCCGGGCGCGGCGCGGAGGAGCCGGGCCGCCGCGTCGAGGGCACGGGCGACGGCGACGCGCTCCGGGCCGTCCGGGCGGACCAGCGCCGGCGCCATGCACACCAGCCAGGCCACGCAGCCGCCGAGCAGGCCCAGCCCCACATGGGCGGGGACGTCACCGAGCCGCTGCGGCACGAACGCGCAGCTCGCGGCGATGAACGTGAAGACCAGATTCCCGGGCGGGCCGATGCGGACGGCGTCGCAGACCACCTTGTGCGCGGCCGCGAGGAGGGCGGCCACCGCGACCCGGATCACCACCGACTCGGTCGACGCGGAGGTGAGCAGCGCGACGGCCATGCTCCCGAGCATGCCGAGCACGACCCACAGCAGAGTGCGGGAGCGGGCGGCGTACGGCCGGCCGTGGGCGTACAGCGCGCACATCGCCCCGCCGGAGGTGTAGAGGACCAGGTCGAGCCGGCCGAGGGCGAGGAGCGTGAAGTCCGGAACGGCGAGGGCCGTCACCACGCTCAACGCCACCTTGCGCCAGATGTCGCCGCCCCGGCCGACCCGCAACACGCCCCGCAGCGACAGCAGCCGCCTCCCGTCCGTCCCCTGTCGATCCACGCGAGAAGCTTAACAGGTATTTCACTCGTAAATATTTTCTCCGCACCCGCCCGGCGGGTTCCGGGCGGAGAGCGTCACCCGCCCAGCAACTCCCCGATGGAGATCGGCGGGCGGCCGGTCAGCTCGGTGACCGCGCCCGGCGCCTTGGCCCACCGGCCCTGCCGCATGGACTCGAGCATGCCGGTGTAGGCGTAGGCCCACCACGGCTCCTCGCCGCGCCGCAGCAGTGTGGCGGCGAACTCGGCCGGAGTGGTCTCCGCGTACCGGTATCCCGCCATGGCGGCGATCTCCCCGACGGGGAGGCTCCGCGGTCCGGCGTCAGCGCGGGCGTGCCTTCCGGCTCCGCGCGACGCGGCGGCTCAGAGGTCCACGGTCAGCCCGGGCGGCACGCCGATGAGCGACACGGCGCCCTGAGGGTCGACGTCGATCGAGACGGTCGCGGCGCCGACGCGGACGTTGCTCACGGACAGCGGTCCGATGCCGGGGACCGGGGACACGGCCAGCCGGCCGGCCGGCACGTCGACGTCGAGCCCGAGCAGCGCGGTGACCAGGGCCGGCGAGACCGCGGCGGCCCACGCCTGCGGCGAGCACGCGGCCGGGTACGGCACGGGGCCCACCGCCGCGTCGCCCGTCCGGCCGGCCGGGCCGCTGTGCCCCGAGTCCTCGACCGTCCGGTGGCTCCGCTCGGCGTGCGACCCGTGGCCCGGCGGGGCGGCCTGGCCGCCGAACAGCTCGGGCAGCCGGTGACCGAAGCTCGGGGCGGCGGCGATCAGGCCGCGCGCCAGGCTCCCGGCGACGTCGGGATGACCGGACCGTACGAGGCCGAGCACGGCGATCACGGTGTCGTGCGGCCAGACCGAGCCGAGGTGGTACGACAGCGGGTCGAAGCCCGCCGAGGCCGTGCCCAGCGTCCGCAGCCCCCAGCCGGAGTCCAGCCCGGCGAGACGGGCCGCGACCAGATCCTCCTCGGCCGGGGTGAGCAGGCCGGTGCCCAGGAGGTGCCCCATGTTGGAGGCCGGGCCGTCCACCGGCTCTCCCCCGCCGTCGAGCGCGATCGCCGGGTACCCGTCGACCCAGAACCGCGCGCGGAACCGCTCCGCGAGGGCCGCCGCCCACTCGCGGTGGCGTTCGCCGCCCGGCCGGCCGAACGCGTCGAGCAGATCGGCGCCGAGCACGGCGGCCTGGTAGGCGTACGCCTGGACCTCCGACAGGGCGACCGGCGGCGTCGCCGTGCGGCCGTCGGCGTGCTGGACGCCGTCGGTGGAGTCCTTCCAGCCCTGGTTGACGAGCCGGTCCGGCGACCCGGTGTAGGAGAGGAAGGCGTCGCCGAAGCCCTCGATCCAGGTCAGGGCCCGCTCGGCGGCGGGCAGCAGCGCCGCGACCTCCGCCTCGGGCATCCCCCACCGCCACGCCTCCGCGAGCGTGGTGACGAACAGCGGCGTGGCGTCGACCGTGCCGTAGTACACCGGCGGCAGCCACCCCGCGGCGTGCGCGGGCCGCAACTCGTGCGGGATCCTGCCGGGCGCCTCCTCGGTCTCCGGGTCGTGGCGGACGCCCTGGTGCCGGGCCAGGGTTCGCAGCGTCCCGGCGGCGAGTTCGTACCCGAGCGGGAGGGCCAGCCGGGCGCTCCACAGGGAGTCGCGGCCGAAGAGCGTGAGGTACCACGGGCTGCCCGCCGCGCAGTACAGGTCTCCTTCGTCGGCGAGCAGCAGCGCACCGAGATCGGCGATCCCCTGGCCGACCAGCGCGTCCAGGCGCCGGTCCTCGGAGCGAACGGTGAGGGGCGTCGCCGACCAGGGCGGCGGCGCGCCCGGCGGCAGCGGCCGGAACCCCTCCACCGGCGGTGGCGTCGCCCGTACGGTCAGCGTGGTCGTGAACTCCTCCCCCGGCGCCAGGGTCGGCTCCGCCCGCAGGCGCCCGGTCAGCAGCACCGTGTAGCCGTCCGGCCCGGTGTGCGCGACCCCGTCGCGCAGCGGCGTCCCGTCCGTCCCGTGCCCGCCGTCGCGGTCGCCGGCCCGGCCCGGCTCTCCGGCGTGCCGGGCCTTGACGTCGCTGATCTCGGCCAGGTCCGCGGCCGCCTCGACCGCGACGGCCACCGTGACCGGGTCGGCACCGTCGTTCCGTACGCGGATCTCCTCGGTGCCGCCGTCGCGGCCGACCGTACGGGTCCGCTCCACGGTCAGCGCGCCGGACGCCGCGGTGAAGCGGGCCCGGTCCGCGCCGGCCATGGTCGCGCCGACGGGCGCGGGCTCGGCGCCGTCGAGCGTGAGCACGAGCCGTGACAGGACACGGCGGTCGGCGACGTAGAGCCCGTCGGCGCCGCCGGTGAGCTGCCCGCTCGGCGGGGAGAGCCAGACGGCGGGCGCGGCCACGCAGGTGAGGTGCTCGTGGAGGGACTGGGACACGCAGAGCTCCGGGGGAGTGAAGAAGAGGTGAGGGACGCCCCGCCGGGGCCGGCGGGGCGTCCCTCAGGGGATCAGCGAAGGGTCACGGCGAGGACGGCGGTGCCGCCCGCGGATCCGGCGTCGGCCACGACCTCGGAGCCGCGCGCCGTCTTCCACACCTGGTACTTCACGGCGTGCCCGTCGAGGGTCACCGACGCGACCGTCGCGCCGCTCGGCAGGACCTGGCCGATCAGCAGGCTCGCCCGGGTGGACCGGCCGGTGACGGTGGTGCGCAGCACCTTGCCCGCGGCCTCGGCGGTGACGTCGACCGTGCCGCCGCCGACCCGGATGTGACGTCCGGCGACGCGGGACTGGCCCGGCGGCACCTGCGGGACGACCTCCAGCCGCGCCCGGCCCATGTCCGGGGAGACGCCGAGCTGCTGGTGGACGACCGGCCACAGGTTGCCGTACGCGCCCCACGCCTGCAGGACCATCGAACGCCCGGTCAGGGGACGGTCGATGTTGGCGGGGTCGAAGTCCGGGCTCGGCGCGATCTCCGGCATGGCGCCGGGCATCTCCCACAGCGACGGGTCGAGCTGGATCCGGGCGTTGTCGGTGGTGTAGGTCCGCTGCTGGGCCAGGCGGCCGTAGTTGCCCTCGGCGACGGCCATGATCCCGTTGCCGAGCGAGAAGACCTCGCGGTCGCTCTGCACGGACGAGACCACGCCGTCACAGGACGGTCCCTTGTTCCCGCCGTCGGCCGAGGTCGGGCCGGTGCCCGTGTGGTAGAGCCCGGTGGTGCCGGTGTAGCAGGCCTGCTCGCGCCGGGCCAGCGCCGCCCGGGCGTGCTGGTCGTCGGCGAGCGGACGGGTGACCTGACCGGGACGGACGAGTTCGGCGTCCATCGGGGTCACGCCGATCCAGTGCCGCTGGAAGATCTTCGTGTTGTCGTTCGCCGGGTCGTCGGGCCGGTCGATGGAGTCGGCGTACTGGGCGGTGTCGCCGCCGTACCACCAGGCCGCCTCGAACTTCTTCTCCAGCGCGCTCGCGCGCCCGCCCGCCCAGGCGGCGGTGGCGCCGTCGCCCTCGGCGGTGGCCAGGTCGGCCAGGTCCCGCAGACCGCGGATGGTGTACACGGCGTTGTCGAGCTTCTCGACGCCCATGCCGGGACGCTCGACGTTGCCGGAGCCCTCCGGCCAGCCGTCGCCGTCGGCGTCCAGCTTCTCCACGATGTAGTGCATGTTGCGCTTCGTGAAGTCGTACATCGAGTCGAGGAAGGCCCGGTCGCCGGTCCAGCGCCACACCAGCGCGACCGCGCTGGGGAACTTCGCGGTCTCGTCGGTGTTGCCGGCCTCGCCGTTCGCGCCGAAGTAGACCGAGCCGTCCGAGACGACCTCGTGGATCACCTTGCCGCTGCGGTCGTTGACGATGTCGCTCGTGTCACGGACGGCCCGCAGGTGGTCCTCGATCGAGGAGAACTGCCCCGCCGCCACGGTCGCGTAGGCGGTGTACTCACCGTCGGTGCCGAACAGCCACGGGTAGTCCGGCCAGCCGGCGCCGAGCCAGCGGGCCTTGGCGACGGTGCCCTTGGGCGCCGGATAGTCCTTGCCCTCGTGGGTGACCCGCATCTTCAGGTCGCGGGCCTCCTGCACGGAGTCGGCGAGGTTCTGCTTGCTCCACTCGACGCTCTGCTGCAGGAGCCGGTCGCCGGGCAGGTCGACGACGGTGTTCGCGGCGACGGCGCGGCGCGCGGCGATCTTACGGGCGAGCAGGCCGGCCGGGTCGCGCAGCGCGGTGCGCAGCGCGTCCCGGGCCTCCGGCAGACCGTGGTCCGAGCCGGCGACCGCGATCCAGACGGTGGCCTTGCCGCCCGCCGGAACGGTGACGTCGTAGGAGAGCCGCCCGCCGGTGCCCTTGCCGAGCGCGGTGTCGTCGCAGCGCTTCGGCTGGTCGCCGCTCGCGGGGCAGACGACGGCCGGGTCCTGCGGCCCCCGGTGGTCGGGGCCGAGCTGGTGCGCGGCCGGGGCGCGGTCGGCGGCGACGAGCGCGGCGTAGTCGTGCCGGGTCGCGTTCGGGACGTCCGGGGTGCCCTGCTCGCGGAAGACGAGCGTCCCCTTGTCGTACGCGCCCGTGTCCGGAAGGTTCATCGCCTGCTGGCTCGGCGTCGTCGAGCCCCACGGGTAGGCGGTCATCAGCTCCGAGTGCGCGTCCACGTCGAGGCGCACGGTCTTGCGGGACGCGGAGCTGAGGGTGATGCCGATGAGCCCGGCGCGTACGCCGTCGGGCGCGACGTCCGTGCGCTCGGCGCGCACCCCGTCCGCCGCCGCGTACGCGATCCGGGTGTACCCCTGCCCACTGGTGAAGCGCTGCGCGGCGGCCTGCTTGCCGAGCCACGCGCCGTCCAGGCCGAACCAGACGCCGTCGAGCAGCTTGAGCGGCGGCGTCCAGAGCCCGCCCATCTCGCCGGTCGTGTGCCAGCCCGCCGCCGGGTACAGCCCGTCCTCGGTGGACACCGAGTAGAAGCGGTCCCCGATGACGACCGAACGCCGGTCCGGCAGCCGGGTCGTCTCCGAGAGTTCGGCCGGCGCCGCCGACACCGCGGGGCTCGTGGCCGCGCGCGCCGGTGCCGGCCGCGCGGCGGCGACCGTCCCGGCCGCCAGTACGAGCGCGACCGCCGCCGTCGGCAGCGGCCTCAGGACATGTCCTCGCATGAGCGAGCGAAGCGAGCGAACCATGGGCACAGCATCTCTGGATCTCTCCTCTGACGAAGGAAGCCGCATGTCATCACCTCTCGTGGATCGCCCCCGAACGTGCACGGACCCCCGGGCCGGCCGGTCGGGCCGGCTCCGGGGGGTACGGCGCGCCGGTGGTGGGACGCCGCCGGTCGGCGGCGCCCCGGCACCGGCGCGCGTTCATCAGTCGGATACCGCGAGCCAGGCGGCGGTGTCCGTGGGCAGCAGCCCGCCGTCGAGCGGGCCGCTGGCCAGCAGCACCTCGGCGTCGGCGGGGAGCTCCTGCGGCGTCCCGGACAGGTTCACGACGCAGGCGAAGCCCGGCGTGCGAGTGAACCGCAGCACCCCGTCGGGAGCGCCGTCGTCCCAGGTCAGGTCGCCGTCGCCCAGGGCCGCGTGCTCTCGCCGGAGCCGCAGCGCGGCGCGGTACAGCTCCAGCGTGGACGCCGGATCCGCGGCCTCCGCCTCGGCCGTGCAGCCCTTCCAGGACTCCGGCTGCGGCAGCCAGGGGGTGCTGCCGTCCGGGCCGAATCCGTACGGCTCGGTGTCCCCGGACCACGGAATCGGCACCCGGCAGCCGTCCCGCCCACGCGACGTGTGGCCGGAACGTTCCCAAACCGGGTCCTGCAGCGCGGACTCGGGCAGGTCCTCGACCTCCGGGAGGCCGAGCTCCTCACCCTGGTAGACGTACGCGCCGCCGGGCAGGGCCAGCATGAGCAGCGCCGCCGCCCGGGCCCGGCGGGTGCCGAGCTCCAGGTCGACGGGCTCCTCGACGTCGCTCTGCGGGCCGCGGCCGCCGGTGTGGGTCCGGCCGTACCGCGTGACGTGGCGGACCACGTCGTGGTTGGACAGGACCCACGTGGCCGGGGCGTGCTCCAGGGCGAACGCTCCCAGGCTCGCGTCGATCACCTCGCGCAGGCTCGGGGCGTCCCAGGAGGCCCGCAGGTAGTCGAAGTTGAACGCGGTGTGCAGCTCGTCGGAGCGCAGGTACCGCGCCAGCCGCTCCGGCGTCGCCACCCACGCCTCGGCGACGAACGTGCGGTCGCCGTCGTAGCGGTCGGCCACCCGCCGCCAGCCGCGGTAGATCTCGTGGACCCCGTCGCGGTCCCAGTGCGGGTGGTCGAGCCGCATGCTCGGCTCCAGGACGTCCTCGGCCTCGCCGCCGAGGTCCGGCAGCCCGTCCTGCTTGATCAGGCCGTGCGCGACGTCGATGCGGAAGCCGTCGACGCCGCGGTCGAACCAGAACGCCAGCACCCGTTCGAACTCGGCGCGGACCTCGGGGTTCTCCCAGTTCAGGTCCGGCTGCTCGGGGGCGAACAGGTGGAGGTACCACTCTCCGTCCGGCAGCCGGGTCCAGGCGCTGCCGCCGAACGTGCTGCGCCAGTCGTTCGGCGGCAGCTCGCCGTCGGCCCCGCGACCGGTCCGGAAGACGTACCGGTCGCGCTCGGGGCTGCCGGGGCCGGCCGCGAGCGCGGCCTGGAACCACTTGTGCCGGTCGGAGGTGTGGTTGGGAACGATGTCGATGATCACCCGGATGCCGTGGTCGTGTGCGTCACGGATCAGGGCGTCCGCGTCGGCCAGGGTGCCGAACATCGGATCGATATCGGTGTAGTCCGCCACGTCGTAGCCCCCGTCGGCCATCGGCGAGGGGTACCACGGCGTGATCCAGACGGCGTCGACGCCGAGGTCGCGCAGGTACGGCAGCCGGGACCGGATTCCGGCGATGTCACCGATCCCGTCACCGTTCGCGTCGGCGAAGCTGCGAATGTAGATCTGGTAGATGACGGCGCTGCGCCACCAGGGGGCGTTGACGTGCACGGTTTCCCTTCAGGGGGGTCGGGGACGTTGTCGCGCGAACCTACTTCACGCCACCGGCGGTGAGACCGGCGATGATGCGGCGCTGGAGGATCAGCACGACGATGACGAGAGGCACGGTGACGAGGACGCCGGCCGCCATCTGCGTGCCGAACGGCTGGTCGAAACCGTACGCCCCGGTGAACTTGGAGATCGACACGGTGGCCGTCTGCATCTCCTTCTTGTTCACCATGCTCAAGGCGATCATGAACTCGTTCCACGCGGCGATGAACGCGATGATCGCGGTGGTGAAGACGCCCGGCGCCGCGAGCGGCACGATGATCTTCCGGAAGGCCTGGCCGCGGGTGCACCCGTCGACCATCGCCGCGTACTCCAGCTCGAACGGCATCTGCCGGAAGAACGCGTTGAGGTTCCAGACCGCCAGCGGCAGCACGAACGAGAGGTTCGGGATGATCATCGACTGGTAGGAGTTGATCCACTTGATGTTCGTGAACAGGTGCAGCAGGGGAACGATCAGGGAGATCGTCGGGAACATCGAGGTCGCCACGATGATGCCGAGCACCATGTTCTTGAACCGGAAGTCCAGCCGTGCCAGCGCGTACGCCGTGAAGGTGCCGACGAC
Source organism: Actinoallomurus rhizosphaericola (assembly GCF_024055675.1). Lineage (NCBI taxonomy): Bacteria > Bacillati > Actinomycetota > Actinomycetes > Streptosporangiales > Thermomonosporaceae > Actinoallomurus > Actinoallomurus rhizosphaericola. The sequence continues at coordinate 78,836 of NZ_JAMXMW010000018.1, read as the reverse complement.
CAGCGTGAGCACCGTCGTCACGCCCGCCACGATCACGCTGTTCAGCAGCGCCCGCTGGAACCCCACGTCGTGCTTGAACACCGCCGTGAAGTTCTTGATCGAGATCGGCGAGGGGATCGGCGAGTTGTCGAACTGGTCCTCCGGGCGCCGGAAGGCCGAGACGACCATCCAGTAGAACGGCGCCAGACAGTAGAGCGCCACCACGATCATGCCCAGATACGAGAGCGCCCTGCCCGCGCTGAAGCTCCGGCGCCTCGGCGGGCCGGACTTCGCGGTGGAAATGGCGGTCATGCCGTTGCCTCCCGGGTGGTGCGCGAGCCCTTCTTGGCGCGCTTGGAGGGCGTGGACTTCTTACGCGCCCGCGCGTCGCCGATGATGTCGGCGCCGAGCAGCTTGACGAAGGCGTACGCGACGAGCGCGACGTAGACGAACAGGATCGTCGCGTAGGCGGCCGCGGGGCCGTACCGCAGGTTGTTCGCCTCGTCGTAGGCGAGCATGGACAGGGTGTTCACCGAGTCCTTGTGCGGGCCGATCAGCACGAACGGCAGGTCGAAGAACCGCAGCACGTCGAGCAGCCGGAACAGCACGGCGACGAGCAGCACCGGCTTGATCAGCGGCAGGGTGATCTTGCGGAACGTGTACCACGTGCCGGCCCCGTCCACCTTGGCGGCCTCGTAGACCTCGGCGGGGATCAGCTGGAGGCCGGCGAGGACGAGCAGGCCGACGAACGGCGCGGTCTTCCACGTGTCGGCGATGAGCACGGCGACCTTCGCGTGGAAGCCCTCGGTGGTCCACAGGATCTGGTGACCGGTGATCGCGTTGGCCACGCCGTCGGCCTGGAACACCCAGCGCCACAGCAGCGCGGACACCGCCGTCGGGATCGCCCAGGGCACCAGAATGCTCGCCCGGACGAAGCCCCGGCCGCGGAAGGCCTGGTGCATGATCAGCGCCATCGCCACCCCGAGGATCGTCTCGATGATGACGCCGACCACGGTGAAGAAGGTGGTGTTGTAGAACGCGTTCCAGAAAGCGTGCGAGTTGGCGCCGGTGAGGATGTCGGTGTAGTTCTTCAGGCCGACGAACTTGTCCCCGCTGACGACGAACCCGTTGGCGTCCAGTCCCTGGTTCTTCTGGTACAGCGACTCACGGAGCGCGTCGATGAGCGGGTAGCCGACCACCAGGGCGAGGACCAGGAAGGTCGGCGAGAGCAGGACGGCGGCCAGGCGACCCGAGCCCTGGACGTCGCTCTTCTTTTTCTGCTTCACCGGGGCCACGGTTCCCGGTTCGGCGGTCGTAGTAGTCATTGAGCCCTCCTCGGGGCCCGTGGCGGGACGCGGGGGGCGTCCCGCCACGGGAACGCGGCTACGGCGTGATGAGCTGTCCGAGCTTGTTCTGCAGGTCGGCCAGCGCCTGGTCGGTGGTCGACTTGCCGGTGAGGGCCGAGTAGGCGGCCTCCTCGATCGCGGTGGTCACGTCGTTGTAGCGAACGACCTGCGGCCGGGGCTTGGCGTTGAGGAGAGACGCCTTGAGCGTCGGCAGGTAGGGGAACTTCTTCTGCAGCTCCTGGTCGTCGTACAGCGAGGCCAGGGTCGGCGCCTCCGAGGACGCGATGAGGTTGGCGCGCTCGGTCTGCTCGCTGGTCAGGTACTTGATGAAGTCCAGCGCCGTGGCCTTGTTCGGGGTGAACTGGGAGATGGCCAGGTTGTGGCCGCCGAGGGTCGGCGCACCCGGGCCGTTCAGACCCGGCAGCGGGGCGACGGCGAACTTGCCGACGACCTTGGAGTCACCCTTCTTGTTCGACAGGGCGTACGCGTACGGCCACTGCCGGTAGAAGAGGAGGTTGCCCTTCTCGAACGCGCGGCGGGACTCCTCCTCCTTGAAGCTGATGGCCTCCTTGGGGATCATCCCGCTCTTGAAGCCGTTGACGAGGAAGTCCAGGCCCTGCTTGGCCTGCGGGGTGTTGACGTTCGGCTTGCCCGAGTCGTCGACGACCTGGCCGCCGGCGCTGTTGACCGCCTCGGAGAAGTTGACCGTGAGGCCCTCGTACTTCTCGAACTGGCCGGCGTAGCAGTTGAAGCCCTTGATCTTGCTGCAGTCCTGCTGCATCTCCGCCCAGGTCTTCGGCGGCTCCTTGATGCCCGCCTTGTCCAGCTGGTCCTTGCGGTAGTACAGCAGACCGGAGTCGGTCTTCCAGGGGGCGGCGTACAGGTTGTTCCGGTACTCACCGGTCTTCGTCGCCGCGGGCAGGAACTTCGACAGGTCGAACTGGTCCTTCGGCAGCTGCGCGATCCACCGGTTCGCGGCGAACTCCGCCGTCCAGACCACGTCCAGGTTCAGCACGCTGTACGCGTTGGACTTGGTCTGGGCGTTCTGCACCATCTGCTGCCGCTGCGCGTCCGCGTCCTCGGGCAGCTCGATGATCCGAGCCTGCTCCTTCGGGTGCTGCTGGTTCCAGGTGTTGACCAGGTTCTGCAGGTTGCCCGACGTGTCCTTGCCGGTCGCCAGCGTGATCGGCCCCCGGCCGGTCAGCGCGCCGCCGCTGCCGCCGGACGCGTCCTTCTTGTCGTCGCTCTTGCTACCGCCACAGGCAGCGGCGACCACGGCGACGCTCGCCGCGATGACCGCGAAGCGGGTCATTCTCGAAACGGATGCCACCTTCACTCCATCCTGAGGATTTCTTCGGTACTGCTGCCGGAGACCCCCGGCCCTCGTCACTCCCGTGCCACGAGCTCTGGGCGCAACATCACCCCCTCGGGCGGGGAATCACTGCCCTGAACACGTGTCGTCAGCAGGCTGACGACACGGCGCGCCACTTCGTCGAGCGGTTGCCGGATGCTCGACATCCGAGGCGAGATCAAGGTCGCCGCCGGCGAGTCGTCGAAGCCGACCACCTCGACGCGCGGGCGGCCCTGCGCGTCGAGGCCACCGGCGAGCCTGGCTCCGACGGCGTGCGTGTCACTGCCGCAGACGAAGGCGGTCGGCGGCTCGGGCCGCGCCAGCAGCCGCTCGGCCGCCTCGGCGGCGACGGCGACGCCCTCGGCGCACACGCCGATCAGCCCGTCGGTGTCCAGGCCGTGCCGGCTCATGGCCCGCTGCCAGCCCCTCCGCCGCTCGTCGCCGAACCCGGTGCCCTCGGGCCAGCCGAGGTAGGCGATGCGCCGGTGCCCGCGGCCGATCAGGTGGTCGACGCCCTGCGCGATGCCGTGCGCCCCGTCGACGTCCACCCAGGTGTACGGCCCGTCCTCCTGCCCCCAGGGCCGGCCGAAGCAGACGAAGGGGATGCGGCGCTCGGCGAACCACGGCAGCCGCCGGTCCCGCGCCGACACGTCGGCCACCACGAAGCCGTCGACCGTGCCGGTGCGGATCAGGTCCTCGTAGGTCGCGAGCTCCTCGTCCACGGCCGTCGGGGCGAACAGCAGCAGGTGGTAGCCGGCCGACCCGGCCGCCACCGTCAGCGAGTACAGGAAACGGTCGAGGAAGTTGCTCACGCCGATCGGCGCGGGGATCTTCAGGCCGATGCACCGGCTGGCACGCTCTCGGAGGTTCTGCGCCGCGCGGTTCGGCCGGTAGCCGAGCTCGTCGATCGCCTGCCGCACGCGCTCGGCGGTCTCCGGCGCCACGCGGGCCGGGCGGTTCAGCACGTTCGACACGGTCTGGCGGGAGACCCCGGCGGCCGCGGCGACATCGGAGATCGTCACTCCGTTGGCGTCTCGACCGCTCATTCTTTCCCTCGCGTTTCGCGAAATTCCTGGTGACCGGGGCGATTTGATCGTTCAAATTGCCACCACGCGAGAAGTCGTGTCAAGCAGATGTCCAACACGTTTCCGGCTCGTTACACGGGCGTGTTGGTACCGAGTCCAAGCCGCTCGCACCCTCGGGTCCGAGCAACTCGGAACCCCCCGAAACAGGGCGTTTTCTCCCTTGGACAGGACGATGCCACGAGGAACGCGATCCCGGAAGAGGGGTAGGACACCCGATCCCGGGCCGGGCCTCCGGCGGCCGTCCGGGACGCCCGGCGATCCGTACGGGAACACCGACGCGGAGTCCGGTCGTTCCGGCTGTACGACCGATAAGAGGGGGGATGCGGGTGTCCGCGGCGCCGGACCCTTCCAGTCCTAGGGCGGCGGGGACACCGCGATGGTGAGCGCCCTCGCCGGAATCGCCGCCATCCTGGCGTTGACGGCCGCGACCGGTTACTTCGTGGCCCAGGAGTTCGCCTTCGTCGCCGTCGACCGCGCGACGCTCGGCGCGCAGGCCGAGCGCGGCGACGCCAGGGCCCGGCGGGCCCTGGCGGTGACGAACCGTCTGTCGTTCATGCTGTCCGGGGCGCAGCTCGGGATCACGGTCACCGCGCTGGTCGTCGGCTTCATCGCCGAGCCCGCCACGTCCCGGCTGATCGCCCCGCTGCTGCGGCTTGCGGGCCTGTCCGCGGGCGCGGCCGGCGGCGCCGCGGTCGTCGCCGGGTTCCTGCTGGCGACCGCGGTCCAGATGGTGCTCGGCGAACTGCTGCCCAAGAACCTGTCGCTGGCCCGCGCCGAGCCGGTCGCCAAGGCGTTCGCCGCCTCGACCCTGGCCTACCTGACGGTGGCGGGCCCGGTGATCAGGCTCTTCGACACGGCGGCCGCCCGGCTGGTGCGGCTGTTCGGGGTCGAGCCGGTGGAGGAGCTGCACCACGGCGCGACCCTGGAGGAGCTCGGCGACATCATCGGCGAGTCCCGCCGCGCGGGCCATCTCCCCCCGGACCTGTCCGACCTGCTCCAGCGCGCGCTGACCTTCCGGGAGCGTACGGCGGCCGAGGTCATGGTGCCGCGCCCCGACGTCGTCGCCGTTCCCCGGTCCACGACCGTGACCGAGCTGACCGACCTGGTCGCCCGCGCCGGTCACACCGACTATCCGGTGTGGGGACGGGACATCGACGACGTCATCGGCGTCGTCGGAGTGCGCGAACTGGCCGCGCTCGACGTCGCGGGCCCGCCCGGCCCGCCCCGCCGGACCGGCGCCGACACGCCGGGTACGGGCACGGCCGGTACAGGCACCGCGGGCACGGGCACGGCCGGTACAGGCACCGCGGGCACGGGTGGGCCGGGCGCCGGGCGCACCGTCGAGACGGTGATGCGTTCCGCGCTGCTCGTCCCGGACACCCTCGAACTGCAGGCGGTCACGGCGCGGATGCGCGAGGCCGGTCAGGAGTTCGCCGCCGTCGTCGACGAGTACGGCGGCCTCGCCGGGATCCTCACCTTCGAGGACATCGCCGAGGAGCTCGTCGGTGAGATCGCCGACGAGAACGACGCCGCCGCGGCGGATCCCACCCGCGGTGACGGGGTGTGGGTGCTGGCCGCCGGTACCCGGATCGCGCAGGTCCGGAACCTGACGGGGCTCGCGCTGCCCGCTGGCTCCGCGTACGACAGCCTCAGCGGGCTCGTCATGACGCGGCTGCACCGCCTGCCGCGCGCGGGCGACCGGATCGAGGTCGAGCTCGATCCCGAGCACGGCCCGCCGGGACGCGCCGCGATCGAGGTCCTCGCCGTACGCCGTCGCGTGGCCCGGACCGTACGGCTCCGCGCCCTCCCGCTCGCCACCGCCGCCCCCGGGGCGACGGAGGAGGAGGTCTCGTGGGCCCGCTGACCTCCGCCCCGGTCACGCTCCTGCTGCTGGCGGGCAACGCCTTCTTCGTCGCCTCGGAGTTCGCCCTCGTCGCCGCCAAGCGCCCGCGCCTGGAGCGGGCGGCCGCGCGCGGCGGCGCCGCCGCCCGGGCCGCCGTCGCGGGGATCGACGAGCTGTCACTGATGCTCGCCGGCGCGCAGCTGGGGATCACTATGTGCTCGCTGGGGCTCGGCGTCGTCACCGAGCCGGCCTTCGAGGTCCTGCTGGACGCGCCGCTGGCGGCCGTCGGCGTCCCGGAGTCCGCCGCGCGCCCGGTGGCGTTCACCCTGGCGCTGGGCGTCGTGACCTTCCTGCACATGGTGGCCGGGGAGATGGCGCCGAAGTCCTGGGCCATCGCCCACCCCGAACGCTCCGCCCTGGCCCTGGCGATCCCCTTCCGCGGGTTCGCCCGGCTGTCACGCCCGGTCCTCGCCGTTCTGGGCGGAGTGACCGACGGCCTGCTCCGGCTCTGCGGCGTACGGCCGGGCGCGGGGGCGGACCCCCCGGCCGACCCGCAGCGCCTGTCCCACCTGATCGGCGAGTCGCGCCGGCTGGGACTGATCGACCGGGCCGAGCACGACCTCCTCGGCCGGGCCATCACGACCCGGCAGGAGGGCATCGACCATCTGGTCGTGCCCGCCGAGCGGGTCACCACGGTTCCCGCCGACGCGGCCCCGGAGGAGATCCGCCGGGCCTCCGCGGCGAGCGGGCACACCCGGTTGCTCGTCCGGGACGGCCGTGCCCGCGTCGCCGGGCTGCTGCACGTACGAGACGCCCTCCCCCACGGGCCGGACGGCCGGACCGCCGGCGACATGACCTACCCGGTCCCGACCCTCTCCCTGGACACCACGGTGCTCGCCGCGGTCAGCACGCTGCGCCGCGCCCGCGCGCAGCTCGCCCTCGTCGCGACGCCGGAGAACCCGTTCATCGGCATCGTCAGCCTCGACGACCTGCTCAGCGAACTCCTCGCCGGCAACCCCCACTGACTGACGGCCGGCGTCATTTCCGCCACTCGTCGATGTGCAGGACCGAACCCGGGCCCGCCGCCGGCGTCCTCCTCAGCGGGAGGTCGCGGTCGTCGGCCTCGGCGACCGGACGGACCGTCATCGGCAGCACGTCCGCGGTGCCCGGCGTCTCCTCCGGGACCGTCGCGTACACCGGCACCTTGATCAGCGACAGGATCAGCGCCGCGGCCCCGGTGCCGGCCGCCGCCAGGGTGAGGACGCCGGGCAGCCGGGCGGCGGTGACTCCCACGCCGCAGAGCCCGGCCAGGCCGGCGACGGCGAACAGGGTCAGGGCGACCTGCGGGACGGTGAGCCCCATCGCGCGCAGCCGGTGCGCCGCATGGTCGGTGCCGGCGGTGAAGCAGGACAGTCCGGCGCGCGGGCGCGCGATGACGACGAGGCAGGTGTCCACGGTGGCGACGAAGGTGAACAGGAGCAGCTCGGCCAGCCTGGCGCCCGCGCCGCCCGGCACCCGGACCAGTACGGTGGCGGCCGCCAGGAGGAAGCCGATGAACAGCGAGCCCGCGTCCCCCATGAACATCCGCGCGGGCGCCCAGTTGTGCACGAGGAACCCCAGGCACCCCGCGGACAGCGTGATCAGCAGCAGCGCCAGGCCGCTCCGCCCCTGGAGGTAGGCCGCGCCGGCGATGAGGCAGCCGACCGGGACGGCCACCGCCGCGGCCGCCCCGTCCATGTTGTCCAGCAGGTTGAAGGAGTTGGCGAGGACCACGACCCACGCCACCGTCGCCACGGGGTCCGCCCAGTGGCCGAAGACGCCGATGCGGCCCCCGGCCAGGACGACCGCGGTGGCCGCACCGACCTCGACGGCCAGCCGGAGCACCGGATGCGTCGGCCTGAGGTCGTCGAGCAGCCCGACCAGCGCGACGACGACGCCGGCCACGACGAGGACCGTGACCCGCCGGTCCCAGTAAGGGATCGACACCGCGCCCCCCGTCAGCGCGGCGACGGCGATCGCGACTCCGCCGAGGTACGGCGTCGGCCGGTCGTGGGCCTTACGGACGCCCGGCCGGTCGACGATCCCGCGCCGCAGGGCGTACCGGCCGAGCCCGGCGCTCAGCATGTCGGCCAGCAGGAGCGCGGCGAGGGCCGCGCCCGCCGCCGTCAGCCACGGCGGCACGGCCGCCCGCTCTCGACGACCCACCTGATCGTGCCGGGCATGGTGCCCCTCCCGAGGTCGGACGACGGCCCCTGTGGACGGACGCCACCGTCCGTGACCACTCCGGGAATCAGGCTAGAGATCGTCGATCAAAACCAGGGTCGCCCGACCTACATGATCGAAGAAAGTCCGGCCGGTCGTCCCGGCCCCGGCGGCCGATCCTCACCGGCCTCCCGCCCCACGGCGTCCGGCCGGGGACCGCGTTTAACCAGGTCGGCACCGGAAATGTCGCAATAGGCACATACGGGGAACACAGGGGGGAAGGTACCGCGAGATGACTCAGCGACCTGAGACGATGCCGGAGAGAGACGCGATCGACCTGCTGATCCGCCAGCACGAGGAGATCCGCCGCCTGTTCGAGGACGTCGACCGGAGCACGGGCCACGCCCGCGAGGAGGCGTTCGAGAAGCTCTGCCGCTTCCTGGCCGTGCACGAGACGGCCGAAGAGGAGGTCGTGCACCCCTTGGCCCGCCGGGTCATCCCCGACGGCGACCGGGTGATCGACGCCCGGTTGGAGGAGGAGAACGAGGGCAAGCGCGTCCTGCAGGCCCTGGAGAAGATGGGCACCTCGGCCGCCGGTTTCGAACCGCTGTTCGCCGAGTTCCGCAAGTCCGTCATCGAGCACGCGGAGAACGAGGAGCGCGAGGAGTTCACCCGGCTGCGCCAGATGGGCGGCACCGAACTGCGCGGCCTGGCAGCGGCGATCAAGGCGGCCGAGGCGATGGCGCCGACGCACCCGCACCCGGGTGTGGAGTCCGCCGCCAAGAACATCCTCATCGGCACATTCGCCTCCGCCGCCGACCGGACGCGGGACGTGGTGCGCAAGGCGCTCGGCCGCGAGCGGAAGTGATGCGGGGGTGATTCCGCCCCTGGGCGGTGAACGATTGTTTACTATTTGCGCTCTTGACGCTACTGTCCGTTACCGGCACAGTTGAGGAGACCGCGCAATGCGGTCGTTTCGGAATGCGATGGCACATTAATCGCCGGTCGTCTGACTCGGGCGCCCTACGGGCTACCGGGCCGGACCGGCGAATCCGGGTCAGGCCTTCCCGGAAGGGCGATCGGGAGACGATCCCGATCGCCCGTCACGGCCGATCGCGGTCCTCCCCGATCGGTCTCGCTCGTGGTTCTTCAGCCTTCCCCGATCGGTCGTGACTCTTCAGCCTTCCCCGATCGGTCGTGACTCCTCAGCCTTCCCCGATCGGCCGTGACTCTTCATGCCTCCCCGATCGGTCGTGGTCCTTCGGCCTTCGCGGCCGGTCGCGGCTCTTCGCCGTCAGCGGTTCACGGCGAAATGGGCCTGGACGCGGGTGCCGTCGTCGGAGCGGGCGATCCGGACGAGGTCGGCGACCTGGTTGACCAGGAGGAGGCCGCGCCCGCCGTGGGCGTTGGCGGGCACCGGTCGCCGTCCGGCCAGCGGGTCGGCGAGCCGGCCCTCGTCGCTGACCTCGCAGACGACGTATCCGGGCAGCGACCACACGCGGAGCGTGCCGCGGCCACCGCCGTGCACGATCGAGTTGGCGGCCAGCTCGTTGACCGCGAGCTCGAGGTCGAGGAGGCGGTCGCCGGTGAGACCGCGCCGGGCGGCCTCGGCCGTGGCGAAGAGGCGCACCTCGCCGAGCGCGTCGGCGTCGAAGTCGAGGGCCGCCGTGTCCACGGGCTCGGGGCCCACGTCGTTGTACACCTCGATGACCTTCTCCGGATTGAAGTCGGGACTGACACGCTCGACGCCGCGCTCGATGAGGACAGGGTGGGTGAGAGCCGCGTCCGCCAGCGTCCGCCGATCGAGTGCCGCCGCGTCGTAGGGGCAGAGGATCGTGACCGCGCGCCCGGCAAAGGCCAGGTTGATGAGGGCCTCGTGCTGGGCGCAGGCGGGGTACTCGGCCGCCGAGCGGCCACGCCAGATCGGCTCCCCGATGATCCGCACTCGTCGTCCGGGGTGCGCGTCGGCGAAGCGGCGCAGGACACCGGGGATGATCCGGCCCGGATTGCGTCCGGCCACGCTCATGTCGATGAGCCGTACCCGCCCGGCCGCCGCGCCGAGGCCGGCGCGCAGCAGCGCCAGCCGGTCCCCGGGAACGGCGATCGCGACCGGCTCGCCCGCGTCGAGACCGCTTCGCACGAAGGGCAGCGTCCCGGCGAGGTACTCCCCCTCACCGCGGTACATGAGTGCCGGGTGGGAGAAGGGGGCGGGGATGCTCATCCCGGTACCTCGCTCTTGGGCCACTGAGCAACACTACCGTGAGGTTACGTCTGAACGACCAGGATAAGGCGGCCTCCGTACCACTCGTCGGGCCGTCCCCCGGACCTCGTAGGGGCTCGCGGGCGCCCGGTCCGGGAGTGCGCCGCTCACGTCCGGACTCCGCCCCTGCACAGCCGACCACCCGGGCCGGCCCCCGCCGGTCACGGGGCCCGCCCGCCGGTCCGCGGGCCGTGATCCGCGGCCGGGCCCCGCAGCGGTCCACGGCCGGGTCCGCGGATTCCCGGTAGGGTCGAGGTCAGGTGGACGGCTCCGGCCAGGTGGGGAGGGTGTGCGGTGTCCGGTGAGCGGGCGCGCCGGCGGATTCCGGCGATCCTCGTCTCACTGCTGCTGTTCCTCGGTGTCGGAGGCGGGCTCGGCGCGGCCTCGTCCTCCTCTCCGGACGCCCGTCCCCTGACCGCCGCGGTCGCGGCGACCGCTCCCTTCGCCGGCGTGAGTCCCGCCGCCGAGCACGGCCGGCACGCGCCCCGGCTCGGCGAGCACCGGCAGACCGGCAAGACGCCGCTGAGGGCGGCCGGCCCGGAGGGCGCCTCGGTGGCGGCCGGGCTGCCCGTCTGGTGGCGCGGGCCGCACCGGGCCTCCTCCCGTACGCCGGCGGGTGACCTGCCGGCGCGGGGCGGCCGGGCGCCTCCGGTCCTCTCCTCGTACGCGTCGGCGTAGCCGCACGGTCGCGAACCGCGCCGTCGGTCGCCGGCGCGCGTGTGCCCGGGCGTCCACCGCCCGGAAGACGGGCGCCCCGCCGCGTGACGGCGCGCGCCCGTTCCCCGACCGTTCCCTGTCCGCGGGCGGCGTGCGCGTGCCGCCGTCCCGTGGGCCGCCGGTGTGCCGCATCGGCGTTCCGACGTGGAGAGACGACCGTGACCTACCTGTTCCTCGCCATCGCCGTCTTCGTGCTCGGCGGTGTGCTCCTGCTCGGCTCGATGTTCCGCCGCGACGACGCGCGTCTCGGCCTGCCAGCGCTGGCGGTCCTGATCATCGCCACCGTGATGGCGATGGTGTACGCCGCCCTCGACCAATGATCCCCTCACCTCCGATCGACGAGCCTGAGAGGACTCTCGTGGAGATCGAACGCACCTCCCTCCCCGGAATCGGCCTGCAGCACGTGTTCACGACGGCCCGCGGACGCCGCGTCGGGATCGTCTCCCACCACAGCGGCCGGCGCGACCTGGTCGCCTTCGACCGGGACGACCCCGACACCGCGGCGACGACGATCGTGCTGACCTCGGAAGAGGCCGGCGCGGTCGCCGAACTCCTCGGCACCGCCCGCGTCGTCGAACGCCTGGCCGAACTGCACCGCCACGTCGAGGGCCTGGTCAGCCGGCAGGTCCCGATCACCGCCGGTTCGCCCTACGACGGACGGCCGCTCGGCGACACCCGTGCGCGGACCCGCACGGGCGCGTCGATCGTGGCCGTCGTCCGCGGCGGCGGTGTGGTCGCCAGCCCTCGCCCGGACTTCGTCTTCGAGGCCGGCGACATCGTCCTCGTGGTCGGCACCGCCGACGGCACCACGGCGGTCGCCGCGCTGCTCGGCACGCGGTAGCCGCCCATGCACTCGACGACCCAACTGATCGAACTCGGCGCGATCATCCTGGGCCTGGGACTGCTCGGCGCGGTCGCGGTCCGGTTCTCCGTCTCGCCGATCCCGTTGTACCTCCTGGCGGGGCTCGCCTTCGGATCCGGCGGCGTGCTCCCGCTCACGACCAGCGAGGACTTCGTCTCGGTCGGCGCCGAGGTGGGGGTGATCCTCCTGCTGTTCACCCTCGGCCTCGAGTACACGGCCGACGAACTCGTGACCACCATGCGGACGTCCGCTCCGATCGGCCTGTCCGACCTGGCGCTGAACGCCGTCCCGGGCGTCGCCGCCGCACTCCTGCTGCACTGGGGCCTGGTCGCGGCGGTGGCGCTGGGCGGCATCACGTACGTCACCTCCTCCGGGATCACCGCGAAGGTGATGGGCGACCTGGGCCGGCTCGGGAACCGCGAGACTCCCAGCGTGCTGTCGGTCCTGGTCTTCGAGGACCTCACGATGGCCGCGTACCTGCCGATCCTCACGGCGCTGCTGGCCGGGGCCGGCCTGCTCGGCGGCGTGGTCGCGCTCCTGGCCGCCGCCGTCACCATCGGCCTGATCCTGTTCGTCGCGCTCCGCCACGGCGAGGTCGTGCAGCGCTTCGTCGCCAGCCCCAGCCGGGAGGTGCTCCTGCTGAAGGTCCTCGGACTCACCGTCCTGGTGGCGGGGCTCGCCCAGCAGTTGCAGGTGTCGGCCGCCGTCGGGGCGTTCCTCGTCGGCATCGCGCTGTCCGGGCCGCTCGCCCATGACGCCCGGCAGTTGCTCAGCCCGCTCCGGGACCTGTTCGCGGCGGTGTTCTTCGTCTTCTTCGGACTGCACACCGATCCGGCGGACCTGCCGCCGGTCGCCGGCGTCGCGGCCGTCCTGGCGATCGCCGGGGTGGCGACCAAGCTCGCCACGGGGTGGGTGGCGGCCCGCCGGGCGGGTGTCGGCCCGGCGGGCCGGCTGCGCGCCGGGACCGCGCTGGTCCCCCGCGGGGAGTTCAGCATCGTCGTCGCCGGCCTCGCGGTCGGCGCCGGCACGAACCCGCGGCTCGGGCCGCTCGCCGCGGCGTACGTCCTGATCCTCGCGGTCGCCGGGCCGTTGCTGGCCCGGAGCGCCGACTCCCTGGCCCGCGCCGTCGCCGTGGCCGGCGCCCGCGGGCGCCGGCCGTGACCCGCGTCGATTACCTTCCTCGCGCTGGGACAGACTTGGAGAACCGAACGTCGACGGCCCGCGAGGGCCGAAGGAGTGACCGATGGCGCATGAGCGTGCGGGGCGGCCCGCGCAGCCCGAAGACCTGGTGGACGTCGCGCGGCTGGTGACGGCGTACTACGCGTTCCGCCCCGATCCCGAACGGGTCGAGCAGCGGGTGGCCTTCGGCACGTCGGGGCATCGCGGATCCGCGTCGAACACCGCGTTCAACGAGGCGCACATCCTCGCCACCAGCCAGGCGATCTGTGAGTACCGTGCCGCCCAGGGGGTCGACGGGCCGCTGTTCCTGGGCATCGACACGCACGCCCTGTCGGAGCCCGCGCGCGTGTCGGCCCTGGAGGTCTTCGCCGCCAACGGCGTACGGGTGCTGATCGACAGCCGGGACGGCTACACGCCGACGCCCGCCGTCTCGCACGCCATCCTCACCTACAACCGCGGTCGCGAGTCCGGCCTCGCGGACGGCGTCGTCGTGACGCCCTCGCACAATCCGCCGGCCGACGGCGGTTTCAAGTACAACCCGCCGTCCGGCGGCCCGGCCGACACCGACGCCACGTCGTGGATCCAGGACCGGGCGAACGCCCTGATCGCCGAGGATCTCAAGGAGGTCAGGCGCATCCCGTACGCCCGGGCGCTCGCCGCGGACACCACCGGCCGCTACGACTTCCTCGGCGCGTACGTGGACGACCTGCCCTCGGTCCTCGACCTGGACGCCGTCCGCGAGGCGGGCGTACGGATCGGCGCGGACCCGCTCGGGGGCGCGAGCGTCGCGTACTGGGGCGAGATCGCCGACCGCCACCGGCTCGACCTCACGGTCGTCAACCCGCACACCGACCCGACCTGGCGGTTCATGACGCTGGACTGGGACGGCAAGATCCGGATGGACTGCTCCTCGCCGTACGCGATGGCCTCGCTGATCGCCCGCAAGGACGAGTTCGCGGTGTCCACGGGCAACGACGCGGACGCCGACCGGCACGGCATCGTCACGCCGGACGGCGGCCTGATGAACCCCAACCACTTCCTCGCGGCCGCCATCTCCTACCTGTACGCCCACCGGCCCGACTGGCCCGGTGACGCCGGCGTGGGCAAGACGCTCGTCAGCAGCAGCATGATCGACAGGGTCGCGGCCGGACTCGGCCGCCGCCTCGTCGAGGTGCCGGTCGGATTCAAGTGGTTCGTGCCCGGTCTGCTGGACGGCTCGCTCGGGTTCGGGGGCGAGGAGAGCGCGGGCGCCTCGTTCCTGCGGCGCGACGGCTCGGTGTGGACCACCGACAAGGACGGGATCCTCCTCGCCCTGCTGGCCTCGGAGATCACCGCGGTCACCGGCCGCTCCCCCAGCGAGAACTACGCCGACCTGGTCACCCGGTACGGCGACCCCGCGTACGCGCGGGTCGACGCGCCCGCGTCCCGCGAGGAGAAGGCGGTCCTCAAGAAGCTGTCGGCCGAGCAGATCACCGCGGACACGCTCGCCGGCGAGCCGATCACCGCGGTGCTCACCGAGGCGCCCGGCAACGGGGCGCCGCTGGGCGGCGTGAAGGTCTGCACCGAGAACGCCTGGTTCGCCGCCCGGCCGTCGGGGACCGAGGACGTGTACAAGATCTACGCCGAGTCCTTCCAGGGCCCGGACCACCTCGCCCGCGTCCAGGAGGAGGCCCGCGACCTGGTCAACGCGACGCTCGCCGCCGCCTCCTGACCCGCCCCCCGCGCCGCGACGCCCGCACGGGGCGTCGCGGCGCAGAATGAACGTATGAGCGAACCATCGACCGCGTACGGGGACAACCCGACGCTGCCGGCTCTGCGGCGGCACTTCGAGGACCTGCGGGACGGCACCCACGGCGGCGTGGAGGCGCGGGCGGACAAGGAGGAGCGGTTCGCCGACACGGTCGTGCTGCTCGCCCCGTACGCCCGGCGGGTGCTGGCCGAGATCGACCGTTCCCTGCTGGAGGGGACGGGCCGCGTCGACGAGTCCGGGCTGTGCCGGACCGAGGACGGCGGTCTGGCCGCGTCCTGGACCCTGTCCTGGCCGGAGCAGCGCGCGGCGGGCGTCCGGCCGATCACGCTGGAGGCCCACTTCGAGCGGGGTTTCCACCATCCGCATCTGCGCGGCGCGACGGTGGGCGAGTGGCCGCTCAACGTCTTCACCGACCAGCAGGCCGCCGCGGAGGTGTGCACGATGCGCGCCGTCGCAGCGGCCGACCTGCACAACCTCGTCTTCCAGCGCGACTATCGCCTGGTGCCCGCGATCACCCGTCCGGGCCCGCGCGACGGCTGAGGAGCCCTCGCCGTCAGCCGGCGGTCCGGGCCTCGTCGTAGCGGGCCTGCGCCGCCATCACCTCGGGCATGCGGGCCTCCAGCCACTCGATGACGCCCAGGAGCCGTTCGGCGGCCTCCCGGCCGAGCGGGGTGAGGCTGTACTCCACGCGCGGCGGAATGGTCGGCTCGGCCTTCCTGAGTACGAAGCCGTCGCGTTCGAGCGCCTGGAGGGTCTGCGCGAGCATCTTCTCGCTCACGCCGTCGACCCGGCGGCGCAGCGCGTTGAACCGGTACGTCCCCTCGCTCAGCGCGCCCAGCGCGAGGATCCCCCAGCGCCCGGTGACGTGCCCGAGCGCCTCGCGGGAGGTGCACCGGCCGGCGAACACGTCGAAGACGACGTCGCCGTAGGCGTCGCAGGCCGCTCCGCCGCCGGGGGCGGGGGTCGGCGATCCGTCAGTCGCGCCGCTGTCCATGGCGCCCAGCATACTTCTCCACCGCACTGACCTCAGGCCCGGTACTCACTCAAAGATTGCACTGTGGAAAAGTTAGTACTACCGTCGAGGCGTGCTCACCTCGGGCCCTGCGGCCGAGGTTCTTTCGAAGCGGGAGACTTTTATGATCATCGTTACCGGCGCCACCGGTCAGCTCGGCCGTCTGGTGATCGACGGGCTGCTGGAGAAGGTGCCCGCGGACCAGGTGGTGGCCGCCGTGCGCAGCCCGGAGAAGGCCGCCGACCTCGCCGCGCGCGGCGTGCAGGTCCGCGAGGCCGACTACGACCGTCCCGAGACGCTGCGCCCCGCGTTCGAAGGAGGGAGCCGGCTGCTGCTCATCTCCGGCAGCGAGGTCGGGCGGCGCGTCCCGCAGCACGCCGCGGCGGTCCAGGCGGCGCAGGGCGCCGGCGTCCCGCACATCGTCTACACCAGCGCGCCGCACGCCGACACGTCGGTCCTCGGCCTGGCCGCCGAGCACAAGGCGACCGAGGAGATCATCCGCGAGACGGGGCTGACGTACACGCTCCTGCGCAACAACTGGTACAGCGAGATGTACGTGCCGGCGATCACCCAGGCGGTCGAGACCGGCGCCGTCATCGGCGGCGCCGGTGACGGGCGGATCGGCAGCGCCACCCGCGCGGACTACGCGGCCGCGGCGGTCGCCGTGCTGACCGGACCGGGCCACGAGAACCGGATCTACGAGCTCGCCGGGGACGTGGCCTGGAGCCTCGGCGACCTCGCCGCCGAGATCTCCCGGGCGTCCGGCAAGGAGGTCGTGTACCGGCACCTGCCCGCCGAGGAGCACCGCGCGGCCCTGATCGCGGGGGGCGTTCCCGAGGCGTTCGCCGACGTGCTCGTCGACGTCGACCGCGGCATCGCGACCGGGGCGCTGGCCGACACGCCGGGCGACCTGAAGGCCCTCATCGGCCGTCCGACCACCCCGATCGCCGACACGGTCGCGGCCGCGCTCGCCGGCTGAACGGCGCGCGGGCCGGCGTCGACCGGACACCGGCCCGCGCGGTCTCGACGAGGCGCCGCCCCCGTCTCGGCCGGCGGCGGCGCCTCCGTCGCAGTGACGCGTCAGTTGGTGGCGACCAGGTGGTCCCGGAGGCCGACGCCGTAGGAGGTGGGGGTGCCGTCGTAGGAGCTGATCAGCGACGGGCCGCTGCTGCAGTCCCAGGTGTTCCACGTCCACCCCAGGTAGCCGACGGCGTGCGCGTCGGCCCAGTTCATCAGGGTGTCGATGAAGCCGTGCGAGCAGTCGTTCTCCCCGATCTCGCTCAGCGTCAGCGGCACCTGCGCGGCGACCGGAGCGAGCTGGCCGTCGTAGCAGGACGTGCTCGAGCAGCTGTTGAAGTTGTAGATGTGCGCGAACGCCGCGAGGTTGTTCTTCGGGTCGGTCGGCCGGTACTGCAGCCACTGCGTCAGGTCGTTGGAGTAGGCCAGCCCGCCGACGAGGATCACGTTGGTGGCACCCGTCGCCCGTACGGCGTTCACGAGGCTCTGGAAGCCGGCCACCTGGTAGGGGATGCCGGAGCAGGTCCCGCCGTCCCGCCAGCAGGTCCAGCCGGAGGTCTCGCCGCCGGTCGCGCGCTCCGGGTACGGCTCGTTGAACAGGTCGAAGACCACCGCGTCATCGCCCTTGAAGGCGTTCGCGACCCCCGTCCAGAACGACGGCGCGTACTGGGCGTCCGGCATCGGCTTCTGGCAGGTGGCGTGGACGTCCGAGCAGCCGGACGAGGGACCGGTGTAGGTGCCGTAGTTCCAGTGCATCTCGACGATCGGGGTGATGCCGTGCGCCTCGAGCCGCGACACGTATCCCTTGACCTCGGTCTGGTACGCCGTGCCGCCGTACCGCGAGTCGATGTTGCTCAGGCCGAGCCAGCACTCCTCGTTCAGGGGGATGCGGACCGCCGTGATCTTCCACGCGACCATGGCGTTGATCGACGCGTCGTCGACCGGGCCGTCCCAGATCCCGCGGCCCTGGACGCACATGAACTCGCCGCCGGAGCGGTTCGCCCCGCGGAGGCGTACGGTCGCGCCGCTCGCGGTGACGAGCCTGTTGCCGGAGACGTGCAGCGCGGGGGCGGGTCCGGTCGTGCCGCCTCCCCCGCCCCCGCCACCGCCGCCCGAGCCCGAGCCGTTGCACACGGTGCCGTTGATGGAGAAGGACGTCGGGTCGGTGTTCGTGCCGGTGTAGGTGAAGTTCGCGCCGATCTGGGTGGTGGCGCCGTTCGCCAGCGCGCCGTTCCAGCCCGCGTTGGTGACCGTGACGTTCTTACCGTTCTGGGACCACGTGCCGCTCCAGCCCTGGGTCAGCTTCTGGTCGCCCGCGTAGGCGTAGGTCAGCGTCCATCCGCTCAGCGCGTCGCCGAGGTTCTTGAGGGTAATGGTGGCGCTGAAGCCCGACCCCCAGTCGTTCTTCGCGTAGGTGACGTCGCACGCCACGGCGGCGTGCGCGGTGCCCGTGCCGGTGACGAGGCCGACCCCGCAGATGCTCAGCAGGAAGGCCACGAGGAAGGAGATCGCGCGTCGAGGTCGCATTGACGGCTCCATGCGGGTGGTGGGAGATGACGTGGGAGCGCTCCCGATCCGGGCGAAGGTAACCCTGGCGGCCGGAGCCGGGGAAGACCTTTTCACGGCCGTTCACGCCGGAGACCTCGCAGGTCCGGCCATCGGGCGGTCCGCGCCCCGCGGGTACGCTGGCAGGAACGCGCGGCGGCGTCGTCCCGGCTCGGGGCCGCCACCGCCGCCACCGATTCGACGCATGCGACGGCGCGGCCCCTGACGGCAGGCGCTCTTTCCGCACCAGGGCCGTTCACCCGCGCCGCCCCGGCCCGGGGAGGCGCCCGGAACCGATCCGCGCGACGGCCGCTGTCCACTTCCGGCCATCGTTAATGTTCCTAACAATAAATCGTTAAGGTGATTAACGATCACGCACAGGACACCACCGGATGCGATCCGACGATCCTCAGGAGGCGCCGTGACCAGGTTGAGGTCACATCCGATCATCCTGGCGGCATGCGCCCTGCTCGCCGTCGCCACTCCGGCCGCGGCGGCCGCCCGCCCGGCCTCCCCCGCCGGTGGCGCGGCGCGGGCGGCCGGCACACTCCCCGCGGACCAGGGCACGCCGCCGCCCGGCACGGCCTCGGTCACCACCTCCGCCACGCCCTCCTCGGCGACCGACCTGAACACCGGCTGGAAGATCCAGTCCTCGGCCGTCGCCGGCGGGTCAGGTGCGGCGATCTCCCGGCCCGGCTACGCGACCACCGGCTGGCTGCCCATCAGCCGCCCCGAGACGCTGATGGCGGGCCTGCTGGAGAACGGGCGCTACCCGAACGTCTTCTTCTCCGACAACCTGGCCAAGGTCCCCACCGACCAGTTCACCCCGAACTGGTGGTACCGCGAGCAGCTCACCGTCCACCCGCGGCGTGACGGCCGCACCGTTCTGATCATGAACGGGGTGCTCGGCACCGCGGACCTGTGGGTCAACGGCACCAAGGTCGCCGACCGGTCACAGCTGCAGGGCGCGTACGGCCGGTTCGAATATGACATCACCCCGTACGTCCGGGACGGCCAGAACGCCATCGCGCTCGACATCGCCAAGAACGCCCCGAAGACGTACCTCACCGACAGCACGCTGGACTGGAACCCGCCCGCGCCGGACCAGAACACCGGCCTGCGCTTCGCGCCGCAGCTCGCCCAGGCCGGCCCGGTCGCGCTGCGCAACGTGCACGTCGTCCAGCACAACGCCGCCGACCTCGCCAGCTCGGACCTCACGGTCAAGGCCGACCTGCGCAACGACACGAACACCGAGCAGAAGGCGCGGCTGGACGCCACGATCACCCACGGCGGCACGCGGATCGCCGTGTCGGCGAACGCGACCGTCCCCGCCGGGACCACCCGGACGGTGACGCTGACGCCGGCGGACCACCGGGCGCTGCACCTGACGCACCCGGCCGTCTGGTGGCCGTACCAGCTCGGCGGGCAGCCGCTCTACCACCTCACCGCGACCGCGAACGCCGGCGGCCGGGTCTCCGACCGCACGGACGAGGACTTCGGCATCCGCACCGTCACCTCGCACCTGACGCCGGTCAAGGCGGGCACCCACACCACGCACGGCTCGCGGCAGTTCGTCATCAACGGCGTCCCGCTGGTGATCCGGGGCGGCGGATGGTCACCGGACATGTTCATGCGCTACTCGCCGCAGAACATCCGCGACCAGCTCGCCTACGTGAAGAACCTGGGTCTGAACACCCTGCGCTTCGAGGGGAACCTGCCGCCCGACGACATGTTCGCCCAGATGGACCGCGCGGGCATCCTGGCCATGCCCGGCTGGCAGTGCTGCGACCGGTGGGAGGACCCGTCGTCGAAGTGGCCGGACGCCCTGAAGGAGAACGCCGGCGTCCAGGCGGCGCACGTGGCGCGGTGGCTGCGCGACCACCCGAGCGTCTTCGTGTTCTACCAGGGCAGTGACGAGGCGCCCGACGCGGCCAAGGAGGCCATCTACCTGAAGGCGTTCGCGGCGGCCGACTGGCCGACGCCGCAGGTCGCCGCCGCGGAGTACAAGTCCTCGCCGCAGCTCGGCCCGTCCGGTAACAAGGAGGGCCCGTACAACTACGTCCCGCCGGGCTACTGGTGGGCGAACGGACCGGAGACGGTCGACCCCGGCGACCCGACCTTCACGAACGCGGGAAGCGCCTGGGCGTACGACACCGAGACCAGCGCCGGCAACACGGTGCCGACCCAGGACTCGCTGAACCGGTTCCTGACCGCGGCGGACCAGAAGAAGATCTGGGACCTGAGCACGACGAACGGTCCGGGAACGGGTCCGGACATCTTCCACGTCTATCAGAAGTTCACGAGCTACACGAAGACCGCCCGGATGGGGCAGTACAACACCCCGCTGTGGAACCGCTACGGCCACTGGTCCGACATGGCCTCCTACCAACGGATCGCGCAGATGGGCGGGTACGAGGTCACGCGGGCGCAGTTCGAGGCCTACCTCGGGCACTTCAAGGACCCGGCCAATCCCAGCACCGGCGTCATCTACTGGATGCTGAACAAGGCCTGGCCGTCGCTGCACTGGAACCTGTACAACTACGACTTCGACCAGCCCGGCGTGTACTTCGGCGCGAAGAAGGCCGGCGAGCCCGTCCACGTCATGTACGACTACGCCGACGGCTCGATCAGGGTGGCCAACCTGACCAACGCCCGGCAGTCCGGCCTGACCGCCACGGCGCGGTTCATCGACCTGAACGGCACGGTCCGGGCGACGGCCCGGCAGGCGGTGCCCACCCTGTCCAGCCAGGACGTACGGACCGTGCTGACGCCGAAGGTTCCGGCGGGCATCTCCCGTACGTACTTCCTGGAGCTGACGCTGACACGGCCGGGCGCGACGGTGAGCCGCAACGTCTACTGGCTCTCCACGAAGCAGGACGAGGTCGACTGGCCCAAGTCGCTCGGCCAGGGCTTCGGCGCGGTGTTCAAGCCCGGCGGCTACGCGGACCTGACCGGTCTGCAGAGCCTGCCCGCGGCGAACGTCAAGGTCTCCGCGTCGACGCGCCGGAACGGCGGGGAGGCGACCACCACGGTGACCATCCGCAACGTCGGTTCCAAGCCGGTGCCCGCGGTGTTCACCCGCGCCGACGTCCGCCGGGGCACGTCCGGCGGCCGCGCGCTGGGCGGTGACGACCAGGTCCTGCCGATCGAGTGGAGCGACAACGACGTCACCCTCTGGCCGGGGCAGAGTCAGACACTGACCGCGCGGTACCGCGTCGCGGACCTGCGAGGCGCGGCCCCGGTGGTCGGGATCACGGGCTGGAACCTCGCCGCTCTCACCGTGCCCGCACGCGGCTGATACCGTTCGCGACTTATTTCGCACTGTCCGGAATCGTGACCGGATCCGGACAATCGACACCGCCCGGAGGCGCGTGTCCGGCGGAAATGGCGGTCCCGCGAGGCCGCCGTCCCGTCCGGCCCGCTCTCCGGGCGGTTCTTCACACCCCGCCTGACGTGGCCTGATGACGGTTCACCCCGCGCGTTCGGCGGCATCGGGTGACGGCGCCATTCCGCTCCGCTAAGACGATCGGCTCCATGACGATTTTTCATGTTTTCGACACTTTAAAGGCCCCCAGCCTCCTACACTCCTCACGCAATCCGGTTTCGATCACTAATGCGATCGTCCTTGGAAGGGCAGGTCGATGCCGAGGACGCACCGAAGGCAGGGACGGCCCGGCACCCCACGGCGCCGGAGGCTGACGGCGTCGCTGGGCGACAGGATCTCCGCCCTGGGCGGAGTGGTCGTCGTCGCGGTGGGTCTCGCGCTGGCCGCCATCGTCGAGCAGGCCGTCATGCCGCCGGCCTCCCGGCACCCGGTCGCCGACCGCCGTCCCGTACACGCCGGGCGCTCCCACCGGCCACGTCCCGCGCCGTCCCGCTCCTCGCCGTCCCGTGCTCCGGTCAGCCCGGCCGTCCAGCTCAGCAAGAAGGTCGAGACGGTCGTCCTCGCCGAACGCAGCCACGCGGTCCGCCAGGACTACGGCGTCGGCACACTGTCCGCCCCCATCGTGCGGCTGAGCAGGATGGACCACGCGCGCACCTGGGCGTTCGGCACCGAGACGATCCCGCCGCCGCGCGGGATGGCGGTCATGCCGGAGTCCTCGCTGTACGTCGCGCAGCGCACCGGCGCCGGCTGGCAGGTGGCCCTGGCCGGCACCCCGCGGTTCACCGCGCTCCTGCGGAAGGCGCCCGCCTCGGTAGTACCGGCCGGCGAACGCCCGGTGCTGGAGAAGTTCAGCGGCACGGCCGACACGCCACTGGACACGGGCCTCATGCTGCCCTGGGGGGTCGGTCAGTCCTGGACCCTCCTGGCCACGGACAAGGGCGTGTCCGGCTTCGACGGCGGGGACGGGCGGGTCCTCGCCCCGGGCGACGGCCGAATCTACCGGCTCTGCTCCTCCGCGGCCGGCCACGGGCTCGTGCTCCTGATCCACCCGAACGGCCTGGCCACGCAGTACTACCAGCTGTCCGACGTGACGAAGGTGCGCGACGGCAGCCTCGTGAAACGCGGCGACTACCTCGGCCGGACCGGCACGGAGCAGCCGTGCGGCGGCGGGGAGGCGCCCCAGCGGATGGTGCGGTTCGCGATCGGCGACGCGACCGGCACCATGCGGCTCGACCACTTCCAGCTGGGCGGCTGGACCCTGCGCGAGACGGCGGCGGCGACGTTCGCCGAGCGCGCCGGCGTCCGCGTCGACGCGGGCAACCCGCTGCTGAACTTCGGGGCCGTGTCCGCGTCCCCGACGCCCGCACCGTCCAAGAGCCCCTCCCCCAGCCGTACGCCCAAACCGGGCGGGCCCAGCACGCGCGTCCCGAACGTCCCCCTGCCCGGCGGGAGCCCCGATGGCGTCCTCTGAGCGGACCGCCGCCCCCCGCCACGCCCCCAGGGAGCCGGGGGCGCGGCGGAGGCGGGCGCGTCGCCGTCCCTCCCGAAGACCCGGCCGTGCCCGGGCCGTCTTCGTGACCCTGGTGCTCCTCGCGGTGGTCCTGGTCGCCGGCCGGACCTCCTGGGGAGCGGCCGAGATCGAGCGGCTGCGGCGGTTCCTGGAGTTCTACGTCGGCGTGTTCACCCTCCTGGCCGCGACCGCGGCGGTCGTCGCCGGGGTCGTCGCCGCACAGCGGGTCCTGCCGATCGGGCTGCGCATCCTCGCCCAGGGCGCCCACCGCGCGACCGCGGTCATGGCCGTCGGATTCCTGGTCGCCCACATCGTCCTGAAGGTCATGGAGGCCCACGCGACGGTCCTCGACGCGTTCCTGCCCTTCACCGGCCACGGCCGGCGCGCCGTCCTGGTCGGCCTGGGCACCATCGCCGGCGACCTGCTGATCGTCATCGTCGCCACCGGCGTGCTGCGCGGCCGGTTCGTCACCGGCCCCCGTCCGTGGCTGTGGCGCACGGTGCACGCGCTCGCGTACGTGATGTGGGCCGTGGCGCTCGTCCACGGCCTGGCGGCCGGCCGCACGCCCAAGGCCTGGGTCACCTGGAGCTACCTCGTCTGCGCCGCGCTGGTGCTGGTCGCGGCGATGGCCCGGTTGCCGCGCCTGGCCCGTGACCGCCGCATGCTGCGCGCCCGCAAGGCCAGAGGAGACGGCCGGGTCACGGGGGGCGGGGCGCGCCACGGCGCCGCCGACCCCCGCGACCGGGTCAGCGCGGACGCCCGGGCGGCCGCGGAGACCGGCGACCTGCCCGACGAGCAGTTCTGGGCGGCGTTGCGCGCCGAGACCTCGCCCTGGCTCGGTGACCGGCGGTGATGGACTTCCGGTACGTGGGGCCGCCGCGCCTCGGCCGTGGTCTCGACCGGCACCAGCGCATCGACCAGACCGCCCACCGTGAGGTGCACGGGGAGTTCCGGCGGCGCAGCCTGCGCGAACTGCAGGCGATGGCCGAGCAGGTCGACCTGCGCGGCCGCGGCGGCGCGGCCTTCCCGTTCGCGCGGAAGCTGAAGGCGGTCGTCTCCGCGGCCCGCCGGCAGGACGCCCAGACCGTCGTCCTGGTCAACGCCACCGAGGGCGAGCCGGCCAGCGCCAAGGACAAGCTCCTGATGTCCCGCGTTCCGCACCTCATCCTCGACGGGGCGATGCTGGCCGCCCTCGCGCTCGGCGCCCGCGAGGTCGTCATCGGCGTGACCGACGGCGGCCGGGCCGGCCGGTCCATCCGCAGCGCGGTCGTGGAGAGCAACCTCGGCGGCTTCATCCGCGTCGTCCGCCTGCCGGAGCGGTTCGTCACCGGTGAGGGCGGCGCGCTGGTCAACGGCGTGAACGGCGCGCCGGCGCTGCCTCCGGGCCGCAAGGTGCGGGCCGCCGAACGCGGCGTGGACGGGCTGCCCACCCTGCTGTCCAACGCGGAGACGTTCGCCCAGCTCGCGCTGCTGTCCCAGCTCGGCCCGGACCTGTACCGGGCCATCGGCACGGCCGAGGAACCGGGCACCGTGCTCCTCACCGTCTGGGGGCCCCGCGGGCGGCCCACCGTCGTCGAGGCCCCGGCCGGCACCCCGCTGTTCCAGGTGCTCGACCTGTGCCGGGCCGACGTCGGCCAGGGCGTCCTGATGGGTGGCTACCACGGCGCCTGGCTCGCCCCCGCCGCCGCGAACCGCGCCCGCGTCTCACGCGAGGACATCGCCCGCGCGGGCGCCAGTCTGGGGGCCGGCATCATCCTGCCGCTCGCCCGGGACGTCTGCCCGCTCGGCGAGGTCGCCCGGGTCGCCGTCTACATGGGCATGGAGACCGCCGGGCAGTGCGGTCCCTGCCGCCTGGGCCTGCCGGCCCTCGCCCGGTCGCTGCGCGCGCTGGCGGAGGGCGACTCGCGGTCCGAGGCGCTGTCGGCCGTCCGGCAGGGCATGCAGGTCGTCAAGGGCCGCGGAGCCTGCCACCACCCGGACGGCACGTCGCGCTTCATCGCCTCGGCGCTCGAGGTCTTCCAGGAGGACGTCGCCGTCCACCTGTCCTCCGGGACCTGCGGCCGCCCGGTACGCGGTCTGCTACCGATCGACGGCGAGGAGGTGGCCGCGGCGGAGGAGTCCGAGGACACCGGGATGCGCCTGACTGTGGACTGGACGCGCTGCGCCGGGCACGGACTGTGCGGGCACCTCGTCCCCGACCTGGTGAGCCTGGACGAACACGGCTTCCCGGTCGTCGAGAGCAAGTCCGTGCCGCGGCGCCTGCTGCGGCAGGCCCATCAGGCGATCGAGATGTGCCCCGCCCTCGCCATGCGCTTCAAGACGCCCTGACGCCCGCCCGCGCTCCACGAGACCGGCTCGCTCACGCCTCCGGAGATCCGGCGGTGTCCAGGTGGTCGGCGAGGGTCTGGCTGATGGTGCCGAGCCACCGGACCTGCTCGGCGTCGAGCGCGTCGAACAGCGCCCGTCGTACGGCCTCGACGTGGCCCGGCGCCGCGGCGGCCAGCGCGGCGTACCCCTCGTCGGTGAGGACGGCGAGCTGACCGCGCCGGTCGGTGGGGCAGTCCTCCCGGCGCACCCAGCCGCGTTCCTCCAGCCTGGTGATCGCGTGGGACAGCCGGCTCGGGGAGACACGGGTGCCCTCGGCGAGCACGGACATCCGCAGCGTGCGGCCGGGCGTCTCCGAGAGGCGCACCAGGATCTCGTAGTAGGCGTGCGGAATGCCCGAGTCGCGGCGGAGCTGGGCGTCGATCTCGTCGAGCAGCAGACGATGGGCGGTCAGGTACGCGCGCCAGGTCTGCTGCTCGTCCGGGCTCAGCCATCGCGTCTCGCTCATCCCGGCGAGTCTAGCCACGTGCTTGAGCCTTCAACCGGTTACGGCGGGCGGGCCCTCCTCGGTCAGGTCGCCCAGGCCGATCCCGTGCCGCCGCAGCAGCCGCTCCAGCTCGGCCAGGCGGTAGCAGTAGCCGTCGCCGACGAGGTAGCCCCGCCGGCTGACGCGATAGCAGGGGCGGTCGCCGAGAACGATCGCCTCGATCACCCAGCCGCCTGCCGCGCTCCAGCGTCCCGCCATGCCGCAAAGCGTATGTGACCTGCGACGATGCGCGGGACTGCTCCTGCGGCAGGTGCCCGGCACAGCGGGAACGCGCTACCGCGGCAGGGCGTCGCGCGCGGCGATCGCGGCGCCGCGCGCCCCCGCCATGTCGAGGTCGGGCACCAGGGAGAACCGCGCGGCGCGGGCCTGCTCCTCCCGCAGCACGGTGTGCTCACGGACCTTGCCCAGGAACCACTCCCGGAACCTCGGGCCGGTCTCGACGACGCCGCCGCCGACGAAGTACGCGCCGGGGTCGGTGAAGTTCGCGGCGATGGTGAAGAGGCGGCCGAGCGCGATCGCCTGCTGCTCGAAGATCTTGAGCGCGAGGGGGTCGTCCTGTTCGGCGTAGCCCCGCACGAGCTTGGCGGCCTTGCCCGGCGGCTCGTCGGCCAGTGGGTGCCCCTCGAACCTCGTGAGCCAGTACGGCAGGAGGTTGTTGGCGATCCCGGTCAGCGAGGCCACGCTCTCGGCGTCGGCGGAGAAGCCGCAGTTGCAGGCGGGCACCGGCTGCCCGTCCTCGATCAGCCCGTGCATCGGGATGTGGACGTGCCCGAGTTCGCCGGCCATCCCGGCGGCGCCCTTGACGACCTTTCCGGACTCGACCACGCCGCCGCCCAGGCCGGTGCCGACGATCGCGGACACGGACGAGTGCCGGGACGCGTCGGCGCCGAAGTGGGCGTGGTGGGCGTACAGCGCCGCGGCGTTCCCGTCGTTGTTGTAGACGACGGGCAGTCCCAGGCGCTCCTCGAGGGCGGCGCGGATGTCGAAGCCCCACCACTCGGGCTGGGGGAAGTTCGTGGCGCCCTTGCTGGAGATGACACCGGTCGCGCTCGCCGGGCCCGGGGTGTCGAGGCCGACGGCGCGGACCCGCGCCGGATCGGTACCGGTCACCTCCAGGACCCCCGCCAGGGACGCGGCCAGGGCCTCCACGGCCACCTCCGGCCCTTCGAGCACCCGGCTGGGAGTCTCCACGAGACGGTCGACGAGGAAGTTCCCCGAGGCGTCCAGCACGGTCGCGTTGTTGCTGGTACCGCCGTTGTCCAGTCCGACGACCACCCACGTGTCCGGCATTCCGCATCCCCTTTCGGCCCCATGATGGTACGGCTCGCGGCGACGCGCGCACCGTGAGGGGCCTGATCCGGCCGCGGGTCGTCCGTCCGTGCTCGGTCGCCCCCGGCCGGCCGCGGCCCTGGTCCCGAGGTCGCTCGGGACGCCTTCCGGTCCGCCGGGGTGGACCCGCCCGGCTCAGTGATCGGGGTGGGCTCCGGCGGGCGGCTTGACCGCGACGCCGCCGTATCCCCAGACGTTCCGGATGGCGCGTTCCAGCACCTCCGTGGGCTCCCCGTCGGGGTTCCACGTGACGGTCAGGCCCGGCTCGACCAGCTCCAGGCCGTCGAAGAACCGCAGGATCTCCTCATGGGTCCGCATGTTCATCGTGGACGTGGCGTTGGCCCAGCCGGCGGAGGCGGCCAGGCCGGTCTCCGGGTCCGGGTCCAGGGACGCGTGCGTCAGCATCAGCATGCTGCCCGGCGCCAGCCCGTCGCAGAGCCTCTTCACCACGCCGTACGGGTCCTCGTCGTCCCGCAGGAAGTGCAGCACCGACACCAGCATCAGCGCGACCGGCCGGTCGAAGTCGAGGACGTCGCGTATCTCGGAAGCCGCCAGGATCTTCTCCGGCTCGCGCAGGTCGGCCGGCACGATCGTGACGCGGTCCTGCTGCTCGCGGGAGAGGAGCGCCCGCGCGTGGGTCAGCACGATCGGATCGTGGTCGACGTAGGCGACACGGGCTTCAGGCGCGAGCTCGTGGGCGACCTCGTGCACGTTGCCGGCGGTCGGGATCCCGGTGCCGATGTCGAGGAACTGGGTGACGCCCCGGCGGATGGCGTACCGGACCGCGCGGCGCAGGAACAGCCGGCTCAGCCGGATGCTCTGCGGCATGTCCGGCATCGCCTCGAGGACCTTCCGTACGGCCGCCCGGTCGACCGCGAAGTTGTCCTTGCCGCCCAGCAGGTAGTCGTACATGCGGGCCGTGTGCGGCACCGAGGTGTCGATGCCCGGATGCGAGCCCGTTCCGCGCGGGTCCGGCGTCACTTCCGCATGACCTCCGGCTCCTGGCGGCGGAGCATCCGGGCGACCAGGAACGACAGCACGACCACCTGCAGGACCATGATGCCCATGTCCAGGCTCCACGTACCGAGGTCCTGCTTCCAGAGGGGGTCCGGCGGGGTGTCCCGGTGCGGGATCAGCTGGCCCGCGTTCAGCGTGCCGGCCATCGCGGCGAGCGCCCATCGGGCGGGCACCAGCCACGAGATCTGCTCCAGCACCGGCTTGCCGTCCAGGTGGACGAGGGCACCGCAGAAGACGACCTGGACGAGCGTCGACATCACCAGGAGCGGCATCGTCATCTCGCTGGTCTTGACCATCGCCGAGATCAGCAGGCCCAGGGTCATCGCGGTGAAGGACAGCAGGGCGATCGCGAGCACCAGTTCGGTGAGCGGAGTCGTGAGCACGCCCTTGTCGTGCGTCTTGACGCCGAGCATGGCCACCAGGGTCAGCACGATCCCCTGGCCGATGGTGATCAGGCCGAGCACGAGCAGCTTCGAGGCGAGATACGCGGATCTGGACAGTCCGACCGCGCGTTCTCGCTGATAGATCGGTCTTTCCTTGACGAGCTCGCGCACCGCGTTCGCGGCCCCGGTGAGGCAGCCGCCGATGCACAGGATGAGCAGGAGGTTGGCCGCCTGGCCGTTCGTGCCGGGGCGCGCGAGCAGGTCGCCGGTGGGCACGACCCGGGCCAGCAGGCCCATGATGATCGGCAGCAGCACGGTGATGCCGAGGAACATCGGGTCGGCGGCGATGCCCCGCACGTAGCGGCGGATCAGCGTGCTCAGCTGCTCCGGCCATTTCTGCGGCTTGGGCGGCGGCTGGTACGAGGCGACCGGCCCGGTCTGCGGCGCGACCGGCTGGACCAGCTCCGCCTGGACGTACCGCTGGTGCTCGGCGGACCGCAGGTAGCGGCCGCCCCAGTCGATGGACGGGTCGTCGAACGCCTGGAAGACGTCCGCCCAGTCGTCGAAGCCCAGGAACGGCAGCGCCTCCTTCGGCGGGCCGAAGTAGGCGATCCGGCCGCCCGGCGCCATGACGAGCAGGCGGTCGCAGATGTCGAGGTTCGCGACGCTGTGGGTGACCACGGCGACCGTGCGGCCGTCGTCGGCCAGGCCGCGCAGCATCTGCATCACCGACTTGTCCAGGCCCGGGTCCAGGCCGGAGGTCGGCTCGTCGAGGAAGAGCAGCGACGGCTTGGTCAGCAGCTCCAGGGCGACGCTGACCCGCTTGCGCTGACCGCCGGACAGCGCGGAGACCTTGTTGTCCCTGCGGTGGTCCAGGGCGAGTTCCTTGAGGACCTCGTCGACGCGCGCCTTGCGCTCGCTCTGCCGGGTGTCGTCGGGGAACCGCAGTTCGGCCGCGTACAGGAGCGCGCGGCGCACCGTCAGCTGGGTGTGCAGGATGTCGTCCTGCGGCACGAGCCCGATCCGGGAGCGCAGCTCGGCGTAGTCGCGGTACAGGTCGCGCCCGTCGTACGACACCATGCCCTGGTCGGCGGGGCGCAGGCCGGTGAGCGCGCGCAGCAGCGTCGACTTGCCCGAGCCGCTCGGCCCGATGACCGCGACGAGGCACTTCTCGCCGAGCGGGAACGACACGTGGTCGAGCAGCACCTTGCCCTTGTCGACGGTGACGGTGAGGTCGTGCGCGCTCAGCCGCACCGCGCCGGTGTCGACGTACTGCATGAGGACGTCGTCGACGAGGTGGAACGTCGAGGGCCCGATGCCGATGATGTCCTGCGGCCCGATCGGCGCGCGCTGCACCTGCCGGCCGTTGACGTAGGTGCCGCTCCGGCTGCCCAGGTCGACGATCTCGTACGACCCGCCGTTGGAGCGCAGTTCGGCGTGCTGGCGCGACACCCGCAGGTCCGCGACCACCAGGTCGTTCTCGGGGCCGCGGCCGATGCGCACCACCCGCGAGCCTTCGAGCCTGCGGATCTGCGTCGGCTCGCGGTACTGCCCGCTCATCGTCTGCACGATCGGCGACCGCGGCCGGGGGCCGGGCCCCGGCTGACCGGCCGCGGTCGCCGCGCCGCCGGGGCCCGGCGCGGGGCCTGGGCCGGGGGCGGGCGGAGCCGGGTACGGGGCGGGGCCGGAGGGAGCCTGGTACGGGGCCGGGCCTCCGGCGTATCCGGGAGGCGTCTGAGGGGCGGGGCCGCCGTACGGCGCGGCCTGCCGGTCGGGCGCCCCGCCGGGGTACGGACCGGGCCGGCCCGTGGCGGACGGATCGACCGTCGGGGCGTTCTGACCGGGGTACGCCTCGGGCGCGGGCGGGTACCCGTGCGAGCCGGTCCCGCCCGCCGGGACCCCCGGAGAGACGGGCGGATAGGCGTGGGGCGCGGTCCCGCCCGCGGCGGCCTGCGGAGGCGGCGGGTACTGGCCGGGGGCGCCCGGCTGCGACGGGCCGGCGGGCGGCGCCCCCTGCCAGGAGGCGTCCTGCTGGTACGGCGCCGCGGGACGGGGGGACGGCTCGGAGACGGGCGGACGGCCCGGC
Source organism: Actinoallomurus rhizosphaericola (assembly GCF_024055675.1). Classification (NCBI taxonomy): domain Bacteria; kingdom Bacillati; phylum Actinomycetota; class Actinomycetes; order Streptosporangiales; family Thermomonosporaceae; genus Actinoallomurus; species Actinoallomurus rhizosphaericola. The sequence continues at coordinate 48,106 of NZ_JAMXMW010000018.1, read as the reverse complement.
GCGGGGACGCCGCCGCCCTGGGTGGCGGGCACGGCGCCCGGGGACCCCGGCGGCAGGTGCCCGGGGGCGGCGGGCGAGCCCGGGAGGCCGGCGGTCGATCCCGGGGCGGCCGAGCCCGGCCCCATGGCGCCCGTGCCGGCGGGAGGCGCGGCTTGGGCGGCCCGGAAGACGAGCGGGACGCCCTCCGCCGGGTGGCCGAGACGGACCTGGCTGCCGGGGGCGACGACGATCCGCTGGATCCGGTGGCCGTCCTGGTAGGTGCCGTTGGCGCTGCCGTTGTCCTCGAGCAGCCACTGACCGGCTTCGAAGCGAAGGATCGCGTGCGTCCGGGAGACGCCGTCGACGGCGACGACGATGTCCGATCCCGGATCCCGGCCCACGCGGTAGGCGCGTCGTGGATCCAGAGCCACCGAAGTGCCGTTGCCATCCACGAAAAGCTGAGTCACGAAACCGCCTTCCCGTCACTGCCCCGTAAGCCGGGTGGAGCGGCTCTCCGCACGCGTGCCCCCTGGCCGAGGCTAAACACTAGGGCTTCGCTGACATACGCTGCAATGTTTCGCAAAACTGGGATGGATCCCCTTGGGAGCGATATGCCGGGGAGGACATTCATCTCACATTCGCGCGCCTGATTTGCCCCCGAGCCGCGCATCCTCGATCATTGACCGAATGTCCCCCGAGCCTCAAGCGTCTCACCAGGCGCATCCGGAGAGTGCCGCCGGGCGATGACCACCACCCTGCAGCCGGCCCCCAGGGCCGACGTTCCACGTACCCGCCGCGCGACCCATCGGCGATGGCTGTTCCATCCGATCGTGGTCGCGACGGCCGCCGCGGCGATCCTGCACCTGTTGTGGGCCAAATACGCCGCGACCGACGGCGGTGACCTCGCCGCGCAGTACGCCTGGACGCGATTCGTGGGGCGTCATCCCGGCTCCGCGTACGACTTCGCGTGGTACGGCGGCATGCACCCGATGTCCTACAGCGTCATCTCGCCGTACCTCATGGCGCTGATCGGGGTGCGCACGGCCGCGGTCATCGCCGGCACGCTCTCCGCCGCCCTCGTCGCCCTGCTGCTCGTCCGCTCGGGCGTCTCACGCCCGCTGGCGCCCGCGCTGTGGGCCGCGTTCTCCCTGTCCTGCAACGCCGTGTCCGGCCGCGTGACCTTCGCGCTGGGCGTGTTCTTCGGGCTGGCCGCCGTGACGGTGGTGTTCGTGACGCGCGGCCCTCGCGCGCTCCGCGCGGTCGCCATCATCGGCCTCGGCGTGCTGGCCACGCTCGCCAGCCCGGTCGCGGGCCTCTTCCTCGAGGTGGTCGCCGGCGCGTTGTTCCTCACCCGGCGCCGCCCGGCCGCGTACGCGGTGGCCGCCGGTCCGCCGGTCGTCGTGGCGGGCTCCGCGCTGCTCTTCCCCTTCCAGGGCGTCCAGCCGTTCCCCTGGTACCTCGTGGTGGCGCCCGTCGTCGCCTCGGTGGCCCTGGTCGCGTTCGCGCCGCGCGAGTGGCGGACCGTGCGCCTGGGAGCGGTCGTGTACGCGATCGGGACCCTCCTCACCTGGGTGATCCCGTCCCAGGTGGGCAGCAACGTCGACCGGATGGCGCTGCTGTTCGGCGGCACCGCGCTGCTGGCCGCGGCGCTGCACCGGCGTACGGCCGTCCTGTTCGTCGCCTTCGCGGCCACGGTCGTCTCCCAGGTGGCCCGGCCGGTCTTCGACCTCGTCAACACCGCCGCGACCGTCGGGCACACGACGAGCCTGGTCGGCGAACTGCGCCGGGTGCGCGCCGACCAGAGCCGGGTCGAGGTCGTGCCCGAGCGCACCCACCTGGAGGCGTCCGAACTCGCCTCGCAGATCAACCTGGCGCGCGGCTGGAACCGCCAGGCCGACGTCCAGCGCAACGCCCTGTTCTACGACGGGACGCTGAACCCGGACACCTACCACGCCTGGCTGCGCCGCTGGGCCGTGGGCTACGTCGTCCTGCCCTCCGCACAGCCCGACTGGCAGGCCATCGACGAGGCCCGCATCGTCCGCTCGGGCCAGCCCTGGCTGCAGCCGGTGTGGCACAACCGGCACTGGCGGCTGTACCGCGTCACGGACGCCGTCCCGCTCGCCGACCCGCCGGCGACCGTGAACCGCGCGCTCGACAACGAACTGGACGTCACGGTCCCGGCCACCGGCTCCGTGCTGCTCCGGGTCCCCTGGTCGCCGTGGCTGGCGGTCCTCGACGGTCGGCCGGGCTGCCTGGCGAAGGCCGGCGACTGGACCCGGCTGTACGCTCCCACCCCCGGCCACTACCGCATCGGCGCGCCGTACCGCCTCCCCCGCGGCTCCTCCTGCCCGAGCTCGAGCTGAACCACGCCGGTGGCCCGGCTCCTCGGCCGCACCGGTGCCCGGGGTTCCTGGAGCGCGCCGACACCCCGAGTTCCTGGAGCGCGCCGACACCCCACGGTCTTGGACCGCGTCGGCGCCCGGGGGTTCCCGGATCGCGCCGGCGTCCCGGGCCCTGGGCCGCGCCGGCGCCCGGACGAACGGGGGGCGCCGGCGGGCGGGTCACACGCCGAGGCGGCCGCTCAGCCAGCGGAGCGCGGGGGTGAGCTCGCGGTTCCAGACGCTGAAGTGGTGCCCGCCCGTGGGCAGGGTGATCGAGGCCACGCGCATCGGGGGACGGACGAGCGCGATGAACCGCCGGGTCGCCTGGTAGTCCTTCTCCCCCACCCGGCTGGTCGTGACCAGCACGTCGACCGGCGGGGCGGGCAGGTGCCGGAGCCGCCAGTCCAGGTCGTTCTCGTTCCGGTACGCCGGGCTCCCGCCGTACAGGTCGCCGGTGGTGATGTCGCGCAGCGCCTTGTAGTAGCCCGAGAGCGAGATCGCCGCGGCGAAGCGGTCCGAGTGGCGCATGGCAAGCTTCAGCGCGCAGTAGCCGCCGGTGGAGTCCCCCAGCGCGCTCCATCCGGCCGGCGCGGGGGCGGTGCGGTACGCCGCCTGGACCGCGGCGGGCAGGTCCCGCGCGAAGAACGTCTCGGCGAGCGGGCCGTTCGGGACGTCGGTGCACTCGGTGTCGCGCGGCGGGGTGACCATGGGCCGCATCATGACGAAGATCATCGGCTTGATGCGGTGGGCGGCGATCTCCTGGGCGGCGGTCTGCGGGAGCCGGAGGCGCGTGACGAGGTTCTGGGCGTTCCCCGGGTAGCCGGTGAGCGCCAGCGTCACCGGGAACCGGCGGGTCCGGTCCTGGAAGTACTGCGGCGGCAGGTAGACGTAGGCCAGGGCGGTGATCCCCGACCGCGCGCCGTGGATCGTCACCGCCTCCAGCCGCCCGTCCTGGGCGGGGAGCCGATGGCCGTCGATGAAGGCGTCGTGCATCGGGACGAGCAGCGGGTCCGGCCCGTCCGGGCCGCTCCCGCCCTGAGGACGGTGGCCGGCCGGATCGCCGGTGCCGCCTCCCGCGCCCCCGGACATGCCCAGCAGGTCGCCCCACGACCCGTAGAAGGCGAAGTACGCGTTGGCGACGGTGAGCAGGGCCGCCAGGAGGAGGATCTGGGAGACCAGGAGCAGGCCCACCCGCGCCGGGAGCACGCGTCCGGCACGGGGCACGGCCCACACCACGCCGGCCAGGGCCGCCAGGGCGAGGACGCAGATGAGGAGGATGAACGGGGTGCCGGTGAGGCCCATTGACGTCAGTTCTCCGGACTCAGCCGGCCGCTGAGCCATCGCAGTACGGCAGGAAGGTCCCGCTGCCAGGTCGGGAGCGCGCCGCCACCGTGGACGGTGAGGGAGTCGGCGCTCGTCGGCGGGCGGACCAGTGCGGTGAGCCGCCGCGCCGCCTCGCCCGTGCCGCCGGCGGTGAGCACGAGGAGGTGCGCCGGGGGCGGCGGACGGTGGCCCAGCGTCCAGAGCAGGTCGTTCTCGTGCTGGATCGCCGTGCTGCGCCCGTACCGGTCGCCGTACAGGTCGCCGGGCGGAGCGCCGTACGACGACGCGGCGGAGGCCGCCGCGGTGAAGCGGTCACCGTCCCGCAGGGCGAGCTTGGCCGCGCAGTAACCGCCGGACGCGTCTCCGATGACACCCCAGCCGGGGCCGTCCTGGGCGACCCGGTAGGAGGTCGCCACCGCCATCGGCACGTCCTCGGCGAAGAAGGTGTTCGCCTGCTGCCCGCCGGGCACGTCGACGCAGGCGCCGACCGGGCTCATGAGGACGTACACGGTCGGCTGCACCGCGCCGCCGGCGATCTGACCGGCCGCGACCGCCGGCAGGCGCAGCCGGGTGAGCGTGCCCCGCACGTCCGCCGTGAGGACGAGCACGACGGGCAGCCGCCGATGGCGGTAGGCCCGCCGGGTGTACTGCGGGGGCAGGTACACGTAGCCCGTGGCCGTGACGCCGGAGCGAAGGCCGTGGAAGACCACCGCGTCCAGGCGTCCGTCCTTCGGGGACAGGGCGCGCGACAACGCGTCGGAGGTGGGCCGCAGAGACGGCTGCGCGACGGCGGGCGGCGCGGCCACGGCCGCTCCCCCGACGACTCGTACCCGGCTCTTGTCCGTGCCGAGCAGATCGGCCCAGGACCCGAAGAAGCCGAACGAGGAGTTCACCGCCACGAGCACCGCGAACACCACGATGGACTGGGTGCCCACCACGAGGCCCGCCCGCGCCGCCACCTGTCGCGGACCGCGGCCCGCGACCCGTGGCAGCAGGACGACGCAGGCCGCGAACGCGACGAGTCCCAGGATGCCGAGAAGGGCGGCGAACGGGCCGTCGGTCAGGCCCATCAGGACGCCTTCCCCGGCCCGGTGATCGGGCGCAGCCGCGTCCGGCGGGCCCGCGCGACGAGACGCCGTACCGGCCCTTCGAACAGGACGTAGCCGATCAGCGTGACCGTGGTCCCGACGACGGCGCCGCCCGCGATGTCCTTCAGCGGCACGCCGCCGACGGCGAAGGTCGCTGCCATGATCAGCGCAGCGCCGGCCGCCACCAGTCCCAGCCGGCGATGGACGAGGACCAGGCCGACGGCGGTGGCCGCCGCGACCGCCACGTGATCACTGGGCGCGGGAAGCTCGGCCGTGTGCGCCGTCGCCTCGTGCGGCACTGGCAGCCGTACGGTCGGCATCTCCTCGAGCGGCTGGTTGACCAGCACGGCGGCGATGACGCCCAACGGCGCCCAGATCGCCGCGGCCATGGCGGCGGCGCGCCGGCGCCGGGCCGTCCACCAGCCGCCGACGAGCAGGGCCGCGTACAGGACCGGTCCGAACGTCGCCCAGCCGACCAGGGCCAGGTGCGCCAGGTGACCGCCGACCGAATGAGCGTTCAGCATGTGTTCTTGCTCCCGCGGGAGCGTTGATCCAATCCCCTCGACATCGCTGCGGACAGCGTAGGAATCGGATGGTCAGCACTCGTTCAACGCCTGGTTAGCGGAACGCTCACCTTTCTTCCAGTCGCCCTGGATGCGGCGCTCGGCTCCGGGTGCGATCGTCTCTCCGGCACCGGGCAGCGCGGTAACAATGATCACCCACAGCAGTCACGTTGTACCATTCAGGCAGTGAGACCCACGGCGGCCGCCGGTCGAGTCCGGCACCCTCCGCCGGTGGACCTGGAGGAACCCATCACGTCATCCGTCCCTCATCCCCCGTTCGACGAATGCTTCATCCGACGGGGGAGGTCGAGGTCATGAGCCCGCGCATCCTGACCCGACGGCGGGTGTCCGAGCCGGTCGCCGAGCGACTCGACGGGTCGATCGCCGCACGATTTCCGGTACGGACCTGGGTGGCCGCCGGACTGCTCGCCGCCGCGCTGTGCGGGGTGGTCGCCGGTGCGCGCCTGGCCGACCTCGGCTTCCATGACATCGACGTCGGCGACTGGGCCGAGGATCTGTCCGCCCGGGCGGGCCGGATCCGCTGGGAGTTCGTGCCGCTGATCGTCGCCCTGGCGTCGCTGCACTACCTCGCGTCGGGCCTCGGCGTACGCGCCGCGGCCGACGGCGTCTCCGGCCGGCGGCTCCGCCTGTGGGAGGTGACGGCGTCGCAGTTCGCCGGGGCCGCGGCCAACCGCCTGGCGCCCAGCGGGCTCGGCTCCGCGGCGGTCACGTGCCGCTACCTCACCCGGCGCGGTCTGCCGGTGTACGAGGCGACGGCGGCGATGGCCGCGGCCGGTGTCCTGCGGGGCGTGACGAAGCTCGGTCTCATGGTGCTGGCCGTGGGCGTGTGGAACGGCCTGGACGACCCGTCGGTGCCGGCCATCCGCCTCGACCGGGCCGTGAGCCGTCACTCCGGGGTGATCGTCCCGGTCCTCCTCGCGGTGGCGGGCGCCGCGGTCCTGCTCGCCCTGATCGTTCTCTGCTGGCCGGGCGGCCGGGCCCGTGCCTGGACCCGCGCCACCGTCACCGGTGTGGGCCGATCGCTGCGGCACCTCCTCCACCGGCCGCGCTGCCTGCTGTGGACGCTCGCCGCGTCGACCGGCGCGCACGTCGCGCTGGCGCTGGCTTTCGCGGTCAGCCTGCTCGCCGTCCCCGGTGCGGTCGGCGGGGCCTTCGTCGCGCTGCCGGCCGTCTACCTGCTCGGCGCCACGGCCGGCGCCGCGATCCCGACACCCGCCGGGGTGGGGTCGACCGAGGCCGCGCTGATCACCGCGCTGGCGGCCGCGCACGTCCCGACCGGCCAGGCGGCCGAAGGGGTCCTGCTGTTCCGGGCCATGACCTTCTGGGCGCCGGTCCCGGTGGGCGTGCTCAGCACCCGGCTCCTGCGCCGCAGGCACGGGCTGTAGCCCTCCCGTGTGCGGGGGCCCGGTCACACCAGGCCGTGCCGGGCGGCGAAGACCGCGAGGCGTACCCGGTTCGGGCATCCCGTCTTGGTCATGAGACCCGCCACGTGCGTCTTCACCGTCGTGACGCCGATGTGCAGGCGTTCGGCGATCTCCGCGTTGGACGAGCCCTCCGCCAGGAGGGACAGGACGGTGCGCTCCCGTTCCGTGAGGTTCAGGTCGGGGGCCGTAGAGTCGTCCTGGCGGGCGCCGACCGCCTGGGCGACCAGCCTCCGCAGCACCGGCGCGCTGAAGGGGCTGTCCCCGTCGGCAGCCCTCCGGATCGCGTCCACCAGCGTCCCGGGCGCGACGTCCTTGGCGAGGAAGCCGCAGGCCCCGGCGGCGAGCGCCGGGTAGAGATGGTCGTCGTCATCGAACGTCGTGAGGACGACGACGCGCGTCGCGGGCCGTTCGGCGAGGATCCGCGCCGTCGCGGCGATGCCGTCCACGCCCGGCATCCGCAGATCCATGATGACGACGTCCGGTGTCAGGCGCGCCGCGAGCCGTACGGCCTCGGCGCCGCCGGCCGCCTCTCCGATCACCTCGATGTCGTCGGTCGATTCGCACAGCATCCGCAGGCCCGCCCGCACGAGATGCTGGTCGTCGACGATGAGCACCTGGATCATTCCCTCATCCGATCACGACCTCGGCTCCGGCAGCAGGGCGGACAGCCGCCATCCACCGGAGGCAGGGCCGACCTCGAGGCTGCCGCCGACCAGGTCCACGCGCTCGCGCATGCCGAGCAGGCCGTGCCCGGCGCCGCCGGCCGCCGAACGGTCGCCGGCCGCCGCGAGGCCGCCGGGCACGTCATTGCGGATCTCCAGGCTGACGGAGCCGTCCCCGGTCATCACCGCGTCGAGCCGTACGGACGCCTGCCGCCCCGCGTGCTTGACGATGTTGGTGAGTCCCTCCTGGACGAGCCGCAGCAGTGTCAGGCCGCGCACGGCGTCGAGCCCGGCGAGTTCGGGGGTGACCGACGCCTCCACGGTGAGCCCCGCCCGACGGGCCCGGTCCACGAGACCGTCCAGCGCGACGGGCAGGTCCGCCGGCTCGGCGAGCAGGCGGCCGGGGTCATCCGGGTCGCGCAGCGCGGTGAGCAGTCGCCGCAGGTCGGCCAGGGCGCTGGAGGCACTGGCGTGCACGTCGTCGAGCACCTCGGTCACTCTCGGGTCGGTGCGCGGGATGACGTGCCGGGCCACGCCGACCCGGAGCGCCACCGAGGCCAGGTGGTGGGCGACCATGTCGTGCAGTTCGCGGGCGATCGCGGTGCGCTCGCTCATCCGGGTGGCTCGTTCCGCCTCCGCGGCGCGTTCCTGAGCGCTGCGCGCGACCTGTTCGAGCGAGCGGACGTACGCGGCGAGCAGCATCGGGCCGCCCACGACCGCGGCCAGCTTGTACAGCAGGGCCGGGACGTCGCCCGGCAGGCCGATGGCGAGGTAGACCGTGGTCAGCGCGGACGCGGTGAGCAGAGCGGGCACGCCCCAGCGGCGGAGCGCGACCTCGAACAGTGCCGTGCTCGCCATGATCTTGATGCCGATCGGCGGCAGGTGGCCGAATCGCTCGGCCAGGGCGAGGAGCGCCGCCTGCCCGAGGGCCACGGTCAGCGGCAGCCGCCCGCCGAGCGTTCCCAGTGCGAGCGAGCAGAGGGCCGGGCCCCAGTCGGCCGGCGCCTGCGGAGCGGCGGTCCGGTGCAGGAGGAGGTAGCCGAACGCACAGGCGAGCAGGACCGCCCGCAGCGGGCCGAACCCGCTCCCGAGCAGGGCCGTCCGCGCCGGGGGAAGGTCGTTCCCGCGCAGGCGGCCGAGCCGGATCCTCTCCACATCGACCGAGACTAGGTCCTGTCCCGAAGCCCCGCCGTCCTCCTGCGGGAGGAGGACGGCTCCTCCGACCGGCCGCCGGGTCGGGCCGCCCGGCGGACGCGCCACCCGGACGTCGCCGCGGAGGGTAGGGGCATGACGACACACATCGCCCACCGGGACAGTGCCATCGCGGCGTTCGTCTTCCTCGGCGGAGCCATCGCCGTCGGGGTATGGACCGTGCTGCTCGGCTTCTACGCCTCCGCCGCCGTCCGTCCCCTCTGGGTCGGATTCGACCTGCTACTCGTCGCCGGAATGGCGCTGACCGGATGGCTGGCCCGCCGCCGGGACGGGCGAGCGGCCCTGACCGCCGCCGGGCTGGCCGCGCTCATGCTCGCCGACGTCTGGTTCGACGTGATGACGGCCCGGCCCGCCTACCGGCCCACGTCGATCGTGATGGCGCTCACGCTGGAACTGCCGTTCGCCGCCGCCTGCGCCGCCTTCGCGCTGCGGGTCCGGGCGCGGACGTGGCGGTGAGCATGGCGACCGCACCGGGTCGATCCGCCGCCTCGACGCCGGCGCGGGCGGCCGGCGCGGCTCAGGAGGCCGAACGGGGCGCGGTCCGGCGAAGCCAGAGCAGGCCGAGCACCGGGAGCACCAGTGGCACGAATCCGTACCCGCTGCCGTAGCCCGACCACACCGTCGCGTCGGGGAAGGCGGCGCGGTCGGCCAGGCTGTAGGTGCCGACCGCGATGACGCCGACGAGTTCGACGGTGCAGGAGACGACGGCGACGCGATGCGACGTACGGCCGGAGCGGGCCAGCATCACCGTGGCGAGCACGTACACGGCCGCGGCGAACGCCGACAGCAGGTACGCGACCGGCGCCTCGTGGAACTTCGTGGCGATCTGCAGACCCGCCCGCGATCCAGCGGCGAGGGCGAACACGCCGTAGACGGCGACCAGCACCCGCCCGGGTCCGGATCGCCGCGCGCCCGGCTCAGCCATGCCATACCTGCTGCATCCGGACGACGAGGACGGCGATCACGAGGAAGCCGGCGGCGAGGACGACCGGGCCCCATCGGGTGCGCTCGGCCAGTCCCCAGAAGGCGGCGACGGGCAGGATGACCAGCGATCCCGCGAGGTAGCCGATGAAGATCGGCATCCCGCCGGCCGGCCGGGCGCCGCCCGCCAGCCGGACGATCGCCCAGATCACCTGGACGAGCAGCCCCGCCTCGCCCAGCGCGGCCGCGCCCAGCAGGACGACACCGACCCGGTGGTTCAGGGCGGCCGTCACCAGGGCCAGACCGGCGAGCACGAGCACGCCGATGATCAGTGACACCGCCAGGGCGTGGACCACGCGTCAGCCTTTCTCTGGGTTCGCCGTTCGCTTCGTCTCCAGGACGAAGACCGTACTACGGGATGTAGTACTGGCGATCGGCGGCCCCGGAGCGCCGGCCGGGGCCCTCCTCAGCGCTTCACGAGTTCGATGTCGAGTTCGACCAGGAGCGTCCCGCCCACCGCGGCGATCCCGACGCGCACGGCCTGGTTCCAGTCGACGGCGAACTCGTCGCGGTTCAGCTCCGTGATCGCGTGGAAGCCGCAGCGCACGCCGCCCCACGGGTCCGGGCCCGTGCCGAGGTAGGTGGTGTCGAGCGTCACCGGGCGCGTGGTCCCGCGGATGGTCAGCTCACCGTCCATCGCCCACCGGTCGTCGGCGAGCCGCCGCAGCCCCTTGCTGCGGAAGGTGATCTCGGGGTACTCGTCGACGTACAGGAAGTCCTTGCTGCGCAGGTGGGTGTCGCGGTCGGAGTTCCCGGTGTCGATGCTGGCGGCCCGCAGGGCGACCTCCACCGTGGAGTTCTCCACCGGGTCGGTGACGACGATCTCGCCGCTGAAGTCGGCGATGCGCCCGCGCACGCTGACGAGCCCGATGTGCCGGGCCCGTACCTGGACGGAGGAGTGCACCGGGTCGATGTCCCAGACCCCCGGTTCGGGGAGCCGTCGCCCGCCGGTCCCCGCGATCTCGATGTCCCCGAGGTCGAGGCCGGACGGGCCGACGACCGCGGTCCGGGCCTCCGGCTGGTGTCCCGCGGCGGAGACGATCAGCGTGTAGACGCCGGGCGCGACCCCCTCCAGGGCGGCGCGGCCGGTCGAGTCGACCGCGACGCGGGCCGCCTGGCGGCCCATCGCGTCGGTGAGCGTCAGGATCGCGTGCTCGACCGGCCATCCCCCGGGGGCGACGATCCGGGCCGTGACGGCGTTCGCGTTGTTCACTCAGAGGCCCCTTTCAGGCGGTCAGCGTGACGTCGGCCTCGACGGGCCGGCCGCCGATGATGTGGACGGGGACGGCGGCCGGGCCGGGACCCGCGGCGACGACGGTGTACGTCCCCGGTTCGAGGTCCTCGAAGGAGAACTCACCGGCCGCGCCGCTCACGGCGTTCCCGACGATGCCGCCCGCCTCGTCCATCAGCGTGATCCGCGCGCCGTCGTACGGCCGGTCGTGCAGCCGCACCTCGCCGTTCAGCGTGCCGCGGGCGAGGAGTTCCAGGTCCTGACGGGTCTGCGTGCCCTGCCGGACCGTCACGGCGACGGCCACCGGTCGCTGTCCGGGCGCCGAGGCGACTAGCGTGTAGGCGCCCTCGGGGAGGCTGATGAACGAGAAGCCGCCTCCCTCCGTGCTGCGCGCCGTCGCGACCACGTCGCCCTGGACGTCGGTCACGGTGATCGTGGCGTCCGAGACGGGCCGGCGGGTGCCGGAGATCCGGACGATGCCGATCAGTCCCCCGACGCCGGCGATCGTCATGTCGTGGCGGACGGTCCCCGTTCCGACCGCCACGAGCGAGGCGATCGGCTCGTGTCCGGGCGCCGAGGCGATGATCAGGTAGGTGCCGCCCTTCTGCACGGTCAGGCGGTACTCCCCGTCCATCCCCGTGTACGCGGAGCCGATCTTGCGGCCGGCCATGTCGGCCAGCGTGACCACCGCGTCGGCGACCGGCGGTCCCTCCGTCCGCTGCACCGTGCCGAAGACGGTGAGCGTCTCGCTCAGCGCCGTGTTCTCAGTCATCGGTCCATTCCTCCGTCGTGCGGCCGTTCCGGGGCCGCGGCCAGGGCTTCGAGGGCGGGCAGCGCGGCGGCGAGGCCGGCCCGCTGCTCCGCCGGCAGCCGCCGGATCTCCTCCTCGAGGAACCCGGTCGTACGCCGCCCGAGATCGTCCAGCAGTTCGTCGCCGGCGTCGCTCAGGACGAGCCGGCACACCCGGCGGTCCCGCGGGTCGGGCCGCCGATCGATCAGTTCGAGTTTCGCCAGCGCGTCCACGATGTGGGAGACGGTCGGGGTGCTGACCGCCATCCGACGGGCGAGCTCCCCCACGGGGAGCGGCCCGTCGGCGGCGATGGTGGTCAGCGCCGACAGCCGGCTCGGGGTCAGGTGCTCCGGCCAGTCCTTGCGCATCCTGCGGTTGAGGGCGACGAGGGCGACCCTGAGCCGCCCCGCGACGGCCCCGGACCCCTCGCCGGCGTGCTCCCGGCCCGCGCCCGCGCGCTCCCCGTTCGCACGGTCCGCGCCCGTACGGCCCGCGCCCGTGCTGCCCGCGTCCGTACGGACCCCGTCCAGGCAGTCCGCGTCCGCGCGGTCCGCCCGCGGATCGGCGTCCACGGTCAGTCGCCCAGCGCCACGCGCACGTCGGACGGCACGCCGGGCGCCACCTGGACGGTCGCCGTCACGGGACGGTGGCCGGCCGCGACCAGCGTGTAGCCGCCGTCCGCCAGCCCGGTGATCCGGTACGCGCCGTTCTCGTCGGTGACGGTGGTCGCGACCACCTCGCCGTTCTCGTCGGTGACGGTCGTGGTGATCCCGGCGACCGGCTCTCCGTGCGGGGAGCGCACCACGCCGTGCAGCGCGCCGGTCGGGACGACGCTGTCGGGAACGAGCGGGAAGTCCCGTACGACCGACGCCTCCCCCACGATGACGGTCGCGGCCTGCGGGACGCGGCCGGGCGCGGTGGCGATCACGAGGTGGTCGCCGTCCGTGACCGCGATGGAGTACCGGCCGTCCGGGCCGGTCGTGGCCCGCCCGAGCTGGTGTCCGTCGGGGCCGGTGACCGTGACGGCGGCGCCGCTCACGGGCGCGCCCGACCCGTCGTGGATGAGACCCGCGATGACCGGGCCCTGCCGGCCGTTCGACGTGGCCCGCTGGGCCGCTCCCGGCGCGTGCGTGGTCACGGGGACCTGCGCCGTGGGCCGGGCGTCCGCCGGCGCGTGGCCGGCCGTCGGGACCATCTGCGGGACGGTGGGCTCGCTGAGCGCGATCCCGGCCTCGCCGGTCACCCCGGCCAGTTCCGAGCCGAGCGACTCGTGCTCGGCGGGCTCCTGGCCCGGCTTGTTCCGCTTGGTCAGCAGCGACGCGATCGCGGCGACGACACAGGCGACGATCGCGAACCAGAACGCGACCGTCAGGCCGTCGTGGAACGGCTGCGTGATCAGGTGCGGGAAGAAGCTGCGCCCGGTGAGGTACGAGGCGTGGTCGGCGGGCAGCTTGTGCAGCTCGGGGCCGAGCAGTTGCTGCATCGGGTTGTAGCCGAGGAACGCCGCGAACAGCACCGCGATCGGCGGCAGCTGCGAGATTCCGTGGGCCGTCTGGGCCGGGACGCCCTGGGCCGTCAGGCCGCTCTCCATCGACGACGGCAGGCTGTGCGACAGGCCCGCCACCATCAGGCTGAAGAAGATGCCGATCGACAGCACCATCGCGGCGTTCTGGAAGGTCGCGGTCATGCCGGCGCCGACGCCCCGCTGGTCGGCCGGGACCGAGTTCATGATGTCGGCGCGGTTCGGGGAGGCGAACATGCCGGACCCGATGCCGTTGATCACCAGCAGCAGGGCGAACACCCAGTAGGAGAAGTTCACCGGGATGGCGAGGAGCAGCAGGAAGCTGAGCCCCGTGACGAGCGCGCCGCCGACCGTGAACACCCGGGCGCCGAGCCGGTCCGACAGGATCCCGGACAGCGGTGCCGACAGCAGGAAGCCGACGGTCAGCGGGATCATGTAGATGCCCGCCCACAGCGGCGTGTCCTCGAAGCTGTAGCCGTGCTGGGGCAGCCAGATGCCCTGCAGCCAGATGATCAGCATGAACTGCAGGCCACCGCGGCCGAGCGCGGTCAGCAGGCTCGCCAGGTTCCCCGCGGTGAAGGTGCGGTTCTTGAACAGCGAGAGGTTGAACAGCGGCTCGGCGATCTTCGTCTCGATGAAGAGGAAGACGCACAGGACGAGCGCGCCGCCGATCAGCGCGGTGAGCACCCACGGGTTGGTCCATCCCATGGTGTGATCCTTGTACGGCTGGATCCCGTAGGTGATGCCGATCAGAACCGAGATCAAACCGATAGCGAAGGTGAGGTTGCCCCACCAGTCGATCTTGGCCTTCTTGCGGACGCCGGTGTCGTGCAGCTTGATGTAGGCCCAGAACGTCCCGAAGATGCCGAACGGCACCGAGACCAGGAAGACGTAGTGCCAGTTGACCGGGCCGAGGATGCCGCCGAGGATCAGCCCGATGAACGAGCCGGCGATGCCCGCGATCGCGTTGATGCCGAGCGCCATGCCGCGCTTGGTGGCGGGGAACGCGTCGGTGAGGATGGCGGTCGAGTTGGCGAACAGCAGCGCGCCGCCGATGCCCTGGACGATCCGCCAGCCGATGAGCCAGAGGGCCGCCGCCGATCCGTGCATCCAGCAGATCGACAGCAGGATCGAGCAGACGGTGAAGACGGCGAAGCCGAGGTTGTACATCCGGACCCGGCCGTACATGTCGCCGAGCCGGCCGAAGGACACCACCAGCACCGCGGTGACGACCATGAAGCCCATCATCATCCACAGCAGGTAACTGGTGTTTCCGGCGCCGAGAGGGTCGAGACCGATGCCGTCGAAGATGTTCGGCAGCGCGATGAGCACGATCGACTGATTGATCATGACCATCAGCACGCCGAGCGTCGTGTTCGACAGCGCGATCCACTTGTATCCGGGCCCGAGGGCCCGGTGGTCTGGTCGTCCGGTCGCGTGTGCGCCCGTCGTCATGGGGGATGCGCTCCTGATAGTTCGTCAGCACAAATGTTGCTTAGCGCTAACTAACTATAGAGCAACCCGGTTCGTCCAAGACGCCCGGCCCGGCGAGATACCCCCCAAGTGGGCAATCAGGAAGAGAACGCCCGCCGGGCGGGTCCGTGCCGGGCGGGCCTCAGGCGCCGTACACCGGCTCCGGTGACGCGGCCCCGGCCAGCAGGCCGCGGACCACGGGCCCCAGCTCCGCGGCGTCCCATCGCGCCCCCTTGTCGACGGACGGCCCGTGCCGGAACCCCTCCATCACGCAGATCCGGCCGCCCTCGGCCTCGAACACCCGGCCCGTGACGTCACAGCCGGACGACCCGAGCCAGACGACGAGCGGCGACACGTTCTCCGGCGCCATCGCGTCGAAGCCGCCGTCCCCGGGCGCCGCCATCGTCGCGGCGAACACCTCCTCGGTCATGCGGGTACGGGCCGCCGGGGCGATCGCGTTGACCCGTACGCCGTAGCGCCCCAGCTCGGCCGCCGCCACCAGGGCCAGCCCGACGACGCCCGCCTTGGCCGCCGCGTAGTTGCCCTGACCGACGCTGCCGAGCAGCCCCGCCCCCGAGGACGTCATGACGACGCGGCCGATCCCGGGACGGCCCGCCTCCGCCTCGGCCCGCCAGTGCAGACCCGCCTGCCGCAGCGGCAGGAAGTGCCCTTTGAGGTGGACGCGCGTGACCGCGTCCCACTCCTCCTCCGACAGGTTCACGAGCATCCGGTCCCGCAGGAACCCGGCGTTGCAGACCAGAGTGTCGAGCCGCCCGAACGCGTCGAGGGCGGTCCGCACCAGCGCCTCCGCGCCCTCGGAGGTCGCGACGTCGTACGGCGCCGCCACCGCCTCGCCGCCCGTCCCCCGGATCTCCGCGACCACGTCGTCGGCCGGGCCCGGGGAGCCGCCCGAGCCGTCCAGCCCGACCCCGATGTCGTTCACCACGACCGCCGCGCCCTGCCGGGCGAACTCCAGGGCGTGGGCACGCCCGAGCCCGCGCCCGGCCCCGGTGACGACGACGACACGCCCCTCACAGATCATTCGTCCTCCCGGTTCGTCCGGTTCGCGTTGGCCGCGCCGAGGAAGGCGGGACGCTCGCCGCCGCCGTGCACCAGCAGCGCCGAACCGCTGACGTAGCCGGCGAGGTCGGAGGCGAGGAAGACGCACGCGGCCCCGGCGTCGTACGGGTCGGCCAACCGGCCCAGGGGCACGGTGCGCTCGACGGCGGCGATGCCCTCCTCGTCGCCGTAGTGCAGGTGCGATCGCTCGGTGCGGACCATGCCGAGGGTCAGCGCGTTGACGCGCACCTTCGGCGCCCACTCGACGGCCAGGCTGCGGGTGAGGTTGTCCAGGCCCGCCTTCGCCGCGCCGTACGCCGCGGTGCCCGGCGACGGGCGCCCCCCGCTCACGCTGCCGACCATGATGATCGAGCCACCGTCGCCGCGCTGCATGACCGCGTTGGCCGCCCGGGCGGCGAAGAGGGGGGCGACGAGGTTCAGCTCGATGATCTTGGCGTGCGTGCGGGGGTCGCCGTCGGCGGCCGGCAGGTACGGGGTGCCGCCCGCGTTGTTCACCAGGACGTCGAGCCGGTCGAGGCTCTCGACGAGGTCCCGTACGGCGCCGGCGTCGCGTACGTCGAGCGGGACGAAGCCCAGACCGGGCGGCGGCCGCTCCGGCGCGTGGCGGGCGACGGCGATCACGTCGGCGCCGGCGTCGAGGAACGCCCGGCTGATGCCGAGGCCGACCCCGCGCACGCCCCCGGTCACGACCGCGACCTTGCCGGTGAGATCGAGCGTGTAGGCCATCGCACCCTCCCCCTGTACGATACTTCTAACAAACGTTTGGTGGAAAGGTAGCGCATGGGCATCTCCACCACGCTTCACCGACCGGGCGTCGCCGACGTCGTCGTGAACGTCCCACCCGTCAACGCGCTGACCGCCCAGGGCTGGCAGGACCTGGCCGACGCGGTGCTGGCCGCCGGCCGCGACCCGGCCGTCCGCGCGGTGGTGCTCCGCGCCGAGGGGCGCGGTTTCAACGCCGGCGTCGACATCAAGGAGATGCAGGCCGCCGAAGGGCACACGGCGCTGCTCTTGGCCAACCGCGGCTGCTACGCCGCGTTCGCGGCCGTCTACGAGTGCGCGGTGCCGGTCATCGCGGCGGTGCACGGCTTCTGCCTGGGCGGCGGCATCGGCCTGGTCGGCAACGCCGACATCGTCGTGGCCGCCGAGGACGCCTACTTCGGCCTGCCCGAAGTGGATCGCGGGGCCCTCGGCGCGGCGACCCACCTGGCCCGGCTCGTGCCGCAGCACCTGATGCGGGCGATGGTCTACACGTGCCGTACCGTCACCGCGGCGGAGCTGCACCGGCACGGGTCCGTGCTCGAGGTCGTTCCCGCCGCCGACCTGCGCGAGCGCGCGCTGGAGCTCGCCGGGACGATCGCCGCCAAGGACCCGTACGTCATCCGCCGGGCCAAGGAGTCGCTGAACGGCATCGACCCGGTCGATCCGAAACGCAGCTACCGGTTCGAACAGGGCTTCACCTTCGAGCTGAACCTCGCCGGCGCCGGCGACCGCCACCGCGCCGCCTTCATCGCGGACGAGGAGACGGCGTGACCACCGCGCCGAACGCCCCCGCGAAGGAGCTCTCGATCGAGGAGGTGGTCGGCTCGATCGAGTCCGGGATGACCGTCGGCATCGGCGGCTGGGGCTCGCGGCGCAAACCGATGGCCCTGGTCCGGGCGATCTGCCGCTCCGGCCTCACCGACCTCACCGTGGTCTCCTACGGCGGCCCGGACGTCGGGCTGCTGTGCGCGTACGGCAAGGTCCGGCGCGTCGTCGCGCCGTTCGCGACGCTCGACTCGATCCCCCTCGAACCGCACTTCCGCCGGGCCCGGCAGCAGGGGACGATCGCCTTCACCGAGTACGACGAGGGCATGTTCATGTTCGGGCTGTACGCGGCGGCGCACCGGCTGCCCTTCCTGCCCACCCCCTCCGGCCTCGGCTCCGACGTCATGCGCGTGAACCCCGAGCTGAGGACGGTCCGCTCCCCGTACGAGGACGGCGAGGAGCTGGTCGCGATGCCCGCGCTGACGATGGACGTCGCCCTGATCCACCTCAACCGGGCGGACCGGCGCGGCAACGGTCAGTACCTCGGCCCCGACCCGTACCTCGACGACCTGTTCGCCAAGGCGGCGGCCCGGACGTACGTCTCGTGCGAACGCCTCGTCGAGACGGCCGACCTGCTGAAGGAGGGGCCGGTGCAGAGCCTGCTGATCAGCCGGTCACACGTGACGGGCGTCGTCGAGACGCCGAACGGCGCCCACTTCACCTCCTGCGAACCGGACCACGGCCGCGACGAGGCGTTCCAGCGGGCGTACGCCGCCGCGGCCGGTGACCCGGCGGCCTGGACGGCGTTCCGCGAGCGGTTCCTGGCCGGCGACGAGGCGGCCTACCAGTCCGCCGTCCGTGCCTGGCGGCAGGAGGAGGAACGATGACCGGGTCGGCACGGCGCCTTGGGGATGGGGCCGACGAAGGACGTTCCATGAGCGCGACGAGGGCCGAGGTGTGCGTGACGGCGTGCGCGGAGGCGTTCCGCGGCGATGGCGAGGTCCTCGCGGCGGGCATCGGCGGCGCCGTCACCGTCCTGGCCGCCCGGCTCGCGCGGCTGACGTTCGAGCCCGCCCTGCTCACGCACGACGGCGTGTGCCTGCTGACCGGCGACGTTCCCGCGCTCGGCGAGAGCCCTGGTGAGGTCGAGGGCTGGCTGCCGTTCCGCGAGCACCTGTGGCTGGTGCTGAACGGCCGCCGCCACGTCATGCTCGGCGCGAGCCAGATCGACCGGTTCGGCAACACGAACATCTCGTGCATCGGCGACTGGGCGCGCCCGAAGGCCCAGCTGCTCGGCGTGCGCGGCGTGCCGGGCAACACCCGGTGCGGCACGACCAGCTACTGGATCCCCCGCCACTCGCCGCGGGTGTTCGTCGAGACGGTCGACATGGTCAGCGGTGTCGGGTACGACCGGGGCGCCCATGAAATCCGCGTCGTCGTCACCGACCTGGCCGTCCTCGACTTCGCCACCCCGGACCGGCGGATGCGACTCCGCTCGGCCCACCCCGGCGTGACCGTCGACCAGGTCGTCGCGGCCACGGGCTTCGACCTCACCGTCCCCGACGAGGTCCCCACCACCCGCGTCCCGGACGCGCAGGAGCTGCGCGTCATCCGCGAGGTCCTCGACCCCGACGGCCTGCGCGACCGCGAGGTCCCGGAAGGCTCCCGCCGGTGAGGGAGCGGACGCGGCGGCGCCGGCCGGCTCCGGGCCCGGCCGGCGAGAGACCGGAGGGGTTCGAACCATGCGGACGGCGCCGGCCGGACCCGGGCCCGACCGGTGAGAGACGAGAGAGGGGCGAACCGTGCGGACGGCGCTGACCGACCTGACCGGCGTGCGGCACCCGGTCGTGCAGACCGGCATGGGCTGGGTGGCCGGCCCGCGCCTGGTGTCGGCGGTGGCGAACGCGGGCGGCCTCGGCATCCTCGCCTCCGCCACCATGACCGCCGGCGGACTCGCCGCCGCGATCCGCGAGGTGAAGGAGCGCACCGAGGCGCCGTTCGGGGTGAACCTGCGGGCCGACGCCGCGGACGCCGCGCAGCGGATCGACCTGCTCATCCAGGAGGGCGTACGGGTCGCGTCCTTCGCGCTGGCGCCCAGACCGGAGCTGATCGCGCGGCTGAAGGACGCCGGCGTCGTCGTCATCCCCTCCGTCGGGGCGCGCCGGCACGCCGAGAAGGTGGCGGCGTGGGGCGCCGACGCCGTCCTCGTCCAGGGCGGCGAGGGCGGCGGGCACACCGGCCCGATCGCCACCACGCTGCTGCTCCCCCAGGTCCTCGACGCGGTGGACGTCCCGGTGATCGCGGCGGGCGGTTTCTTCGACGGCCGGGGGCTGGCGGCGGCGCTGGCGTACGGGGCGGCCGGCGTGGCGATGGGCACCCGTTTCCTGCTGACCTCCGACAGTCCGGTGCCCGACGCGGTGAAGCGGGTCTACCTCGGCATGGCCGACACCGTCGTCACCCGGCGGGTCGACGGCATGCCGCACCGGGTGCTGCGCACCGACCTGGTCGACGCGCTGGAGCGCTCCGGCCGGGTCACCGGCCTGGCCCGCGCGCTGCGCAACGCCGCCCGCTTCAAACGCGTGTCCGGGACGTCCTGGCGCACGATGGTCCGCGACGGGCTGGCGATGCGTCACGGCAAGGAGCTGTCCTGGTCGCAGGTGCTGATGGCCGCGAACACCCCGATGCTGCTCAAGGCCGCCATGGTCGACGGCCGCCCCGACCTCGGCGTGATGGCCTCCGGCCAGGCCGTCGCCGTCATCGACGACCTGCCCTCCTGCCGCGACCTGATCGACCGCATCATCGCGGAGGCCACCGAGATCGTAACGGCCCTTCCGCGCCTGACCACCGGCTGAGCGCCGGCGCCGAGGGTTTTCGTCGTCCCGGCGACGAAGACCCTCGGCCGTACGTCACCGGCCTCATCCCTCCAGCCGGCGGCCGTCCTCGTACTCGGCGGGTACCTCGTCCGCCCAGGGATCGATGCCCTCGCGTTCGAGTTCGTCGAACCAGCGGTCGCGCCGGGACTCCGGCAGCCGGGATCCGCACCACGGGCAGAAGTCGATGACGATGGACGAGCGGCCGCCGTCGTGCACGATCAGCCCGTATTCGCGGAACTTCGGGACGTACACGACGACCGCGTCCGGGCAGTCGTACGGGTCGAGGTGCGTGGGACAGTCCCAGGTCAGGCGGCGCCGCATGCCGTCACAACAGTGCTCGCCCTCGTCCGCCGATCCGGGTTCACCGGCCCGCCGGCTCATCCGGCGAGATCGCGGAGGACGGCGATCGCATCCCCGGCGCGGTCCCGGGGGACGAAGAGATGGTCGTGGTAGAAGGCCGAGACGGCGTTGCAGCTGATGCCCGCCTCCGCCAACGCGGCGGTGACGGCCGCCATCATCCCGACGGCCTCCAGCGACGAGTGGATCCGCAGTGTGATCCACGCGCTGGGGAAGACCCCGTCCAGCCCGGCCTTCTCCGCCTGTGCCCGCGGCAGGACGAGCGTCCGCCCCTCCGTCTCCTCGAAGACGAGCACCGGCTCGACTCCGGCCGGCGTCTCCCGGTCCCGCGACGTGACGAAGACGTACTCGTCCTCGTGCAGCAGCGGATCCAACCCGGCCAGCAGTCGCCGCAGATCGGTCTCCCCCGCCACCATCGTCTCCCCTACGCCGGGCCAGGACCGGTGCACGCTGACGCGCACCGGCGGATCGGATCCTCTCCCGTCGTCCGCCCGCCGCGCAATCGCGTTCCCCGGCGCGTTCGGTCCCGGACGCGGTGGAGCCGCGCAGCGCCGGAGCCCGTCGGTCAGCGCAGCGCGGCCAGGACGCGGGCGCGGTGCTCGGCGGGGGTGCCCCAGGCCGAGCGCAGCGCACGGATCTTGCGGATCCACAGGGACGGGTCGTACTCGTCGGTGTAGCCGATCGCGCCGTGCACCTGGAGGGCGATCCGGGCGGCCGCGTACGCCGCGTCGGAGGCCGCGGCCTTGGCCGCCGACACGTCGCGCGGGAAGTCCGGTGAGCCGAAGGACAGCGCGGCGCCGTACGCCAGCGGCCGGGCGAACTCCAGGCCGGTCAGGGCGTTCGCCAGGTGGTGCTTGACCGCCTGGAACTCCCCGATCGGGCGGCCGAACTGCCGCCGGGTCCGCGCGTACTCCACCGTCGCGTCGAGCAGGGCCCGTCCCAGGCCGAGCAGCTGCGCGGCGCAGGCAAGCGCGGCCAGGGCGTACGCCGTCGCGGCGGCGCGGGACACGGCCGGTCCGGCGGTCAGGCGTTCCGCCGCGCGCACCGGGAACAGCCGGCGTGCGGGGTCCAGGGAGCGTACGGCGGGGCCTACGGGCGCGGCCGACGCCAGGGACTCCCCGTCCGCCAGCAGGACCAGGTCGGCGGTGTCCGCGTCGAGGGCGCGGCGGACCGGGCCGGGCGGTGCCAGCGAGACGACGGCCTGTCCGCCCGCGATCCTCGGCAGCCATTCGGCGGCCGGGCCCGCGTCGCCGCTCCCGTCGATGAGCGCGGCCGCCGCGAGGGTCTCGACGACCGGCCCGGGCGCCGCGTGGCGGCCCAGCTCGTGCGCGGCGACGACGAGTTCGACCGGGAGCGGCCCGGCCCCACCGTGACGTTCGGGCACCGTCAGGGTGAACACCCCGGCCTCCCCCAGCGCGGACCACAGCGTGCGGTCGTGGTCGCCGGCCACCCATCGCCGGATCAGGGCGGGAGTGCCGGCCTCGGTGAGGAGCTCGTGCAGGGTGTCGCCGAACAGCCGCTGCTCGGCGTCGAGGGCGAACCTCATCTCCGGGCCTCCCTGGGCAGGCCGAGGACGCGCTCGGCGATGACGTTGCGCTGTATCTCGTTCGTGCCGGCGTAGATCGGGCCGGCGAGGGAGAAGACGTAGCCCTCCAGCCAGTCCCCGTCGAGTTCGGCGTCCGCGCCGAGGATGTCGAGCGCGGTCTCCTGCAGCTCGACGTCGAGCTCGGACCAGAAGACCTTGTTCACGCTGGCCTCGGCGCCGACGTCGTCGGCGCGGGAGATCGTCTCGAACCCCTTGAGCCGGTAGGCGCGCGCCTTGATCCAGGCGTCGGCGACGCGGTCGCGCAGCAGCGGGTCGGCGCCGTGCGCGCGCCACAGCGTCACGAGGCGGTCGGCGGCGGCAAGGAACCGGCCGGGGCTGCGGAGGGTGAGCCCGCGTTCGTTGCCGGCCGTGCTCATCGCGACGGCCCAGCCCTGACCAGGCTCGCCGATGACGTCCCGGTCGGGCACGAACACCTCGTCGAGGAACAGCTCGGCGAACGCGGGTTTTCCGTCGAGCCGCCCGATGGGCCGTACGGTCACGCCGTCGGCGCCGAGCGGGAACATCAGGTACGTCAGCCCGCGGTGGCGTTCGGCGGCGGGGTCGGAGCGGAACAGCCCGAACGCCCGGTCGGCGAAGGCGGCGCGCGAGCTCCAGGTCTTCTGGCCGTTCAGCCGCCAGCCGCCGTCGACGCGGGTGGCGGTCGCGCGCAGGGCGGCCAGGTCGCTGCCGGCGCCGGGCTCGGACCAGGCCTGGGCCCAGATCACCTCTCCGGAGGCCATCGGCGGCAGGACGCGTTCGCGCTGGTCCGGGGTGCCGTGGGTGAAGAGCGTCGGGGCGAGCAGGTTGATGCCGTTCTGGCTCACCCGGCCCGGGGCGCCGGCCGCGTAGTACTCCTCCTCGAAGACGAGCCATTCCAGCGGGGACGCGCCCCGGCCGCCGTACTCCTCGGGCCAGGACACCACGGACAGCCGGGCCGCCGCGAGCGTCCGCTCCCATTCCCGGTGGGCGGCGAAGCCCTCTTCGGTCTCCAGCGACGGCGGCGGCGTCGCCGGAACGTTCCGGCGCAGCCAGTCGCGCACCTCGGCCCGGAAGGGCTCCACCGACGACAGGTCCAGATCCATGGCCGTCCGCCTCAGATTCTTTCTAACAAGTGTTTGGTAGAGTAACCCACGTGAGCGAGACCGGCACTCCCTCCACCCGGGCGACGCCCGTCCCCGGCCACGGGCTCCTGCGCGACCGCGTCGTCGTGGTGACGGCGGCGGCCGGCGCGGGCATCGGCGGGGCGACGGCCCGGCGCTGCCTGGAGGAGGGCGCGCGGGTGATGATCAGTGACGCGCACGAACGACGGCTCGGCCGGTCCCTGGCGGAGCTGGCACACGAGTTCGGCGAGGACCTGGTGGCGGCCGCACCCTGCGACGTGACCTCCGAGGACGACGTACGGCGGCTGTTCGCCGCGGCGGCCGAGCGGTTCGGCCGGATCGACGTCGCGGTCAACAACGCCGGCCTCGGCGGCACGGCGGACCTCGTCGAGATGGCCGACGAGCAGTGGTCGCGGGTGCTGGACGTCACGCTGAACGGCACCATGCGCTGCACGCGCGCGGCCCTGCGGATCATGCGCGGCCAGGGGCACGGCGTGATCGTGAACAACGCGTCCGTGGTCGGCTGGCGGGCGCAGCGCGGCCAGTCGCACTACGCGGCGGCCAAGGCCGGGGTGATGGCGCTGACCCGCTGCGCCGCGCTGGAGGCCGCGGAGTACGGCGTGCGGATCAACGCGGTGGCGCCCAGCCTCGCCATGCACCCGCACCTGGTGAAGGTGACGAGCGAGGAGCTGCTGACGGAGCTGACCCGCCGGGAGGCGTACGGCCGGTACGCGGAGCCGTGGGAGGTGGCCAACGTTATCGTCTTCCTGGCCACCGACTACTCGTCGTACATGACGGGCGAGGTCGTCGCCGTCTCCAGCCAGCACCCCTGAGCCAGCTCCGAGGTATCCCATGAGTCCACGACGGCGTGACGCCGAGGGCACCGCCGCCGCACGAGCCGAACGGCGGGCCGAACTGCTCGCCACCGCCGCGGAGGTCTTCGCCACCCGCGGCTACGCCGCCACCACCGTGCGGGAGGTCGCGGACGCCGCCGGCATCCTCGGCGGCAGCCTCTACTACCACTTCGATTCCAAGGAATCGATGGCCGACGAGATCCTCTCGACCTTCCTGAACGAGATGTGGGCGGCGTACGACCGGGTGCTCGCCGCGGGCCTCGGGGCGCGCGACACCCTGACCGCCCTCGTCGTCGAGTCGTTCCGCTGCATCGACCGGCACCGGCCGGCGGTCGTGATGTACCAGAACGAGTCGCGGCACCTGGCGAGCGGCCCCCGGTTCGCGTACCTGACCGAGTCACGGCGCCGGTTCGAGGACATGTGGATGACGCTGCTGGAGCGCGGCGTCCGTGAGGGCGCGTTCCGGGCGGACCTGGACACCGCCCTCGTCTACCGCTTCATCCGCGACACCGTCTGGGTGGCGGCGACCTGGTACCAGCGCGGCGGGCGGCTGACCGCGGAGGAGATCGCCGGGCAGTACCTCGCCATGGTCCTCGGGGGGATCCAGCACGAGTAGGAGGCATGTGATGGCGGAGGCCTACATCGTCGAGGCGGTCCGTACGCCCGTCGGCCGGCGGAACGGCGGACTGGCCGGGGTTCACCCGGCGGATCTCGGCGCGCACGTGCTGACGGCGCTGGTCGCGCGGTCCGGCGCCGACCCGGCGGCGGTCGAGGACGTGATCTTCGGGTGCGTCGACACGGTGGGGCCGCAGGCCGGTGACATCGCCCGTACCTGCTGGCTGGCGGCGGGACTGCCGGAGGAGGTGCCGGGCGTCACCGTCGACCGTCAGTGCGGCTCCTCGCAGCAGGCCGTCCACTTCGCCGCCCAGGCCGTGCTCAGCGGCACTTGCGATCTCGTCGTCGCGGGCGGCGTGCAGAACATGTCGCAGGTCCCGATCGCGTACGCGATGACCGCCGGGGCGCAGCTGGGGTTCGCCGGCCCGTTCGCGGGCTCACGTGGCTGGGAGGCGCGCTACGGCGACCAGGAGGTCTCGCAGTTCCGCGGCGCCGAGATGATCGCGGAACGGTGGGGCGTCGGCCGGGCGGAGATGGAGGAGTTCGCGCTGGAGTCCCACCGGCGCGCGGTCCGCGCCATCGACGAGGGCCGGTTCGACCGGGAGATCGCCCCGTACGCCGGCGTCACCGCCGACGAGGGGCCCCGCCGTGACACGTCCCTGGAGAAGATGGCCGCGCTGAAACCGCTCGTCGAGGGCGGCCGGCTGACCGCCGCGCTGGCGTCGCAGATCTCCGACGGCGCCGCGGCCCTGCTCCTCGCCTCCGAACGCGCCGTACGCGACCACGACCTGACCCCGCGCGCCCGCGTCCACCACCTGTCCGTACGCGGCGAGGACCCGGTCCGGATGCTCTCCGCGCCCATCCCCGCGACCGCGTACGCCCTGAAGAGGGCCGGGATGACGATCGGCGACATCGACGTCGTCGAGATCAACGAGGCGTTCGCGCCGGTCGTGCTGGCCTGGCTGAAGGAGACCGGCGCCGACCCGGCCGTGACCAACCCCAACGGCGGCGCGATCGCGCTCGGCCACCCGCTCGGGGCGACCGGCGCCCGGCTGATGACGACGCTGCTGCACGAACTGGAGCGCACCGGCGGGCGGTACGGCCTGCAGACCATGTGCGAGGGCGGCGGCCAGGCCAACGTCACCATCATCGAACGCCTCTGACCCGGCGGCGGCATTCGCTGACGCGCGGCGGTGGGGTCCGGGAGCTTGTCCATCTCCCGGACCCCGGGTTGCCGCCCATTTGCGCACGCCGGCGGCGTTTAAGAGAACGGATCAGTCCTGAGATCGCCGTGCTCTGCCTATTGAGCTAACGCGCCGCGGAGAGGCGCATGCCGGGCTCGAACCGGCACCCCGACGAGTTTCGTCCGTTCTCACGTGATCCGGCGTTCGGCGGCGAATGCTGAATCTGGAGCGAGAGCCTGAGCTTGAGCGGCCGCCTCTGCCATTGGGCCATCCCGGCGCGAGTGCCGGGAGAGGGACTCGAACCCCCAACTGTCCACCGCGATCAGACTGAACTTCAGTTTCAGCTTGCGCTCCTTGCGCTTCCCCCGCAGAGACGGGGGAGTCTGTGACGCTACCCGAAGAGGTAGCGGAACACCACGTCACCGACGCGCCGGTCGGTCACCTCCGCGCCGTTGGCCTCCTCGCGGGCGAACTTCACGGCCTGCTGCAGCTTCTCCACCCGCTCCAGCAGCTCGTTGATCCGCCGGGCGGGCAGCGCGCCGGAGAACTTCACCGTGGTCCAGTAGCCGACGGCGACGTCCTCGTAGTAGACCTCCACCTGCGCCGGGTGCTTGTCCGTCGCCTCCGCCTTGACGTGGTTGCGCGGGACCTTCTTGGTGCGGATGGTGCGCACCGGCTCGGTCCGCCAGGCGTCCGCGGAGTCGTCGAACGCCCAGGTCTCGGCGGCGTCCAGCGCCGGGAGCTTCTTGACGAAGGTGTGCAGGTCGGTGAGCTGCTTCTCCAGGAAGAGCAGGTACGTGACGGGGACGTCCCGCAGCAGCGTCTGGCCGTCGACCGTGACGTCCGCCCTGGCCTCGCAGTTCGCCCAGTCCTTGGTGGCGGTCACGTCGAACAGCCGCGTCATGATCTCGGCCGTCCGGCGCAGAACCTCATCGGCCTTCACCTGCACCCGGGTCGACTCGGGCGGAAGCTGCTCGCCCTCCTCGTCCTTCGGCTGGTAGGTACGCGAGATGCCGGACAGCAGAGCCTGCTTCTGCAGCCCGTGGTGAGCGTCGGTCAGGTCGCGGAGCGTTCCGCTCTTGATCCCCTTCTCGACGGCGATGATCTGGTTCAGTTTCGCCACCATGCCCCCTTTCTGGCAGGACGCACGGTATCGCGATCTTCGTTCGGTGCGCAGGTCCATTAATGTGGGCCGGTGGCACACCGGCAGAGCGCTCGTACCGTGGAGGCGAAGGTCGACTCCGGCATCGCGCAGCTGGTCCCCGATCCCTACCGCCCCCGGGCCCACGTCCTGATGCTGGACGGCGCGCCGCAGTCGCACGTGGACCTCGACGACCCGGCCTACCTCGACTTCGAGTACGTGCGGCGGCTCGGCCACGTCGTCGACCTGGCGGCTCCGGAGCGGCGTCCGCTGCGGGTGCTGCACCTGGGCGGCGGCGCCCTCACCCTGCCGCGCTACGTCGCCGCGACCCGGCCGCGCTCGACCCAGCAGGTGGTCGAGATCGACGCGGCGCTCATCGAGTTCGTCCGGCGCGAACTCCCGCTGGAGAAGGGCCATCGGATCCGGATCCGGCACGGCGACGCCCGTGAGGTCCTGACCCGGACCCACGAGGACTCCTTCGACCTGGTGGTCGGGGACGCGTACGCGGGAACCCGGTCGCCCGCGCACCTGACGACCGTGGAGTTCGCCGGCGCCGTGGCCCGGGCGCTGCGCGCGGACGGGTGGTACGCCGCGAACGTCGCCGACGGCGCACCGCTGTCCTTCGCCCGGGCGCAGGTCGCGACGCTGCGGGCCGTCCTCCCGGAGGTGTGCCTCATCGCGGACCCCGCCGTGCTGCGCGGCCGCCGGTTCGGCAATCTGATCCTCATCGCCGGGCGGACACCGCCGCCCGTGGCGGAGCTCACCCGCAGGGCCGCCGGGGATCCCTTCCCCGGCCGGGTCCTGGACGGGGAGGAGCTGGCGAGGTTCACGGCCGGGGCCGCCCCGGTCACCGACGCGACCGCCCGCCCGTCGCCTCCCCCGCCCAAGGGGATCTTCTGACCGTCCGCCCAGGTCCTCAGAGCAGGGGCGCGGCGCCGACGTAGTTCTCGGCGAGCGTCGTCGCGGCCGCCGTGGACGCGGCGACGTACTCCAGGTGGGACAGCTGAAGCCGGTGCCCGAAGGCGTCCTGGCGCGGGTCCTTGTGCAGCAGCGTCGTCATCCAGTACGAGAAGTGCTCGGCCCGCCACACCCGGCGCAGGCAGGTGTCGGAGTAGGCGTCGAGCAGCTCGGTCGTCCCGGAGTCGTACCAGGCGCCCAGCGCCTCGGCGAGGACGACGACGTCGGAGATCGCGAGGTTCAGGCCCTTCGCTCCGGTGGGCGGGACGATGTGCGCGGCGTCTCCCGCGAGGAACAGGCGGTCGTGGCGCATCGGCTCCGCGACGAAGCTGCGCATCGGGGTGATCGACTTCTCCAGGATCGGCCCGTCCCGCAGCTCCCAGCCGTCGTCGGTGGCGAACCGCGCCCGCAGCTCGGACCAGATCCGCTCGTCGGGCCACGCGGCGATGTCCTCGGCGGGGTCGACCTGGAGATACAGCCTGCTGATCTTCGGGGAGCGCAGGCTGTGCAGCGCGAACCCGCGATCGCTGTACGCGTAGATCAGCTCGTCCGTCGACGGCGGGACGTCGGCGAGGATGCCCAGCCACGCGAAGGGGTACTCGCGCTCGCGGATCCGCGTGTCCGGAACGGCCGGGCGGCACACGCCGTGGAAGCCGTCGCAGCCCGCGATGACGTCGCACTCCAGCGTCTCGACGCGTCCGTCACGACGGAAGGTCACCGTCGGCGTGCTCGGGTCGACCTCCAGCACCTCGGCCTTGAAGTGGATCTGTCCCCCGGCGCCCAGCCGCGCGGCGATCAGATCCTTGACGATCTCGGTCTGCGCGTAGACCGTCACCGTGCGCCCGCCCGTCAGCTCGGACAGCGGGATCCGGTGCCCGGCGCCGGCGAAGCGGAGTTCGAGGCCGTGATGGGTGAGGCCTTCGCGGTCGAGCCGTTCTCCGACGCCGCTCTCGCGGAGTACGTCCACGGTGCCCTGCTCCAGCATCCCGGCCCGCTGCCGCTTCTCCACGTACGCGCGGTCCCGGCTCTCCAGTACGACCGAGTCGATGCCGCGCAGCCGCAGCAGGTGAGAGAGCAGCAGTCCGGCGGGTCCGGCCCCGGCGATCGCGACTTGGGTGCGCATCGATCATCCTCTTTCGAATGTCCTCGGCACGATCCTCGCGCCGGCGCCCCCGCTGTCACCCCCAGTCTTTCCACTCAGCGGAACCGCCATGGGCGTCGACGTCCCGGGCCAGCGCGTTCGCCGCCGCGAGGACCGCCGGCACCAGACGCCGCAGGTCCACGACGTTCCGCCGGGTGACGAGCGACAACGCCGCGAACACCTCACCGGCCGCATCACGGACCGGCGCCGCGACCGAGCAGGTCCCGAGGGACATCTCCTCACGGGTCACGGCGAATCCGGAGCGCCGCACCTCCACGAGACACGCCCGCAGGCGATCGGCGTCCGTGACGGTGTGGGGGGTGTACGGCGGCAGCCCCTGCGCGATGACCTTCTCGGCGAAGTCGCCCTCGGCGAAGGCGAGCAGGATCTTGCCCACCCCCGTGGCGTGCAACGGGAGCTCGGCCCCGACCCGCGTCACGATCGGCACCGACCGGGGTCCGCGCAGCCGTTCGAGGTAGAGCGCCTTGTCGCCGCTGAGCACCGCGAGCTGGACGTTCTCGTGGGTGGCCGCGTACAGCTCCTCCATGTGGGGCAGGGCGAGCTCGCGCAGGCTCCGCGCCGCCGACGCCTGCGCGCCGATGCGCCACAGACGTGTTCCGATGCGGTACGACCCGTCGGGCAGGCGTTCGAGGAAGCCGCCGCCGGTCAGCTCCCGGACGAGGCGATGCCCCGTGGCGAGCGGCAGCCCCGCGCGGCCGCAGATCTCGGTGAGGGTCAGCCGGACGCCGCCGGGCGCGAACGACTCGAGGATGGCCATCACCTTGCCCGCCACGCTGGGGGGGCGCTCGACACTCGGCATCGCTCCCGCTTTCTCACCCTGGACCTTCACGATAGGCAACGCCCCGCGACCCGGCACCGGGTCGCGGGGCGTAAGAGCCCCGATCAGTTGGCGCGGATGTGCAGCGCCTCGATGATCAGGTCCAGCTTCCTGCCCTGCTCGTCGAGCCGCTCGTCGATCGCCCCGAAGCGCGCGTCGATCTGCCCGAACCGCTTGTCGACCTGGGCGAAGCGCTCGTCGTACCCTTCGACCTTCTCGGTCAGCACGGCGATGGCGCTGTCGAGGTGGTTGAGCCGCTCGCCGTGGTCCTGCTGGGTGGTCCAGATGCGGGTGACCGTGTCGTTCAGGGACGCCAGCTGACGGCCGTGCTCTGTCAGCTGCCGGCCATGCTCTGTGAGCTGACGGCCGTGCTCTGTGAGCTGACGGCCGTGCTCTGTGAGCTGCCGGCCATGCTCCGCCAGCTGACGACCGTGCGCCGTCAGCTGACGACCGTGCGACTGCTGCGTCTGCTGAATGATCGTCAGCTGGTCGTAGATCGCGTAAACGTCGTTGTTGAGCTGGCTGATCCGCCGCTCGGTGTCCGCCACGTCCATGACCCTACCTCCCGTGCTTCGCGTTCCCTGGGGGGATCGGGGAACTCGATCACGCACCCGCCGACGCGGAGCGTGAGCGACAGATTATGCTCAGAGCGAACACGGAGAGAAATCGATCACTCACTCTCGGCGATGAGCCCTTCCTCCGCGAGGACCCGCTGGGCCACCGCGAAGGCGGAGTTGGCCGCCGGGACACCGCAATATACCGCGGTCTGCAGCAGGACCTCCTTGATCTCGTCGACCGTGAGCCCGTTGCGGACGGCGGCGCGCACGTGCATCGCGAGTTCGTCCAGGTGCCCGCGGGCGACCAGCGCGGTCAGCGTGATGCAGCTGCGCGTCCGGCGGTCCAGGCCGGGCCGGGTCCAGATCTCCCCCCACGCGTACCGCGTGATGAAGTCCTGGAAGTCGGCGGTGAACTCCGTCGTACGGGCCTGCGCGCGGTCGACGTGCGCGTCGCCGAGGACCTCCCGGCGAACCCTCATTCCCTCGCTCATGCCGTCCTCTCCACGTGGCGTACCAGCGCCTCGGTGACCGGACCGGGGTTCTCCAGGCCGGCCAGATGGGCCCCGGGCACCACGACGAGCTCCGCGCCCGGGATCCCGCCGGCGAGGATCTCGGCGTGGTCGAGCGGGGTGGCCACGTCCTCGGCGCCCGCGATGATCACGGTGGGAACGGTCACGTCGCCGAGCCGGTCCCGGACGTCGAAGCCGGCGAGAGCCTCGCAGCACGCGGCGTACCCCTCCGGGTCGATCCGCCGGAGCATGTCCCGTACGGCGGCCACACCGGGGCCTGCGTAACCGGCGGTGAACCAGCGTTCCAGGAACATGCCGGTCAGCGGCTCGAGTCCGCCCGCCCGGACCCGCGCGGCGCGCTCGTGCCACGGACCCGGGTCCCCGAACCGGGCCGAGGTGCAGCACAGGGCCAGGCTCGTCAGCCGGTCCGGGTGACGCAGCGCGAGGCTGGTGCCGATCGCCCCGCCCAGGGACACTCCGGCGTAGGCCGCGCGGCCGACGCCGAGCCCGTCGAGCAGGTCCGCGACCGCGTCCGCGAAGTCCGCGATCGAGCCGTGGAGCGCGGGAGAACCGTTGTGGCCGGGGAGGTCGAACCGGAGGGTCCGCCACGAGGCGGTCAGGGCCGGCAGCTGCGGCCGCCACAGGTCGAGGGTCGTGCCGAGAGAGGGGCCCAGGATCAGGACGGGCGCCTCCTCCGGGCCGTCGAGACGATGGTTCAGCTCACTCACTCCGGTCCTTTCCGGCGTAGGCGTCGAGGGCGCGGTCGACGAGTTCCGGCGCGCGGCCGATCACCTCGGCCAGGTCGATGTCCTCCGCGAGCAGGTCGCCGAGCGGGCGTCCCTCGCGCACCGCCCGCGCGACCGTCTCCTTGGCGGCCGCCCGGCCCTCCCGTTCGGCGAGCCGGCCGGCGACGTACTCGGCGAGGAGCTCGTCGCGGAGGTTGGCGCGCATGCGGTCCGGGAGGACCTCCAGGCCCGTGGTCAGCTCGGCGGCGGTCTCGGCGGCGCCGCCGACCAGGCGCAGGCAGTCGTTGAACGGCTGCCACTCCGCGTGCCACTCCCCCGTCGGCCGGTCGAGGCCGGCGGTCTGCGCGGCGAACAGGATCTGGACGTACGCGGGAACGCGCAGCGCGGCGGACCTGATCATCGTGGCGAGCACCGGGTTGCGCTTGTGCGGCATCGCCGAGGACCCGCCGCGTCCGGGCGCGGCCGGCTCGGCGACCTCCCCGACCTCGGTCTGGGCGAGCAGCACGACATCCGTGGCGATCTTGCCGAGGGCGCCGGCGACCAGGGCGAGCGCGGCGCCGAGTTCGGCGACGGGCGCGCGCAGCGTGTGCCAGGGCAGCACCGGCTCGGCCAGTCCGGTCTCCTCGGCGAACAGCGGCAGCAGGTCGGTGGTGCCGAGCGCGGCCAGGGTCCCGGCGGCGCCGCCGAGCTGGGCGGGCAGCCGCACGGCCGCGAGCCGGTCCCGTGCCTCCGCGACCGCGGTGAGCCAGCCGGCGGCCCGCAGCCCGAAGGTCGTGGGCACGGCCTGCTGGCCGAGGGTCCGCCCCGCCATGGGGGTGTCCCGGTGCCGGCGGGCCAGGCCGGCGAGGGCGTCCGCCGTACGGCCGAGGTCCGCGAGGATCGTCGCGCGGACGCGCGACGCCACCAGCATCGCGGCGGTGTCCATGATGTCCTGGCTGGTCGCGCCGGCGTGGACCTGGTCGCCCGCGACCTCGCGGAGCGCGGCGACGAGCGGCACGACCGGGTTGCCCGCGCCGCGCGCCCGTACGGCCAGGTCGGCCGGGTCGATCCGGGCGCCGGCGAGGGCGCGCGCGACGTCATCGGAGACCAGCCCGAGCCGGGCCTGGGCCCGGGCCAGGGCCGCCTCCGCGTCGATCAGGGCGCGCACCCACGCCTCGGCGGACGTCGCGGCCTCCGCCGCGGTCCCGGCGGCGACCGGGGACAGCAGATCAGCCGAAGTACCGCTCAAAGAAGACCGTCTCCCGTTCTCCACGCAGGTGGACGTCGAAGCGGTAGGACCGCTCGCCCTCCGGTACGGCGACCAGCGTGTCACGCCGGTCGTCCGGCACCGCGGACAGCACGGGGTCCGTGGCGTTGCCCGGCTCGCCCGGGAAGTAGATGCGGGTCGCGACCGGCTTGAGCAGGCCGCGGGCGAAGACCAGCACCGCGATGTGCGGGGCCGGTCCGCCGGGCTTGAGCGTGGAGAACCAGTAGTTCCCGGCCGCGTCGGTGCCGCAGCGGCCGAAGCCGGAGAAGTCCTTGCCGGCGCGCCGCAGCGCGCCGCCGCCCCGGGGGACGTTGCCGTCCGCGTCCGCCTGCCAGATCTCCACGAGCGCGTCCGGCAGCGGCTCACCGGCGCCGTCCAGGACCCGGCCGCGGATCCGGATCGCGTCCGGATGCCACTCCGGCACGACGTACGGGCCGTCGGCGTACGGCAGGGCGTAGCCGAAGAACGGGCCGACCGTCTGCGAGGGGGTGGTCGTGTGCCGCTCGGTCATCAGGCCTCCATCGGGGTCGCGCCGAGGACGATGTCCCACTGGTAGGCGAGGGCCCAGTCCGGCACGGTCGTGTCGATGTCGAAACGGGAGACGAGACGTTCCCTGGCCTTCTCGTCGGGGATCGACTGGAAGATCGGGTCGTAGGCGAACAGCGGGTCGCCCGGGAAGTACATCTGGGTGACCAGCCGCTGCGTGAACGCCGTCCCGAAGACCGAGAAGTGGATGTGCGCGGGCCGCCAGGCGTTGTGGTGGTTCCCCCACGGGTAGGCGCCCGGCTTGATCGTGACGAAGCGGTACCGGCCGTCGGCGTCGGTGAGACAGCGGCCGGCGCCGGTGAAGTTCGGGTCCAGCGGCGCCGGATGCTGCTCGCGCAGGTGGATGTAGCGCCCGGCGGCGTTCGCCTGCCAGATCTCGACCAGCGCGCCCGGGACGGGGCGGCCGGTGGAGTCCAGGACCCGGCCGGTGACGACGATCCGCTCGCCGAGCGGGTCGCCGGAGTGGTGCTTGGTCAGGTCGTTGTCGAGCACGCCCAGTTCCTCATGGCCGAAGACGGGGCTGACCAGCTCGATCGCGTCGGGCCCGTACTTGGGCATGACCAGCGGCCGGGACGGCGCCCGCAGCGGCGTGCTCCCGTACGGCGGGTACAGATACGGCGGATTCGGGTCGGTCATCGAGATGCTCCGATCGGGGGTTCGGTGCGGTCGCGGATCTCCTGTTCGCTCACGCCGGGCGCGGTCTCGACGAGGACCAGACCGTCCGGGGTGACGTCCAGCACGCCCAGGTCGGTGATGATCCGCTGGACGCACGACGCGCCGGTCAGCGGCAGAGAGCACTCTTCGACGATCTTCGGGCTGCCGTCCTTGGCGGTGTGCTCCATCACCACGATCACCCGCCGGGCGCCGTGGACGAGGTCCATCGCCCCGCCCATCCCCTTGATCATCTTCCCGGGAACGGCCCAGTTCGCCAGGTCGCCGCGGGCCGACACCTGCATGGCGCCCAGCACGGCCAGGTCGACGTGACCACCGCGGATCATCCCGAAGGACATCGCCGAGTCGAAGAACGACGCCCCGCGACGGACCGTCACCGTCTCCTTGCCCGCGTTGATCAGGTCGGGGTCGACCTCGTCATCGGCCGGGTACGGGCCGACGCCCAGCACGCCGTTCTCCGAGTGGATCACCACGTCCACGCCCGCGGGCAGGTGCCCGGGGATGAGCGTCGGCAGCCCGATGCCCAGGTTGACGTACATCCCGTCGGAGAGCTCCGCCGCCGCCCGCGCGGCGATCTCGTCCCTGCTCCAGCTCATTGGTCGCTCGACCTTCTCACTCGCTCCGCGGCCGGACTCGTTCCTCCCCCGGCCACTCCACTCGCTGCGGCGGCCTCACTCCAGCTCATCGGTCGCTCGACCTTCTAACGGTGCGCTTCTCGATCGGCTTGTCGGCGGCCTGCTCCGGGGTCAGCGCGACCACGCGCCGCACGAAGATCCCCGGCAGGTGGACCTCGTCCGGATCGAGGAAGTCGACGAGCTCGTCGACCTCGGCGATCGCGGTCCGGGCCGCCATGGCGCACAGGGGGTTGAAGTTCCGGGCGGCCTTGTCGAACACCAGGTTGCCGTGCCGGTCCCCGCGCGCGGCGCGGACGAGCGCGAAGTCGGTCCGGACGCTCTCCTCCAGGACGTACGACCGGCCGCCGAACTCGCGGACCTCCTTCGGCGGGGAGGCGACGACGACGTCGCCGTCCGGCCCGTACCGCCACGGCAGACCGCCCTCCGCGACGAGCGTGCCCACGCCCGCGGGGGTGTAGAACGCCGGGATGCCGCTCCCGCCCGCGCGCAGGCGCTCGGACAGAGTCCCCTGCGGCACGAGCTCCAGCTCGATCTCCCCTGACAGGTAGCGCCGGGCGAGCTCCTTGTTCTCCCCGACGTAGGACCCCATCGCCCGGATGATCCGGCCGGCGTCCAGGAGGCGTCCCAGCCCCCGGCCGACGGTGCCGCAGTTGTTCGACACGATCGACAGCTCCGAGCTGCCCCGTTCGTACAGCGCGTCGATCAGCGTGAAGGGGACGCCGCACAGCCCGAACCCGCCGACCGCGATCGACGCGCCATCGCCGATGTCCGCCACGGCCTCGGCGGCCGAGGGAAGCACCTTGTCCATGTCCCCACCCTGTCAATCCGCCCGGCCCCGGCCACCGCGTTCCTTCCGCTGAGCGGAAATCCCGGGGTCCGGCTTCCGCCGCTCGCGAAAGATCTCGCTCGGGCCGGTCGGGATGATCGACGATCGGATCATGCGACTCCTGGTGATCGGCGGATCCGTCTTCCTCGGCCGTGACTTCGTGACGCAGGCGCTCCGGCGGGGCGACCGGGTCACGACGTTCAACCGCGGGCGGAGCGGCACGGACGTGCCCGGGGCCGAGGTGATCCGAGGCGACCGAGAGGACGAGGACGACCTGCGCCGGCTCGTCGAGGGCCGCCGCTGGGACGCGGTCATCGACACCTGCGGGTACGTGCCCCGGGTCGTCGGGCGGTCGGCGCGGGCCTTGTCGGGCCACGCGGACGCCTACCTGTTCGTCTCCTCCGTGCACGCCCATGCCGACTGGCCGGAGCGGCGGGTCGACGAGGATTCCGCGCTGCTGCCGTGCCCGCCGGACGCCGGGCCGGACGCCGAGGTCCCGTACAACGCCCTCAAGGCCGGATGCGAACGCGCGGTCGAGTCCGAATTCGACGGCCGGGTCCTGATCCTGAACCCGGGACTGATCGTCGGGCCGCGCGAGCAGGTGCCCCGGCTGACGTGGTGGCTGACCCGTGTCGCGGCCGGCGGGCCCGTCCTCGCACCGGGCGACCCCGGCCGCGCCATGCAGCTGATCGACGCGAGGGACATCGCCGCGTTCGGCCTGGCGCGGCTGACGGACGGCGCGACCGGACGGTTCCTGCTGAGCGGGGTTCCGGGCAACACGACGTTCGGCGCGCTGCTGGACGAGTGCGTCCGCGTCACCGGGTCGGACGCCGTGCCGACGTGGGTGGAGGACGACTTCCTCCTCGCCCAGGAGGTGACCGAGTGGACCGAGCTGCCGATGTGGACCGCGGACGGCCCCGCGTCGGCGGGCGTCTGGCTGCCCTCCTCCGAGAAGGCGCTGCGCGCCGGGCTGCGCTGCCGCCCGGTCACCGAGACGGTCCGCGACACGTGGTCCTGGATCCTCGAGGAGAAGATCACCAGGGACCGGGCCGTCGAAGGCGGACAGGGCATCGCCCCGGAGAAGGAGCGCCGGATCCTCGCCGCCTGGGCGGCGACGGGCGCGGACCCGGACGAGCATCCGAGAACCCGGTAACGTCGGGGGCCGAGAGCGGGAGGAGCGGGCCGATGCAGCTGGCCGATGGAGTGGGTGCGGTCTTCACCGACCGGTCCGGCGGGACGAGCGCCGCGCCGTACGACTCGCGCAACCTCGGGGGCGGCGTCGGGGACGATCCGGCCGCGGTCCGGGAGAACCGCGCCAAGACCGCCGCCGAGCTCGGGGTCGAACGGGTCGTGTACATGCGCCAGGTGCACAGCGCCGACGTCCGGTACGTCACCGAGCCCTTCGGTGACGACCCGCCGGCCCTCGACGGCGTCCACACCGGCGAGAGGGGCCTGGCCCTGGCGGTGCTCGTCGCCGACTGCGCTCCCGTGCTGGTCGCCGATCCGGTCGCACGGCTGGTGGGCGGCGCCCACGCGGGCCGCGTGGGCACGGCCGCCGGTGTCGTCCCCGCGCTGGTCGAGGCGATGGCGGCGCGCGGCGCCGACCCGGCCCGGATGATCGCGCTGATCGGCCCGAACGCCTGCGGCTCGTGTTACGAGGTGTCCGCCGAGCTGCGCGACGAGGTGTCCGCCGTGCTGCCCGCGGCCTGGTCGACGACCCGGCAGGGGACGCCCGCGCTCGACATCAGGGCGGGGATCACCGCGCAGCTCACCGCCGTGGGCGTGGCCGACGTACGGCACGACGCGCGCTGCACCATCGAGAGCCCCGAGCTGTACTCCTACCGCCGTGAGGGCCGTACCGGCCGGTTCGCCGGGCTCATCTGGCTGGAGTGAGCGCGATACCGATCGAGATCCGGCGCGGGTGATCGTGCCGGAACAGATCACGACGAAACGGTGTTGGAACGTGCGCCCCGGTCCGCCGGCCTGAGGGCGGCGAAAATCGGGTGGCGCGGTGCCCGCCGATCGGGCACGGTGGACGCCGGAGGCTGGACTGTCCGGCTGCCTGCCTATCCTTCCGGTTGCGATGGGATCTTCGATTACCGACCTGCAGACCCGCCTGCCCGAGCTGATGCTGCGCGACCGGCATCGGCTACGTCGTCGTCTCGACGGACTGCGCAAGGTGCGCGCCGCCGACGCCCGGGAGAAGATCCTCGCGGAGGTCGCCACGGAGGTCGAGGCCGCCGAGCGCCGCGTCGCGCGCCGCCGCGCCGCGATCCCCGCGGTCACCTATCCCGAGGCCCTCCCGGTCAGCCAGAAGAAGGACGAGATCCTCAAGGCGATCGCGGACCACCAGGTCGTGATCGTCGCCGGGGAGACCGGGTCCGGCAAGACGACCCAGCTGCCCAAGGTCTGCCTGGAGCTGGGCCGGGGCGTCAAGGGGCTCATCGGGCACACGCAGCCGCGCCGGCTGGCCGCGCGGACCGTCGCCGACCGGATCGCCGAGGAGCTGGGCACCGAGCTCGGCGAGACCGTCGGCTACCAGGTGCGCTTCGCCGACCACTCCGGCGAGGACACGCTGGTCAAGCTGATGACCGACGGCATCCTGCTCGCCGAGATGTCCCGCGACCGGATGCTGCGCCGCTACGACACGCTGATCATCGACGAGGCGCACGAGCGCAGCCTGAACATCGACTTCATCCTGGGGTACCTCAAGCGTCTGCTGCCCAAGCGCCCCGACCTCAAGGTGATCATCACCTCGGCGACGATCGACCCCGAGCGGTTCTCCAAGCACTTCGACGACGCGCCGATCATCGAGGTGTCCGGACGCACCTACCCGGTCGAGGTGCGCTACCGGCCGGTCGAGGAGGACGACGACCAGGTCCAGGCGATCATGGACGCGGTGGACGAGCTCGCCCTGGAGGAGCCGGGCGACGTCCTGGTGTTCCTGTCCGGCGAGCGGGAGATCCGCGACACCGCCGACGCCCTGGAGAAGCGCAAACTCAAGAACACCGAGGTGCTGCCGTTGTTCGCCCGGCTGTCGACGGCCGAGCAGCACCGGGTCTTCCAGTCGCACCGCGGCCGCCGCATCGTCCTGGCCACCAACGTCGCGGAGACGTCGCTGACCGTGCCGGGCATCAAGTACGTCATCGACCCGGGCACCGCCCGGATCTCGCGCTACAGCCACCGTACGAAGGTCCAGCGGCTGCCGATCGAGCCGATCTCGCAGGCGTCGGCCAACCAGCGCAAGGGCCGGTGCGGCCGGGTCTCCGAGGGCATCTGCATCCGGCTGTACTCCGAGGAGGACTTCCTCGCGCGCCCGGAGTTCACCGACGCGGAGATCCTGCGCACCAACCTCGCCTCGGTCATCCTGCAGATGACCGACCTGGGCCTGGGCGACATCCTCGACTTCCCGTTCATCGACCCGCCGGACCGCCGCAACGTCAAGGACGGCGTGAACCTCCTGCAGGAGCTCGGCGCGCTCGACGGGGACCGGCTGACGCAGCTGGGCCGCAAGCTCGCGCAGCTCCCCGTCGACCCGCGGCTGGCCCGCATGGTGCTGGAGGCCGACCGGAACGGCTGCGTGGACGAGGTCATGGTGATCGCGGCCGCGCTGTCGATCCAGGACCCGCGCGAGCGTCCGGCGGACAACCGCGCCGCCGCCGACCAGCAGCACGCCCGGTTCGCCGACAAGGAGTCGGACTTCCTGGCGTACCTCAACCTCTGGAACTACCTGAGAGAGCGCCAGAAGGAGCTGTCCGGCAACCAGTTCCGCAGGATGTGCAAGCAGGAGTACCTCCACTACCTGCGCATCCGCGAGTGGCAGGACATCTACGGGCAGCTGCGGCAGGTCGGCAGGGACCTCGGCGTCACGATGAACACCACGCCCGCCGACCCGCAGCGCGTCCACGTCTCGCTCCTGGCGGGCCTGCTGTCGCACATCGGCCTCCTGGACACCGAGAAGAAGAACGGCGGAGGCGGCAAGGACGACGCCCGGCGCGGCCCCCGCGAGTACCTCGGCGCCCGGAACGCCCGGTTCGCCATCTTCCCGGGCTCCGCGCTCGCCAAGCGGCCGCCGCGCTGGGTGATGGCGGCGGAGCTGGTCGAGACGTCCCGGCTGTGGGCGCGCATGGCCGCCAAGATCGAGCCGGAGTGGGTCGAGCCGCTCGCCGGCCACCTGGTCAAGCGCACCTACAGCGAACCGCACTGGGAGAAGAACCAGGGCGCGGTGATGGCGTACGAGAGGGTCACGCTGTACGGCGTGCCGATCGTGGCGCAGCGCAAGGTGAACTACGCCAGGATCGACCCGGAGCTGTGCCGTGAGCTGTTCATCCGCCACGCGCTGGTCGAGGGCGACTGGGACTCCCACCACCGGTTCCTGCGCGACAACCGCCGGCTGCTGGAGCAGGCCGAGGAGCTGGAGCACCGGGCGCGGCGCCGCGACATCGTCGTCGACGACGAGACCCTGTTCGCGTTCTACGACGAGCGGGTCCCCGCCGACGTCGTCTCCGCGCGCCACTTCGACGCCTGGTGGAAGAAGGCGCAGCGCGACGAGCCGGAGCTGCTCACCTTCTCGACGTCGATGCTGGTCAACGACGCCGCCGGGGAGGTCAGCCAGGCCGACTACCCCGACGCCTGGCAGGCGGACGGGCACCGGTTCCGGCTGTCGTACCAGTTCGAGCCGGGCACGGACGCCGACGGCGTGACCGTGCACATCCCGCTGCCGGTGCTGAACCAGGTCGGCGGCGAGGAGTTCGACTGGCAGATCCCCGGCCTGCGGCAGGACCTCGTGACCGAGCTGATCCGGTCGCTGCCCAAGCAGCTGCGCGTCAACTTCGTGCCCGCGCCGAACGTCGCCCGCGAGGTCCTGGCCCGCATGACCCCCGGCTCGGGGCCGCTCCTCGACGCCCTGGAGCGCGAGCTGCGCGCGATGACCGGCGTCACGGTCCCGCGCGAGGCCTGGGACCTGTCCCGCGTCCCCGACCACCTGAAGATCACCTACCGGGTGACCGACCGGCGGCGCACCCTCGCCGAGGGCAAGGACCTCGCCGCGCTGAAGCGCCGCCTGGCGCCGAAGGTGTCCGCGACGCTGTCGAAGGCCGCCGACGACATCGAGCGGAAGGGCCTGCGCGCCTGGGACATCGGCACGCTCCCGCGCGTGTACGAGCAGGGCCGGGTCAGGGCGTATCCGGCGCTCACCGACGAGGGCGACAGCGTTGCCGTGCGCACGTACGCCACGGAGGCCGAGCAGGAGCGGGCGATGTGGCGCGGCACCCGGCGGCTCGTCCTGCTGAACAGCCCCTCCCCGCTGAAGTACCTGCAGAGCAAACTGGACAACCAGGCCAAGCTGGTGCTCAGCCACAACCCCCAC
Organism: Actinoallomurus rhizosphaericola; assembly: GCF_024055675.1. Classification (NCBI taxonomy): domain Bacteria; kingdom Bacillati; phylum Actinomycetota; class Actinomycetes; order Streptosporangiales; family Thermomonosporaceae; genus Actinoallomurus; species Actinoallomurus rhizosphaericola. Next base: position 7,099 of record NZ_JAMXMW010000018.1, on the reverse strand, counting down.
GGCAGCGTCCCGAAGCTGCTGGACGACTGCGTCGCCTGCGCCGCCGACCATCTCATCACCGAGGGCGGCGGCCCCGCCTGGGACGAGGCCGGGTTCCGGCGCCTGACCGACCACGTCCGCGCCGACCTCGCCGACACCGCCGCCGACGTCCTCGCCCACGTGCAGCGCGTCCTGGCGGCCGCGCACCAGGTCGAGCGCAGGCTGAAGAGCACGAACAGCCCGACGCTGATCCCCGCGCTGACCGACATCCGGGCGCAGCTGTCCCGGCTGATCTACCCCGGCTTCGTCACGGTCACCGGCCGCCGTCGGCTGCCCGACCTCCTGCGCTACCTGCGCGCGATCGAACGCCGTCTCGACAAGCTCCCCGACGACCCGCACGGCGACCGCCTGCGCATGCAGCGCGTCCAGCAGGTCGAGGCCGCCTACATCCGGGCCCGCGACGCCAGGCCCGGGAACGCCGAGATCCGGCGGGTCCGCTGGATGATCGAGGAGCTGCGGGTCAGCGTCTTCGCCCAGCAGCTCGGCACCGCCTACCCCGTCTCGGAGAAGCGCATCCTCAAGGCCCTCGACCAGGCCACCGCCTCCTGATCCCCGGTCCCAGGGTCTGCCTCAAAGCCCCGCTGTCCTACTGCGCGGCTTCGAGACAGGTCCTAGGCGACGAGCTCCGCCTCGATCGGGGAGCGGCCCCGGGCGCGCGGGGCGAGCCGGACGGGGCCCAGCCAGGAGGTGAGCCGGGCGGCCTCGGCGGCGATCGCGGCGGCGGCCTCCGTGCCGACGTCCTCCAGCAGCCGGCAGACCACCTCGCCGTCGGCGCGCTGCGCCCAGCCGCCGACGGCCCGCCCGTCGCACCAGACCGTGGGACCGGCGTTGCCGTTGCGGTCGAACAGGAGCGGGCCGTGCTCGCCGAGATACCAGTCCCGGCCCGCCCAGCCCATGACCGTCGGGTCCAGGGCGGGCAGCAGCGCGACCCAGTGACCGGGGTCGGGCCCGGGCTCCACGTCCTCGGCCAGGACGTACCCGTCCTCGCCGTCGAGCTCGACCCGCTCGACCGCGATCAGCTCCAGCGCCCTCCTGACCTGGGTGAGCGTGAGCCCGGTCCACCACTTCAGGTCGGCGGCGGTCCCGGGCCCGTACGCGCCGAGCCATCGGCGGATCAGCTCGGCGCGCGCCTCCTCCGCCGGGACGCGCGGCAGGCCGCCGGGCCACCACGCCTCGGCCGGGGACCAGCTGAACTGGCTGCTCGTCCATGAGCCGCGTGGCCGGCCCCGGATGATCCGGCCCTCGGCGGCCAGGACGAGCAGTACCCGGTTGGCGATGGTCGGCCGGGCCTCGTACGCCTTGCCCTCCGACAGCACGATCCGCTCCTTGAGTCGCGGCACGTCGGCGGACAGGTCGGGCGTGAACGCCTCACCGCGGGCCCGCAGCGCGGCGACCGTGGCCTCCTCGACCTCCCGTAGCCAGGCGTCGTCGCCGAGGCCCGCCTCCTCGATGTACCGCACGGTCTTACGGCGCTCACGCCGCGCCACCTCGTCGGAGCAGGCCGCCTGGACGATCGGAGCCGACTCGGCCGGGACGGTGAACACGGTCCGCCGCATGGCCAGCATCCGAAGCAGCAGGCGGTCGTCGTACAGCGCCCGCTCGACCGCGCCGACGTCGGGAACCCGCATGCGGGCCGCCGCGGCGAGGTGCACCGACGCCGGGTCGGTACCGTGCAGCGCCACCAGCGCGCGGGCGACGTCGACGGCGGTGTCCGCCGGATCCGCCAGGTGGTGCCGTGCTCCGAGGCGCGCCCGGCGCTCCTCGCTCTTTATCGCCCGTACGGTCATCCGCCGATTATGACCGGACCCGCCGACATTTCCGGGATTCGAGGCGATCACGGAGAGTGATGTTCGTGCTGCGCGGGTACACGGTCGCCATGCCGGAACCGTTCGGGGCCGGAGGCGGCCCGATCGACCTGTTCGCGGCGCGGGGGCAGATGGGATTCTCCCTCGGCTGGCACATCATCCTCGCCTGTTTCGGCGTCGGCATGCCCGCGTTCACGGTGTTCGCCGAGTGGCGCGGGCACCGTACCGGGAACGAGGACTACATCCGTCTCGCGCACCGCTGGGCCAAGGCGATGGGAGTGCTGTTCGCCGTCGGCGCGGTCTCGGGCACGATCCTGTCGTTCGAGATGGGCCAGCTGTGGCCGGGACTCATGGCGCGGTACGGCCAGGTCGTGGGGTTGCCGTTCGCGCTGGAGGGATTCGCGTTCTTCATCGAGGCGATCTTCCTGGGCATCTACCTGTACGGATGGGACCGGTTGCCGCGCCGCTGGCACGTGCTGACCGGGCTGCCGGTCTGCGTGGCCGGCGTCGCGTCCGCGTTCTTCATCGTGTCGGCGAACGCCTGGATGAACCAGCCCCGCGGCTTCGACCTGGTGAACGGGATGCCCGTCAACGTCCGTCCGTGGGCGGCGATGTTCAACCCGGCGATGCCCCGCCAGGTCCTCCACATGGTCCTGGCCGCGTTCATGGTCTCCGGCTTCGGGATCGCGAGCGTCTACGCGGTGGGCATGCTCCGCGGCCGCCGGGACCGGTACCACCGCATCGGGTTCCTGCTCCCCTTCACCGCGGCCGCGATCATCGCCCCGGTGCAGGTCATCGTCGGCGACTCGATGGCGCGGTTCCTGGCGACCAACCAGCAGACCAAGCTCGCCGCGATCGAGGGCCTCAACGAGACCGGGTCCCACGTGCCCCTCTCGATCGGCGGGCTGTACGTCGGCGGCAGGATGCGGTACGCCGTACGGGTCCCGGACGCGCTGTCGCTGCTCGTCGGGTACCGGCCCGGCACAGTCGTGCACGGCCTTTACGAGGTCCCGCCCGCCGACCGCCCTCCGGTCAACCCGGTCCACCTGGGGTTCCAGGTCATGGTGACCATCGGGTTCGGGCTGGTCCTGCTGGGGCTCTGGCTGGCGCTCGCCTGGTGGCGGCGCCGCGACCTCCCGCGGTCCCGCTGGTTCCTGCGGCTCTCGGCGATCGCGGGCGTGGCCGCCGTCGTCGCCCTGGAGGCCGGCTGGGTCACCACGGAGGTGGGCCGGCAGCCCTGGATCGTCTGGCGGTACATGCGCACGTCCGACGCCGTCAACCCGGTGCCGGGCCTGTGGATCAGCCTGCTCTCGCTGCTGGCCGTCTACACCGTCCTGACCGTGGCGGCCGTGTACGTGCTCGACCGCCTGCGGCGTCAGCGGGTCACCGCGCCGCAGGAGGGCTGGACCGAGGAGTACGCGCCGTGACCGCCGCCCAGGCCGTGCTGGCCCTGGCCTGGGCCGGGGTCATGATGTACGCCCTGCTGGGCGGCGCCGACTTCGGCGGTGGGTTCTGGGACACCCTGGCGGGGAGCCCGCGGCGCGGTTACGGCCAGCGCCGGCTCATCGAACACGCGATCGGGCCGGTCTGGGAGGCCAACCACGTGTGGCTGATCTTCGTCCTGGTGATCTTCTGGACGTGCTTCCCGATCGTGTTCGCGTCGGTCGCCTCCACGATGTACATCCCGCTGACGCTCGTCGCGTTCGGCATCATCGCGCGTGGGGCGGCGTTCGCCTTCCGCAAGGCCAGCACCGAGCTCTGGCAGTTGCGGCTGTTCGGCGGCGCGTTCGCGCTGTCCTCGGTGGTGACCCCGTTCTTCCTCGGCGCCATCGCGGGCGGCGTGGCCTCCGGGCGGGTCCCGGCCGGCCTCGCGAAGGGCGACATCGTCGGGAGCTGGGTGAACCCCACCTCGTTCCTCGGAGGGGTGCTCGCGATCGGAACGACCGCGTACCTCGCGGCCGTCTACCTCACCGCGGACGCGCGCCGGGAGGGCCGGCGGGACCTGGCGGAGGCGTTCCGGCACCGCGGGATCATCGCCGCGGTGGTCACGGGCGTCATCGTGATCGGCGGCATCTTCGTCATCCGCCAGGACGCGCCGCGCCTGTACTCCGGCCTGATCGGCCGGGCCCTTCCCATCGTCGTCCTGTCCGCGGTCGCCGGGATCGTCTCGCTCGCGCTGCTCGCGGCACGGCGGTACGCCCTCGCGCGGGTCACCGCGGCCCTCGCCGTCGCCGCGGTGATCTGGGGCTGGCCCGTCGCGCAGTACCCGCTGCTCCTGCCGCCGCACGTCACCGTGATGAACGCCGCCGCCCAGGCCACCGTCCTGCGCACGACGCTGGCCTCGGTCCTCATCGGGCTGGTCCTCCTGGTGCCGTCGCTCGTCTGGCTCTTCACACTGTTCCAGCGCAGCAGGCACGCCGAGCCGGACTAGCGTGACGACCTTCTATGCTCGGGCGCATGACGTCCGACGTCGCACCGCATCCCCCACAGGATCCGACGAACCGCACGAGCCCGGAGCAGACCGCGGCACCTGATCGCGTTCCGCCGCGCGGCGCGGCGCCCGTGGCCGGTCCGCGAGACGGCGCGGCGCCCGTGATCGACCCGCGGGACGACGCAGGGGCCGTGGCCGGTCCGCGAGACGGCGTGGCGCCGGTGAGCGCTCCGGAGAGCGAGACCGAGCCGGTGGGGGTCGGGCCGCATCCGCTGCCCTGGCCGGACGACCCGCGCTTCGACCCGGCTCTGCTCGCGGGCGGCGACCGGCGCAACGTCGTCGACGAGTACCGGTACTGGAGCAACGAGGCGATCGTCGCCGACCTCGACACCCGGCGGCATCCCTTCCACGTCGCCGTCGAGAACTGGCAGCACGACTTCAACATCGGCGCGGTCGTCCGCAACGCCAACGCGTTCCTCGCCGCGGAGGTGCACATCGTCGGCCGGCGGCGCTGGAACCGGCGCGGCGCCATGGTCACCGACCGCTACCAGCACGTACGGCACCATCCGGCGACGAGCGACCTGGTGGCCTGGTGCCGCGAGCGCGACCTGCCGATCATCGGCATCGACAACCTGCCCGGGTCCCGTCCGATCCAGAGCGCGGAGCTGCCGACCGCGTGTCTCATGCTGTTCGGTCAGGAGGGGCCGGGCCTGTCGGAGGAGGCCCGGGAGGCCGCCGACGTCGTCCTGCACATCCCCCAGTTCGGTTCGACCCGCTCGATCAACGCGGGTGTCGCCAGCGGCGTCGCGATGTACGAGTGGATCCGGCGGCACGCCACCCTCTGACCTCCGCCGGGCTCATCGCCCCGGATCCGGTTCGCCCGGCCGTCCGGTCTCCAGCCGGTACGCCCGCGCCTGCAGGTCGTAGAGCTCACGGAAGACGCCGCCGGCCGCGAGCAGCGCGGCGGGCGGCCCCTCCTCGACGACCTTGCCGTGGTCGAGGACGTAGACCTGGTCGGCGAGGCGGACGCTGGCGAGCCGATGCGTGATCAGCAGCACCGTACGGCCGTCGGCGTGGCCGCGGATCCGCTCGAACAGCGCGTGTTCGGCACGGGCGTCGAGGGCGGCGGTGGGCTCGTCGCAGATCAGCAGCGGAGCGTCCCGGTAGAAGCCGCGGGCGACCGCGATCCGCTGCCACTGCCCGCCCGACAGCTCATGGCCGTCCTTGAAACGCCGGTCGAGCAGCGTGCCGTACCCGTGGGAGAGCGGCTCGATGACCTCGTCCGCCCCGGAGGCCCTCGCCGCCTCGGCGATCCCGGCGTCGTCGGGCGTACGGCCCATGGCGATGTTGTGCCGTGCCGTCATCGGCCAGTGGGTGTAGTCCTGCGGGATCATCGCGACGTTCTCCCGGAGACGTTCGAGGTCCACCTCGGACAGGCGGTCGGCGTCCCAGCGGACCTCGCCCGCGTCGGGCCGGTACAGCCCGGCCAGGATCTTGGCCAGGGTCGTCTTGCCGGAGCCGTTCTCGCCCACAAGGGCGACGACCTGCCCCGCGCGGATCCGGACCGACACGCCGCGGAGGCTGGGCTCCTCCGCTCCCGGGTAGGTGAACCAGACGTCCTCGGCGGAGATGGCGGCGAAGGTCACCGGCACCGGTCCGTTCCGCGGCTCGGGGATCCGCTGCTCGGCCTGGGCGCAGAAGTCGAGGTAGTCGGCGAAGTACAGGCCCGACTCGTAGCACTGGTTGACCGCGAACAGGAGCGAGGCGAGCGAGGTCTTCCCGCTGCGGATCGCCAGGACCGCGGTTCCCGCGACGGCCAGGGGCACGGCACCGGTCGCGAGCAGCACGCCCAGCACGACGTACACCGCCCCGGTCGCCAGACCACCGACGATCTCACCGAGCACCTGCACGACCGTCTGCCGGCGGGCCAGACCCACGTGGACCCCGCACTCCTCGGCACCGAGCCGGTCGTGTTCGCGGCCGAGGAAACCGCGCATCGTGAAGGCCCGGATCTCCGCGGCGGAGTCCCGGTCGGCCATCAGCTCCGCGAGCACCCACTTGCGCCGGCGCACCGGGGACAGGGTGAAGATCGCCAGGTAACGCATCCGGGCCGATCGCGCCGCCGCCCACCCGTCGGGCACCGCCGTCAGGAGCAGCAGCGGCAGCAGTACGGGATGGAGCAGGCCGAGGGCCCCGGCCGCCGCGGTGAGCCCGACGAGGCCGGTCAGGATGTCGATCGCCTCCTGGACCACCGCCGACGCCTCGTACAGGCCGCGCTGGCGGGCCCGGTGCATGGCGTCGTGGAAGTCGGTGTCGTCGAAGGCCGTCAGGTCCACCCGCATGGTCAGGTCGAACAAGCGGGTCTCGACCATGCGGTTGACCTTCGGTTTGAGCCGGGCCTGCGCCCAGCCCGCCCCCGCCTGCAGCCCGGAGCGCAACGCCGCCGCCCCCGCGACCAGCGCCAGCGACGGCAGGGCCGCCCGCACCCGGTCGGGCGTCGCCCCACCGGCGAACAGCGCCGTCAGCACACCGGACGTGGCCAGCAGGCCGTACGCGGTGAAGACGCCGGCGGCGAGGTTCAGCAGGACGGTCGCCGTCGTGTCGAACCGGCTCGCCCGCCAGGCCAGGCGGATGGCCGCGCCGACCAGGGTGGGCAGCCGGCGGCTCATGCCCGCCAGACTCGTGGCGGCCAGCTCCCCTAAGAGGTCCTAACAAAATGATCACTTTGGTCCCACGGTGGCTGCCGGGCAGCTTTGATCATCTTCCGTGAAGAAGGGCGAGCAGCCTCCGTGGATCGTGCGGGACAGCCTGTGGGAGCGGATCG
>NZ_JAMXMW010000017.1:0-231078 GCF_024055675.1 Actinoallomurus rhizosphaericola | reverse complement strand
CCGCCGGTCGCACCGGCGGCGACCTTCCCGCTTCCCGGCTGGAGGGCCGTTCCGATCACGCGGGCCGGGTGCTGCGGTCGAAGATCTCGACGAGCTCGTCCGCGCACCGGCCTGGGGGGAGACCCGCGGAGAGCAGGGGGCTCACGCTGTCGATCGAGGCGCGCAGCGCCGCCGCCATGACCTGCGGGTCGAAGGACCGGAAGGCCCCGGTGCGCTGGCCGTCGGCGAACAGGCCGGCCAGCCGGTTCACCGAGTCGATGTGGTGCCGTTGCCAGTCGCCCAGGCCGCCGTTGAGGAAGATCTGCTGCAGCGCGCGGACCTGCGGCGTGTGGTCGGCGATGAAGGCGACGTTCGCCCGGATGAGGGCGGCCAGCAGGTCCCGGGCGCCGGTCGCGGCGTCGAGGGCGGGCCGCATGTAGGCCTCGGCGTCGGCGACGACCTGGTCGGCGACGGCCGCCAGCAGTTCGTCCTTGCCGGAGAAGTGATAGGTGATCAGCCGCTTGCTGCTGAGACCCGCCTCCCTGCAGATGGCCTCGAAGGTGGTGGCCTGGTAGCCGCGCTCCGCCAGCAGGGCGATCGCGGCGCGGATGATCTGCTCCTTGCGGGCCGCGGTCGCCGCCTGGCGGGTGGTCATGACGGTCGAATCTACTCGCCGCTCCGGGAGTAGGCGCGCCGGACGGTCTTGCGGCTCACCGCCACCGCGACCACGGCCAGCAGGAGGCCGACGGCCGCCTGTTCGACCTTCATCCAGACGGGGAAGCCGTCGTGCGGCAGCGCGACGATGACCACGATGGCCGCCGGTGCGACGGTGGACATCACCCGCATGCGCCGATAGGCGGCCCGGCTGCCGTCGTAGGTCCGTCTGGCCGCTGCGAGGAGCAGGACGGCGATCGCGACGACGATGAGGCCGCGGATCCACACGGCGGCACCGCCGCCGGTCAGGGCCGCGACGCCGAGAGTCGCGATCGAGAGGACGAGCACGGCGCCGAAGAGCAGACGGACCCGCGCGTAGAGTTTCTTATCCACCCGGATAACTTTATCCGGGTGGATAACATCTGCCAAGTGCCCGATCCGTCGGCCGCCGTTGCGGGGGGCGCGTCAGAGAGTGACCCCCGGCGGCAGCTGGCGCCGGAACTCCGGGTTCAGGCGGATCGCCCTGCGCAGGTGGGCCCGGCCCTGGTCGGCCTCCCCGTGGCCGATGAGCAGCAGGCCGAGGTTGAGTTCGGCCGCCGCGTTGCGAGGCTCGATGCGCAGGTCTCTCCGGTAGAAGGAGATCGCTTCGGCCGGTCTGGTCGCGGTGAGCAGCACGCCCAGGTTGTAGAGCGCGCTGCCGAACCGCGGATCGATGGCCAGGGTTCTCTCGTACTCGCTCTGCGCGTCGGCGGCGTCTCCGTTCTGCTGGAGGAGCACGCCCAGGTCGTAGTGCGCGAACGCGTTGCGGGGATCGATCCGTGCCGCCGCCTTGTACTCGTGCAGGGCGTCCACCGTGTCGCCGGCCCGCTGGGCGGACTGTCCCGCGCCGACCAGCCGATCCGCGGCGTCGGCCGGCAGGCTCCCCGGATCGAGCTCCGTCGTCCTCTGGAACAGATAGGCGCCGGGTTCCACGTGGATCAGCGTGTAACGCGACCAGAGGGAGAAGGCGGACTCCGGCGTCCAGGGGACGAAGCTCGTCCTCGGCGAGACCAGGAAGATGTAGTCGGCCTGCCGCATGGCCGTCGCCCACTCCCGTACGAGTCGCGGCGTGAACGGTCCCGCGAAGGGCGGCGGGTGCGCGGGATCGGCCGCCAGCCACTGCCCGTAGACGTCCACCGTCGCGGGGCAGTGCTGCTTCGTGGCGAGACGATCGGCTTCGATCAGCGCGGTGGCGCCGTCGAAGATCACACATGCGCCCGGCCGGATGTAGGCGGAGAGCTCACGCCCGGAGTCGACGTAGTGGGGCGTGAAGTTCCGGGCGTAGCCGAGTCGGGCCAGGGCGGCCAGGGAGGCGACGACCAGGACGATCGCCATCGCGGTGCGCCGCAGGAGCGGCACGGCGCGTCCCGCGCCGGAACGGCCGGCCCCCACCGCGCGCGCGAACCTGCCGACGACCACGCCGAGCAGCAGGGCGAGGAACACGCCGGGGAAATAGCCATAGCCGTTGAAGAACTGACGTGGAACGCACAGCCCGGCCACCGCCGCGATCGCGGCCGCGAGGATGAACCAGTCCAGCGCGACGCGGCGGCCGGCCACGGCATAGCCGGCGACGACTGCCACCGCCAGCGTCGCCAGCACCCCGACGGCCAGGACCGGCGCCGCGCTCAGACCCGGCACCGCGCCGAGACCGGTCATCCACGCGAACCTGGCGTCGATCGGTGCGGAGGCCCACCCGGAGGTGCCCCGGGTGAGCTGGACGACGATCACATCGTGCACGAAGGTCCCGGGGGCCAGGGCGAAGAACGGGAGGACGGGAGCGGCCGCCCCCGCCGTGATGCCGCCGGCCAGCCACCCGGCCCGCCTCCACCCGCCGGTCGCCCCGCAGAAGACCGCGTAGACGGCCAGCAGGGCCACGACCGGCATGAGCGCCCAGACCTTCACCGCGCAGGCGAAGCCGAACGCCAGACCGCCGGCGAAGGTCCGCCGGCGACTCGACGTGAGCGTGCCGGTCGAGCCGAACAGGGCGAGCGTGCCGATGAGACACAGGAAGAGGTGATAGACCTCGAGTTCGACGGTGTTGGTGACGTCGAAGGTCAATGGAGAGCAGGCCAGGGCCAGCCCTGTCGTCACCATGGCGACCCGCCCGCGATACCGGACGATCAATGAGCCGGCGATGGCGATCCCCACCGCCAGCACGGCGGTCAGGACACGCGCGATCGCCATGGCGACCGGCTCGCCGACGACCTTGGCCAACGCCGCGATCGGCGCCAATATGAGCGGCAGGCCCGGCGGGTGCAAGAATGTGAAGTCCCGATAGGGCAGTCGCCCGCCGACCAGCCGCAACGCCGCCCCGAAATAGACGCCGTCGTTGTACGAGTTCAGCTGGTGCGTTCCGACGAGGGCGTGCGGCCGGGACAACTCCCAGCCGAGCAGCGCGGCCGAGACGAACCCCACGCCACCGGCGACGGCCCTGCGATGCCATGCCGGCGCTACGCGGACGGCGGGCACTCGCGGGAAGGAACGGGGCCGACCTTCGATCTTCATGCCACGAGGGTCCGGCACCCTGTCATACGCACCGCGTGCCGACAGCCGTGCACATGGCAAATGAGAGTCGTTCCGCACCGGATCTTGACCTTGCCGGTTCCCGGGATACGGAACGCCGACGGTTCTCCGGTCCGACCGGCGGCGGGTGGCGCCGCCGACGCCCCCCGCTCGGCCCGCGGGGTGACAAGCTTCGCACCGGCCATCCCGCCTCGCGTGGGATCACCAGGGACGGCCGGCGGTGAAAAGGCACGAACCGCCTCTAGCCGGACTCGGTTGATCGTGCTCAATTGAATAGGTCTGGTCCGTCGCAGGCGATGTGGTCGATCGTCCCGAGGGTGACGGCCCTCCTCAACACCTTGGTGGCATGTATGGAGTTCCGCATCCTCGGCCCGGTCGAAGTAATTGACGACACGGTAAGCGTGAGAATCGGAGGGCCGAAACCTCGGACCATTCTGGCGATGCTCCTCATGGCCCAAGGGCGGGTCGTTCCCGACTACCGGGTCATCGAGGTCGTCTGGCCCGGCAACGAACCCGCGACGGCCGAGGCCCAGCTGCGGACGTACATCTACGGGCTGCGCAGGAGCGTGGGGTCCGGAGCGCGCATCGTGCGGCACCCACCCGGTTATCGGCTGGAGACCGCTCACGACCAGATCGACCTGTTCGCCTTCGAGCAGCTCATCCGGGACGGACGCCGCGCGGCCGCGACGGGCCGGATGGAGGAGGCCGCTCGCCGTTTCGCCAAAGCGCTGTCGCTGTGGCGCGGCCCGGCCCTGTCCGGCGTCACCGAACCGCTCGCGCGCCTTGAGCAGCCCCGGCTGGAAGAGGCCAGGCTGGCGGCGGTGGAGGACTGGGCCGACGCGCTGCTGGCCCTCGGCCGGCACCACGAACTCATTCCGGAACTGACCAGCGTCGCCTCACAGCAGCCCTTGCGTGAGCGGCTGCGTGCGCAACTCATGGTCGCGCTGTATCGAAGCGGAATGCAGGCCGATGCCCTGAGTCTGTTTCATGACACGCGCCGTATTCTGGCCGACGAACTGGGGATCGACCCCGGTGCCGAACTCCGTCAGGTCCATGCGGCGATTCTCGCCGCCGACCCGGCTCTCGGAGCCGGCGGTGACGGTGCCGTCAGAATCCATCGCGAGGTTCCGGCGGAACCGGGTGGCCGTACCCGTCCGGTCGCGCGCCGCAAACAGCTTCCGCGCAACATCCCGGATTTCAGCGGCCGGGAGAAGCAGATCGGCCAGCTCTGCACCTTGTTGAAGGCACCCGCGGACCGGTCGGCGAAGGAAGCGCCGACCGTGCCCGTGATAACGGGCATGCCCGGGGTCGGCAAGACGGCCCTCGCGGTGCGCGTGGCTCACCTGTGCGTCGAGCACTATCCCAACGGCCAGCTCTACATCGACCTGCGAGGCGACCGGCCCGACCCCCTCTCGGGGATGGAGGCGCTGAGCCGGCTGCTGCTCATGCTGGGCGTCGACGGCTCGGCGATACCCGACGACCTGACGGAGCGCGTCCGGCTGTACCGGGACCGGCTCGCCGACCAGCGGATCCTCCTGCTGCTCGACAACGCGGCCGGGGAGGGACAGGTCCGGCCGCTGCTGCCGAACAACCCGGGCTGCCGGGCGATCGTCACCAGCCGGACCCGGCTGGCGGCCCTCGAGGGCAGCCAGATCTTCGACCTGAGCGTCTTCGAGCGGGACAGCGCTCTGGAACTGCTGGGCCGGGTGATCACGTCCGAGCGCGTGGCGGCCGACCCGCGGGCCGCCGAGCGGATCCTGACGATGTGCGGCTACCTGCCGCTGGCGGTGCGCATCGCGGCGGCCCGGCTGGCCGCCCGGCCGCACTGGCCGCTCGCCCGGATGGCCCGGCTGCTGGAGAACCACCATCGGCGGCTCGACGAGTTGCGTTTCGCCGATCTGGAGATACGCGCCGGACTGATGCTCGGTTACCGCGGGCTGCCCCCGACGGCCCGCCATGCCTTCCGGCTCCTCTCCCTGCCCGACGTTCCGCACGTCGGCGTCTGGCTCGCCGCCAGCCTCCTCGACGTGCCCATGGAGACGGCCGAGGAGTTACTCGACTCGCTCGTGGACGCTCACCTGATGGAGGTCGAGGGCGGCGACGGGCCCGGGCGTTTCCGGTACCGCTTCCACGACCTGGTCAGGGTGCTGGCGAGGGAGCTCGCCGCCGAGGAGGGCTCGGAGGAGGAGAACACCGCCGCCTGCGACCGGGCGCTGAGCGCCGCGCTGCACCTCGCCCGGCAGGCCGACGACCGCCTGCCGAGCCAGTGCTTCGGCGTCCTCGGCGACGTAGGGCCGGTCCGGGGCGTCGATCCGCGCGCGCTCGACCTCGTCGCGAGCGATCCGATCGCGTGGTTCGCGACGGAGCGAGAAGGGCTGGTCGGCATGGTCGTGCAGGCCGGCGCGCTCGGCCGCCCCCGGTTTCCGTGGCTGCTGGCCCAGGCGCTGACGAACTTCTTCGATCTGCGCGGTCTGTACGACGACTGGTCGCACACGCACCAGCACGCTCTCGACGCGGCCCGGGGGACCGGCGACCGGCTGGGCGAGGCGGTGATGCTGCGCGGCCTGGCCGAGCGGTGCGCCTTTCTGAGCGACAACGCCACGCGCCTGTCGTACGCGCAGCAGGCGCTCGCCCTGTTCGAGCAGCTCGGTGAGCCGGCCGGGCAGGCGGACGCGCTGTACCACTGCGCGGACGTCCACCGGCAGACAGGGCACACCGAGACCGCGATCGCCCTCCTCGAGCAGGGACTGCGGCGGGCGACCGATGCCGGCCACCTGGTGGGCGAGGCGCAGGCACAGGAAGGGCTCGGCAAGGTGCACACCGACCAGGGCCGCCTGGAGGAGGCGCTGCGCAACTACGAGCGGAGCGCGGCGATCTGGCAGGGGCTGGGCCGGCATCGGTACCGGGCGCTCATCACCCGCAGCATCGGCATCATCGAACGGGAGCTCGGCCGGTACCCCGCCGCCGCGCTGCGGTTCGAGGAGTGCCTGGCGGCGTTCCGTGACGTCGGCGATCGCGTGGGAGAGGCGTACACGCGCAACAGCCTGGGCGACCTGTGCCGCAAATGGGGGTCCACCGACCGGGCCAGGGTCCAGTACGAGCAGGCGATCAGCATCTTCACCGATCTGGGCCTGCAGCGCCACTTCGGGCACGCGGTGGCGCTGCGCGGGCTCGGCGCACTCGATCTGGCCGCCGGCCGTCTCGATTCGGCGATCGACCAGCTCACCCGGTCGCTCGGCCTGTGGCGGGAGCTCGACATGCCGGTGTGGGAGGCACGTACGCTGCTGGTCCTCGGCGAAGCGCACGCCATGCACGGCGACTCACGCGCCGCGCGGGACACCTGGCAGACCGCCCTGCTCCTGTGCCAGCGCCTCGGCCTGCCGGAGGCCGCCGAGCTGGCCCTGCGGCTGACGACCGCGAAGGGGAGCACCGCGGGCGTCTCGGTCTTGTCCGCCCACCGGCGGTCGTAGTTCTTTCAGAGATTTTTCGTACTCCCGCCGGGACGAGGCGGGCGAGACCTCCCGGAGCCGCCGACCTGGCCGGACGCCGCGGCGACTTTTTTCGTACGCGCCGGCCGCAGTGTGAATCCGACGACACAGCGACCTGATGTCGGAGGAGATCACGATGAACGGCCCTTGCCCCGCGAGCGTCCGGGTGAGTCAGTCTTCGCGGCCCGAGACGGCGATGTCCCTTGCGCGCTTCCGCCACTCCGACGACGAGTGGCGCGACCAGTCCAAACGCCTCGCCAGGTTCGCTTGGCGGCCCGGAACGCGCTGACGGCGACCCGACCGGTATCGAGACACGTCCCCCTACTTCCCGAGGAGATCGCCATGTCCATCGCAAATCCCCCTTCGTTCCTGCGGGTGAACGGATCCGCCATCACCGACGCCACCGGGCGCCCGGTCCGGTTGTACGGGATCGGGCTGGCCGGCTGGCTGAACATGGAGAACTGGATCACCGGCTATCCGGGGCACGAGAACGGCATGCTGACGGCCGTCAGGAACGTGCTGGGTCCGGACCTCGCCGCGGTGTTCCTCGACCGCTTCCTGGAGCACTTCTTCACGGCCGACGACGCCGCCTACCTCGCCTCGCTGGGGATCAACGTGGTGCGGATCCCGTTCCACTACAAGTACCTCGAAAGCGATGACGCCCCCTTCCAGCTCAGGGACGACGCGTTCACCCACCTCGACCGGGCCGTCCGGCTCTGCGCCGAGCACGGGATCCGGACGATCCTCGACCTGCACACGGTCCCCGGCTGGCAGAACCAGGACTGGCACTGCGACAACCCCACCAACACCGCGCAGTTCTGGCGGCACCCGCATTTCCAGGACCGGGTGCTGAACCTCTGGAAGGCGATCGCCGCGCACTACCGGGACGAGCCCTGGGTGGCCGGCTACAACCCGCTGAACGAGCCGGCGGACCCGACCGGCGAACGTGTCCTGCCCTTCTACCGGCGGCTGGTCGAGACGATCCGGGAGATCGACGACCGGCACATCATCTTCCTGGACGGCAACCGGTACGCCGTGGACTTCCACATCTTCGAGGAGACCTGGCCCAACGTCATCTACTCACCGCACGACTACCCCCCGCCGGGCCACACCCCCGGCAGCCGCTACCCCGGCCGGATCAACCTCGTGCACGTGGTGGCCCCCGAGGAGGGCAAGTCGGCCGAGGTGGAGCCCGCGATCCAGTACTGGGACAAGGACGCGGTGGAGCGGGGCTTCCTCGGTCGCGTCGAGTTCCCGCGCCGCACCGGGACGCCGATCGTGGTCGGCGAGTTCAACGCCGTGTTCCCCGGCGACCCGGAGACCGACCGGATGCGCCTCAACCTCATCGGGGACCAACTGGACGTCTTCCGGCGGCACGGCGCGCACTGGATCTACTGGTCGTACAAGGACGTCGGGCTGGCCGCCCCGCTCACGCTCGACCCGGACAGCCCGTGGATGCGCCGCGTCCGCCCCATCATGGAGAAGAAGGACCGTCTGGCGGTGGACCTCTGGGGCGGTCTCCTGGACAACATCGCACCGGTGCTCGACCCGATCCGCGACGTCTTCGCCAAAGAGTTCCCCGACTACTGCCCCTTCCCGTGGGGCGCCCAGTTCGCGATCAACCGGCTGGTGCCGAACATCCTGTTCGCCGAGGCGATGATCCCCGAGTTCGCGGAGCTGTTCCGCGGCATGGACGAGCAGGAGATCGACGACATGATGCGGTCGTTCCGCCTGGAGAACTGCCGGCCGAGAGAGCAGCTGGTCGCCACGCTGCGTGACGCCATCGCCGCCACCGAGGCGGCGGTCCAGCCCTCCCCGGCCGCGCCCTCCCTGGCCGCGCCCACCACGGTCCGCTGAACGGCCGCCGCACCGCCACCGCCGGGAGTTCGACCAATGCACCCCACGCTGACCGGCCTGCGCTCGGACCCGTGCCCGCCGTACGACGGCGAACGCTCTCTGCACGCCACGTTCACCGCGTCCTACCGCGTCGACGCCGTGCCCGGACTGTTCGATCACGGCAACGACACGTTGATCGACATGCTCGGGCCGGCTCGACGGCTGGTCGTCGCCTGCGACTCCACGGCCGCCGTCCGCAGAGACCTGCTCGTCTCCTATCTCGAGAACGCCCAGAGCCGAGGGCTGCTCGAAGACCTCATCGTGGTCGACATCGGCGATGACCACGAGCCGGACACCGACGGGATGGACGCCTGCGACGCCCTCGTCGATGCGGCGGTCAAGGTCCAGCTCGGCCGCCGAGACGCCTTCCTGGCCTTCGGCGGCGAACGGATCGGCCAGATCGTCGCCGTCACCGCCGCCTCGTTCCGCCGGCACACCACCGCCGTCCGCATCCACCGGGACCTCGCAGCCGTGGTCGCCTCCCTCCGCGATGGGGTACGGGTGCGCATGGCGGGCGGCCCGATCAGCGCGCTCCAGCGCCAGGCCCACGTCATCGTCGACGAGGACGGCCTGGCCGAGATTCCACTCGGACCGGCCGAGCCCGCGGCGCTGCTCGCCCTGGCACTGCTCGACCGGTCGCTGCTCGACCGGCTGCTCACCTGCGCGCCGCAAGAGTGGCGGGCCGAAGGGCTCGCCGCGGTCCTGCGCCTGTGCCGCAGACCCGGGCCCGGCAGCCCGGCCTGGCAGGTCGGGGAGGCGTGGTCGGGATTCGCGCCGAAGGAGCTGGACGCCGGACGGCGGCGGGTCTGGTCGATCCTGCTCGCGGCCAGGGTGGCCGAGCGAATGCGCCTCCTGCCGGCCGACACCCGGCTCAAGCTGACGGCCCTCGCCCGCCGGCTGGAGCCCGACCTGACGGCGGCCCGGGCGGTGACCGAGGGGATGGCCGATACGGCGGCTGACGCGGCGGCCGTACGACGGTGGCGCGCCGGCCACGAGGGCGGCAGAGGCGTCCTGGCGGTGGCGCTGCCGACCGCGCACGGGGTGGAGCTGGTGGAAGCGGACGTCACGGTTCTGGAGACCGCGCTGGCCGCCGCCCCGGAGGACGCCCTCGCCCGGCCCCACGCGGACGTCACCGTGCTCAGATCGGAACGGATCGTCCCGGCGGCCCTCCGGGCCCAGGCCCGGACGACCGTGTCCGCGGGCTTCTCGGTGGGGTTCACCGAGCGCCTGCTCGATCCCGGCAGCGCGGCCCTGGCCGACCTGCTGCCCACGGGCGGTGACGTGCTGGCGTTGGTGGACCCGTACCGGCCCGACCAGCTCCATCGGGTGCGGCGGCTCATGGCCGGGTACCAGCGCGAGGGCTACGTGGCGCGCTTCACCATCCTGCCGGTCACCCCGACCGATCGGGCCAAGACGCTCGACCAGGTCACCCGGATCGTGCACGCGGCGGAGGGGCTGGGGCTGGGCGAACACGACCGGATCATCGTGGTCGGCGGCGGGACGGTGATGGACATCGCCGGCTACGCCGCCTACCTCTACCGCGGCGACACGCCGTACATCCGGGTCCCGACCACGTTGGTCGGCATGATCGACGCGGGCATCGGCCTGAAGGTGGGCGTCAACGTCAACAACCAGAAGAACCTCATGGGCGCCTACCACCCGCCGCTCGCGTGCGTCTGCGACCCCGAGTTCCTGCGCACGCTGTCGCAGGACGAGCTGAGGTGCGGCCTCGCCGAGGCGGTGAAGATCGCTGCGGTGTGTGACGCGGGGCTGTTCGACCTGATCCGGGACCACCATCCCGACGTGCTGGCCAGCCGTGACACCACCGCGGTACGGGAGATCCTCGACCGGTCGATCCGGGCCATGCTGCAGCAGCTGCAGGCCAATCCGTTCGAGGACGACCTGCGCCGGCTGCCGGACTTCGGGCACGAGTTCGGCCATGTCCTCGAGTCGCTGTCCCGGTACCGGCTGCGGCACGGCGAGGCGGTGGCGATCGGCATGGCCCTGTCCTGTTGCCTGGCCGTCCACACCGGCCACCTGAGCCGGACCGACCTGGACCGGCTGCTGACCCTGCTGCGCGCGACCGGGCTCGCGCTGTACGACCCGGTCTGTGACCCCGACGTGCTGTGGCGAAAGCTGCACGACGACGTCATCCCGCACAAGGCAGGACGACTGCATCTCGTCGTGCCGCACCAGATCGGCGTGGGCGGCTTCATCGACTCCATCGAGGAGCTCGACGTGCGGATGCTGCACGAGGCCTGTGCGGAGCTGCGGGCCTGGACCCGGAAGGACCACGATGAACCAGACCACTGAGCCGGCCTCGATCGTGGTGGACATGGGCGGCACCACCACCCGCGTCGGCGCGTACCGCGACGGGTGGCTGACCGGCGACACGGTGCGCTTCGCCACGCCCAAGCCGGCGGGCGGCCGGTCCGTACGCGAGGAGCACCTGGACCGGATCGCGGCCGAGGTGGACCGGATGCGCAAGCGCCACCCCGCCCCGGACGTCCGCGAGGTCGGCGTGGCCGTCGGCGCCACCGTCGACTCCCGCGGCCGGATTCGCAACGCCTCCCTGCTGTGGAACGAGCCCGGCACCGGGTTCGATCTCGGCGCCGCCCTCGCCCGGCGGCTCGACTGGGCCCGGATCACGGTGTGCAACGACATCGCCGCCGCGGCCTGGCGATACCAGGACCTGGGCCGGTTCGCGCTGCTCACCATCAGCACCGGCGTCGCGATCAAGGTCTTCGACGCCCGGCTGCCCTTCGCCGCCCGGCTGCTGCTCGACGACGAGGGCCTGGGCGGAGAGATCGGCCACGTCCGCGTCGACCCCGAGCGCCGGGCCCCGCACCGTACGCTCGGGCGAGCGGCCGCCGCCGGGGACCTCGTCGCCCGGGCACGGCTCGGCGACGCGGGCCTGCGGTGGTGCGAGTGCGGGACCGTCGGGGACCTGTGCGCCCACGCCTCGGGACCCGCGACCGTGCGGGCCGCCGCCGCTCTCGCCCGCAGCGACCCCGGGCTCTGGGACGGCTCGGGACTCGCGGGCCGGTGCGAAGGCGACCCCGAGAAGATCACCGCGCCTGCCATCGCCGCGGCGGCACAGACCGGCGACGCGTTCACCCGGACGCTGCTGTCGGCCGCGACACGGCCGCTGGCGGCGCAGATCCTGCAGTTGTCCGCCGCGCTCGGGCTGCGCACCTTCGTGGTCATGGGCGGATTCGCCAACGGTGTGGGTGAGCCGTGGTTCGCCGAACTGCGCGCCAACCTCGCCGATCTGCTGCCCGACGGCGGCTGGTTCACCGGCTGGACGGACGCGGACGTGGACGCACTGGCCCGGCCGTCCCGCGACCGCGACGACAGCCTGATCGGCATGGGATGCCTCCTCGCCGAACGGCGCACCCAGGTCAGGGAGGTGCACAAGCCCGTCGGGGAGGCCCGCGCCCTGCTCCGCCACCGGAGCGCGCCACGGTGCGGCCGCAGGCAGTTCGCCGTGCGGATGGCGTTCGCCGGCATCTGCGGCACCGACCTGCAGGTCATCCGTGGCGACAGGGGCTGTGAGCCCGGCATTCCGGGTCACGAGTGCGTCGCCCAGGTCACCGAGGTCGGCGCCGACGTGTCGGGGGTGAGCGTCGGCGACGTCATCGGCGTGAACCCGAACCGGCCGGACGACGAGCACGACAAGTTCGGCCACAACCTCCCGGGTGTCTTCCGGGAGCGGGTCGTCTGGGACGAGCACCTGATCGACCGCGGTCAGATCATTCCGCTGCCCGCCGCCGGACTGGCCGAGTGGACGCTGCTGGAACCGCTGTCCACCGTGGTGCGCTCGGCCCGTGCCGGCCGGGACCGATGGCGGGACCGTCGTGTCCTGATCGTGGGGGCGGGCGTTTCCGGGCTGCTGCACGCGATGCTGGCCCGGCACGACAAGGCTCGACGCGTCCTGGTCGCCAACCGCAGCCCGCAGCGGCTGGAACTCGCGGTGGAGCGCGGCATCCTCGCCCCTGAGGACTGCCTGGCACTCGACGGCTCGCTGCCCGCCGCGATCGCGGAGGCGACCGGCGGCGCCGGAGTGGACGTCGTCGTCCTGGCCGTCCCGCGCGGCACCGGGCCCGCCATCCTGAACGACCTGTGGCCCGGCGTCGCGGACGGCGCGACCGTCCACCTCTTCGGCGGGTTCCACCCCGGCTCGACCGTACGCCTGCCCGGCGGGGAGCAGGTGGCGGCCCATCCGATCCGCGTTCGCGGTGAACGGCACCGGGCGAGTCTGGGCGGCGGCCGCGAGTGCACCCTGGTCGGGTCGAGCGGCGCGGATCGCGAGGACTACCAGCGCGCTCGCGACCTGTGCGTCGCCGGGGAGGACCGGCTGGACCTGGCCCCGCTGATCAGTCACGTGGTCTCGCTGGACGCCACGCCCGAGGTCCTCCGGCAACTGATGTCCGACGGCCGGCTCGGCGGCCGCCCGGCGCTACGGGTGATCATCGACTTCAGCCTGACGGGCGACGTCGTCCGGGCGGTGGACGGCCGTGACCTGCCCCGGATCGGAGTACGCACATGAACGACGCGAAACCGACAGGTCAGGCCGGTACGGGTCAGGCCGGCGCGGGACTGGACGGCGCGAGGCCGACCGGTGCGCCCGTGGCGGGTCAGGCCGGCGCCGGGTTGGACGGCCTGGACGGCGACACGCTGTGGACGGCCGTCCTCGCGGCCGCGGCCGGTTCGCGTGCCGGACCCGCCGCCTCGGTCGCACGGCTGTGCGAGGGCGGTGGCTCGACCCGGCTGGGCTGGGTCCGCCCGCCGGGCCGGCACCTGGTCGAGCAGAACCTCACGGAGATCCAGGCCGCCCTGGCCGTCCCCGAGGGCCGGCCGGTGGTGCTCCTGGGGACCGGCGGCTGGACGTTCGCCGTCCAGGCGCTGCGGGAGGTCCTCGGTCCCGACTCCGGAGTCGTGCCGATGGACAGCCTCTGTCCGGCGGCGATCCGCGCGACCCTCAACGACGCCGGTCCGCCGGGCGCCTACGTGGCGGTGTCCGCGTCGCGATCCACGATGGAGGCGGTGCGGCTGGCCGAATGCGTCCCGGCGTTCGCCGGAGCGGAGGGGGGCCGGCTGGTCTGGCTGAGCGACCAGGCCACGCCGCCGTCGGCGTTCGCGCTGTCCCCGCGGCACCTGCGGGACCAGACCGCGATCATCGGCGCGCCGCTGTCCACCGCGTTCCTGCTGCCGGCGGCGATCATGGCGGGGGCACGGCTGGCCGCGGTCTACACCGGTTTCGTGCGCCGCTACCGGCTGCTCGGGCTACGCGCCGCCCGGGAGGCCGTCGAAGCGCCCGCCGACGGTGCGCCGGACATCCACATCGTCGCCCCGCGCTGGGCGGGCCCGGGCCTTCGGCTGTGGCTGCTCCAACTCGGCAGGCAGGCGCTGTGCGGCAAGTCCGACCGCTTCCGGCCCGCGATCGCCGTGGTCGGCCCCGATGAGGACGCCCCGGCCACCGTGCGGCTGGATCTCTCCGCGGCCGAACCGGGGCTGGCCGGGCTGGTGGACACGATGTACCTCGCCGGGGCGTTCGCCGCCTGCCTCGCCCTCCGCGCCGGGGTCCCGGTCGCCGAGGAGTGCAACGTCCACGCGTACAAGGACCTGCTCCGCGGACCCGCCACGCCGGAGGCCGGGTCCCGGGCGCCGACCGCGCGCGCGCTGCCCGACGCGGCGGCGGACTGGCTGGCCGACCGGCCGGAGCTCACCAGGCTGCACGTGGTCCGCTACGACTCCGCCGCCGAGCTGCCCGACGCGGTGCGCGTGCGGTTCGCCGCCGTCACCCGGCGGCCCTGCGAGGTCCACGACGGCAGCGCCTGGAACCACCATTCCTTCCAGGCGGTCTACGCCGACCGGTCGGCAGCGGTCCTGGTGCTCGCGCCGCCGGAACCGGCCGGGGATCTCCCGCTCGCCGAGGCGGCGCGGGCACAGCACCGGATCGCGGTGGCGACGCACCGTTCGCTGGCCGATCGCAGCCGGCTGATCCGGGTGCAGCGGGAGGAAGACCGCTGTGAGGGAGACCGCCGTGGGTGAGGCACGGGCCGTCCTGCTGGACGTCGACGGCGTCCTGGTCGACACGACCGCGCTGTTCGCCGGGGTGTGGCGCCGATGGGCGGCCGCGCGATCGCTGGATCCGGTCCTCGTGGCCGGCCGTACGTCCGGGCGTCGCGTCCGCGACGTGCTGGCGGAGGTCGCCCCGCACCTCGATCCCGCCGCCGAATCGGCGGTGCTCGACGAGCTCACCGCAGCGGAACTCGGCCGGGTGCGGCCGATCCCGGGGGCGGCGGACCTGCTCCGGCGGCTCGACGGCGTTCCGTGGGCCATCGTGAGCAGCGGCAGCGAGTGGTGCGTCGAGGCATGCCTGCACGCGGCCGCGCTGCCTCTCCCCGCCGTCCGCGTCTTCGCGGAGGACGTACGGCTGGGCAAGCCGTCGCCCGAGGGATACCTGACCGCCGCCCGGCGGCTGGGGATCCCGGCCGCCGACTGCGTCGTGGTCGAGGACAGCCCCGCCGGCGTCCGGGCGGGCCTGGCCGCCGGATGCACGGTGGTCGCCGTGGCGACGACGCACAGCCCCCGCGAGCTCCAGGCGGCCGACGTGCGCGTGCCGACCCTGGCGGCCGCCTCCCGCCGGCTGGCGGGCGCCGTCGGCCCTTCCACCGCCACGGCCCACCTCCGGGCCCGGACACACGGAGGCCACCGATGACCGATCATGTGATGAGCGCGCGGGACCTGCGCAAACGTTACCGTCGCGGGGTCGCGGTCGATGGCGTCAGCCTGCACGTCGCGCCCGGCGAACGCGTGGCCCTGGTCGGGCCCAACGGCGCGGGCAAGACGACCACGCTGATGATGTGCCTCGGGGCGGTGCGGCCCGACGCCGGCACCGTCGAGATCCTCGGGCAGCGCACGGAACGCCAGCGCCGGGCCGTGCTGGCCCGGGTCGGGTTCGCCGCCGGCTATCTGCCGCTGCCGCCGCACATCCGGGTGATCGAGTACCTGACGATGTTCGGGCGGCTCTACGGGTCGCCGGATCCCAAAGGGCAGGCCCGCGCCGCCCTGGACCGGTTCGGGATCGGGCATCTGGCCCGGGCGATCGGCACGGAGATGTCCAGCGGCCAGCGCACCCTGGTCGGCATCGTCAAGGCCACGATGCACGCGCCGGCGCTGCTGATCCTGGACGAGCCCACCGCCTCACTCGACCCCGACATCGCGCTGCGCGTCCGTACGAGCCTGCTGGAGTTGTGTGAGAGCGAGGGCACCGCGCTGCTGGTGACCAGCCACAACATGACGGAGGTCGAGCGCCTCGCCGATCGCGTGGTCTTCCTGATGAACGGCCGGGTGATCGTCGACGGGGCGCTCGAGAGCGTCGCGGCACGGCTCGGGCAGTCGAATCTGGAGGACGTCTATCTGCACCTCAGCACGATTCCCCAAGCGTCCCGAGCTCGGAGGGCGACATGATGAGCACGATCTCGGCCGGGCGTCCGCGGGCCGTTCTCGCGATCCGCCGGATCCAGGCGATCGCGATACGCCATCTCCTGGTCACCGTACGGAATTGGCAGCGCGTGTTCGACATCGCGGTCTGGCCGGCCGTCGACACGATCCTCTACGGCTCCATCGCCACCTACGCGCAGCACGCGCCCGCCGGAGGTCCGGCACGGACGGCGCTGTCGGTGGTCGCCGGAATCGTGATGTGGCACCTGGTCTACCAGGCCGAGATCGCGGTCGCGACCGGGTTCTTCGAGGAGAGCCACTCGCGGCAGTTGCCCGGCCTGTTGGTGACACCGCTGCGTCCCCTCGAATGGGTCCTCGGGACCGCGCTGCAGGGAATGGCCAAGGTGGTCCTGGGCGTCACCGCGGTCGCCGGAACGGCGGCCCTGCTGTACGGCTACGACATGTTCGACCCGGGCCCCGGCATCGTGCCCGTCATGGGCCTCCTGCTGCTCAACGGCTGGGCGCTGGCGCTGATCGTCGTCGCGCTCGTCCTGTACTTCGGAGCGGGTTCGGAGGGACTCACCTGGGGGCTGCTGTTCGTCATCCTGCCGCTGTCGGGCGCCTTCTACCCGGTGTCGGCGCTGCCGGCCGCCGTCCGCCCCCTGTCGGCGGTGCTTCCGACGAGCTACACCTTCGCCGCGGCTCGTGACGTCACCGCCCACAGCGCCTCGGCCGGAACCCACATCGCGATCGCCGCGCTGGCCACCGTGGCACTCGTGATCGTCTCGGTCGGTTTCGTCACCGCCTCGCTGCGCACCTTCCAGCGGCGCGGGTTCATCAGCCGCTACCAGTAGGCAGGAGGATCCCGTGCCGAGCAGCGTGGACTATCTGCGCCGACTGCGGACCCCCGCCCCCGTGGCGCACCGCGACGCGGCCGGGCCGGGCGTCACCGTCCTGGTCCCGACCTACACCGCCCCGGAGACGGACCGGATCGAGAGCCTGCGGCTCTGCGCCGACAGCGTGCTGCGCGGCGGCCCGGCCCGCGGCGGCCTGCCGGTCTCGTTCGTCGTCGTGGACAACGGCCTGTCACCGGCCGCCGCCCGGCGGCTGGGCGCACTTCTGGCGGCCACCGGCCGCCCCCATCACATCGTGCGGAGCCCGAGCCGCCCGCCAGGCGATCGCTACACGGCGGCACACGCGCGGAACGCTGGCCTGGCCTACCTCGCCGGTCTGCCGGCCGACTCACCGCTCCGCCATCGGTACCTGCTGTTCCTCGACGACGACACCGCGCTCGCCCCGGACGCCCTCGAACTCCTGATCGCCACCCTGGAGACCCGCGGGCAGGCCGTCGCGGCCTGCCCGCGGGTCGTCCCCGTCGCCGATCCGGCCCGATGGCTCCATCGGCCCCGCCCGGGGCCCGCCCCGGCCGCGGTACGGCTGCCCGGCGCGCTGCGCGATGGCGAATACGACCTGTTGTCCACCACGTCGCACGGCAGCCTGGTGACCGGCCGTACGGTCGGGCTGCTGGTCCGCCAGGGGCCGGTGCTGGCGTCGGCCCGGCGCCACGGCCCGTTGTTCTACGAGGCGACGCCGTACGGCAGCACCGAGGACATCCTGGTCATGGCCGTCCTGTCGCACCTGGGCGAGCTGTGGTCGGTGCCCGCCGCCGAGGTCGCCGACGAGACCCGCAAGACCCCTGGCACGACCCGGGCGCAGCAGTACAAGTGGGGCTACGACCACGCCTGGCTGAGCAGGGCCATGTCCGACGCCGGTCTTCTCCGGCCCGGCGTCCACACGCTGAGCTGGACGCCCGGCCACGGATGGCGCTACGCCCGGCACGCCTGGGGCCCGGTGACCGGGTTCCTCATCAATCCCGACGAACTCGCCCTCGGACACCGGATGCTGTCGACCCTGACCGAGCAGCGATCGGTCGCCGCCGGCATGTTCGGCCCGCGGGCCGGTCAGATCACCGCGGGCACCCGGCTGCTGGGCCGGATCCTGCGACGGTGGCGGACCGGCCCCGCGCCCGAGGAACAGACGCCCCGCTCCGACCTGCCGCCCCTGGCCGGGCGTGACTGGGCCGGCCTGCGCGACGGGCTCGACGCGCTGGTCGGCCACCTGGCCGGAAACGCCGTCGGCAGTCTCGACAACCGCCCCGGCCCGGACGGCGTTCCCCTCTCCTTCCTCTATGGCGCCCGGCAGCCCGCTGTCCAGGGAGCGCCCGCGCTGACCACCCAGACCACCTCCTGACCCGAAGGGAGCGCCAGATGGATCTCAGGATCGGCATCGTCGGAGCCGGCTTCCTCACCCGTCACTCGCTCATCCCGGCACTGCGCTCGGTTCCGAACCTGCGGCTGGCCGCCGTACTCGACACCGAACCGGAAGCCCTGCGCGCGGTGACGGCGATGTGCTCGGACGTCGAGACGTACACCGACGAGGACGCCTTCTTCGACGCCGGGCTCGACGCCGTGCACGTGGCCACGCCCAACCACCTGCACGAGCACTTCGCGGTGCGGGCGCTGGACTGCGGGCTGGCCACGCTGATCGACAAGCCGCTGGCGCACATGGTGACCTCCGCCCAGCGGATCCTCGCCGTCGCGGCCAAGGCCACGGCCCCGGCCCTCGTCGGCTACATGTCGAAGTACAACGTCTACAACCGCGAAGCGCGGCGGCTGGTGCGCTCCGGGGCGATCGGCGCTCCGCGTGCCATGTCCGCGGCCCGGCTGGGCTGGCGCAAGTACGACTGGCGCAGCCGCCGCCGGTTCAGCGGCCTCGGCTGCCTCGCCGACCTCGGCATCTATCCGGTGCTGACGGCCATCGACCTGTTCGGCGAGGATCCGGTGCGCTGCCAGGGCACGCTCTGGCCGGTGAACGATCCCGAGTGCACCGACCTCCACGCGCAGGCGACCCTCTGGTTCGACGACCGGCGGTATCTGCAGTTCAAGACGGCCGCGACGTTCAACGAGGAACCCGCGTCGGCCGAGGTATCGGCGTACACGCTGGTCGGGGAGGAGGGCATCATCCAGGTGCGGGACTCCTGGGCCATGAGCGGTGCCGGGCATCTGGAACTGTGCGACGGCGGCGGCTGGCACCGCGCCGATCTGGTGCCCACCGATCCTTACGCCGAGCAGTACCGGCTCCTGGCCGAGTGCGCGGCCGGCGCCCCCGTACCCGAGGAGGTGGGCCTCGCGCGCGGGCTGGCGGACCTGGAGATCCTCTACGCGATCGCGGACAACGCCGCCGGGGCCGGCGGGGTCACGCCCATCCGGCACTCCCCGGCCGGGAACGGAACCGAGGCGGCAAGATCATGAAACTCGTCATGCACAGCTACTCGTTCCGGAACTACCCGATCGAGCACGTCTTCGCCGTCGCACGGCACTTCGGCTTCCCCGCGGTGGAACTGGCCTCCTGCCACTTCGACGCCGCAGAGGCCCGGCGCGACCTGGCCGCGGCGGTCCGGCTGGGCCGACGCTTCGGCGTGCACATCCACTGCGCCGGGTACTACGGCGACTTCATCGCCGACGGTGCCGTCCGCACCCGATCCATCGAGCTCGTCCGGGCGGTCATCGACGCCTGCGCGGACAACGGGATCGATCTCGTCAACGGGTTCGGCGGCTGGCTCGTGCGCGACGAGCCGGACTGGCGCCGCAACGGCAGCGCCATGGCCGGAGAGCGGGAGTACGAGCGCGCCGCGGCGGCCTATCGCATGCTCTGCGAGTACGCCGCCGAGCGTGGGGTCCGCGTCTCGGTGGAGGTGCACCCCAACACGGTCCACGACACGATCGAGGCCGCGCTGCGGCTGCGTGACCTGGTGGGCGGCGACTCGTTGATCATCACCCCGGATCCCGCCAATTCGTACATCCTCTCGGAGCCCGACCGCGATCCGGGCATCCTCGACCGGCTCGGTCAGGTTCCCTACTTCCACCTGAAGAACTGCCGGCCGGCCGACCCGTGCCCCGACTTCACCGTGGGTACGGCGGACGGGGCCATCGACAACCACCGCTGGCTGGAGAAGCTGAGTCTGCTGAAGGTGCCCGCCGTGTGCCTCGAGTACTGCGGAAGCGGCGACCCCCACCCTCCGATCGCGGCGGCCCGCGAGTACGTGCACGACTGCCTGCGGCTCGGCGAAGCCCTCCGGGACCACGGCCGGGGGAGCTCATGACGATCACCTGGGGCGTTCTCGGCACCGGCTGGGTCGCCGGAGTCTTCACCGAGGACCTCCTGCTGGCGGGCCACCGGGTCGCGGCCGTCGGTTCCCGCGACCCCGGCACCGCGGCGGCCTTCGCCGCCCGGTACGGCATCGGCCGCGCCTACGGGTCATACGCCGAACTGGCCGCGGACGACCGGCTCGACATCGTCTACGTGGCGACCCCGCACAGCTCGCACCACCCGCTGGCCCGGCAGTGCCTGGAGGCGGGCCGGGCGGTCCTCGTGGAGAAGCCGTTCACCACGAACCCGGCCGACGCCCGGGATCTCGTGGCGCTGGCCCGCGGCCGTGGCCTGTTCCTCATGGAGGCCATGTGGACACGCTTCAATCCCGTCATCGTCAAGCTGCGGAGCCTCGTCTCCGAAGGCCGCATCGGCGAGATCAAGGCCGTGTACGCGGACTTCTCCGTGGCGCACGACTTCGATCCCGCACATCGCCTCTGGGCCCCCGGGCTGGGCGGCGGTGCCCTCCTCGACCTCGGTGTGTACGCGCTGTCGTTCGCCTCGATGCTCCTCGGCCGGCCCGACTCGGCCGAGGCGATGATCGCGCCCGCGCCGACCGGGGTGGACGCCAACACCGGAATCCTGCTCGGGTACGGCTCAGGGGCGGTCGCCCTCCTGCACTGCGGGCTGCTGGCCGAGTCGCCGCAGGCGGCCACCGTCGTCGGGACCACGGGGTGGATCGAGGTCGGCACGCCGTTCTTCCGCCCGACCCGGCTCGTGCTGCACCGGCACCGGGCCGCCGCCGAGACGTACAGCGCGGACATCCGCGGACACGGCTACGTCCACCAGGCCGAGGAGGTGGCCCGCTGCCTGCGGGCGGGCCTCATCGAGTCGCCGATGATGCCGCTGGACGACAGCCTCTCAGTGCTCGACACCGCCCACGCCGTGGCTCAGCGGTCCACGACCGCTCGGCGATCGATTCTCGAGAGGACCCCGTCGACCTCCGGTACGCCGTGAACGGCGGCGGCGCCGGCCAGGGTGGGGTCCGGGCCTCGCGCCGGACGCGTCCTCGGGCACGGTAGGCGGAAATGTCATCGCCGACGATCCGGGCGGTCGATCGAGTCCCTTTCTTCAGAGGGCCGGTCAGAGGTGGTGGTGGGGCGGAGCAAATATGAGGCGGGGAGATAAGTCAAGGGCCCGATGCGCATCGTGAGAACGCGGCGAGGCCGAGTGCGGCTCATCTGGTGTTATCCGCCCGGACACACCTGGCCGGTGAAGCGCCCGGATGAAAGCTTTCATCGTCGATCGGTGCCCTGGCGGACGGCATCGAAAGTTTTCGATGCAGTCATCGCCCACTGGAAGGGGTCCGTGGTGGGGGCGGACCGGGATGAGCATCCGAAATCTTTTCGAAAGTCTTGACACATTTTCTGGGTGTTACTCACACTGAGTCCCCAAGGCGGTCGGGCCCGCCAGACGTGGCAAGGCCCGCCAACTGGCGACGCCTTGGTGGTGGGCGTCCCGGCGAAGGGACGCGGCGTCGATTCCGCGGGGATATTCCCCGTTTCCGGCCTTTCCCCTGCAGTTATGGAGGCTCAGGAGTGAGCACCAAAGAAACACCCGCCCCCGGAACCCGGCGATCCGTCCGCCGCTTCCGCCGGGCCCTGGTCGCCCTCGCCCTCGGCGTCGCCGGGACGACAGGCGTCGCGCTGGCGGTGGCGGTCCCTTCGAACGCCGCGGCGAGCACGCTCGGCGCGGCCGCCGCGCAGAGCGGGCGGTACTTCGGCACCGCCATCGCCTCCGGCAGGCTCGGTGACTCGGCGTACACCACGATCGCGGGCCGCGAGTTCACCATGGTGACGCCCGAGAACGAGATGAAGATCGACGCCACCGAGCCCCAGCAGGGCCAGTTCAACTTCAGTGCCGGTGACCAGGTCTACAACTGGGCGGTGCAGCACGGGATGCGGGTCCGTGGCCACACCCTGGCCTGGCACAACCAGCAGCCCGGCTGGATGCAGAGCCTCAGCGGCAGCGCGCTGCGCCAGGCGATGATCAACCACATCAACGGCGTGATGGCCCACTACAAGGGCAAGCTCGCCTACTGGGACGTGGTGAACGAGGCCTTCGCCGACGACGGCTCCGGGGGGCGCCGCGATTCCAACCTGCAGCGAACCGGCAACGACTGGATCGAGGTCGCCTTCCGCACCGCGCGGGCGGCCGATCCGAGCGTCAAGCTCTGCTACAACGACTACAACATCGAGAACTGGACCGCCGCCAAGACACAGGGCGTCTACAACATGGTCAAGGACTTCAAGTCCCGCGGCGTTCCGATCGACTGCGTCGGCTTCCAGTCCCACTTCAACAGCGGCGACCCCTACAACAGCAACTTCCGCACCACGCTGCAGAACTTCGCCGCCCTGGGCGTCGACGTGGCCATCACCGAACTGGACGTCCAGGGCGCCTCGGCCACGACCTACGCCAACATCACCAACGACTGCCTGGCCGTCTCGCGCTGCGTCGGCATAACGGTCTGGGGCGTACGGGACAGCGACTCCTGGCGGTCCGGCGACACCCCGCTCCTCTTCGACGGCAACGGCAACAAGAAACCGGCCTACAGCTCTGTCCTCAACGCCCTCAACGCCGGATCATCCACCAATCCGACCCCGACCCCGACGCCGACTCCGACCCCCACCCCGCCCGGCGGCGGCGCCGGACAGGTCAAGGGCGTCGCCTCCGGCCGCTGCCTGGATGTGCCCGGCGCGAGCACGACCGATGGCGTTCAGCTGCAGCTGTGGGACTGCAATGGCAACAGCAACCAGCAGTGGACCTACACCTCCGCCAACGAGTTGCAGGTCTACGGCAACAAGTGCCTTGACGCCGCCGGCACCGGCAACGGCGCCAAGGTACAGATCTACTCCTGCTGGGGCGGCGACAACCAGAAATGGCGCATCAACTCCGACGGAACCATCGTCGGCGTCCAATCCGGACTGTGCCTGGACGCCTCCGGCCAGGGCACCGGCAACGGCACCCAGATCCAGCTGTACTCCTGCTGGGGCGGCAGCAACCAGAAATGGACCTGGGACGGCGGCACCGCCTCCCAGTGAAGTTCCAGCGGTGCGTTGATCGCGCCGAAGCCTGATCGCCCTTTCTGACGAGAGAAGCCTCCGGCGCGGCGAACCCGCCGCGCCGGAGGCTCGTCACTTTCGTACGGTCCGGTGGTGAACCCGATCGCGGTGGGATTCGTATGCCTTACCAAGGGGTCGGCCTGTCGCCGATACCGCCTGCGTGAGGGGCGATAAGGAGAGCGATCTTGTCTTCGCAGTCAGGACCCGGCGACCGCGTGGAGTCGCTCGGTATCCGTCAGCCGGTGGAACTGCCCAAGGTGGACATCGATGAGGCCGGAGACCTGGCGCCGGCCGGCGGCGTCGAGCCGGCCCAGGAGGGCGACGGGCCCGCCACCGAGGACGAGAAGGCCGGAGAGGCGTCAGAGCCGCCGAAGGACGGCGAGACCCCAGAGCCGCCGAAGGATGGCGAGACTCCAGAGCCGCCGAAGGACGGGCCGTCGACGGCGAAGGAGAAGGAGAAGAAGGAGGACGCCGCCCCGGACGCGGACGTCGCGGTGGCGGCCGTCCCGCAGGGCGGTGCGGCGAACGGCGATGAGATGCCACCGGACCGGCCGAAGAAGCCCGTTCTGGCCGCGGTCGCGATCGGCGGGGTCGTCCTGCTCGCGATCCCGATCCTGCTGGTCGACACGGGCTCGCGCCACGCCAGGAAACACCCCGTTTCGGCGGCGGCCGACAGGGTGCTGTCCGGCAACGGCCAGCAACCTCCGCCGGGCGCGTACACCTCCATGTCCCCGTCGGCGACCCCGACCTCGGCGCCCTCCGCGACGCCCTCCGCACACGCGACGCACAAGCCGGCGTCCGGCAAGAGCGCCGCGCCCACGGCCTCCGGCAAGTCTTCCCCTCGCGTCCAGGCGGCCCATAAGGGCGGTTCCTCGGTCAAAGCGGCCGGCAAGAGCGGTTCCGCGGTCAAAGCGGCCGCCCACAAGGGCGTTCCGGCGAGTGAGAAGCCGGTGTCGGGCGGGAACCCGTGGGCACTCGAAGTGCATGCGCCCTACGACCTCAACCCGGGTAAGACCCTGCGCACGAACCGCCTCGCGCTGACCATGCAGAAGGGCGGCAACCTCGTGCTGCGGGACCCCAGCGGCAAGATCATCTGGTCGACCGGGACGCATCACGCCGGTGCGTACGCCGAGTTCCAGACCGACGGCAACCTGGTCGTCTACATCAACGGCCGGCAGGCGGTCTGGGGGGCGGGAACGTTCGGTCACGATGGCGCGACGCTGGTGCTCCAGGCCGACTACAACATGGTGATCTACGACGGCCACAACGCGCTATGGGCGACCAATACCTACAGGTGACCCCGACCGTCCTCCGCTGCGCCGCTCCTAGTCCCGGGTGAGCGAGAGCAGATGCTCGCTCCTGCCCCACAGCTGACGAGAAATGTTCTCGTCGAGGGTCTGGGGATGGGCGCGCTCGGCGGGCTTGCGCTTCTCGTAGTAGCTGCCGAGAGCCGATCCGTGCCGGGGCGGCCCGCGAGGCCACCGCCTGGGAGCGTTTCGCCGCGTACGTCGAGGGTCTGAGCGCCTTGGGGGCCAGTGACGCGGTCCTGCGCGACGCGCTCACCGGGCGCTCAGAGCCCACCCCGCCGCTGCACGAGGTCTGTCGGCAGGGCCTGGAGCGCGGGTTCGCCCTGATGGGGGAGGCGCACCGGGACGGGACCCTCCGAGCGGATTCCGGGCCCGACGACCTGCTGCGAAACCGCCCGGTTCCGTAACGAACCGGTTCCGGAACTCTTTGGTACGGTGGTGACACCGCGACTCCTGAGGACGATGCCCCGATGGCTGTGAGCAGGGATGAGCGTGCCGCGCCCCAGGGGGTGACCCGCCCCGCACGCCCGCTCGGCCGCAAACGCGACCACAGCCGCGACGCCGAGATCCTCCAGGCCGCCCGCGACGTGCTCGCCGAGACCGGTTATGAGGGCATGACGGTCGACATGGTCGCGGTCCGCGCCAAGGCCGGGAAGGCCACCGTCTACCGGCGGTGGGCGACCAAGGAGGACCTCGTCCTCGCCGCCGTCGCGTGCCTGAAGGACAATGGGCCCGACTCCGGAGAGCTGCCCGACACCGGTACCCTCCGCGGCGATCTCCTTGCCATGATCGATCCTCACTGGCTCGGCACCAGCGAACGACGGACCAGGATCCTGGCCGGTCTCGCGTCAATGATCGCCCAGGCTCCCGAGCTCGCCCAGGCCGTCAACAGTGCGCTCGTCGAGCCTTCGGCCGCCGCCTACCGGCACCTCATGCGACGAGCCGTCGACCGGGGTGAGGTCTCGGCCGACGCCGACGTCGACACCGTCGCGCAGGTCATCCCCTCCATGGCCGCTTACCGCGTCATGTTCATGAACGGCACGGTGGACCGCCCATTCATGGAGAACCTGATCAACCGGGTCGTGCTCCCGGCCCTCGGCCTCGGCCCCTCCTGAAGGCCAGGGTCCCTCGTGGAAGGAGGGCGACCTGCAGGTCAGACCGCGACTCCTTCGGCGGTCGGTGGCCGTTCGTGCGCTGCGGGAGTGCCGGAGCCTTGTACGCCGCCGCTTACGACACGCCGGACGCGATCCGCGCGGGGAACGGCTGGTACCAGACGTTCCAGCAGGACATCGCCGACCTGAAGGACTACTCCGTGCTGACCATGCCTGTGCTCGCGCTCGGCGGCCTGTATTACCCGCTCCTGGTCGCGCAGATGGAGGGCAAGGCCACCGACATCCGCTTCCCCGAGTTGAAAGGGGCGGGTCACTACCTCGCCGAGGAGCGCCCCGACGAGATCGTTCGGGAACTCACCGGGTTCTTCGCGTAATAGGCGACCCACTGGCCACGATGTGTCACGGGTTCAACACAGGTGCCGCGGAGCAATATCCCTTACGTGGCGAGGCTCCGCGAGCAGGTCGGCGACCTGCTCGCGGACCGGGTTGCGGTCGGCGTGCTGATCCGGGCCTTCCCGCCAGAACTCGTCGATCGCGTCGTGGATCGGCTCGGTGTGCGGGAGCAGCGCATGCGCGCGCTGCCGGCCCGGCTGATGGTCTACTACGTGCTGACCATGGTCATGTTCTTCCGGTCGGGTTACGGCGAGGTCTGGGACAAGCTGGTCTCGGGGCTGGCCTGGGCGTACCCGTTCACCGGCGAGCCTCCCCGCGAGATGCGGCCGACTCCGGCCGCGATCACCTATGCCCGCAAGAGACTCGGCTCTCAGGTGATGGCCGCGTTGGTGGAGGAGGCCGCCGGGCCGCAGGTCCGGGAGGAGCCCGGGCATCTGCGCGTCGGCGGGATGCGGCTCGTGGCCCTGGACGAGGCGCCGCTGAGCCTGCCGAATACGCCCGGGAACGTCAGCGTGTTCGGCTACCCGCCCGGCGACTCTGAGCCGGACCCGGTCCCGCAGGCCCGCGTCGTGGCGCTCGGCGAGTGCGGGACGTCGGCGATTCTCGGCGCGGGCGTGTCCGGCGCGGCCTTGGACGAGACAGCGCTGATCCGCGGGCTCCTGCGGAAGCTGGAATCCGGTGACCTGCTCCTGTTCGGCGGCATGCTTCCCGCTTACGACCTGCTGGGGGAGGTCATCGCGGCCGGGGCGCACGTGTTGTGGCAGGCGGGGCCGGAGGACGACCTGCCCAGGCTGAGCACGTTTCCCGACGGCACCTACCTGTCCCGCCTCGCCGACCCGGCCGCCCAGGCCGGCTCCGGCGACGCCTCCGGCCTCGCGGTCCGGGTCATCCCCGATGTCGGCGAGGCCCCGCCGGCCGCGGGGAAGCCGGGGAGGCTCCTCCTTGTGACCGACATCCTCGACGCCCGGGTGCTGCCCGGGGAGGCGTGCGTCGCGGCGCATGCCTCCCGCTGGCGTCTCGGGGACTGCTTCAGCACGCTCGACCTTCTGCCTCCCGGAGGGTCGGCGGTGACGCTCCGGTCCAGGGATCCCGACCTGATCCGCCAGGAGGTGCACGCCATCCTGTGCTGCTATCAGGCGGTGCGGCTCCTCGTCAGCCGGCGTCCGAACGGCCAGACCGTTCCCGCGGCGATTTCCCATCAACCGGCAGAGGCTCGCAGATCGGCTCGTGCATTACCCGCCTGGGCGCCCGGGGCCGTCGTCGGGCTGGCCCGGGACCTGAGGCGCAGGCGATTCTCCGGGCGAGCCGGCCCTCCTGAGGCCTAGGCGATTCTCTCGCCGAGCGGGCCCGGGGGGGTCGGTATGGAGGGGCCGTCGGCAGCATTCGACCGTGAGCGGCCCGGCCGGGAGCCGGCGTTGTGGGTCGGCGGAGCGTGTGACCCGCAGGTTGGCCCGCGGACGGACGACCGATATCGACCAATTTCGTCGTCCAGTATCGCTCGATCCCGCCCGCAATGGTATTAAGTTAACGGGGAATGGCCGCGGAAACGACCTGACCGTTCGAGCGGTGGCCGACAAGGGGCCGCACTGCCTGCCGGCAACTCCGCGGCACCCATGGGGGACCGGTGACGCACTGGGGCCTCCCCGGTGCGTCGTCCGCTTCCGCGACCTCGCGGGCCTGCCCCGCATCGTCGTCTGCCCTGCCGCGCGAAATGGCGGCGTCAATTGCGCTCGCCCCTAGGCGGCCCTGCGGCTAACTTAAGAGCATTGTTTTAGGTCCGCAACCGGTCATGAGGATGGCCCTGGCCGCGGGTTCCGGCCCGGCAACTGCTATGCGCATAATCGTCGCTAGTTTGTTGAACGCCGTGAGCTCTTGGAGAGACGATGACATCGTCCAGGACTGCAGCACACAGGCCTATCACCGAACCGAACGTTGAAATGCACCGCCCGGTGCACAGTTCGGCAGCGGGAGCCGCCGAACGAGAAGGGCCGGCCCTGCTCCCCGCGCCCGGTCAGGACGTGCACACCGTCCCGCTGAGCGAGCTTTTGCCGGCCGACTCGCCGCGGCTTGCCGGGGAAGACGAGAATCACACCCGCCGGCTGGTCGAGGCCGAGGCGGAGTTGCCGCCCATCCTCGTGCACCGCAGCACTATGCGGGTAATAGACGGCATGCACCGCCTCCGTGCCGCGATGGCCAGCGGCAGGAAGGAAATCCGGGTACGGTTCTTCGAAGGCGACGAGAACGAAGCATTTCTACACGCCGTCAGGGAGAACGTCACGCACGGTCTCCCGCTCAGCCTGGACGACCGGAGGCGCGCCGCCCAGCGCATCATCGCCGCCAGCCCTGACCTCTCCGACCGTGCGATCGCCGGTTACACCGGGCTGTCGGACAAGACGGTCAGTGCCCTTAGGAAACGCTCAAGCGCGGAGAATCCGCAGTCGAGCAAGCGCATCGGCGTCGACGGCCGCGCCCGCCCGCTCAACAGCACGGAGGGCAGACGGCGCGCCGTGGAGTTCCTCGCCGCCCGCCCGGACGCCTCGCTGCGGGAGATCGCCGCCGGTGCCGGCATCTCGGTCGGAACCGCCCATGACGTCCGCAAGCAGATGCAGCGTGGGGAAGATCCCATCCGCTCGCGCCGGCCCAGCGCCGACCCGGATCGCGCAACGTCTCCCGGGCCCGGCCAGGTCGTCACGGCACGACGCCCCGCCCGGCGCTCCGCTCCCGACGTCACCGGCTTCGATCCCGGCTCACTGCTGGAGAGCTTCGTCCACGACCCCGCGATCCGGCAGTCGGAATCCGGCCGGGGCATGCTCCGCTGGCTGCACGACCACGTGGTCCGCGGGGCCGACGTCAACCAGCTCATCGAAGCGGTTCCTCCCCACCGCGCCGACTGCCTCATCACCCTCGCCGAGCACTGCGCCGGGGTATGGCGCTCCATAGCCGACCGGCTCGCGGCGGATCAGACCTCCCAGTCGTCCGGGCGCCGCCCGACCGACGATCCCGGCAGGCCATCAGCACGCCGAGAACTCTGAGACGCCGGAAGAAAAGGTTCGCGCCCCACGCGGCGAAGGCGACGCGAGGCCCATGCCCGGAAAGGGCCGGCCTCGGTCGCCCGGCTCCAGGCCGCGGTGCGGCTGCCGCTCGCGATCATCGTGCAATTATTTCCGCCGAGCGGAACCGAATGCCTGGATCAGTGCATTCTGGCTGTCTCGTGAGTGTCAGTTAAAATGCCGGAACCGGCGTGAAATAACTGGTCATTTCATGAGGCCAATTGATTCAGGCAGTGAATGCTCCCTACGGTTAAGGGAACTCTATGACTTTCGCTACGGGGCGTGCTCTCCATAAGATGCTGGCGCCGCCATCGACTGAGGTGACCTTTCTCGTGCGCGGCTTCCATGTCGGACGGCCGCAGGCTCGCGACTATCTGGAGCAGGTCGGCCGCTGGTTCCTCATCGGCCTGGAATACGGCATGACCGTGCGGGGAGAGCGTGAGGTCGCGACGCGCCTGGAAACGGTTCCCTCGGAGTACCGCGGTTTCGCCTATGAGGGCGCCTCAATGGCGCTGGCGATCCTTGACGGTCTTCTTCCGGGAGCCGGAGGGCGGCTGCACAGGTTCATCGCCGGCCCGGCGGCGCACCAGATCTACACCGCGCACGTCGGGGCGGGCTGGGCGCTGGCCCGTCTGCCGGGCCCGCTGCGCCCCCGGGTCCGCCTCAGGGATCCGCTGCTGCGCTGGCTGGCCCTGGACGGATACGGGTTCCACGAAGCCTATTTCCGGACTCCGCTCGTCGTAGGCGAGCAACGCCGGCCCCGGATCCTCCGGGGCCATCCAGGGTCCGCCCGTGACGCCGCGCACGTCGTCGACCAGGGGATAGGCCGGGCCCTGTGGTTCGTCTGCGGGGCCGACCCCGCTCACCTGGCCGGCACGATCGCGGGCTTCGCCGCCGACCGCCGGCCGGACCTGTGGGCCGGCGCGGGCCTGGCCGCGGCGTACGCCGGTCAGCAGAGCGCGGCCGGCCCGGCCGGTGGGGAGGACCCGGCCGCGGAGCAGGCGGTCGAGGCATCGCTGCGGGAACTGGCCGCCTGCGCCGGTCGCCACCTGCCGGATGTAGCCCAGGGTGCGGCTTTCGCGGCCAAGGCCCGGCACCAGGCGGGACTGGTCACGCCCCTCACCGCCGCCGCGGTGCGGGTGCTGTGCGGGATGGAGGTCGCGGAGGCGGCGCGATGGACCGATGACGCCCGGCCGGCCGACCCGGCGGCCGGGGACGCCTATCAGGCATGGCGCCTCCGGATCCGCCGGCGCTTCACGCGTGAGCCCTCGCATCCCCATCGAGATGGTCAGAGGTCCGGCGGTCCTGAGTTCCGGACAGAAAGGTTCGCGGGAGAGAAGTGAACATAAGGAAGCTCGCACCGCCGGCCGTCGTGCTCGCGCTGATCGGAGCGCTGTTGCCGCTGGCGCAACCACGCGGAGCGTCAGCCCGGCAGCAGACGACCGCGGCCTCGCGGTATCACTTCACGCCATTGCCCATCGCCGAACCGCCGGGCTTGCCGAACGCCACGATCCGGGACGTCAACCCGGCCTACCGGCGCATTCAGGCGTGGATCTCGTCGGTGGGCGCCGCGGTCGCGATCAACGACTTCACCGGCAGCGGCCGGCCCGACGACATGTGCCTGGTCGACACCCGGAGCGATTCTGTGATCGTCACCCCGGTGCCGGGCACGGAAGCCGTCGGGACGTTCGCTCCATTCGTGCTCAGCCCGTCCCCGGCGCTGCCCTACGACACGTCCACCATGGCCCCGATGGGCTGCGTTCCCGGCGACTTCAACCAGGACGGACTGACCGATCTGCTGGTGTATTACTGGGGCCGGACTCCGGTGCTCTACCTGCTCAAGCGGGAGGCGAAGCAGCTGTCCGCGTCGGCCTACCGGCCGACCGAGGTCGTCCCGCACCAGCCCGGCCCGGGCGGCCGCTACACGGGCCCGCTCTGGAACACCAACGCGGTGGCCGTGGCGGATCTGGACGGCGACGGCCACCAGGACATCGTCATCGGCAATTACTTCCCGGACTCCCCGGTTCTCGGGTCGCACTCCCGGGGCAAGGTGGTCATGCCCGAAGGGTTCTCCCGTGCCACGAACGGCGGCGGCGACCTCGTCCTCCGGTGGGACGGCGCCACCGCGACCGGGGCGCCGAGGTACGCCGAGGCGCGCGACCCGTTCCCGAAGGGTTCGGCGACCGGCTGGACGCTGGCCGCCGCGGCGGCCGACCTGGACGGCTCGATGATCCCGGACCTGTACGTGGCCAACGACTTCGGCCACGACCACCTGTTCGTCAACAGGTCCGAGCCCGGGCACATCCGGTTCACCGAGGCGAAGGGCTGGCGATCACCGGTCGTGCCGAAGTCCAAGGTCCTCGGCAACGGCTCGTTCAAGGGCATGGGCGTCGACTTCGCCGACCTGACCGGCAACGGCAGGCTCGACATGGTGGTCAGCAACATCACCACCTCGTTCGGCCTCGAAGAGAGCAACTTCACGTGGATGAACACGTCGAGCAGCCAGGCTCAGATGCGTCGCGACCTGCTCCGCGGGAACGCCGACTTCGCCGACAGGAGCTGGCCCATGGGCCTGGCCCAGAACGGCTGGTCGTGGGACGTCAAGGCCGGGGACTTCGCCAATCGCGGCACCCAGGACGTCGTACAGACGGCCGGCTTCGTGAAGGGCACGGTCAACCGCTGGGCGCAGTTGCAAGAGCTCGCGACGACGAACGACAACTTCCTCTCCAACCCGGTGTACTGGCCCAACATCGAGGCGGGCGACGACGTCGCCGGGCACCAGTGCCCGGCGTTCTTCGCCCCGGGACAGGACGGCCGCTACGTCGACATCAGCGGCCCGCTGGGTCTGTGCGTGCGCACCCCGACGCGCGGGATCAGCATGGCCGACACCCGTGCCAACGGGGCGCTCGACCTCGCGGTCGCCCGCCAGTGGGGGCCGCCGGCGTTCTACCAGAACGACGCTCCCCATCTCGGTGAATACCTGGACCTGCGGCTCTTCCGCCCGGTGCCGGGGCAGCGGGCACCGCTCCAGGCGGCGGGTACGCCGGCCATCGGAGCGACGGTCACCGTACGGACCTCCTCGGGCAAGACCATGATCGCCCAGGTCGACGGCGGCAGCGGGCACTCGGGCAAGAACGACTTCGGCCTGCACTTCGGGCTGGGCGAGTCCGGCGCTCCGGTGGCCGCGACGGTGACCTGGCGGGACACGAACGGCCAGGTCCACCGCGAGACGACCCGTTTCACCCCCGGCAGTCACACGCTCCTACTCGACTCGACCATTCATGAGGTACCGGCGCGATGACATCACTCCGCGGAAAAAGCTCGCGTACGCCGGCCCGGCCGGCCGGCCAGGAGCCGCCGAAGGACGTCCCTCAGGACCCGCCGGACGACGTCCGTCCGAAGCCGCCGAAGGACGTCCGGATCGCGGCCCTGCGCAGGTTCGCGATCTCGATCACCGTGTTCAACATCATCGGCTACCTGTTGCTCGGGTTCGAACAGCCATGGCTGTGGCCGTTCATGGCCGTGGGCACCGCCTACGCCACCGAGATCCTGGTGGAGGCGGTCACGGCGTGGGCCCACCACCGGCCCCCCGCCTACCGGGGGCACGGACTGAGGGGCCTGGTCGACTACCTGCTGCCCGCGCACATCACCGGCCTCGCCGTGAACATGCTCCTGTACGCCAACGCGCAAGCGTGGCTGGTGGTCTTCGCGGTCGTGGTGGCCGTCGGCCAGAAGGCGATCCTGCGCGCCCCGATCAAGGGGAAGTCGCGGCACTTCATGAACCCGTCGAACTTCGGCATCGCGGTGGCGTTGCTGTTGTTCTCCTGGGTCAGCATCGCGCCGCCGTACGAGTTCACGGAGAACACGGGGGCGGTGCTGGACTGGCTCATCCCGGTCGTCATCCTGGCGTCGGGGACGATGCTGAACGCCCAGCTCACCAAGAAGATGCCACTGATCGGCGGGCTGGTGCTGGCGTTCGCGGCCCAGGCCGTGTTCCGGGCCGCGGTGTTCGGGATCGCCTGGCGGCCCGCGCTGCTGATGATGACGGGAACGGCGTTCGTGCTGTGGCTGAACTACATGGTCACCGACCCGGGCACCACCCCCGTCAGGCCGCGCGACCAGGTCATGTTCGGCGCGTCGGTGGGTGTCATCTACGGCGTCCTGATGGCGCTGCACATCGTGTACGGCCTGTTCTTCGCGCTGGTCGTCGTCTGCGCCGTCCGCGGCGCCTACCACTGGGGCAAGGCGCTGCCGGCCGCGCGGCGGCTGCGCCGCGAGTCCGCGCCGCCCGTCCAGGTCGCGGCCACCGTGGCCGAGGCCAGGTGACGACATGGGACAACGGATCGCGATCATCGGACTGGCGTGCGAGTACCCGGATGCCTCCTCGCCCGCCCAGCTGTGGGAGAACGTGCTGGCGCAGCGCCGGGCGTTCCGCCGCCTGCCGGACGAGCGGCTGAGCCGCGCGGACTACTACTGGCCCGACCCGGATGCCGGCGACCGGTTCTACACGGACATGGCCGCGGTCATCGAGGGCTACGAGTTCGACCGGGTCGGCTTCCGGGTGGGCGGCAGCACCTACCGGTCCACCGACCTCACCCACTGGCTGGCCCTGGACGTCGCATCCCGGGCGCTCGCCGACGCGGGATTCCCCGGCGGCGCGGGCCTGCCCGCTCTGACCACAGGCGTCATCGTGGGCAACACCCTGACGGGTGAGTTCAGCCGGGCGAACCTCATGCGCCTGCGCTGGCCGTACGTCCGGCGGACCGTCGCGGCGGCGCTGCGCGCGGAAGGTTTCGACGACCGCCGGCTGGAAGGATTCCTGGCCGGTCTCGAGCGGCAGTACAAGGCTCCGTTCCCCCAGGTGGGCGAGGACACCCTGGCCGGTGGGCTGTCGAACACCATCGCCGGGCGCATCAGCAACCACTTCGACCTGCGGGGTGGCGCCTACACCGTCGATGGTGCCTGCTCCTCGTCCCTGCTGGCGGTGGTGACCGCGTGCACGGCGCTGGCCGACCACGAGATCGACGTCGCGATCGTCGGCGGGGTCGACCTGAGCATCGACCCGTTCGAGCTGATCGGTTTCGCCAAGGTCGGGGCGCTGACGCCGGGGGAGATGCGGGTCTTCGACCGGCGCAGCTCCGGTTTCCTGCCCGGCGAAGGCGCCGCGATGGCGGTGCTCGTACGCGAGGAGGACGCGACCGGCGGCTACGCGGTGATCGAAGGCTGGGGGAGGTCCTCCGACGGCCGCGGCGGAATCACCCGCCCGACCGTCGACGGTTACCGGCTGGCGATGCGCCGCGCGTACGAGCGGGCCGGGTTCGGCCCGGACACGGTCGGCTACTTCGAAGGGCACAGCACCGGCACGCCGACCGGCGACCAGGTCGAGCTCGAGGCCATCTCGGCGGAACGCGACGCCGCCGACCCGCAGGCGCCGCCGGCCCCGATCGGCAGCATCAAGGCCCTCATCGGGCACACCAAGGCGGCCTGCGGCATCGCGAGTCTCATCAAGGCCACGCTGGCGGTCCGGGACGGGATCATCCCGCCCACCGCGGGCTGCGTGGACCCGCACGACGTGCTGCTGCGGGACCGCCCGGCACTGCGCGCCTCGGCCGGCGAGCCGTGGCCGTCCGGGCGGCCGCGCCGGGCGGGCGTCACCTCCATGGGCTTCGGCGGGATCAACACGCACGTGGTCATCGGGCAGTCCCGCGACCGCCGTACCGATGAGGCGCGGTCGGTCGCGCTGCTGTCCTCGGCGCAGGACCGGGAACTGCTGCTGGCGGACGCCGACGAGCCCGCGGAGCTGCGGGAGACGCTGCTGCGGCTGGCGGACTCCGTCTCCGCCCTGTCCTTCGCCGAGCTGGGGGACCTGGCCGCCGTCCTGCACGACGGATATCGCGGGCGGCCGCTGCGGGCCGCCATCGTCGCCGGGCACCCGGTCCGGGCGGCGGAAGCGCTTCGGCGCGCCGCCGACGCACTGGGGGAGGGGAGCGAATCGCTGTTCGACCCCGATGCCGGTGTCTTCCTCGGCCGGGTCACCGGCCCGGTCAAGGCCGGGCTCCTGTTCCCGGGGCAGGGCTCGATCCGGGGCTCCCGGCACGGTCACAGCGCCGCCCGCGGCCGCTTCCGCGCCGTGCTCGACTCGTGGCCGCTGCCCGACGGGGACCCCGTCGACACCGCCGTGGCCCAGCCCCGGATCGTCGCCGCCTCGCTGGCCGCCGTACGCGTCCTGTCGGCCCTCGGGATCGAGGCGGAGGTCGCGGTGGGGCACAGCGTGGGCGAGCTCGCGGCCCTCGCCTGGGCCGGGGCGGTCGACGAGGCCGCGGCGCTGCGGATCGCGACCGTACGGGGACGCATCATGGCGGGCCTCGGCAGCGGGGGAGCGATGGCCGGCCTCGCCGCGGCGCCGGACCGGGTGACGCCGCTGCTGGCCGGCGATCCCGTGGTGATCGCGGCGCTGAACGGACCCGGCCAGACGGTCGTGTCCGGGCCCGCCGACGCGGTGGACCGGGTCGCCGTACGGGCCC
Source organism: Actinoallomurus rhizosphaericola (assembly GCF_024055675.1). Lineage (NCBI taxonomy): Bacteria > Bacillati > Actinomycetota > Actinomycetes > Streptosporangiales > Thermomonosporaceae > Actinoallomurus > Actinoallomurus rhizosphaericola. The sequence continues at coordinate 195,393 of NZ_JAMXMW010000017.1, read as the reverse complement.
GGCAGGCGGGCATCGAGTGCACGCGCCTCCGCGTGTCGCACGCCTTCCACTCCCCGCTGGTGGCGCCCGCCGCCGCCCCGCTGGCCGAACACGTACGGGACCAGGAGTTCCGGCCGCTCCGCGGCCGCGTCATCTCGACCGTGACCGGCCAGGAGCTCGCCCCCGGCACCGACCTGGTCCGGCTGCTGACCGAGCAGGTCACCGCCCCGGTTCGATTCGGCCCGGCGGTCGCGGCCGCGGCTCATGACGTAGGCCTGTTCATCGAGGCCGGGTCGGGTTCGACGCTGAGCGGGCTGGCCGCGGGCAACGCCGGCGTTCCGGCGCTGAGCATGGATCTCGACGCACCGTCACTGGCCCCCCTGCTGCAGGTCGTGGCGGCCGCGGTGGTCCTCGGGGTTCCGGTCCGTACCGAGGCGCTGTGGAACGGCCGGTTCACCCGGCCGTTCCGGCTCGGCGCGCCGCTGCGGTTCTTCGCCAATCCGTGCGAGTCCACCCCGGACCTCGACCTGCCCGCCGCCCCGGTCGTGCCGCGTGACCGCGGCGAGGCCGAGCCTCGGAACGGCGCGTCCGGGGACGAGGCCGGCGCGACCGAGGACAGCGCGATCGAGCGGCTGCGGAGACTGACGGCCGAGCGGGCGGAGCTCCCGCTCGAGGTGGTCCGCCCGGACACCAAACCGCTGGACGACCTGCACCTCAGCTCCATCGTCGTCGGCCAGATCATGAACGAGGCGGCCGCCGAGCGCGGGCTGACCACGCTCGCCCCGGCGACCGGCTTCGCCACCGCCAGCCTGGCCGAGCTCGCCGAGGCGCTGGACGACCTCGCCGCGGCGGCATCGCCGGGACAGGACGCGCGGCGTGACGCCGTGGAGGGGGCGGGACCGTGGGTGCGCCCGTTCGCGGTCGCGTGGGTGCCCGCGGATCCGCTGCCGCCGCGGGCGGACGCCGCCGCCGGAACGGGCTCGTGGCAGGCGTTCGTCTCGCCCGGAGGCCCGGAGGCCGAGCCGCTCCGCCGCGCCCTGGAGACCGCGGGCATCGGTGACGGGGTGCTCATCTGCCCGTCACCGGCGCACGACACGGCGGAGACCGGGACGCTGCTGGCGGGCGCCCGCGCCGCACTCGCCGGTGCCCGGCGCTGTCTCGTCGTCCAGAGCGGCGGCGGCGCCGCGGCCCTGGCCAAGACGCTGCACCTGGAGAATCCGGAGGTCGTCACCTGCGTGGTGAACGTACCGGCCGGTCCCTTCCCCGTCGCCGCCGTCGTACGCGAGGCCGCCGCCGCGACCGGCTTCACCGAGGTGCGCCTCGACGAGCGCGGCCGGCGCAGCGTTCCCGTGCTGCGCCCCCACACGTCCAGGCCCGGCCCCCTGCCGCTCGGGCCCGAGGACGTCGTGCTCGTCACCGGCGGCGGCAAGGGCATCACGGCCGAGTGCGCGCGGGAGCTGGCCATCGGCACCGGCGCGAAGCTCGCGATCCTGGGCCGCTCCGATCCGGCGCGCGACGCCGCCCTCGCGGCCAACCTGGCGCGGCTGGAGGCCGCCGGCGTCGAGCACGCGTACTTCCCGGCGGACGTGACGTCGGAGGAGCAGGTCGCCGCCGCCGTGGCCGGCGCGCGCGAACGGCTGGGCGAGGTGACGGCCGTCCTGCACGGCGCCGGCCGCAACCGGCCGGCCGCGCTGACCAACGCCGACGAGACGTCGTTCCGCGCCACCGTGGCGCCCAAGGTCGACGGGCTGCGCGCCGTCCTCCGCGCGGTCGGCCACGATCGGCTGCGGCTGCTCGTCACGTTCGGCAGCATCATCGGCCGGACCGGCCTGCGCGGACAGGCGGAGTACGGCACGGCCAACGAATGGCTGACCGACCTGACCCTCGACCAGGCCCGCCGCCACCCGGACTGCCGCTGCCTGGCCATCGAGTGGTCGGTGTGGTCGGGCGTGGGGATGGGCGAGCACCTCGGTGTCCTCGACGCCCTGGTACGCGACGGCATCAGGCCGATCCCGCCCGACGAGGGCGTCAGGATGTTGCTGCGGCTGATCGCCGACCCCGGAGCCCCCGGCGTCACAGTGGTCGTCGGCCGCGCCGGCGACCTGCCGACGGTCTCGTTCGAGGAACGGGAGCTGCCGCTGGCGCGGTTCACCGAGAATCCGCTGGTCTTCTACCCCTCGATCGAGCTGGTCGCCGAAGCCCGCCTCACCGGGCATGACGACCCGTACCTGGCCGACCATCAGGTGGACGGGGTGGCGATCCTGCCGGGCGTGCTGGCCCTGGAGGCGATGACCGAGGCGGCCGCCGCGGTCACCGCGTTGCCCAACCGGCCGGCCTGGGAGAACGTGGAATTCCTCCGGCCGGTGACGGCCGACGGAGACCTGGCCGCCACGATCAGGATCGGTGCGGTGGTGCGGGAGGACGGGGACTCGGTCGACGTGGTGATCCGCAGCGCGGAGACCGACTTCGCCGCCGAGCACGTCCGCGGCACGTTCCGGCCCGGGCCGGTGCCCCCCGCCGGTGACGCGCCGACGCATCCGGCCGCCCGCCTGATCAAGGCAGTGGACTGGTACGGCCCGTTGTACTTCCAGGGCAGCCGGTTCCAGCGGGTCATCGGCTACCGGAGCCTCACGGCGACGGGCTGCGTGGCGGAGATCTCCGGAAGCCCGGACAAGCCGTGGTTCGGGCCGATGCTGCCCGCAAGACTGCTGCTCGCCGACCCTGGACCCAGGGACGCCTTCATGCACGCGATCCAGGCGTGCGTGCCCGACGCGACGCTGCTGCCCGACCGGGTCGAGCGCCTGGTGCCCGCGACGGGCCTGTGGCCCGACCGGATCTTCCTGGACGCCCGCGAGCGCAGCCATGACGGCGACAGTTATCTGTACGACCTCACGGTGTACGACGAGGCGGGCCGGGTCGTGGAAGAGTGGCAGGGACTACGGCTGCGGGCGCTGCGCCGCCATGGCCCTCCCGCGATCGCGGCTCTCATCGGGCCCTACCTTCAGCGGCGGCTCCCGGAGGGCGTCGGGGTGGCGGTCGAGCCGGAGGGCCACGATGAGCGCGCCGAGGCGACTCGCCGTGCCGTCAGCCGCGCGGTCGGCGCCGACGTGTTCGTACGTCACCGCCCCGACGGACGGCCCGAGATCGAGCTCCAGGTGGGCTCCGGCCACGGGCCTGAGATCTCGGCGTCCCACGGCCCGGGGTTCGTGCTGGCCGTCGCCGGGAACGGTCCGCTCGGCTGCGACGCCGAGGAGGCCGTCGACCGTCCCTGGCCGCAGTTGCTCAAGGCCGGCCGGATCACACTGGCCGAACGGGCCGCGGCCGAACTCGGCGAGCCCCTCGCGGTCGCCGCCACGCGGGTGTGGGCAGCCACCGAGTGCCAGGTGAAGGCCGGCGGCTCTCCCACTGATCCGTTGAGTCTCATCGGCTCGACCGAGCCGGGCTCGCTGACGTTCGCCTCGGGCCGGGCGCGGATCGTCACGATCGCCACCGCCCTGAGCGGCACCGAGCCCCCTGTCGTGTTCGCCGTCCTCACCGGAGACGAGGGTCGCGCATGACGCCTTACTTCGAGTACCGCCACGTCGTCGGGCTGGACGAGACCAACGTCGTGGGGAACGTCTACTACGCGCACTTCGCCCGCTGGCAGGGCCGGTGCCGGGAACTGTTCCTCCGGGACCGTGTGCCCGGGCTGCTCGCCGAGCTCGGCGACGGCCTGAAGATCTTCACGCTCACCTGCTCATGTGAGTACCTCGCCGAGGTGTTCGCGTTCGACGAGATCGCCGTACGGATGCGGCTGGCCGAACTGACCCAGACGCAGGTGGCCTTCACGTTCGAGTACGTGCGGGTGCGCGAGGAGGCGGAAGAGCTGGTGGCCAGGGGGCGGCAGCGCGTCCTGTGCATGCGGGCCGAGAACGGCGGGATGAAGCCGGCCCGCGTACCGCCGGCCTTCCGCCAGGCCCTCACCCCGTTCCTGGCGCGGGTCGGCTGATGGAGCAGCTCAGGCGCGCGATGGCGCAGCACGCGGCGGCGGTCGCCGTGGTGACCGGGCCGGGCCCGGTCGGGCTGACCGTGACCACGTTCACCTCGGCCAGCCTCGATCCGCCGCTGGTGTCGTTCTTCGTGTCGAAGACGTCGACGACCTGGCCACGGCTGCGCGACGCCCGGGTGTTCGGGGGGAACGTGCTGGCCGCGGACCAGGCCGGCATCGCCGACCGGTTCGCGCGCCGCGGCACCGATCGGTTCGGGCCGCACACCCGGTGGTGGAGCGGCCCCCTCGGCGTCCCGCTCATCGCCGGCGCCGCGTGTCACGTGGCCTGCGAACTGGACAGGGTCATGCCGGTCGGCGACCACTGGCTCGTCGTCGGCCTGGTCGTCCACGCGGAGGCCGGCGGCGTGCCCCCGCTGCTCCGCCACTCCCGCCGGTACGGCCGCTTCCAGGGCATCCAGCCACCGGCCGGCGAACCCGAGCCGGGCCCCGCGGCGACGCTGCTGCACTAGTCGTGCGGCCTCGACCGCTCGGCGATCTGTTCATTTATCGGTAGTTAAGGCGAACGGTCCGGATCGCGAACGCGGAGCACAAAGCTCGATATCCAGCTGATTCGTCCTCTATTGCGGTGCACAACTGCGGAACCCGACCTTGATTGCGGTCCTGACGCTATGTAAAACTGAACTGTCGATCGATCGATGGCAGTGAATCACCCGGGTCCCCAACCTCCCGCAAGCGAACAGGAAGGAATCCCCATGATTCCCCGCATTGGCAGCAGGGTCGCTGCAGCGGTCGCCACTCTCGCCCTTGGCGGCGTGGGCGCCGTCGCGGCTCAGGCGCCGGCGAGCGCGTCCAGTTTCACCGCCACCTACCTCTGTAACGTCCCCGGCGCGGGTACCGAGACCTCGACGATCAACGCTTCGCTGACGGCCTCGCCGAACCCGGCCACCTCCGGCTCGACGGTCGGCTTCGCGCTGGACGTCGCCAACATCAGCGCGCCCGCGCCCACGGCCATCAACTCCTGGAACGCCACGGCCGTCATCGAAGGCAGCGGCGCGGAGATCTCGGCGTTCAAGGCCACCGCCTCCGGCGGCTCGGTCCCGGCCGGCCAGCCGATCAGCAACGTGCACATGACCGGATCCTGGACGCCCTCCGCCTCCGGCACGGACAAGTTCCTGATCGGTGACATCACGATCAACATGGACTCGGCGTCGTTCGGGAACGTGACCGTGTCCTGCACACCCAGCGGGTCCCGGCCGACCGCCGGGACCCTTACCGTCCGCTGAGCCGCCACCGCTGACCGATTCCCCGGCCGGGCGCTCCCGGCCGGGGAATCCGCACGCTATGTGCCGTTGACTGCCATTACGTCCGGGATTCTCCGGCGGTGATTCGATAACGCCTTAGCGTAATCGTTGAACATCCTTTACAAGGTCGAGCTCATCGATACAGCCTTTACGGACGCGCGCTTATCGATCTCCCTCAGGGCCGGCGGGGAGCCGGAGCCTCGAACCCATGGATGTCATCATGTCTAAGACCGCCGTACGCCGGCAGACGCAGCAGTGGAACCGTTTTGAACATCCAGTCGCGTTCTGGCTGGGAGCCGCGGCCTGCACCGCGGGCGTCGCATTGCATCTTCCGATGTATTACAGCGCGCGCGACATGGGGTACCGCATGGCGGGGATGCGGCCCGACGCCGAGATGCTGACCGGTATGGCCCTGATCATCGGCGGACTCGCGGCGGCGCTGTACGGCCTGCTGCCGAGGAGAACACGGGAGTTCCGGCAGGCCGCCGCCGGGATCCGGGTACGGGCGCTCGACGATGCTCCGATCCGGCCGCGGCACGTCGCGATGCTCCTCGTCATCTCGGTCGCGATCGTCATCGACGTGATGAAGCCGGCCGCGCTGGCGTTCGTCGCACCCGGAATGGCGAAGGAATACGGGCTCAAGGCGGCAGGCAACCCGCACGGCCACATCCCGGTGGCACTGCTGCCGTTGTCGGGCATCACCGGGACGGTCATCGGATCCTGGCTGTGGGGGTGGCTCGCCGACCGTATCGGACGCCGGTCGTCCATTCTCTACGCCGGTCTCCTGTTCGTGACCACGTCCATCTGCGGCGCCATGCCCGGTTTCAACTGGAACCTGCTCATGTGCTTCCTCATGGGCATCGGCGCGGGTGGCATGCTGCCCATCACCTTCGCCCTGCTGGCCGAGACCATTCCGGCCCGTCACCGCAGCTGGATCATGGTCTTCATCGGCGGCGGCGTTTCGGGTGCCGGTTATGTGCTGACGAGCTGGCTGGCGGGCGCGCTGACCCCGCACTACAGCTGGCGCATCCTCTGGTTGATCGGACTGCCCACCGGGGTTCTCTTCATCGCGCTGAGCCACTGGATTCCCGAGTCCCCGCGGTTTCTCCTCGCGGTCGGACGCCGGAAGGACGCCGAGACGATAATGGCGCAGTTCGGCGCCGTGGTCGTCGAGGAGACGGACGACGCCGAGGCGGCCGACGACCGGGGGCGCGGCGGATTCCGCCGGCTGTTCGGCTCGCCGCTCGTCGGTTCGAGCGTGGCGATCAGCATTCTGGCGCTGGGAGTGGGACTCATCACGTACGGCTTCCAGCTCTGGATCCCCACGAACCTTCAGCACCTCGGTTACACCACCGTCAACTCGGACTACATCGTCCGGAACGCCGCGCTCATCGGGCTCCCGATCGGCCTGCTGGCCACGGCCATGTACGGCTTCTGGAGCAGCAAGAAGACCATCATCGCGTTCTTCGGGCTGCTGGCGCTGGCCCTGTTCGGATTCGTCCTGGCTGGTGACTCGCTCGCGCACGACCATGTTCTCCTCACCGCCCTGCTGGTCGTCCCGCTCTCCGGGACCGGCCTGGTGGCGGCGCTCATCACGGTCTACGCGTCCGAGGTGTACCCGACGCGGATCCGGTCCCGGGGCACCGGGCTGGCCGCCGGGATCACCAAGGCGGGAGGCGTGCTGATCATCGTCATGGTCGTCGCCGCGGCCACCACGCCGTCGATCGCGGTGACCGCGATCATCGGGGCCGCGCCGCTGCTGATCGGCATGGCCGTCTTCGCGCTCACCGGTCACGAGACGCGTAGCAGGCGGCTGGAAGAGATCAGTCACGCCGAGTCCGTGGCGGCGTCCGCGCGGCCCTGAGGCACCGCGCCCGGCCGGCCGGCACCTGCGGCGCACTGCGAGACGGACCCTCACGGTATGCGGATGGTGCGGAAGAAATGGCGCAGCCGCCAGGGGCGGGGCCCGCTGATGACGACCTTGCCCGTGAGCACCGCCCGCGGTCTGCCGACGCGGCGGAACAGCATCAGGGCGAGCACCGCCGGGTCGTACGAGACGCGTACGTCAGGCTTGCGCCCGGGCCGTTCGGCCAGGACACGGCCATCATGCACGACGATGGTCACCGGCGTCGTGTAGCGGGAGCGGAACTCCGCGACCAGCCGGCCGGTGCGCACCGGCCGGCCGGTCGCGCCGGCGTCCAGGACGTGACCGGCGCCGTAGGTCGTGAGCCCGATGAAGAAGAATTCGAAGAACCACGCGGCGTCCTCCGGTGGGATCGGCCAGGGAAGCCGCGTCGCGCGGGCGATGTCACGCCCGTGGATGAGCAGCTCGTTGAGCAGGTGAGCGAGCAGCCCGGCGACGGGCACGCGGGAGCCTCCCAGCCACGGCACCGGCGTATGCGGAGCGGTTCCGGCGGTGGCCGAGAGCACGGCGCCGACGTTCGCCCGCAGCGACGCGGCGAGTCTCTCCGGATCGCGTTCGGTGAGTTCCCGCAGCCAGGCCTCGTTCATCGCCCCGACGGTGTCCAGGGTGGCGTTCGCCGCGCGGGCGGGCAGTCTCGCGTCAGGACCGCGGCCGGCGTCGAGCGCCGTCAGCGAGACGTACAGCCCGGCGATCGTGGCCACGTGCGCGGCCACGTCGGTCACGGACCAGTCCCGGGTCGCCTTCGCCCACCCGTCCGGCAGCGACGCCACCAACGCCGCGAACCGGTCGGCCGTCGCGTCCAGAGCGGCACGGACCTTCGCCCACGACTCCTCGGTGATGATCGGCAGTGGCTGGTCGGCCGGTTCTCGGCCCGTCGTCACAGGAGACATCGTCTTCCCTTTTCAAGAACTCACGGCGACGCATCATGGCGGTCCGCACTTTCTTGACGCCATTATGAGCGCGCCCTAAGCTGATTTGCACTTACTATATTTTTCGAAAGTAAGACGGCCGGAAAAGGACGCGGATAATGACCACGACCTCGGACCAGTCGATCGCCGCCGAACTGGCGGGTACTCCCTCCACCGCCGGTGAGTGGGTCGATCGCGGGCGTCAGGTAGCCAAGATCCTCGCCGTCGACGCGGCACAGCGGGACGGCGAGGGAAAACCCCCGTACCGGGAGATCGAGCTGCTGAAGGACAGCGGGCTGGTGACCTTGCTGGGGCCGGAGGCGCACGGTGGTGGAGGGGAGACCTGGCCGACGGCGCTGCGGGTGTGCCGGGAGATCTCCAAGGCGGACGGCTCGGTGGGCCAGTTGCTCGGGTACCACTACCTGTGGGCCTGGGCGACGCGATTCTTCGGCACCGACGAGGAGATCGCCCGGGAAGAAGAGCGTTATACGCTCAACCGTTACTTCTACAGCGGCGCCATCAATCCGCGGGACAAGGACATCGTGGCGACCGACGAGGGGGACACTCTTCGGCTGAACGGCGGCAAGTCATTCGCCTCGGGAAGCCTGGTCTCCGACCTGACCTGCCTGACCGCCGCGCTGGAGACCGGCGGGAGTCTCTTCGTCATCGTGGACACGAAGTCACCGGGCCTGTCCTACAACCATGACTGGGACAACATGGGCCAGCGCCTGACGGAGTCGGGCAGCATAACCGCCACGGATCTGGTCGTGCCGTGGAGCGCGGCCATCGGTCGCGGCGGCAAGAAGGCGACTCCCATGGTCTACGGCTCGCTGTCGCTTCTCACGCTCCAGCTCGTCATGACGAACATGTACCTCGGCATCGCGGAAGGGGCGATGGAATCGGCCGCGGAGTACACCCGGACCAGGACGCGGCCCTGGCCGTACGGCGGCGATGACAAGGAAGCGGCGACCGACGAGTGGTACATCCTCGAGGCGTACGGTGACTTCCGCGCCAAGCTGTGGGCGGCCGAGGCGCTGATCGACCGGGTCAACGACGAACTCGCCCAGCTGCTGCACGGGCAGCGGGAGGCCGTCACGTTCCCGCAGCGGGGCGAGGTGGCGGTCCGGATCTCCGCGGCCAAGCATCGGATCGTCCGGGACGGGCTCGACGTGTGCTCCCGCATCTTCGAGGTGATGGGGGCCCGTTCGACGGCCGCGAGGTACGGATTCGACCGGTTCTGGCGGAACCTGAGGACCCACAGCCTGCACGACCCGGTGGCGTACAAGGCCCGGGAGGTCGGACGTTACACACTGCTGGGCGAACCGCCGCAGCCCTCCTGGTACACGTGACCGGCCGGCTCTCCCGCCTCGGTGGTCGTCAGGTCCCGGTGCGCCGGCGGTCGCGGCGCGGCTGAAAGGATCGCGGGTGGAATATCATTATCAAGCGATTCCACCGGAGGTCACGGTCGTGAAGCACCAACGCCGCAACTACGGCCAGTACTGTGGCCTCGCCGCCAGTCTCGACCTCATCGGCGAGCGCTGGACGCTCCTGATCATCCGGGAGCTCCTGGCCGGGCCCTGCCGGTACAACGTGCTGCTGGCCAACCTGCCGGGCATCGGCACCAACCTGCTGGCCGACCGGCTGAAGTTCCTCACCGAGTGCGGGATCATCCGCCAGCGGGCCCGTGAGGGCTCGAAGCTCCGCGACTACGAGCTGACCGAGCAGGGAGAGGGTCTGCGCGAGGCGGTGCTCGCCCTGGCCCGCTGGGGGCTGGGCACGCTCGAGCAGCCCGCCCCCGGCGACATCGTGCGCCCCCGGTGGGCGGCGCTCGCCATCGAGGCGATGATCGACCCGAGCGCGGCAGGACCTGACGAGCAGTACGAGTTCCGCATCGACGACGAGGTCTTCCACGTGAGCGTGCTCGACGGCCAGGTGACGGTCGCCCAGGGGAAGGCCACCACCGAGCACGCGCTCACGCTCACTACGGATTCGCTCACCTTCGTCAAGATCGGCGCCGGCTTGCTGAACCCACTGGAAGCCACGCTGACCAACCACCTCGTCATCGACGGGGACGAGGACGCGATCGTCCGCTGCTCGCGCCTGCTCGGCCTGATGGCCTAGAAGGAGCAGCGCACAAGGGAGGTACCCGGTGACGGAAGCGTACGGACGCGGGCGGGCCCGCGCGAACCTCAGTGTCGGCACGAGCGTGTCGTACGCGTTCGCCGTGGAGGCCACGATCGGGCAGCGGGGCATGCGCTACCTGATCGGCCGCCGGTTCGGCGAGCACACCGCCGTGACGGTGCTGCTCGTCTCACATCCGGCGAATCTCGCCGGCACCCACGTGCGCATCAACGAGGACTCGGCGGCGGGCAGCTGCGACGTCGTGACGTACGTGCCCACCATGAAGACCCCGATCCACCTGGTGGAGCGCCATGTCCTCGGCTGCCTGCCGCTCACCGACATCGGCTACCTGGATCTCATGGCCTGGCGTTACCCGGGCCTGGGCCCCAGCGAGGAAGGCCGCACGGCGGACATCTCGTGGAGCCGGTGGGCCGACGCGGAGGCCCGCACCTACCCTGGACCGGCCTCCACCCCGGGGCTGACCGTCACCGAGGCGATCGACCGGTCCACCCGCCTGGTCGTGGCGCGGGCCGTCGAGCGCCTCGGCATGCCGGTCCGGCGCTGGGAGGTGCTCGAACTGGGCGACCCGGACACCGGGGACCTGCCCCTGCGCATCCGGGTCTCCCGGCCGCAGACCGGGCACTGCACCGAACTGCAGCGCACCACCGAGCCCGTGGAGATCCCCGAGGGAGAGTTCGACGCCGGACCGGTCGCCCTCGGCCGGACGATCGAGGAGGCCCTGGGCGGCCGGGCGGCCTGAGCCGCGCGGCAGGCCGGGCGGCCCGTGGCCTGCGGCGTGCGGCGTGCGGCACGCGGCTTGAGGCATGCGGCTCGAGGCATGCGGCAAGGCCGGGCCGGCCCGTTCAACCTCGGAAATCTCGCGATCGAGCGGTGTGCTCGGTCGGCGTGACGTGAGGCCGACCGTTCACCGGGTCGGTGCGAGGCGGCGGGCCAGCCAGGCGAGTGACAGCAGGTGGCGCTGATCGAGGTCGCCGTGCCCGCCGGGGAAGAGCTCGAAGTGCACGGTCTCGTCGGGCACCCCCGCCCTGACGAGGGCCTGGTGGAACGCCTGCGCGCCGAGGTCGAGATGATGCTCGTCCCCTGCGCCGCTGTCCACCCAGATGCCGCGCATCGATCGCATCGCGTCGGCGTGCCCGGCGACCATGCGGACGGGATCGAGGTCCAGCCAACGCTGCCAGATGTCCGGGAGCAGCATGCCGCTCTGCCCGTCGAAAGGAATCTCGGGCGTGCCGTCCTTCCGCGCGGAGAAACAAGCGGACACACCGTACAGGATGAGCAGGGAGCGGTCCGCCGCCTTCGCCGGCACACCGCGCTCCCGGAATTCTTTCCACCAGCGCTGGATATCGCCGTCGTAGGAGCGCAAGAAGCGGATGCAGCCGAGGAACTTCGCCACGCAGGTGTATTCGAACAGGGCGTCCCCGGCGTGGGTGGCGAGGCCGCCGAAGAGATCGGGACGCAGCATCGGGGTGATCATCGCCCCGTAGCCGCCGCTCGACTTTCCGGCGATGCCGCGATGATCGCGATGAGCCAGGGTCCGGTAATGCCGATCGACCCAGGGCACGATCTCGTCGCACAGGTAAGAGTGGTACCGGCCCGTGCCCGGCGAGTCCACGTACTGGCTGCCCCCGTAACCGGTCCAGGCGTCGACGTACACCACGATGGCCGGCGGTGCGGACCCTTCGGCGAAGAGCTCGTCCACCGCCTCGATGAACGTCTTGCGAAACGGTCCGCGGTTACGCCACATCCCAATATGTCCCAGATACCCGTGTATCACGTAGACCGTCGGGTAGCGGCGGTCCGGCGTATCCTCGTAGCAGGGCGGCACATAGACCCACAGCGGGCGTTCCCGGGGATCACCCAACGGATTATCGCGAAGCATCTCACTTTCGAATAGGTGCTCATCGAGGCGGCCGGACAAGTCCGCTGACCACGGAAGCATTTCTCCTCCTGAATGCGCTTTACCGGAGATTGATGAGCGGCCATTGGCGATGTTTAACTGTACGCCCGGCCTGTCATTCAGGACAGCATTCCGGCGATCGCTGCATGAGGCTGCGGTGAATAGGCGAGCGGCACCAGGGAGGGAATTCGAACATGACCGGCCAGGTGACGTGGGCCGCGATCGGCCGGAGGCTGGCCCGGCTCTGCGGGCTGTGCCTGCTGACCGGCGGGCGCATGGCCGTCATCGTGATCACGACGAGGCGTTCCCGGCGCGCCGGACGCCTGACGACCGAGCTGGTCCGCATGATCGAAGAACTGGGAGGCGCGTTCATCAAGGCGGGTCAGGTCGTGGCGACGCGCGTGGACCTGGTGGGCCCGGCCGTGGCCGGCGAGCTCAACCGGCTCCACGACCATGTGACGCCGATGACGGCGGTGGAGGCGATCGGCACCGTACGGCGCGCCCTCGGCCCGCTGTCCGACGACCTCGTCGACGCGCTGGCCCGCCCGCCGGTGGCCAGCGGCTCGATCGCGTCGGTCTACCGGGTGAGCCTCAATGACCGGACGGTCGCGCTGAAGGTCCGCCGCCCCGGTGTCGGCGCGACCATCGCCGCGGATCTCGCCATCATCAGGTGGCTGGGCAAGGCGGTCACCAGGACGCCCGCCTTCCGCCGGGTGCCGATCGTCGAGATCACCGACCAGATCGGGCGCTGCCTGATCGGGCAACTCGACTTCGCCGCCGAGGCCGACAGCCTCCGGCAGATGAAAGAGCACCTCACCGCGGTGCCCGGAGTGCACGTTCCCGCGGTCGTCCCCGAACTCTGCGGAGACGGCGTCATCGCCATGGAGTTCGTCGACGGGCTGACGCACGCGTCGATCGAGAGGCTGCCGGCGCCCGTTCGCGAGGCGGAGGTCGCCGTCCTTGTCCGGGCCGTCTACCACCTCCTGTTCGGCGCCGGATTCGTCCACGTGGACCTGCACCAGGGCAACACCTACTTCCAGCCCGACGGGACGGTCGTGCTGTTGGACGCCGGCTTCACGTACGAACTGAGCCGCGAGGCCTCACGGAGCTTCACCGCGTTCTTCGGCGGCATGATCCAAGGAGAGGGCGAGGCCTGCGCCGACATCCTGTACGCGACCGCGCGAGGGACCACGTCGCCGGCCGCGACCAAGCAATTCCGCACCGGGATCGCCGATCTGGTCGAGCGGAACACCGGCTCCCGCGTCCAGGACTTCAACCTGTCGCTTTTCTGCGTGGAGCTGTTCGACCTCCAGCGCCGCTGCGGGCTTTTCGCTGAGGCGGAGTTCATCTTCCCGATGCTCTGCCTGCTCAGCCTCGAGGGACTGGTCAAGGAACACCATCCGACGATGGATTTCCAGATCGAGGCGGCGCCCTACGTCATGCAGAGCCTGCTCACCGAGCCGTCCGATGAGCCGCAGCGGATCGCCTCGCCCTGAAACCCGACGACATCACTCTCGAATGACGATTCCGTGCAATCCACCGACCATTGAATGAGGAGCCAGGATGACAACGCCAGCGCAGACCATGGCCGAGCGGACGCGCCAGATGTGGGCGGCGGTCGACTACCACCCCATCGCCGTGCAGGACGTCCTGGTGAGCGAGCTGCTGGCCCGGGCCGCGGACGTGCACAGCGGACACCGGGTCCTGGACGTGGCCGCCGGCTCGGGGAACAGCGCCCTGGCCGCGGCCAGGCGCGGAGCGCGGGTGACGGCCACCGACATCGTGCCCGCCGCGCTGGAGACCGCCGTGCGGCGGGCGGCGGCCGAGGGCCTGCAACTGGAGGTGGAGGTCGCCGACGCGCAGGACCTGCCGTTCGAGGACGGCACGTTCGACGTGGTGCTGTCGAGCTTCGGGGCCATGTACGCGCCGGACCAGCGGCGAACGGCGGGCGAGTTGCTCCGGGTCTGCCGTCCCGGCGGGCGGATCGCCATGGCGAACTGGACGCCGGACGGGGTGGTGGCGAGGCTCCAGCGGGCCATGGCCTCGGTCATGCCCCCGCCCGCCCAGGCCGGCCCGCCGCGCAAGCCGCCGGTGGCGTGGGGCAGCGAGCAGCACTGCCGTGAGCTCTTCGGCGACCGGGTGACCTCGCTCAGCGCGACCGTACGCGTGGACGAGATGTGCGCGCCGTCCGCCGGGGCGCAGGTCGAGCTCATGGCCGGCCACCTCGCGCCCTGGCACATGGCGACCAAGGTCCTGCCTCCGGAGTCCCAGCAGAAGCTGGCCGAGGCGGCGGCCGCCGAGTACGAGCGCGTCAACCGGGCCACGGACGGCACCCTCGTCGCCCGCGCCGAGTACCTGGAAGTGGTGGCGGTCAAGGCCTGAGCCTCCGTCCCGCGACGAACCCCGGGCCCGCCGTGCCGGCGACGTGCGGCGGGCCCGGGGGCCGAGCACGCCCTTCAAGGGCTGACGTAGCAATAGAAAAGGTAACGATTACGCCTTGCCCTGACAGAAGAGTTGACTAGGCTGCGGTGGGCGCAACAACGTGCAGCGTGAGAAGGCACCAGCCGAGGAGGATGACCCATGCCCAATCCCAACCTGATCACCTGCCTGTGGTTCAACGGTAACGGTGAAGAGGCGGCCGAGTTCTACACCAGCGTCTTCAAGGACTCATCGATCGGCCGGATCAACCGGTTCACCGCGACCGGGCCAGGTCCCGAGGGATCGGTCGCGAGCGTGGAGTTCACCCTGAACGGCATGGATTTCATCGCGCTCAACGGCGGTCCGGCGTTCACCTTCACCGGGGCGATCTCCTTCCAGGTCCCGTGCGCGGACCAGGCCGAGCTGGACTACTACTACGACGCGCTGGCGGCGGGCGGCGAAGAAGGCCCGGGCGGCTGGCTCAAGGACAAGTACGGCGTGTCCTGGCAGGTCTTCCCGGCCGTGCTTCCGGACATGCTCAACGCGCCGGACCGAGAGAAGGCGGCCCGGGCCGCGAAGGTGATGATGGGCACGCGCGGCAAGATGGACGTCGCCGCGCTCCAGCGGGCGTTCGACGGGGACTGAGCCATCGGGCCGGCCACGGTGGCGGCAGAACACACCTACCGTGATCGTCGCTGCCGGTGATCATGGTAGGTGTGTTCGGCGCCTCGGGCGGGTCGACCGGTCTTCGCGGCGCCGTGCGGTTCGGAGCGTGACTCCGCCTACCAGGCGACGGGCACGGTGGCCGGACCCTTCTGGATGAGCGACGGACGCCAGGTCGCCGGCCGGCCCGGAACGAGGCGAAGTTTCGGGAGGCGCTCGGTGAGAACGCGCAGCGAGATCTCCAGTTCGACGCGAGCAAGCCTGAATCCGATGCAGTAATGCGGCCCATGCCCGAACGCCAAATGGCCGGTTGACGAATCGCGGGTTATATCGAACTCGCCGGGCCGGTCGAAGACCGCCTCATCTCTGTTGGCCGCGGCCGGGCAGACTGCGACCTCGGTGCCTTCGGGCAGTTCCTGCCCGGCCAGCACCGTATCCCTCGTGGTCTGCCGCAGGAAGAGATGGCCGGGGGCGCAGAAACGAAGGATCTCCTCGACGGCGTGCGGGATCATGTCCGGCCGCTCGCACAGCAATCGCCACTGCTCCGGGTGCTCGAGCAGCCGGAGGACCCCGGCGCCGATCACGGCGGACGTGGTGATCTGGCCGGCCAGCGTGACGCCCCAGGCCGAGCCCACCAGTTCGGCCTCCGCGTCCTCGGAGAGCTCGCCGTCGGGCGCGTAGGCCGCGATCGCTTCGCTGATCAGGTCGTCACGCGGCTCTGCCCTGCGCGCGTCCACGTAGCTGCCGATCAGTTGCTGGGAGTGCACCCACGACTGTGCGGCCTCGGCCTGCTCTTCCTCGGAGGGGGCGACATAACCGATGGCGATCTTCACGGCGTTCCTGGTGTCGTCGCCCAGTGCGGCGTGGTCCTCCGGCGCGATCCCCATCACGTGGGCGATGACGGAATTGGCCAGCGGGTTGGCGTAGGCGGCCATGAGCTCGGCCGTACTCTCGCCCGCGGTCAGTTCGTCGGCCAGCGCCGTGGCCCGCTGTGTGATGTACGGCCTGACCGCTTCCACCCGCTCGGCCGTGAATCCGGCGGCCCACGGCCGCCGGTGCTCCAAGTGCTCCTCGCCGTCCATCACGAGGAAGACGGGTACGAGGGGGTAACCGCTGAACATGATGGGAAGCACTTCCATGCTGAGCGGTTCCAGCGGCCGCAGGTTGTTGACGGACGAGAAAGTCCGTCCGTCACGCATGACCTTCTTCACATCCGCCATCCGGGTCACCACCCAGACACCCAGCTTGGACGAGAAGAAGACCGGCATCTCGCGTTGGGCGCGTCTGTAGAAGTCGAACGGATCGTCGAGATGCGTTCCCATCGGGTCGTACTCGTCCCCCAGGGACTCAGACATCGCTTCCTCCATCTGCTCGCGAAGCCACTCTCACGTCGCCTGGTCTCCTGCCGTGGAAATAGGCGTAGGCGCCACGCTGCCTGACCTGAGGATCGGCGATTCCCGCCCGGGCGAGCCACCGCTCGATGTCTTCGGCCTTCCCGACGGTGGCGAACTGATCGGCATGCTTGAAGATCGCGATGCATGCGGCAGGAACACGGCCGGCGCCGGCGACCACCGCGGTTCCGCGTATCCGTCCGCCGGGACGCAGGACACGGACCATCTCTGCGACGGCGAGCTCAGGGTCTGGAAAGCAATGCAGGCCGTTGTAGGTAAGGCACAGGTCGAAAGTGGCGTCCTCAAACGGCATCTCGTTCACATTCGCGTGCACGAAATCGATCCCCGCCAGGCCCCGACGCGCCGCCTCCGCCCTGGCTCGATCCAGCATGAAAGGCGATATGTCCGCGGCGACATAGCGCACCTGCCGGCCGGGCGTCAGCCCGCGAAGGGCCACCCCTCCTCCGCACGGGATGTCGAGGATCTCCGATCCCGCGGGCACGTCACCGAGCCTGGCGATATCCGCGTAGAGATCGCCCATTTCGTTGTACCACATGATGCGGCCGAGGGGATCGGCGAGCCACTTGTGCATGACGATGAAGTCGTACATGCGTGCCCCGAAGTTGTCTCTGCTCCACTGCCGGGCCACGCGGTCAGCGGCCTGCGGAAGTTTCCCCGCGGCGCCGGCTTCGCCTGTCATCGCAGTTCCTCCTGAACGGTCGCGGCGAGCTCGATCCTCGACACGTCGCACCAGTTGCTAAAGCTATTGTTGGCGAACTTCCAGTGCAACGTGCGCGACTGTTCAGCGGCCGTCCGGCGACGATTCGCGTGCTCAACTGCGGGAATCCGCAGTTGAGCGGGGAATTCAGGGCGAGAGCGACAGGATTGGATGTTCGGTTTCCCGGTTGAGCGCCTTGTGATTCATGGCGCCTAAATACTATATCTACCTAAAGTGTTGGATGGAGGAACCTGTCGTGCGCATTGTGACAGCAAGTGAATCACCGGCCGAAGATCCCGCGGGCGTGTCGTCGCGGCGGCAGCGACAGACGGTCATCATCACGTCGGTCACCGCCTTCATGGTCGGCTTGGACGTACTGGTGATCATGGTGGCCCTGCCCACCCTGCTCCAGACGCTGCGGGCGAACGCCAGTGGCCTCGCCTGGACGGTCAACGCCTATGAGATCGGCTTCGCCGGAGCCCTCCTGACCAGCTCGGCGCTCGGCGACCGCTACGGCCGGCGCGCGGTCTTCATCGCGGGCGTCGCCGTCTTCACGGCGGGGTCGGCCTGGTGTGCTCTGAGTTCCGCATCCGGAATGGGGATGTTGATCGTCGCGCGCGCGTTCCAGGGGATCGGCGGGGGCACCGGGATGGCGCTCGGGCTGGCCATCGTCACGGTGGTCACACCACCCGCCAAACGGGGCACGGCGTTCGGCATCTGGGGTGCGATCATGGGAATCGCCGTCGCCGTCGGGCCGCTGATCGGCGGTGCCATACTCTATTTCCTGCCCTGGCAGTGGATATTCTGGGTGAACGTTCCGATCGGCGTGACCCTGATCGTGCTGAGCTTCTTCTCGATCGAGGAGACCAAGGGCGATGTACGGCGGCTCGATCTCATCGGGCTCATCATCGCCACGACGGCCATCGTTCTGCTGCTCCAGGCGCTCATCCGCGTCGGAAGCGTCAGGTGGTACGACCCGGCGATGCTCGTAGGCCTGGTCGCCGGCATCATCGGATTCTTCGTATTCGTACGCTGGGAACAAAGGTGTTCGCACCCGATGATCCCGCTCGCGATGTTCCGCAATAAGAGCTTCACCGGGGGGTGCCTCGCCAGCTTCGCGCTCGGCGCGGGCCTTTATGGCAATGCCTTCATATTCACCCAGTACCTCGAACTCGTACTCGGTGCGAATTCCATCGGAGTCGGGCTGCGCCTGCTCCCTTGGGTCGCTCTGGCGCCCTTCGTCGCGCCGGTGGCCGGTGTGCTCGCCGACCGGCTCGGCGAACGACCTATCGTCACCGCCGCTCTCGCCATGTTCGCCGCGGCGTTCTTCACGATCGGGATACTCGTGACGTCAGGGCAGACGTACGTGACGCTCATCGTCCCGTTGCTGGTCGCGGGGATCGGAGTCGCGGCCGCGTTTCCCACGACCGCCACCGCCGTGATGAGGTCGATGGACCCCGGGCGGTTCGCCATCGCCTCCGGAGTGAGCACCACCATACGACAGACGGGAGCGGGCTTCGGGGTGGCCCTTGCCGTGGCGATGTTCTCCGGCTTCGGCGGTTACGGATCAGGGCGACAGTTCTTCAACGGATTCGGCGCGGCCGTCTACGCGCTGGCGGCGATCACCCTGCTGGGCGTGATCCCCGCCCTGATCATCCCGGCCTTGAAGTCCCGCAGCGCCGAACCGGTCCCGCCGTCGGAGATCCTGACCGGGCCGGCGAGATCGTCGTAGCCGGCCCGGCGGGCCACCACGTTGACGTACGACCTCCCCTTCGCCGGCCACTCATCTCGGCGCGGCTCGTCGGAGTCCCGCCTCGGCTCCGGCAGCCGAGGGGGCACTCGAATGGATGTCCAATGAAAACGAGAACGAATTCCTGTCTGCTGGGTACCATCGCACTGCTCGTCGTCCTCATCAGCGCGTGCGGATCCGCCCAGAAGAAGCCGGCGGACTCCGTGAACGCCGGGATCACGTTCCGGAACATCGCGGTTCCCGGAACGACGCTGGCCGCGTACCGCCGATGCGTGACCGGGCCCGAGCACCAGAAGCGGGTGAACAACAAGAAGAGGTTGTTCATCACGATGAACGACTTCACCGATGAGCCGATGCACGACCGGGGAATCCCAGGTGTTGTGATCTTTGATTACAACAACGACGGTTACCAGGACATCTTCGTCTCCAACGGGCCGTGCCGGCCGAGTTCCCTCTACGAGAACATGATGGGGACGGCGGGAAAGCTCGAGTTCCGCGACGTGGCGGCCCAGGCGGGGCTGGCGCTGCCGGGGTTCAACGCCAACGGTGCCTGTGCGGGCGACATCAACAACTCCGGGTACGAAAGCATCTACGTTCTCGGGCGAAATGGCCCCAACCACTTGTTGTTGAACGAGGGAAACGGCCACTTCAAGGACATCACGCAGGCGAGCGGAGCCGAGGCGGGCGTTCACAGTCACATAAGCTGCACGATGGGGGACTTCTCCGGAAACGGGCGGCTCGATATCGCGATAGCGAACTCGAGTGACATGAAGAACGCAAAAGCGATCATGAAGAACACGGCGGATTACAACCAGCCGAACCAGTTGCTGCAGAATATGGGCGGTAACGCTCCCCGGTTCAGGGATGTCAGCGTGAGCTCGGGATTCGCCACCACGACGCCGCTCCCGGGCCAGACCTGGGCGATCGCAGCGGTCGATCTCTTCCAGAACGGCTGCACTGACATCGTGGCGGGCACCGACCAGGGCGCGGTTCCGATGACGAAGTACGGTGGCGGCGGCGACCGAGGATTCATCCGGGTGTACAAGAATGACTGCCACGGTCGATTCACGGACGTCACGCGGCAAGTCGGGCTCATGAGCTCTCCCGGCGCCTGGATGGGCTTCGCGTTCGGGAACTTCAACTTCAACGGCAAGATAAGCATCTTCGGCACCAACTTCGGTGACTTCCTGCTGCCCATGTACGGTCTGCCGCAGAACCTCGGCGACCTCTCCAGCCGCTGGATACTGCAGCGGCCGAACGGGACCTTCGCCGACCCGCGGAGCTCGACCTTCAAATATCCCGCCAAGAGTGGCGCGGACCCCAGTCTGGGCGGTCTGCATGCGACGCCGTTCGGCTGGGGCGTCGCCGCCCTCGATTACGATAATGACGGCTCCACCGACATCGCCTATGCCGGGAGCATGGACGGCATGAACGGTGCTGACGCCGATAACCCCGGAACGCTGCTGCGGAACAACGGCCCGAAGAAACTCATCAAGGGATTCTATCCATCGTTCTCCTACGATCCGGCCCTGGCCAACGACGGCGCCGACGACCGCAGGCGGATCATCACCGGCGTTGCGGCGGGCGATCTCGATAACGATGGACACGCCGACTTGGTGACCGCCGCCCAGGGAGTGATGGTCGGCAAGCTCACCGAGGACCACCAGCACTTCGGCTCGCCATTCGATGACAGCCGATACCTTGCGGAATACACGTCGGTCGGCGTCATGAGCTACAAGCCGGCCCCGGGCAACACCACCGACGGGACACTCGCCGTCGAGATGAACAAGGGCGGTAACGGGAACAACTCGGCCGCAGTGCGCACACTCGGCGCCGTGGGACTGGTTCCGGGGGCGAAGGCGAACCGGGACGGCGTCGGCGCCGTCGTCGGTTTCACCCCCGCCGGTCTTCCCACGCAGCTCGATCCTGTCGTGGCCGGTTCGAGCTACGCGTCCCAGAACTCGCTGGTCCAGACCTTCGGAATGGGCAAGTCGAGGACCGGGACGCTGGAGGTCCTCTGGCCAGGGGGCGTCCGCAACAAACTCTTCGACGTCCAGGCCGGCGAGCGGATCACGTTCCCGGAGATCCCATGCAGCTATACCGATAAGTCGATGTCGGTGCGGGACTACACGTCATGTGTCCGGGGATCGCTCGACGCACTGGTTCACAAGGGCAAGGTGAGCGGTTCGATGGCGGCGCGGTTCACCTCCAGCGCACTGAAAGCGTTCAACGAGGCGCACCAGCCCGGCTAGGGGAAAGGCCGCCCACGGCGGAGTGCCGAGATAAGACATCGGAATCCGGAAGCAGGTGAGTTTCATGGCGCACGGTTCGGAGGCGCTGACCCCCGCCGAGGCCACTGCCCGCGCGCGGGCGCTCATTCCCGTCATCGCCGAGCGCGCACTCAAGACCGAAGCACTCCGCCGACTACCGGACGAGACGTTCACCGACCTCGCCGATTCGGCCCTGATGCGGATCACGCAGCCGCGGCGCTTCGGCGGCTCGGAGCTCGACCTGGCCGACGTCTTCGACGTCATCAACCTGCTCTCTCAGGGCTGCGGGTCCACCGGCTGGACCTATTCCCTGATCATCGCTCACGGCTGGTTCGTGGCGTTGTTCGGTGAACGAGCCCAGCAGGAGGTCTGGGGATCGAACCCAGACGCGATCTTGAGCACGTGCTTCAGCGGTGGATGTCCGCCGGATGCCGTCGACGGCGGCCTGCACATCCGAGACGGCCGGTGGCGGTTCTCGACCGGCGTGCACCACGCGGACTGGGTGGCGCTGCTGGCCCCCGTACGTCAGGAGGACGGCCCGCCGGACATGCGGTTCCTACTGATCCCGAAGGACGAGATCGAGATCGTCGAGGACTGGCGCGCCGCCGGGCTGGCCGGCACGGGCAGCTGCAGCGTCGAGGCCCGGGACGTCTTCGTGCCGCACCATCGCACGCTGCGGCTCCAGGACCTGCTCAATGGCACTGCGCCCGGCTCCGCGGTCAACGACGGCCCGATGTACAGGCTTCCGCTCGTCGGCACCTGGCAGGTCTTCCTCACCGCGCCCGCGGTCGGCATCGCGCGGGCCGCGATGGCCGCGTGGATCGAGCGGACGAAGAGCAGGCTGCGTCCGGCCACCGGCGCTCCCCGGGCGGCGGACCCGATCGGCCTGGTCCGGCTCGGTGGTGCGGCCGCGCGCATCGAGGCCGCCGAGACTCTGATCCGGCGGGCGGCGGAAAGCGTGACCTCGGATGTGCGCGCCCTGGGCGCGGCCGCCCCCGCGACGCTCGCCCGCAGTCGCCGGGACAACGCGTTCTCGGTCGGACTGTGCGTGGAGGCGGTCGAGGACCTGTTCAGGGGTGCCGGAGCGAGCGCGCTGGACGAGAACTCGCCGCTCCAGCGGAACTGGCGGGACGTGCACGCCGTGGCGCAGCACGTCGCGAACAGCCTCGACATGAACCTCCGCGCCTGGGGCGAGCGAGCCGTCGGACTGAGCGACGGTCTCCGCTTCGGCTGAGGACCGGCGGTACACCGTCGTAGGCCGGTCAACGGCTCGAAGGCCGCGGCGACGTCGCGGCTTGCCCTCTCAGCGATCCGGTCGGGTCTCCGGGCTGCGGCTCACGGCTTGCGCTCTTCATGATCCGGTCGGGTCTCCGGTCGGCCGGCCGGTCATCGGCGGCGTGGACCTGACCGATGCCGGCGTCGCCCTGCCTGGGCTCTTCGGGCCGGCGCCGTCGACCGCTGACCGCCGACCGCCGACCGCCGATCGGCTACCGGGCGCCGCGGCGGACCGGATACAGGTTCCGGGCAGCACCGGGCCCTCCGGCTGCAACGGCGACGGGAGTGCTGCCTGACCTGGGCGACGGGTACCTGCTGCGAAGCGGGACAGACGCCGCATTCCCCTCGTACGCGATCGCCCGGGAAGCCGCTACGACCGGTTCTGAGGAAGCGCCGGGACGGCAATGCGCTGGGGCCGGCTCGACCGCGTCGGCCGGTCCGCGGGGCATCGCGGTCGCGCCCTTCATCTCACTTACGCTGGATCACGGCGAGCCATGCCTGCGCCTGAGTCACACCGTGGAACGGATTGAGCTCGAACGTGTCGGCGGTGAGGGACTCGACGGTCCATCCGTCGCTGAACGCGGCGCGCAGCTCCTCCGCGTGGAACCGGTGCGGGCCCCACTTGCCCGGCTGCCGGTCGCTGAAGCAGATGAGGTAGCACATACCACCAGGTCGCAGCACTCCCGCGAGGCTCGCGACGTACTCAGCCCTGTCCTCCGCGTCGAGCACGTGGAGAACGGCGCTGTCGATCACCGTGTCGACGGTCATGGCCCGGCGCGGCAGATCGAGTGCGTCGGCGACCTCGAATCGCGCGCTCACACCACGCTCGGCCGCCTTCGCGCGGGCACTCGCGATCGCGGTCGGCGACAGGTCGATGCCGAGGACATCGGCGCCGCGGCTCGCCGCGAGCAGTGCATGCTCGCCGGTCCCGCACCCGGCGTCGAGAACGTGACCGCGGAGCCGGCCTTCGTCCGCCAGCCGTACGAAGGCCGGCTGCGGACGGCCGATGTCCCACGGCGGCGGAGTCTCCCCGGCATAGCTGTCGTCCCAGGACTCCTTCATGTCGCGAGCAGCGATGACGACGGCCTCCTCGCCCTCGGCGATCACCGACACCAGCAGGTGGCGGCCCCCGTGGGTGAGGCCGTAGACCAGGGTCGTGCCTTCCGGGCCGGGAGCGGACCAGTAAGGGCGCTCGAGGATCGCCTCCCGCGCTTCATCCGGGCTCACGCCGCGAACGGCGACATCATTATCCGACCAGTCACTTTCCCGGACCGCCTTGAACATTCCAATCACCCTCAATGTCAATTACTTAATTATCAGCAGCGTAATGCGTTGGCGGGAAAGGGGAAGCCCGCCGGATTCTCCCGGCGGGCTTTCTCGACCTGTTCTCCCGACCGGCGGCGCCGTTGCCGACAGCGAGTTCGGATCAGGCCATTCCGTTGCGGCTGGGTGACGGCCGTCCTGGCGGGCCGCGAGCGGCCCGCCAGAGCCGGCCTCACACCTATGCCTTCAGGAGCACCTCGGCCAGCGCCGGCGAGATGGTCACACTGTCGATCGGAACGTGGTGGAGCAGCGCACCGATCTCGATGTCGGCCGCGATGAGCTCACCGACCGGGCGGTTCTCGCTGTCGTACAGCGGGTACCTCGTCGAGGTCCGCGACACGTCGCCGATCGGGGGGACCATCGCGACCCGGGACTCGAGCCGCACCACGCGGTCGCCGGTGTGGATGATCTGGCCGAGCTCTTCGATCTCGAACTGCGGGTAGATGTCGGTGACGCAGTCCTTGATGGGCATCAGGGTGCCATCACGGTAGGGCGTCGGCCGGACCCTCGCCCCTTCCGGCCTGGAAGGAGTGTTGGAGACCTTGACCTGGCCGAAGACGTCGCTGTGGCCGGTGACCTGAAGGGTCAGGAACTGCGCGGTGATCGTGGAGGTGACCCACTCCAGCTCCACGCCTTCGGCCGCGTACGGGTCGTGACGGCGGTACATCGCCATGCCGTGCAGGTCCACGATGTCCTCGCCGAGGCCCTCGACGAGGACGTGGATGCGCTCGCGCACGGTGAACGCCTCCAGAGCCGGAGGGGTCAGCGTGTACGGGCGGATCGGGTACAGGTTGCCGGGCCCGCCCCAGGCGGACTCGTGGCCCTTGACGACCGCGTCCGGGTTGGGGGTCTTCGAGCCTTCGGACCCGACGGCGACGCCGCGTTCCATCACGCGTTTGAGGATGTTCTCCGATTCGCTCATGACTGAGCCTTTCCGTGGGGGAAATGGGACTGGACTGCGGCGTTCCGGCCAGGCGGCCGGTGACGCCCTGAGCTGGTCGACGATGTGGGCGCAGTCGACCAGGCTTGGTGGATTCGGGTCTGTGCCGCGGCGATGCTGACGACGTAGTGGGTTGGGGTGGGCGGGCTCGCTTGAATCAAGACAAACACTTTAAGAAAAGATAGTCAATGAGAACGCTGTGGACGAGACGTCCAGGGGGATGTGCGGACGAAGCCGCAGCTCGTATGAGACCGGCCTGCCGGACTCGGCGGCGGGACCGGCTGAGTCGCAACCTGTTTCACAAGTATCTGAGCGCCGCCGAGCCGTGCCCCGGGAGGAGGCCGTGCGGGGCTCTTCGCCGACCGCGGTTGCGGTAAGGCCGCTCAACCGCGAATCTCCCGAGGTTGAGCGGCCGGCCACCTTCGCGTCCGCTCACCCGGCGCGGCTCACCCGGCGCGGATCGCCTCGTACGGGCCTGGCAAGAAGGGCGCCTTGCCTTTCAGTTGGCAAGCTGCGTGAATTGGTGGGGCTTGATAACGTTCGAATGAGTGCCGCCGTGCCGGGACATTGATCAGGCGGGTGAGTGAAGCATGCGGCTGAGTAATCTTGAAACGGGTCAGCGGAGGCCGGCCAAATTCTTCATGCTGATGGCCTCGAAAGCCTCGGGCGCGGAAATGGCTGACGTGGTGAAGATGTTCCTCTACCGGCCGGAGTTCTTTGGCCGTGCGATAAGCGAGCTCTTCACGGAGGTCATGCGCGGGCCATCCTTCTGGACCGCTGGAGAGCGTGAGTTCATCGCGCTGCGCATCGCGCAGCTCTATAAGGTCCAGTATTGCATAGACATCCATACCGAGATGATCAGTATCGCGTCTACCGGCGAGATAGACGCGGCGGATGCCGACACGGCGCGGCCGGAGCTCAGGGCCGTTCTCCCGTTCCTGGAAAAAGTGACGCGCTCTCCTGACTCGGTCGGTGAGAGCGATCTCGCGGAGGCGCGGGCGCTCGGAGTCTCCGACGAGGCCGTGACCGAAGCGCTGCATGTCGCGTTCATCTGGGATGCGGTCGACCGCCTGGCGTACGCATTCGACTTCAAGCTGCTCGACGGCCAGGTCACGAAGGGAACCCGGGCGCTCCACCAGTTCAAGTACCGGTTCCCCGCGTTCACGCTGCGGTGAAAGGGAGATAATGCGCGACGAAGAGGAGCCCATCGCGGCGAAGTATTCACGCCTCATCTCCGATCTGCGTGAAGCGGTGTTCGAGGGGCCCGGCCGGACCGACTCGGCGACGCGCAGGTCCGCGGCCACTGGAGGAGCGCTTCCTGAGCCTTGGCTGTCGTACGCGGCGAAGGTCAGGGACGAGTCATGGGGGGTGACGGATTCGGATATCGAGGACCTCAAGGCGGCCGGCCACGGCGAGGACGAGATATTCGAGATCACTGTCGCCGCCGCCGTGGGCGCCGCACTGCGCGCGCTCGACGCCGGCCTGCGGACGCTGCGCGCTGCCGGCTGATCTGGTATTCCCGCGCAAGACGGCCGCCGTTTCCTGTGGCGTCGAGCCGCCGGCGTCGAGCCGCCGGCGGAGTACGCGGCTCGATTCCACGGCCTTCCGGGTCGGCGGAAATTCCGGGAGAACCGCGTCGTAGGGATTCCTGCCCTGAGTTCCAGCGGAGTTCTCCGCTGCCCTTTTCCGCGCGGTCCCGCCTACGGCGCTGAACGAGCCATCAGTAATTGACTAGCTTTTTTTAAAGTGTTCTACTGATGGCGAGGCCCCGGTGCCGCCCACGACGGCGGCGGCGGGCGTGGAGATATCAAGGAGGTATCATGCCCCACATTCCCGTAGCCGAGGGCAGTCCCGGAATCTTCGGGCTCTTTCAGTTCCGGCCGGAAACGGCGGTGCCGATGCTCGAACTCTGCGAGGTGCTGCTTCGCGCGGACAACTCGCTGTCGCGTGGCGAGCGTGAAATGATCGCCGGCTACGTCTCCCAGGGCAACCGCAGCGAGTTCTGCCAGGACGGGCACTTCACCATTGCGGCCATCCAGATGGAGGACGGCCGTGATCTCGTGCGCGCTGTCCGGGCGACGCCGGAGGATGCGCCGATCAGCGCCAAGATGAAGGCTCTGCTGCGCATCGCCGAAAAAGTACGGATCGGCGGCCGCTCGGTGCTCGAGGACGACGTCGACGCGGCGCGGAACGCCGGGGCGACGGACGTCGAGATCCACGACGCCGTGCTGATCGCCGCGGCGTTCTCCATGTTCAACCGGTACGTCGATGGCCTCGACGCGATAATCCCCGAGGACCCCCACTTCCACGACGTGGTGGCGCAGAAGGTCGTCGCTCAGGGGTACTCCAGGATGGCGAAGATGATCGCTGAGGGGGCCTCCAAGGCCGGCGCCTCCCGGTGAGCTGATCTGCCGTGACAGTTGAAACGCAGCAAGAGATCAGTCTCGCGGAGTTCTCGCGAACTTATCCGGAGTACCTCACCACCGGGCATCTCGACCGGATCCGCCGGGACGACTTCGCCCGGCTCGACGATCAGGACCTGGTCTATGTGGACTACGCCGGTAGCGGCCTTCCCGGGCGGTCACAGGTTGCCGCGTTTCAGCAACTCCTGTGCCAGGAGACCCTGGGTAATCCGCATTCGGAGAACGCTCCGTCGCGGCGTTCCTCCGAAGCGATGCGGCGGGCCCGGCGGGCCACGCTCCGGTTCCTGAACGCCGACCCCGACGAGTACTCGGTCATCTTCACCGCGAACGCGACCGGCGCCCTGCGGCTCGTGGGTGAGGCGTTCCCGTTCCGGCCGGGGTCCCGGTTCGCGCTGTTGCAGGACAACCACAACTCCGTGCTCGGCATCCGCGAATACGCCGCCGCGCGCGGTGCCGCCCTGGAGATGATTCCGCTGCGGCCGGATCTGCGTGCGGATCCGGCCGCCGTGGTCGAGGCTCTGGACCGCGGGAGCACGCTGCCGTCGCTGTTCGCGTATCCGGCGCAGAGCAACTTCTCCGGCGTTCAGCATCCGCTCGGCTGGATCCGCGAGGCCCGGTCGCGTGGCTGGCGCGTGGTGCTCGACGCCGCGGCGTACGCAGCGGTCTCCGACCTCGACCTGAGCAGCGACAAACCGGATTTCGTCCCGCTGTCCTATTACAAGATATTCGGCTGGCCGACCGGGCTCGGGTGCCTGGTCGCCCGCAATGACGCGCTCGCCGAGCTGCGGCGTCCGTGGTTCTCCGGCGGAACCGTGGTGGCGTCCAGCGCCCTGGGCGGATGGCATGCGCCCGCCGCCGCGCCAGAGGGCTTCGAGGACGGGACGCCCGACTTCACGGGCGTGCTCGGAGTCACGATCGGCCTGAACTACGTGCGGGAGAGTCTGGGCCGCGACGCGGTCCGGACCAGGCTGCGGTGCCTGATGGACCGCCTGCTGGACGTCATGCGCACCCTGCGCCACGGCAACGGCCTTCCCGTCTGCGTGGTCTACGGCCCCGCCGACACGAAGGACCGGGGTGCGACGATCGCGTTCAACCTGCTGGACACCGATGGAGCCCTCGTCGACGAACGGGCGGTGGAGACGAGCGCGGCCCACAGCGGAATCGCCTTGCGCGCAGGTTGTTTCTGCAATCCGGGAGTCGGCGAGACGATCTTCGCGCTCGACCCCGAGGACCTGCTTCGAGCCGGGCGACAGCGGCCCGCGCCGGCCACGGCGGACGAATATCGGCGCGCGATGCGGTTGCCCACCGGCGGTGCCCTGCGGATCTCACTCGGGCCGATGAGCAACCTGCGTGACATCTCCCGGCTGATCCGGTTCCTCACGTCGTGGCGGGACTACCGTGCCGCCGATGACGACCTGTCGACACTGGGGGAGCGAGCCCGGTGCTGAAGGTCGGCCGCGGACAGGCCAGCGCGGCCGGGCACCGCCTGGGGCACCGGGCCGGGCGGTCTCTAGGAGTCCACCTGGTCCGGTGAGACCTCGGCCAGCGCGGTGCGCGGCTGGGCGGTCACGTTCTCCAGCAGCACCAGGATGAGCACGGCGGCGACGACGAGCACGATGGCGGTGACGCGGAACGCCAGCGTGTATCCGCCGGTCTGTGCCACCGCTACGGGCGTCCCCGTGCGGATGTGGTCGGCGGCATGCCGGAGCGCGATGGTGAGCAAGATGGACAGGCCGAGTGCCGAGCCGACTTGCTGCATGCCGGTCTGCACCCCCGATCCCAGGCCGGAGTCCTGGCCGGTGACCTGGTGCAGCGCGCCGTTGATCAGGCCGGGGAGGCAGATCCCGGTGAACAGGCCGACCACGATCAGGCCGGCCAGCAGCCCGCCGGCGTAGGACGAGTCGGCATGCATGTAGCTCGCTACGAACATCCCCGCAGCCGTGCCGATGAAGCCGAGGGTCAGCAACAACTTGACGCCGAGGCGTGGCATCAACGCGGTGTTCATGCCGATCCCGGCGCCGAAGGCGAGGCCGAGCGGCAGGTACGCGAGCCCGGTCTTCAAGGGGGAATAGCCGAGTATCTGCTGCATGTACAGGGTCAGCATGAACGCGTAGCTGACGAACGTCGCGAACAAGGCCGCGGTCAGAACGTTGGACGTCGCCCGGGTGCGATTGTTGAAGAACCGCAACGGGACCAGCGGATCGGAGGAACGACTCTCGATCGCGACCATGATGGCCAGGAGGCATATCCCGCCGATCAGCGGAAGGAGCACCTGCCATGAGCCCCACGAATGCGAGGAGACATTCAGAATGCCGTCCACGATGGCCAGGACGCCACCGGTCACGGTGATGGCTCCGGCCGCGTCGATCGAGTGGCCTCCGCGAGCCATCCGGCTCTCCGGCAGCACGCGCGGCGCCATGATCAGCGCGAAGATCACGACGGGGATGTTGATGTAGAAGATCCACCGCCAGTCCACGTCGGTCAGCAACCCGGAGATCACCGGGCCGAGCGTCCCGCCCACGCCGCCGATGCCGCCCCAGATTCCCACGGCCTTCATCCGCTCCCGGGAGTCGGAGAACAGCAGCGGAATCATGCCGAGCGCCGCCGGGCCCGCCAGCGCCTCGCCCATTCCCTGCGCGAATCGGCTCGCGACCAGCATCGACGACGTGACGGCGGCACCGCACGCCGCCGACGTCACCCCGAAGACGATCACACCGATGAGGAACATCCGCCGGCGCCCGAACATGTCGGCCAGGCGGCCGCCCAGCAGCAGGAACCCGCCGGCCACCAGCACGTAGCCGTTGGGAACCCACGAGAGTGCCTGACGGGAGAAGCTCAGGTCGTGCTGGATCTTGGGGAGAGAGACGTTCACCACGGTGGCATCGAGGACGAGCATGAACTGCATCGCCGCGAGAACGGCCAGCGCCCGCCACCGCCGCGGGTCGGGTTCTGCCGTGACGGGTGCCGGATCGTGCAAAGGACCTGGGGTGCCCACTACCTGATTCCTCCTGACCTGCTCCGCGGGCACGATTCGCCATCAGGACGCATGTGCCTGTCCGGGAGCCGTGTCACCTCGGCATATCTTGCCCATGGCTGGTGCGCGTATTGTGCATAAGTCGCTCTTATTCGATTAGGGCGATTTGTGCACCTTTCACTGATGCGGCGTACTACTGCTGACCATTGACAAACCGCGCCGAATGTTATCACTCTCCGTAAAGAATGGAAAGCGCGGCTGAGCTGCGGATATGGTGCGGTCGCTGAAGAGTGCCCGTTTAGAGGCGGGGCCGGAGGCGCTGCCAGGGCTTTGGGCCCGTGATTCGGACTGTACATTTTCCGGATTTGTTGCTCTTTCGGGCCGCTTGGCGGCTCGGTTCGGGGGCGGTCCTGCCGCCCGTCGAGCTAGCCGCGGAGGGTGTGCCGAACCTGCGGAGCTGGTCGTGAGGGCGTTGCCGCGGCCGGCGACGTGGCGGCATCCGCCTCCGACACCGCCCCGGCGTACGGGTCGGCGGTTGCCGAGGCCGGTTCAACAGGCTGGTACGGGCTCTCATACCGGATCCGGCGGGCCGCGACCGTGAACTCCGTGCCCGGCATCAGCCGGGCCGACGCGCCGGGGGCGATGTGCAGGTCCCCGCCGCCGGGAAGCGCCAGGGCGATCGGGTGGAGCTCGCTCGACACGAAAGGCTGCCACCCGGCCAGCCGGATGTCGGCGAGGGCGGACGCGGCGGGTATCTCATCGCGGTGCCCGGCGGTGAGGGGCCCGGGCCCATCCGCTTCGGCCAGCCTGACATCACCGTCGAGGACGTGCGTCACGCCGTCGTCGAGGATGAGGACCCCCAGCGGCGGACGCCGGCCGAGGACGCGCGTCCCGTTCAGCTGGGGCAGCGGCCCCCCGCAGATCATGCAGTACCGCATCCCGGGATGGCCGAAGTGGCCGTGGTCGCACATGTTCCCCTCGACCAGATCCCCGCTCGACGCGGACGTCGGGTTCCCGTTCACCCGCGCGAGGCCCGTGTGGGGCCGGAGGGTGAGCCGGGCGGCCGCCGTGCCCGGGACGGCATCCCGTACCCCTGCCTCGGAGGTGCCGGCGCCTTCCGGCCGGGAGATCGCGGGCCGGTCGCCGGGCACCGCGGAATCCGGGACGTGGGAGTGCACGATCAGGCCGCCCTCGAAACGCCAGCGAACGAAGATGACGCGCATCGGGCCTTGGCCGAACAGCCACATGAGCCCCCACGTCGTACCCATGTGGACGACGAAGCCGGCGAGATAGGGCGAGTCCAGCCCCAGGGAGCCCGCGTTGGCCAACGAGGAACCCGACATGCCCGGCATGGGGCCTGACATCACCGGGAAGAGGTGGTCCAGCAGCCATACGAGGAGCGCCTCGTTGAGCACGGTCAGCAGGGCGAAGACCGATGGCCAGTCCCTGTCCCAGCGCCTCTGCTGGAGGCGGTGATAAAGGTGTTCCCACACCAGCCCGTAGACGGCCATCAGCAAGAGGCTGTCGAACGCCATGGAGTACGACATGCCGGTCGTCACTCCAGGGGGCTCGGGCAGGAAGGGCGAGATGATGGCCGTCCACAGCACTCCGACGGTGGCGGCCAGGAAGAGCCGCGTCTGAAGTCGACCTCTCAGCGTTGGAGTCATGGCACTCGGCGGGCCAGCTGTTTGATCCAGGCAGCGACCGAGCGCCTCGGGCCCAGCCGCGCGCACACCCCTCGCACCGCCAGGTCGTCGCAGATGAGCAGCGCCGCGTCGACGAGCCCCGCGAACGAGTCGACCGGCGCGAGGTAGCCGCCGCGCGCGATCGCGCCCGAGGCGTAGAGGCGACCCGGTTCGCCGCCGGAACCGCGTACTTCGAAATGCGGCCCGACGTCGAGGCCGCCCAAGGCGTTGACGGCCGCGCCGCCGCTGTCGATGAGGTCGGCCAGCAGCGGGTTGTCCCGCAGTTGCGGGCTCATTCCGGTGCAGTCGATCAGGAAGTCGACGTCCAGGCGCAGCGGATCGTCCTCGGCCGAGCCGGCGATGACCAGCCGTACCTGCCGGTCGCCGGACGGCTCCATCATCGTGATCTCTCCACTGAGCGCCTGGTAGAAGCCCTCCGACCGCGCCTTGCGGAGTTGCCGTTGCCAGTGACGCCGCTTGGCCGTGGTCGTGGCGCCCATCGCGGTGATCCAGGCGGCGCGTTCCGCGCTGCTCATGCCGGCCAGCTGTTCCCGGTGCTGCCCGGACGTCGCCGACCTCGGGAAGCTGAACGCCTGGTAGCGCCAACCGTGCTCCACGGCGGGGCTCGATCCGCGCCGGCCCGGCGGGTGCTCGGCGAGATCGCGGAACAGGTGCTGGATCCGTACGGCCTGGCCGGAGCGGTCACGGTCGTCGATCAGCCGCTGCAGGACTCGTGACGCGGTGATGCCCGCGCCGCGTACCAGCACCGTCCCCGGCCGGCGCCGCAGCACCTGATACACGTGCTCGTGCGGCTCGTAGGCGTTGACCACGTTGAAGTACTCCTGGTGGCGCAGCCGGTATTCGATCAGCCCGGGCGCGTACCCGAGCGCCGGGTACCCGGTCCCCAGGTGCAGGTAAGGGGTGCGCAGTACATACGGAGGGGAGTGATCCGCGGGGTGCACCAGGCAGAAGAAGCCGCCCTCGGCACCGCGCCTGATGAGTCCCGCCTGCCCGGGGGCCAGCATCGAATCCCAGCCGATCCGGCCGGCCTCCCGGTCGAGACCGCGGAACACCTGACCGGGCGAGGGGTTGTAGAACTCGGCCGCCACCGGCTCTGCGAGTACCTTCCACAGTGGCCGGATGGTGCGGCGCCGGATCGCCTCCTGCACCGCGTACCCCGGGAACCCCCAGATGTTGTCCGCTCGCGCCCCCGAGTCCGAGCGCAGCGGGTCGTCGTCGCGGATCTGACTCGTCCTGATCAGGCGGCTCAGGTTCTCGTAGGGCCGGCGCTGCGGGCTGACCACCCGAATCCGCGTCGGCTCGAGCCCGCGGATCCGCAGCGTGTCGACCACCGTGAAGCCGGCCAGGCCACCGCCGACCGTCACGAAGGTCGCGTGCTCGGTGGGGAGTCCCGCCGTCGCGACCAGTTCCTCCGACCAGACGGGCGCGGCCCGCAGCCGCTCGAGCTCCGGCGCTCCGGCGTGCGCGGACCCGGGCATCGGGTGGGCGGTGAGGTCGGGCATCAGTTCCCGACCCCCCGCCACGGAACGCGCCCGGCGGCCACCGGCCGCCCGGGCCGGGCGCTGATGTCCCCCAGGCGGCGCCCGTGAGCGTCGATCCCGAATGCCGCGAAGGTCCCGACCGGCCGCACACCGCGGAGAGAAACCCGGCTCCTCGGTGAAGAACCAGAAGAACCAACTGCAGTCATCGGTGCACTCCTCGCATCTCTGCGGCTGGTCGCGGGCCGGCTACCGAGCCGTCTCGACCGCGCCCGGCTCGGGCGGCGGACAAGGCGGACGAGCAGGCTGCGGGCCTGCCCCGAACTGGATGAACTGGCGTTCCGTCTAGGCGGCCAGCGACGCCATGAGGGCCTCGAGCTCGCTGACGATGGTGGCGTAGTCGACCAGGCGTTCGTGGATCTGGGTGTGCTCCGCGGTCTGGTCGCCGAGCTCGGCGACGAGCACCTCGATGAGCCGGTCGAGGTTGTTGTGGGCGATGCTCACCGGGAAGTGGGAGAGGGGAGTGGTGAGCTGCGGGTCCGCGGTGGGCGGGCCGGAGGTGATGCGGCCGTCTGAGCCGGACGCCTCGCGCCACGATCGTTCGACGGTGAGGTCGTAGCGGCGGAAGGCGTCGAAGTAGTAATTGCGCCAACGCTCGCGGAGCTGATCGGCGCTGATGCGGTTGTCGAGGAATTCGGCGGCGGCCGGTACGACGATGGCGCGGTACTCGGCCAGCAGCGGGCCGGTGTCGGGGCCGTCGGTCTGCACTCCCTGGTCTGTCACCGTCATGGTGTTCTCCGATCGTGGGCTAGTGGGCGGGCTCGCTTGGGATCAGACAAACACTTTAAGAAACAGTAGTCAATGAAGCGATGCGCGTACTGATCGGCCAAGCACATCGAGGCTGTCAGGGACGTTGCCTTCACGGGCTGCGAAGGACGGGAGACTGCAATATATTTTAGGAGCGCTCGGGCGCGGCAGGTCGTGGCTGGCGGGCGCGCTGCGCGGGTCTTCGCCGACCGCGCCCGGGCTGCTCAACCGCGAACTTTTCGAGGTTGAGCGGCCGGCCGGCCCCGCACCGGCTCACCCGGATCGCCTCGCCGGGCCCTGGTCCGGATCCGGAGCGCCGAAGAACTCAGCGTAAAGATTATGCGGCAGCCACTCAATAAAGCCGATACACCCCGTGCTGTTCGCGGAAATGATGCCACTGCCGGCCGGCCGCGTGATAATCCAAGCGATGATTATGATGATCTGTCGGGAAAGGCGAAGCGATGCGCGAACCAAGTGCCGTGGCGGCCGACTTCGGATTTGAGCACCTTGACATGTCGTGGCTCCGGAGCAAGGAGGGCGTCAAGTGGGGCCGGGCCGGGCACGATGTACTCCCCGCCTGGATAGCCGACATGGACTTCCCCGTGGCGGAGCCGATCAGAGAGGCGATATATGCGACAGTACGGCGCGGGGACCTCGGATATCCATCCTGGTCGAACTGGATGGGACTCAGTCCGCTGGCCGAGCCGTTCGCGCGGCGGATGACCGAACTCCATGATTGGCAGCCCAGGCCCGACTGGGTGCGTAATTTCAGTGACCTGATCCAGGCGATACAAGTCGTGCTGTACTTGACCACGCGGCCAGGAGAAGCGATCGCCCTGCACACGCCGAACTATCCGCCGATCCTTAAGTCGATCACGATGATGGGTCGGCGGGCGATCTTCAGCCCGATGGAGTGGACCGGCGATGACTGGGGCTTCGACCCGGCCCGGCTGGAGCAGGACGTGGCGAAGGCCGGGTGCCGCACCTTGATCATCGTCAACCCGCACAACCCCACCGGGCATGTCTACACGACGGCGGAGTTGCAGGCTCTCGCCGACATCGCGGTGCGGAACGACATGCTCGTCGTCGCGGACGAGATCTTCGCCGAGTTGGCCTACTCACCGCATCGGCACGTCCCCCTGGCCTCCCTGGGGCCGGACATCGCCGACCGGACGGTGACCCTGACCTCGGCCACGAAGGCGTTCAACATGGCAGGCCTGCGCTGCGCGGTCGCGCACGTCGGCTCGGCCCGGCTCCGGGAGGCCCTCGACGCGTGCCCACCGGACCTCTTCGGCGTCCTCGACGTGCTGGGCGTGGAGGCGACCAGAGCCGCGTGGGAGAAGGGCGGCACGTGGCTGGCCGCGCTGATGGATCACCTGGGGGAGAACCGCGACCTGATCGCCGACACACTGGCGGCGTGGGCACCGGCCATCGGGTACCACCCGCCGCAGGCGACATACCTGGCCTGGCTGGACTGCCGCCGTCTCGAAATGGCGATGGAGCCGGCCGCATTCTTCAAGGAGAAGGCGAAAGTCGCGCTCAGCTCGGGTGAGAACTACGGGCCCGGGGGAGCCGGGTTCGCACGGCTGAATTTCGCCACCTCGGCGGCGATCCTGGGCGAGATCCTGAACACCATGGCGGACGCCGTCGATGGCGCACAGTAGGCCGGTCCAGCGGTGGACAGGGGAGGCCCGATGCATCTCCGGCAATGGATCCGTCGCCTGACACCCCGGCGGGACGATCTGCTGCGCTCGCTCGCAGTGTCCTGCTCCTATTGGATCCTGGCCGTCGACTGCATACCGCGAGACCTCCTGATGGCCGATACCGGAATCGAACTCGAAGGCTCTGGGGAGACCGATTCGCAGTCGAGCGTCGAGAGTCGCGGTGCGAAGAAATAGGCAGGCGATCGGCGGATTCTACCGATCGCCTGTCTGAGAAACGCCCTGGCATGGGCGGTGACCCGTCCCGTGGCCGGCCGACTCGCGGCGTCCGAGGCCCGGCCCGGAGTGAGGTCAGTCGGCGAGGTTCGCGGCGGAGACGAAGACCGCCACCTCGTCGGCCGGGTCGGTGCCCATGGCGCGGGCCAGATTGCGGTACGGCGCGGCCTCGTCGGCGCGGCCGCGCCGCTCGAGAGTGCGGGCCAGCGCCTCGTACGCCCAGCCGTTGGCGGGGTCCAGCTCGATCAGCCGCCGGAAGGTCTGCTCCGCGCGGCCCAACTGCGCGCTGTGGAAGTAGGCCCGCCCGAGCAGCTCGACGGCCGCCCGGTTGTCCGGCTCGCTCTCGACGATCGGGGCGAGAATACGGCCCGCCTCGGCGTAGTCCCGGGCGTCGAAGAACATCCGTCCGCGCTGGTACTCCTCGTAGGTCATCGGGGTCCTTCCGTCGATGACGTCCGCATCGTCGGACGCCGACCGCCACAACGCTCGTCCCCGCCGCCCTCTTCCCACCGTCCGATGCCGTGGCTGCACCGGCTCACCTCAGGCACCCGATGCCCGGGGCGTCGAGAACCCGCCGAGGCGGGCGCGTGCGCATGCCGCAGGGGGAGTCGCTCGCCCAAAGCAACGGTCGACCGAAACGGTCACTCCACGACCAACGTTGATTGACACGGCACTAAGATGACCATCTAACCTTGACTGGAGGCCGAGCGTGCCCGATTCGCAGGATGTCCGAATCCCTACGGTAGATGTCACCAGGCCGAGTGTCGCTCGGATGTATGACTACTATCTGTCAGGGAAGGACAACTTCGAAGTCGATCGGGCCGCCGCCGAGCAGGTCGCGCAGGCCATGCCGGAGATCCGCGAACTGGCTCTGGAGAACCGCTCGTTCCTGCGCCGCGCGGTGCGCTACATGACCCAGCGTGGTGTCCGGCAATTCCTCGACATCGGCTCCGGGCTGCCGACGGTGGGTAACACCCATGAGATCGCCCAGGAGATCGCCGCGGACGCCCGGGTCGTCTATGTCGACGTCGATCCGGTGGTGCTCGTGCACGGCCGGGCGCTGTTGGGAAGGGACAAGAGCACCACGGTGGTCCAGGGCGACATGCGTCGCCCCGGCGAGGTGCTCGGCCACCGGGAGACCACCCGGCTGCTCGATCCGACGGCTCCGGTCGGAGTACTGATGATCGCCATGATCCACTTCCTCACCCTGGAGGAGCGGCGTTCGGTCATGGAGGAGTTGCGTGCGGCCCTTCCCCCGGGCAGCTATCTGGCCGCCACTCACGTGACCGGCGAAGGCCACTCCTCTTCAGCGGTCGAGCAGATCGAGGCCGTCTACGCGACCACACCGACGCCCATCTACTTCCGTCCCCGGCAGGAGATCGCCGGCTTCTTCGAAGGGTTCGACATGGTCGAGCCCGGGCTGGTCACCATCGACCGGTGGAACCCCGACTCCGACCAACGAGATCGTCCTCGTGCCAAGGCCGGCACCTGGCTTTACGGAGCCGTGGCCCGCAAAGCCTGATCGGAAGGTGAGCGTGGCACGGAGGGCGGGCCGGGATCCGGCCCCGCGCCCCGTGCCGCTTCGGCGTTCACCGGCCGTCGTGGCTCGAGGCCGAGGCCGGTGGGTCAGTCGTGGGCGATCCTGGTGTTGTCGGCTCGGGTGGTGATCGGGTCGGAGCGGACGGTGAGGGCTCGGGCCTGCGGGTCGTAGCTCCAGCCGGCTCCGCTCACCGTCCTTGAGGAACATGGGCATCGTGTCCAGGCCGGCCGTGATCGTCTGCCTGGACGGACCGATGTAGGTCCGGCCGGTGAAGTAGCCGGTCCAGCGTCCCGGCGGGAACCAGACCGACACCGAGCCGTTGCCGCTCTTGTGGTTCGGGTGGTGATCGGCGCGACGAGGACGTCATCGCCGTAGAGGTTGTGCGGGACCAGGGCTTCGCGCAGCCGGATGAACTTCTCCGCGGCGTCCTCGGTCGCGCCCGGATGGCTCCACGGCAAATCGCCTCCCTCGACGCGCGTCTCGTACGCCGGCGGGTCGATCAGCGCGGAGGGGCGCCCCGGGCGACCAACTCGGTGGGGAGCACCACCGTACGCGGCAGGGAGCGGTCTCCCTCGATCCGGCGGAACAGCAGTTCGGTGGCGACCCGGGCCAGTTCGTGCGTGTCGTAGGCGATCACGGTCAGCGGGTACGGCACCAGGCGGGCCAGGTCGAAGTCGTCGAACCCGAGCAGCGCGGCGTCACTGCCCCGGCGGCACAGCTCCTCGATCACGCCGACGGTGATCCGGTTGTTCAGGGCGAAGAAGGCGGTCGGCGGGTCCGGCCGGTCGAGCAGGTCGGCGACGGTCCGGGCGGCCGCCGCCGGATCGCGGATGCCGTCCCGGACGAGCCGGGTGTCGTACGGCGCGCCGGCCGGGGCCAGTGCGTCGTACGCGCCGTCGAGCCGTTCCCTCATGGTGTGGATTCCGACCGAGTCGAGCAGGATGCCGATCCGGTGGTGGCCCGCCTCCACGAGCCGGCGCACGCCGGCCCGCGCGCCGCCGCGGTTGTCGAGCAGCACCGTGTCGGCGGCCAGTCCGCCGGCCGGCCGGTCGAGGAAGACCACGGGAGTGCCGAGCTCGACCTCGGTGCGCAGGAACGAGTGGTCGTACCCGGCCGGCACCACGAGCAGCCCGTCGACGCGGCGGGCGCACATGTCCCGTAGCAGCTGCCGCTCGCGCGCCGGATCCTCCTCGGAACTGGCGATGATGAGCATCATGTCGTGCTGCCGGACGACCTCGGCGGCGGCTCCGGCGATCGTGGCGTAGAACGGGTTGGCGATCTCCTCGATCAGCAGCCCGATCGTGGCGGACGCCTGCCCGGAGCGCAGCGAGCTGGCGAGATGGTTGCGGCGGAAGCCGAGCTCCGCCACGGCGGCGAGCACCCGCTCGATCAGGTCGGGCTGGACGTTCGGCTCGTTGTTCACGACCCGCGAGACGGTCTTCAGGCTCACTCCCGCCCGGTTCGCCACGTCGACCATGGTGGGCCGCCTCGTACGGCCGATGTCGCCGGTCATGCGACGAACCCTACCGGGGCGCCTCGGCTCGGTTGACAACCTTGTCAGGCCGCCTCGGTCAACCTGCCCGTTACGGCCTCGCCGTCGGCGGCGGAGGCGCCGTCGTCGTCACCCGTTCGCCTCGCCCGATCAGAGAAACCGGAAAAGTCGGACGGACGGTTATGAATCGGTTACATGGGCCGATCTTGACAACGTTGTCTTCGAGGATCACGCTAGCCGTGATCTTCATTCGGGTGCCGCTCCTCCGCAGAACCCGCCGTCCCCCATGGAGTTCCCGCATGCCTGAATACCCGCGCTTCTGTTCACGGCAGCGGTCGCGGCGGTCGCCGCGGCTCCACGGACCCTCTCCCGGCGTCGGCCCGCGCTAGCCCCCGCTCACACCGACGTACGGCAAGCCCGGCTCACGTACTCGGTAGGCCCGCTCACGCTCCCTCGCGCACCCCGACGTTCGGCGCTCCGGCGCCTATCGAGTCGAAAGGCCCTGCCATCAACGCGTCTCCACCCCTCCGTGCCCCCTTGTCCCTCCGACGATTGGCCGCGGCAGCGGCCCTGTTGATGCCGGTGTCGCTGCTCGCCATCGCACCCTCGGCAAGCGCCGCGGCGCCGCCCGGCGACTTCAGCTCCTCGTTCGAGTCCTCCGATCCGCAACCCGCGACGAGCACCGCCGAGGTCGACGCGAGCGGCGACCCGGTCCAGGGCAATCTGAGCGGATCGAGCCCCAGCGGACTGCCCGGCAGCCTGCTCGGCCAGGTCAGCGCGGTGACCGCGAGCGCCGAGAACCCGCCGAACGAGATCGCCGCGAACCTCAAGGACGAGAACCCGTCGACCAAGTGGCTGGCGTTCAACCCGACCGGCTGGGCGACCTACCAGCTGGCCAAGCCGGCGGCGGTCGTGAAGTACTCGCTGACCTCCGCGAACGACGCGCCGACCCGCGATCCCAAGGACTTCGTCCTGCAGGGGTCGGACGACGGCAAGACCTGGACCGACCTGGACAAACGGACAGGGCAGAGTTTCAGCGGGCGGTTCGCCACCAACGTCTACAGCTTCACGAACACGACCGCCTACGGCTACTACCGGCTGAACGTCACCGCGAACTCCGGTGACTCGCTCGTCCAGCTCGCCGACTGGAACATCAGCGACGGCTCGAACACGCAGCCGCCGGCCACCCCGATGGTCGGCGTCGTCGGCACCGGTCCGGTCAGCGGCTACAACATGAAGCCGGGAGCCGGGTTCACCGGGACGGCCTCGCTGCGCTACTCGGGCGGCGCCCAGGCGGCCGGCCGCTCGTACGCGACCGACAAGCTGTTCGACGTGAACATCCCGGTCGGGCCGAAGACCCGGCTGTCCTACAAGATCTTCCCTGAGTTCACCGGCGGCGACACGCAGTACCCGTCGACCTACGCGGCCGTCGACCTGCACTTCACCGATGGCAGCTACCTCAGCCGGCTGTCGCCCGTCGACCAGCACGGCTACGCGCTCACGGCCGCCGGACAGGGCGCCTCGAAGGTGCTCTACGCCGACCAGTGGAACGCGGTGCAGTCCGACATCGGCGAGGTCGCGAAGGGCAAGACGATCGACCGCGTCCTGCTCGCGTACGACGACCCTCAGGCCAAGGCGTCGACCCGTTTCCAGGGCTGGCTCGACGACGTCACCGTGACGGCCGAGCCGGCGCCGATCGACGGCTCCAGCCTGACCGACTACGTCGACACCCGGCGCGGGACCAACGCCTCGGGCTCGTTCTCCCGCGGTAACAACCTGCCGATCACGGCGCTGCCGAACGACTTCAACTTCTTCACGCCGGTCACGGACGCCGGATCCAACTCGTGGGAGTACGCCTACCAGCAGAACAACAACGCGGCCAACCTGCCGACGCTGCAGGGACTGGCGATCTCGCACGAGCCCAGCCCGTGGATGGGCGACCGCAACCAGATGTCGGTCATGCCGGTGCCGGCCGGCGGGTCGCTCACCGGAGCGCCCAGCGCCCGGGCCCAGGCGTTCAGCCACAACGACGAGATCGCGCGGCCGGACTTCTACCGCGTCGCGATGAAGAACGGCATGACCGCGCAGATGTCGCCGACCGACCACGGCGGGATCATGCAGTTCTCCTTCCCGTCCGGAATGGCCACCGGAAGCCTCGTCTTCTACAACGGCACCTTCACGATCGGGACGGACGGCACGTTCTCCGGCTGGGTCGACAACGGAAGCGGACTGTCGGCCGGTCGCAGCCGGATGTTCGTGTACGGAACGTTCGACCGGGCGCCGACGGCGTCCACCGCCACCGCCGCCACGTTCGACACCTCCGCGACGCACGACGTGACGTTGCGCATCGCGACGTCGTTCATCTCGGTCGACCAGGCGCACAAGAACCTCGACCTCGAGGTCACCGGTAAGAGCTTCGACCGGATCCACGCCGACGCCACCGCGGCCTGGAACGACCGGCTCGGCCGGATCGGCGTCCAGGGTGCGACCGAGACGCAGCTGGTGACGCTCTACTCGAACCTCTACCGGCTGAACCTGTACCCGAACTCCCAGTCGGAGAACACCGGCACCGCCACCGCGCCGCACTGGCAGTACGCGAGCCCGGTGTCGGCGGCGACCGGCACGTCGACCGCCACGCAGACCGGCGCGAAGATCGTCGACGGGCAGATCTACGTCAACAACGGGTTCTGGGACACGTACCGCACCGTGTGGCCCGCGTACTCGCTGCTGTACCCGGACATCGCGGCCAAGATCGCCGACGGGTTCGCCCAGCAGTACCGCGACGGCGGTTGGATCGCCCGCTGGTCCTCGCCCGGCTACGCCGACCTGATGACCGGCACCAGCGCGAACGACGCGCTGGCCGAGGCGTACCTCAACGGCGTCAAGCTTCCCGACCCGCTCGGCGCGTACGACGCGATCGTCAAGGACGCGACCGTCGCGTCCGGGCGCAGTGCGGTCGGCCGCAAGGGCATCGAGACCGGGCTGTTCCTCGGCTACACGCCGACCTCCACGGGCGAGTCGGTGTCGTGGGCGCTGGAAGGCTTCATCAACGACTACGCCATCGGCAACATGGGCGCGGCCCTGGCCAAGGACCCGGCCACGCCGAAGGCGCAGCGCGCCCGGCTCCAGGAGGAGTCGGAGTACTTCCTGCAGCGCGCCCGCAACTACGTCAACCTCTTCGACACGAAGACGAAGTTCTTCGAGGGACGCAACGCCGCCGGGACCTTCACGGCCGGCAACCCGCTCGACTGGGGCGGCGTCTACACCGAGACCGACGGGTGGAACTTCGCGTTCACCGCGCAGCAGGACGGCATGGGACTGGCCAACCTGTACGGCGGGCAGCAGGCGCTGAAGGACAAGCTCGACCAGTTCTTCGCCACCCCGGAGAACGCCGACCACCCCGGCGGGTACGGCGGCACGATCCACGAGATGCTCGAGGCGCGTGCGGTCCGCATGGGTCAGCTCGGCATGAGCAACCAGCCGTCGCACCACATCCCGTACATGTACGACTACGCCGGCGCGCCCTCCAAGACGCAGGCGATCGTGCGGGAGATCCTGCAGCGCCTCTACGTCGGCAGCGAGATCGGCCAGGGCTACCCGGGTGACGAGGACAACGGCGAGATGTCCTCGTGGTACATCCTCAGCTCGCTCGGCCTCTACCCGCTGCAGGCCGGCTCGTCCAACTGGGCCATCGGCTCGCCGCAGTTCACCCGGATGACCGTCCACCGCGAGACCGGCGACATCGTCGTCAACGCGCCCGACAACAGCACGAAGAACGTCTACGTGCAGAGCGTGAAGGTCAACGGGGAGAAGCAGAAGCAGACGTCCATCGACTCGTCCGTGTTCGCCCACGGCGGCACGATCGACTTCCGGATGGGCCCGAACCCGTCGGCCTGGGGCACCGGCAAGAAGGACGCGCCGCCGTCCCTGACCGAGAAGAACGACGTGCCGCAGCCGTTGCAGGACGTCACGGGCCCCGGTCTCGGCACCGCGACCGCGACCGGCGGGCAGGACGCGTCGAAGCTGTTCGACGACTCGTCGTCCACGCAGATGACCTTCGCCTCCGGTACGCCGCAGGTGACCTGGGTCGTCCACGGCGGCAGGCAACAGCCGACGTACTACACCCTCACCTCCGGGGCGAGCGCGGGAGACCCGTCGGACTGGGAGCTGCAGGGCTCCCGGGACGGGATCACCTGGGCCACCCTCGACCGGCGCAGCGGCGAGGTGTTCACGTGGCGGAACCAGACCCGGCCCTTCAAGATCGACAAGCCGGGGAAGTTCACGCAGTTCCGCTTGGTCGTGACGAAGACGACCGGCGCCGCGCAGACGAACCTCGCCGAGATCGAGCTGCTCGCCGGCGGCGACGTCCAGCTCGGTGGCGGCGACATCGCGGTCACTCCGGCGAGCAGCGTGCACGCCACGTCCGGTGTCGCGGTGTCCGCGTCGCTGGCGTCCGTCACGGGGGGCACCGCGAGCGGCTACAAGGCCACGGTCGACTGGGGTGACGGCTCACCCGCCACCGCGGGCACCGTGACCCTGAGCTCGCGGGGCGTCTACAGCGTCGGCGGATCGCACACCTACGCCAAGCCGGGTTACTACCAGGCCAAGGTCACGGTGACCGACGGCACCGGTCAGGGCGTGGCGACGGCCGGAGTCGACGTGGCGTACGCGCCGAGCAACAGCCTCACCACGGCGTTCGACACCGTCTGCATCGGTGACGACGGCACTCTGGCGGCCAACTGCGACGCCAAGTCGTGGGCGTACTCGCGTGCCGCCCTGGCCGC
This sequence comes from Actinoallomurus rhizosphaericola, assembly GCF_024055675.1. Taxonomy (NCBI): domain Bacteria; kingdom Bacillati; phylum Actinomycetota; class Actinomycetes; order Streptosporangiales; family Thermomonosporaceae; genus Actinoallomurus; species Actinoallomurus rhizosphaericola. Next base: position 151,365 of record NZ_JAMXMW010000017.1, on the reverse strand, counting down.
GGCGGGCGTGACCCAGGGCGAGCGGCACGACGTGCCCGGAACGGCGCTGCACTTCACGCTGCCGGCGGTTCCCGCCGGACAGCCGGACGACGCGACCGGGAACGGCCGTAAGGTCGTGCTGAACCTGCCCGCCGACGCCAAGAGCATCTCGTTCATCGGCGCCGGTACGCAGGGCAACCAGAGCACGACCGCGACGGCGACGTTCAGCGACGGCAGCACCGCGAACATCCCGATCCAGATGAGCGACTGGACGCTGGGCGGCAACCCCAACGGCACGCCGTCCTACGGCAACATCATCGTCGCCAGGTCCGCGTACCGCCTGCTCGGCACGAACAAGGACGGCGCGCAGCCGTTCCTGTTCGCCACCGCGCCGTACCAGGTCCCGGCGGGCAAGACGCTCGTCTCGGTGACCCTCCCGACGCAGACCGGCGACCCCGGCTCGGCGGGCAGGATCCACGTGTTCGCCATCGCCGACGACGGCACGCCCGCCGCCGCGCTGGCGACCACCGCTCCGAAGGACCAGACGGTCACCGCCGGTCAGGTCCTCTCCGCGGACCTCGGTTCGGTCAAGGGCGGCGTTCCCGACTCGACGGGCTACCACGCCAGTGTCCAGTGGGGCGACGGCACGGCTCCCGAGGATGTCACGGTCGGCTCGGACGGTGCGATGAGCGGACAGCACAAGTACGCGCAGGACGGCACGTACACCGTGCACGTCACCGTGTGGGACACGCTGTCGAGCAGCACCGAGACGTTCACCGTGACCGTGGGGCGTGCCAAGTCCCAGCCGACGATCTCGGCGGCGGCGTCGGCCGCCCCCGGTGACCCGATCACCGTCACCGGCAGCGGGTTCGCCGCCGGTGAGAAGGTGACCGTCAAGCTCGGCACCAGCCCGGCGCGCAGCCTCACGGTCGAGGCCTCGGCGAAGGGCGCGGTGAACACGTCGATGGCGGCGTCGGACGGCGCCCAGCCCGGCCGGTACTCCGTCACCGCTGTCGGCGCGTCCTCACGGACACCGGCGACGGCGACCGTACGGGTGACCGAGCGGCCGGTGGCGCGCACGTACCGACCGGAGGTGACGTTGTCGACCACCTCGGGTCCGCGCGGCACCGCGATCACGGTCAACGGTTCCGGGTTCGCGCCGAACGAAGCGGTCACGATGACGTTCGGCGCCGGCCTCGCCTCCATCAGGGTGCGCGCGAACGGCGACGGCGTGATCTCCGGCGCGATCATCAGCGTCCCGGGGACGGCGAAGCCGGGTGCGACGAGCATCACGCTGGCCGGCGCCCGTTCGGCGGCCCGGGTCAGACTGCCTTTCACGGTCGATGGCCGGAACTAGGCGGAGCTAGTCGAAACCGCCGGTGAGCGGACCGTGCCCACGGTCGCTCACCGGCGGTTTCACGTCTCGTACGACCCGCGAAGCGGCGCCTGACGGTCCGGACGCTGCACGGGGAGCGTATGGGGCGTCAGCTGGATGGCGCCACCGGGGGTGGCGGGGCGCCACTCGGCGAGCATGATCGTGGCGTCGTCGGCCAGCGGGCCGTCGTGCTCGGCCAGGAGGCCGTGGACGAGCCGGCGCAGCGCCTCCGGCGTGGACATGCCGGCCGCGGCCGTGCGGAGGATGGTGTCGGCCAGGCGATCCACCCCGAACAGATCGCCGTTGCGGGTGCGCGCCTCGGTCACGCCGTCGGTGTAGCACAGCAGCCGGTCGCCCGGTTGCAGGGTCTCGCGGTGCGTTCGCGGCCGCGTGCCCTCCAGCAGCCCCATGGGCGGGTCGGGGGTCCGCGCGAGCTCCTTGATCACTTTGTCCTTGCGGATCAGCAGCGGGGGCGGATGGCCGCAGTTGACCCATCGCAGCAGGCCGGTCTCCGTCTCCAGGTCCAGCAGCAGGCCGGTCATGAACCGCCACTCCGGGCTGTGCTCGCGGATCGCGCTGTCGGCGACCGTCGCGATCTCGGCCAGGTCGCCGCCGGCCCGGCGGGTGCTGCGGCAGGAGGCCAGGCCCACGGACGCGACCAGCCCGGCCACCAGGTCGTGCCCGGCGGCGTCGAGGATCGTCATGTGAACGGCGGAATCCATCGTGGAGAAGTCATAGGCGTCTCCGCCGAGCCGGTAGGCGGGCTCGGCCGCCGCGGATATCACGAAGTCCTTGGTGGCCAGGGTGTGGCCCGGCATGAACGCCCAGACCAGCTCGGCCGACAGCTCCATGCGCTCGCGCCGGCGCAGCCGCGCGAAACCGTCGCTGTACACGCCGTGGCTGGCCACGAGGAGCGCCACCACGCCGGTCAGCAGGTGGCACCGTTGCAGTACCTGCTCGTCCAGGTGATCGAGGGTCAGCTCCAGGACGCCGAGTCGTATGGTGCCGTCCACCAGCGGCAGCCACACCCGATGCCGCCGCACCGGCGCGTCGATCGTGGTCAGATTCCCTGAGGCGTCGCACTCTTCGGCCGTCACCACGGTCAGTCTCCGGTAGGCCAGCCCGGCCACCGTGCCCTCGATCCGCACCGTGCCGCGCACGGGCGCGATCACGCCGACGTCCGGATCACCGATGTCGACCTGCTCGTCGAGGTCCGGATCCGCGCCGCCGTCCGCGCCGCAGGAGAGCGGCACGAGGACCGTCTCCTGCAGGTCGGCCAGGTAGACGACCACCCGCGTGATGCCCAGCGGCCGGGCCTGGTCCAGCACCACGTCGGCAAGCCGGCTCGGCGGGTTGCATCGCGCCTCCCGCAGCGTGCCGGCCAGAACCCGTTCGCCCACCGACAGACCGGCGGAATCACCGACGTTCAACGCGGCCGCCCGGCGCCGCTCCGCGGCAGCGGGTCACGGCCGTGGGAGCGGGTGAGAGGACCGGCCGGCGCGTGTTCCGCGTTCCGGCGATCGCGGAGAAGATGTTCGGACACCGGCGACTCCTGCCGACAGGGTCTCCAAGCCGGGAGGCCGCCGTAACCTTGTCGCCGGCCCGCCGACCTGCTCTAACTCCGACCCTACGCCCTGCCGCCCGGCGATTGGAGGGCAGCCCACAGTGCGACGGCCACCACCGTCGCCTTCTCTGACCTCGCTTCTCCGGGCACCGTCGTGCGGGCGGAGGAGCGGTGGTCGTCGTGACGGAACAGAGGCGCGGTGGTCCGCCGGAGCCGTCCGGCCTCAAGTCCCCGCTCAGCGCTCGGGCCGGATGCCCTCGCTCGGCATGCCCCCGGACTCCGTCGCCCCGGTGGCCGGCATGCCTCCGGTGTGCGTGCCTCCGGCCGGCATGCCGGTGGCCTGTCCTTCGGCCGGCATGCCCGTGGTGCCCATGCCCTCGGCCGGCGTGCCGGTGGTCTCCGCGCCGCCGAGCGGCGTGCCCGTCGTGCGTCCACCCGTGATCGGGACGCGGTGCCCGTGGGATCGCTGCGCCTTCGGAATGCGCAGGGTCAGCACGCCCTCCTCGAGCTTCGCCTCGACGTTGTCCTCGTCGACGTCGGACGGCAGCGACGCGTGGTAATGGAAGCGCCCGACCCGTACGCGCAGCGCGTTGGATCCTTCGGTCTCCTCCCGGACCTCACCGTTCACGCACAGCTCACGGTCGCGGATGCCGACGTCGATGTCGTCCGGCAGGATGCCCGGCAGCTCGAGCCGGACGACGTAGCCGTCGTCGGTCTCGTCGATCTCCGCGATGGGCACCCACGGGCGTTCGGCCTCGGCCTCCATGGGCGGCTGGATGAGCCCGGTCATCCGGTTGAGCAGTTCCTGAACGTCCGCGAAGGGATCCCGGTGCAGCAGTCCGGTCGGCTCCATCCCGTGCAGTCGGCCCCCTCTGCCACGCCGCCTCATCGGCATAGTCATGACAAATCCCCATATTCGTCGGTATGGGCGCCCTCGCCGGCGTCCACTCTCCCCGTCCGTCGAGGCGGTGGCCCCCAGCCACCGCAACGGCCTCACTGAGCGCCGTACCCGGCCGTTCTCGGGACCACACGTCGATCGGACCGCTCGAGACCGGTCGTCCGCCCCTCCGGCCCACCGCTCCCACGGGCCCCGCGCGGACCTCTCCGCGGGCCCTCTTCCGGCCTTCTCCGAGGGCCTCCGGGCCGCACTGAGGCGGCGTCGAGGTCCCTGGCGTGCGGGTTTTGTGGACGACGGTAAGGGTAGGGCGATCGGTAACAGACCTACATATTGATCGTTTTCACGCTCGAAGTCGGTGATATCGGCAGTAGGGGCGGCCGGGGCCGACGGGCCGGTCGGGGCGGATGGGGGCATGGCACCCGCTCCGGCTGCGGGCGCCGAAGGGGGACACGATCATGAAGGACGGACTGCGGATCGCCCTGGCCGTCGGCGCGGGATACCTCATGGGCCGCCGGCGCAAGATGAGGCTCGCGCTGACGCTCGCTGCGGCAGGTGCCTCGGGGCGTATCGCCAAGAACCCGGCGAGCCTGGTCAAGCAGGGTACGAACCTGCTGAACACCTCGCCCGAGGTCAAGAACCTTACCGATGCCGTGCGCGGCCGCCTCGTCGAGGTCGGCAAGGCGGCGGCCGTCACCGCCGCCAGCAGTCAGATCGACGCGCTCAGCGACCGCCTTCAGCGACGGACCGAAGCCCTCCTGCAGCCGCCGCGTACGCCCGGCGGCGTCCGGGAGCGGGAGGAAGAGGAGCCCTACGAGGAGCGGGACGTCCGCGGGGAGGAGCGCTACGACGAGGGGCCCGAAGAACGGCCGAGGCGCCGGCCCGCCGCCATCCGCAGGCCGTCCGCCTTCCGCCGCCGGCCACGCGCCCACGACGTCGAGGACGAGGACGTCGAACGGCCGCGCGCCGAACGGGACTACGCCGAGGATGAGGGCGCCGACCGGCCGCGTGGCGTACGGCGTTCGGCCTCCCGCCCCGCGGAGCCGGAGGACGAGTACGAAGAGGAGACCGACCGGCCGCGTCGGGAGGCTCCACTGAGCGAACCGGGACGGCCACCCGTCCGGCGTACCCGGAGGTGAACCCCGATGACGGACGCGACGCGCTCGGTGACCGATCCACTGAAACGGACCACCGAGGAGCTTCCCGGCGGTGACCTGCTGAAGGACCTGCACGCCGACCGGCTGCTCGGCGAGGTGCAGCACCTGCTCGCCGCCATGGGCACCCGCGCCGCGAAGCGCCTGCTCGAACGGATCGAGGGCACCGCGGACCGGCTCGGCGACTACTCGGAGAGCGGCGAGGGCGGGCTGCTGTCCGCTCTGACGGGAGGCGCCGGCGGCGGCCTGCTGTCCAGCCTGGCCAAGGGCGAAGGCGGCGGTCTGCTGTCCGGCCTGGTCAAGGGCGAGGGGGGCGGCCTGTTGTCCGGTCTCGCAAAAGGCGCGGGCGGCGGGGTGCTGTCCGGTCTCGCGAAAGGCGCGGGCGGCGGGGTGCTGTCCGCCCTGGCCGGAGGGGGAGAGAAGGGCTCGCTGAGAGAGCGGCTCGCTCCGGGTCTCGCCGCCGTCAAGGCGTACGCCAAGACCAAGCTGGAACAGAAGCTGCGCGGGGGCGACAAGGGCGGCAGGGGCAAGAAGCTGAAGGTCACCAACATCGTCGAGACCCTGGACGTCGGCGCCCCGCTGCGGCTCGTCTACGACCAGTGGACCCAGTTCGAGGACTTCCCGTCCTTCACCAAGAAGGTCGAGGACGTCCACCAGGAGAGTGACGAGAAGGTCGAGTGGAAGGCGCAGGTCTTCTGGTCGCATCGCACCTGGGAATCGACCATCATCGAGCAGATCCCCGACAAGCGGATCGTCTGGCGGTCCAAGGGGCCGAAGGGGTACGTCGACGGCGCCGTGGCCTTCAGCGAGATCGGGCCGGACATGACCCGCATCGCCCTGGTCCTGGAGTACCACCCGCAAGGACTGTTCGAGCACACCGGGAACCTCTGGCGCGCCCAGGGACGCCGCGCGCGGCTGGAGTTCAAGCACTTCCGGCGGCACGTCATGACGCAGGCGGTCCTGCGCCCCGACGAGATCGAGGGATGGCGGGGCGAGATCCGCGACGGCAAGGTCGTCAAGGACCACGAGACCGCGATGCGCGAGGAGGGGAAGGCCGAAGGCCGGCCGGAGCGAGCCCCGCGCGAGGAGGAGGAGCCGGAGCGCGGGCGCGAAGAGGAGTACGAGGGCGAGTACGCGGAGGAGTACGAGGGCGAGGAGGAGCCCGAGTACGGCGAGGAGGAGCCCGGCGAGGGGGAGCGCGGGCGCCGCGAGCCCGTGACCTCCGGCGGACGGCGCGGCGACACCGGGCGAGGGGATCGGCCCGAGCGCTCGACACGCCGCGAGCGCCGCGGCTGACCGGCGGAGGCACCGGCCGACCGGCGGAACCACTGGCTACCGACGGAACCACTGGGGGGACCATGACCACGGCAGTACAGCCGGCGGGTGGGGGTGGGCTCGGACGCCCATCGGGCGGCGGCCTGGCCGACGTCATCGACACGATCCTGGACAAGGGGCTCGTCATCGACGCCTACGTCCGGGTGTCGCTGGTCGGCATCGAGGTGCTGACCATCGACGCGCGCATCGTCGTCGCCAGCGTCGATACGTACCTGCAGTTCGCGGAGGCGGCCAACCGCCTCGACCTGACCCAGACCGAGGAGCAGGGGATCCCCGGCCTGATGAGGGACCTGCAGGAGGGCGGTGCCAAGTACAAGACGCGGGGCGCCATCGAGGGCGTCGGCGAGAAGCTCCGCGAGTTCGTGGGCATGGACGACGCCGAGCGGGCGGTGCCGCGTCGGCGGCGCCGATCGGGGGAGGAGTGAGATGACGGCACCTGGACGGACCCGCCCGGCCCAGGAGGTGCGGGAGACGGGCTGTTATGTGTACGGCATCCTGCCGGGAGACGTGGAGCTGACCCCCGACGCCCGCGGGCTGCGGGACCACGAGGTCGACCTGGTGCGCCACGGGGACATCGCGGCACTGGTCAGCGACATCGACCTGGGCGGCCCGATCGGCCGGCCGGAGGACCTCACCGCGCACGAGCGGCTCCTGGACGGCGCCGCCGTGGAGGTCCCCGTCCTGCCGATGCGGTTCGGCGCGGTCCTCACGAGCCGGGAGGCGGTGGAGCGGGAACTGCTGGCCGCCAACCACGACCAGTTCCTCGCGGCCCTGGATGAGATCGAGGGGCGGGTCGAGTACATCGTGAAGGGGCGCTATGAGGAGCGCGCCGTGCTCCGGGAGATCATGTCGGAGAACCCGGACGCCGCGGGCCTGCTGGAGCAGATCCGCGACCGTCCGGAGGAGCTCACCCGCGACGCCCGCATCCGGCTCGGCGAGTTCATCAACCAGGCGATCTCCGCCAAGCGCGACGCCGACACCCAGTGGGCGGCCCAGGCGCTCTCGGAGTACGCCCAGGCGAGCGTCCCGCGGCGGCCGACCCATCCCGAGGACGCGGTCCAGGTGGCCTTCCTCGTCGAGACGGACCGGCGGTCCGAGTTCGAGAGGGCCGTGGCGAAGATCGCCGAAGAGTGGCAGGGGCGGGTCGACCTCCGCCTGCTCGGCCCGACGGCGCCGTACGACTTCGTCATCACACCGAGTACGGGGGCCTGAGCCATGGGCCTGGTCTCATCGATCCTCACGTTGCCGTTCCTCCCGGTGCAGGGCGTGATCAAGCTCGGCGAGCTCATCGAGCAGCAGGTGGACCAGCAGCTCAACAGCCCGATGGCGATCCGCGCCCAGCTGGAGGAGATCGAGCGGCGACGCCAGGCCGGTCTGATCTCCGAGGAGGAAGAGGCCGAGGCCCAGCAGGAGATCCTGGGCCGGCTGATCGGCGGCCGGGCCACCGGCGCCCCGTAGCGGGTTCCGGCCGTCCCGCCGGAAGGGAGGAACCGTGTCCGTCAGCCGCAGAGACCGGCCGGAACGCGCGCGTCGGCGGCTCGATGACGAGATGGACGAGGACCGCGGCGCCGAGTACGAGGCCGGGTACGACGCCGACGACGAGGCCGCCGGGTACGAGGAGGACGAACCGGCGCCGCGGCGAGGGGGCGGTGGTGCGGTGACGGCCGGATCCGCGCGGCTGTCCGCCGGGGAGGCGGCGCACGCCGCGCTCCGGGAGATCACCGCGCTCACCGGCAGGTCCGCGGAGGGCGTGGTGGCGATACGGCCGGGGGAGAGCGGCTGGGTCGCCGGTGTCGAACTGCTCGAGGCCCGTCGCGTCCCCTCCTCCTCGGACACGCTCGCGCTGTACGAGGTCGAGGTCGACGAGGAGGGCGGCCTCGTCGCGTACCGCCGGATCCAGCGGTACCCGCGCGGCCGTGGCGAGGCGTCATGACACCGGACCGACCGCGGGGCGGGTACATCACGCCGTACGGGACCGGGGCGAGCGCGCGCGAGGGCGCCAACCTCGGCGACATCCTGGAGCGCGTCCTCGACAAGGGCATCGTCATCGCCGGTGACATCCAGGTGAACCTCCTCGACATCGAGCTGCTCACCATCAAGCTGCGGCTGCTGATCGTGTCGGTCGAGACCGCGCGCGAGCTGGGGATCGACTGGTGGGAGCACGACCCGTGGCTGACCGGAGACCGGCGCGGCCTGGAGGAGGAGAACCGCCGGCTGCGGGAGCGGGTCGCGGACCTGGAAGAGGGCGGGCACGGGCGGCGGGCCGTGGACGCGCCGCGTACGGAACGGGAACGCGGCCGCCTCGAAGAAGGCGAACGCCGCCGCGTCGATCCGGAGCGCCGCCGTGACTGACACCGGAACGTATCTGTACGCCATCGCACGGGACACCGGGGCGCCCCCGCCCCCGGGACCGACCGGCCTGCTGGGCGCGCCGGTCCGGACGATCGCGGAGGCCGGGCTCGTCGCGTACGTCGGGACGGTGCCGCTCGCGCAGTTCGGGGAGGCCGCCCTGAAGCGGAACCTGGAGGACCTGACCTGGCTGGAGGCGACGGCGCGGGCCCACCATCAGGTCGTCGAGGCGATGGCGGAGGCCGGCCCCGTCGCTCCCGTACGGCTGGTGACCGTCTACCGGGGCGACGAGCAGATCCACCGGCTCCTGCGCGACCGCGCCCAGGAGTTCACCGAGGTCCTCGCGCGGGTGGCCGGACGGCGCGAGTGGGGCGTGAAGGTCTTCGCGGCCGCGCGCCCGGCCGCACCGGATGACGCGGGGGCCGGCGAACCGCCGGAGAGCGCGGCGGAGCGCCCGGGGACGGCGTATCTGAAGCGCCGCCGGACGAATCTGCGCACGCGTGAGGAGGCGTGGCACCGGGCGGCCTCGCGGGCCGAGCGGATCGACTCGGTCCTGACCGGCATCGCGGTGGCGCGCCGGCACCACCGGGCACAGGACCCGCAGCTGTCCGGCCGGGACGACTGGATGGTGCTGAACGGCGCCTACCTGGTCGAGGACGAGCGAGGCGAGGAGTTCGCCGCCGCGGTCGCCGCGCTTCGGGACCCGGAGCTGGACGTTCAGCTCACCGGGCCGTGGGCGCCGTACTCCTTCACGATCAGTGAATCCGGGACGGGAGGGACCGCGTGACGGTCGACCGCTCCGCCGAGCGTATGCCGGCCGCGCGAGGCGGGGTTCCGGCACAGCGCGTCGCGCTGGTCGACCTCCTCGACCGCCTGCTGGCCGGCGGCGTCGTCATCAGCGGCGACCTGACCCTGTCCATCGCCGACGTCGATCTTGTGCGCATCTCACTGCGGGTACTGATCGGCTCGGTCGGCGGCGACGACGTCATCGCGCCGCGACGATCCGACGTGCCGGGGACGAGGCCACGGTGAACGAGCCCTTCCCCTCCTGGTCGCAGGACCCGAACGCCGCCGACCGCACGGGCGCCGCTCACCTCCCGGGCGGCGCTCACCCCGAGGGCACCGCGCATCCCGAGGGCGCGGCTTATTCCGCCGGCGCCGATCATCCCGCGGGCGCTCCGGTGCGCCGCGGGGGCCGACGCATCGAGGCCGACTCCGAGACCGTCCAGCGCGACCTGGCGCAACTGGTGCTCACCGTGGTGGAACTCGTGCGGCAACTGGTCGAGCGTCAGTGCATCCGGCGGGTCGACCAGGGCGATCTGTCCGACGAGCAGGTCGAGAAGATCGGCGTGACGCTCATGCGCCTGGAAGAGGCGATGGAGGAGTTGTGCGAGCGGTTCGGCCTGTCGATGGCCGACCTCAACCTCGACCTGGGCCCGCTCGGCACCCTCCTCCCCACCGATCGGGACTGAGCGGGACCGGTCGGCGCGACCGCCGACCGCCGGTCGCCGGCCGGGGAGGGGGCGGCCGGCCGGTGCCCGAACCGCCCGGCACCGTTTCCCGAGCTCAGGCGGCCTTCCCGGCCGTACGGAGCGAGCCCGGGTTCGCCAGGACGGTCTCGGGGCGGTGACGGCCCTCCGTCTCGTGTTGGTGGGTCTCCGCGGCCTCCACGCTGCCTCCGAGGTCGGTGGCGGCGTCCAGCGTTCCCGCGCCGGACAGCGTGACGCAGGCGGCCAGGGCCGCCGCGATGCCGGGCAACAGCCGCGAGCGTCTCGCCGGCGGAGCGGCCAGCAGCGCCGCGACGCGGCGGGGGACGGGCCCGGCCGCCACGGAGAGCGCCCCCACCGGGGCGGCGGGTGCATGCGCCCGTCTTCTGGCCAGGGCGGCCCGCGCGATGGCGCGGGCGACGAGGCGCCGGTCCCCGACGGCGCCCGCCGCCGACTCGTCGGCCCAGCGCTCGAGGTGGTAGCGCAGCGGCGCGCGGAGCGCGAGCAACGCCGGGTGCAGGACGGCCGCCACGTCCATCACCAGTGTGAACAGGTGGTGGCGGCCGGACAGGTGCGCGCGCTCGTGGGCGAGGAGCACCTCCCGTTCACGGGCGTCGAGGGCTCGCAGCATGCCTGTCGTGACCACGATGGTGCCGGGGCGGCCGGGCACGGCGTAGGCGTCCGGGAGGTCGTCCGGTAGCACGGCGAGGTCACCACGCCGGGCCGGGGCGGTGTTCGCGGCCCGCAGAAGGGCGGTGACCCGCCGGCAGAGGGTCCGGCCCGCGGCGCCGATCGTGACGGCCAGGGCGAGACCGGCCGCACAGGCCAGCGGCGGCGGGGTCGGCGACATGCGGCGCAGCAGGGGCGGCGACAGGTGCTCGGCGGCCGCGACGAAGTCCAGCCGGAGGAGGCCCGCGCCGGTCAGCAGGACGAGGGCGAGCATCGTGCAGGCGGACAGCACGGCACCGGTGGTGGCCAGCAGCCAGGAGGCCGGCCGGGGCGCCAGGCGTTCCGCCAGAAGGCGGACGAGCGGCACCGCGAGCAGGGGGATCAGCAGCGGCATCCAGACGGCGACGACCATGCCCTTCATTATGGGTCCGGAAGAGGGCACCGGTCCGGGGGGTGCGGCACCGGCGGCGGCCCTGATCTACTATCGGGGTAATACCTGAGGTGTCTGGAGCGGGACGTGACCAAGGAACAGGACCCGGGGCGGCGGCCTCCCGGCATGCTGGAGGACGCCGTGCTGGCCGCCCTGTGGAACGGCGGCCGGCCGATGAGCCCCGGAGACGTGCAGGCCGTGCTCCCCGGTGCCCCCGCCTACACCACGGTGATGACCACCCTGGCACGGCTGCATCGCAAGGGGCTGGCGACGCGCACCCGCGCCGGACGCGGATTCGTCTACTCGCCCAACGTCGACGAGGCCGCTCACACGGCGACCGCGATGCACGACCTGCTGAGCCGCCGGAGCGACCGGGCCGCGGTGCTGGCCCGTTTCGTCTCCGAACTGACGCCCGAGGACGAAGTGCTGTTGCAGCGGCTGTTGCGCCAGGAGGAAGACGGGTGACGCACCGCCGGACGCTACTATTCGGGTAGTAGAAGTCCCGGCATCGGAGGTCGGTCGTGAAGGATCGGCGTTTCCGCCGCGCACTGCTGCTCGCGGCGACACTCCTCGCCGCATCGCCGGCGGCCGGCTGCGGTGACGGCGGGGCGACCCACGCCGCCGGCCCGCATCCGACGGCCGCCTCGGTGCCACAGCCCGCGCACGTGGTCGTCGTGGTGCTGGAGAACAAGTCCGACCGTCAGATCGTCGGTGCCCGTGACGCGCCGTATCTCACCTCGCTGGCCCGGTCCGGTGCGCTGTTCACGAATTCCTACGCGGTGCGGCATCCGAGCCAGCCGAACTACCTGGCGCTGTTCTCCGGGTCCACCCAGGGGCTCACCGACGACTCCTGCCCGCACACCTACACGGCCCCGAACCTCGCCTCGGAACTGTCCGCGGCCGGGCTGACCTTCGCGGGTTTCGCCGAAGCGCTGCCGGCCTTCGATCGGACCGCCTGTGTCACCGGCAACTACGCCCGCAAGCACGTTCCCTGGGCGGACTTCCCCGACCTCCCGGACGCCGTCAGCCGGTCCTTCGCCGACTTCCCGTCCGACTATTCCGCGCTGCCCACGGTGTCGTTCGTCATCCCGGACATGTGCGACGACATGCACAACTGCCCGGTCAAGACCGGGGACGCCTGGGTCCGGGAGAATCTAGACGGTTATGCGCAGTGGGCCCGGACCCACGACAGCCTGCTCATCGTCACCTTCGACGAGAACGACAACCGTCCCGGTAACAAGATCGCCACCATCTTCGCCGGCGGCCCCGTCAAGCCCGGGACGTACCCGGAGAAAGTTGACCACTACCGCGTGCTCCGGACCATTGAGGACGCCTACGGGCTCCCGCACGCCGGGGAGAGCGCCGCACGCAGCCCCATCACCGACGCCTGGAGGACCTGACCGGCCGGAGCCGAACCCGGAGGGGCGTCACCGGGACTCCCGGTGCCGGCGAGCCGGAACCGGGAGTCCGGGAACTCAGGGCGAGGTGCTCAGGCGGATCGCCGCCCGGACGCGTGGGCTCCCCGCCGGCCGGCGGTGGTGTCCCTGCGGCTCACGGTCAGATAGCCCACGAACGCGACGATGACCACCGCCAGGGCGAGGCTGACCGGGCCGGTGCCCAGCGCGACGCCGCCCCGGGCGCGCGACACGCCCAGCCAGTCGGCGAACGATGCGCCGAGCGGCCGGGTGAGGACGTAGGCGACCCAGAAGGTGGCGATCGCGTTCATCCTGAGCAGGCCGTAGGCCACGGCCGGAACGGCGATCAGGACGGCGAACATCACGCCCGAGGCGAGGTACCCGAGGTGGACCGTCACCGCGGTCATGTCGCCCGTGGCGGTGCCGAGCGCGAAGGTGGTCATGACCGTGATCCAGTAGAACAGCTCACGTCGCGGCGTCACGACGCTGTGGATCGACAGGGTCCGCTCGCTCGCGTACCAGAGGGCGAAGATCGCGGCGAGGGCGACGACGAAGAACGCGGTGGAGATGACGTACGGCACGCCCAGGACGACGTGTACCACGTCGGCGGCCATCGTGCCGAACACGCTGACCATGACGATGGCCGTCCAGTAGATCCAGGCGACATAGCGCCGGACCGTGAACTGCAGCGCCAGCGACGCCGCGAGGACGACGCCCGCCGCGGCCACCGCGACGATCGGACCCAGGCGGTGCGCCAGGTAGTCGGAGGTCGTCTCGCCCATGCCGGTGGTCAGGACCTTGACGATCCAGAAGTACGCGGTCACCTCGGGGACCTTGCTCATCGTCCGCCGGGTGACGGCGCGGGGGCTGTTGCGCAGTTGACTCGTCGCCATGTGGCTCGTCGACCTTGTCCTCTCGTGTTCTCGTACGGTCGGGGAATGGTCAGGTGGGCCGGAGCAGCCCGGTCTGGTAGGCGAGTACGACGGCCTGGACGCGGTCGCGGAGGCCGAGCTTGGGGAGGATGCGGCTGACGTGCGTCTTCACGGTCGCCTCGGACAGCCCGAGCGCCACCGCGATCTCGGCGTTGGACAGGCCCCTCGCCATCTCGATCAGCACCTCGCGCTCCCGGTCGGTGAGCCGGCCGAGGCGTGGGTCGTCGGCCGGGCCCGGCCGCGCGGGACTCTGGCGGGTGAACGCCTCGATCAGCAGCCGGGTGAGCCGGGGCGCGACCACGCCGTCGCCCGCGGCGACCGTGCGGATGCCCGCGATCAGCTCGGCGGGCTGGACGTTCTTCAGCAGGAAGCCCGCGGCGCCCGCGTGGAGGGCGGCGAAGGCGTACTCGTCCAGGTCGAACGTCGTGAGGATGAGGACGCGCGAGGCGGCGTGGTCACGGACGATCCGCTCGGTGGCCTCCAGGCCGTCCATGCCCGGCATCCGTACGTCCATCAGCACCACGTCGGGGGAGCGCGAGGCCACCGCGGCGAGGGCCTCGGCGCCGTCACCGGCCTCGCCGACGACGGTGATGTCGGGTTGCGTCTCCAGCACGAGCCGGAAGCCCATGCGCAGCAGCGGCTGATCGTCGACGAGCAGAACGTTGATCACCGGCTGACCTCCAGCTGGGACGGCTCGAAGCGGGCGTGCACCCGCCAGCCGCCGTCGGGCAGCGGTCCGGCCCGGAGCCGACCGCCGTAGACGGCGACGCGTTCGCGCATTCCGGCGATGCCGTGCCCGGCGCGCGGCCGGCCGGCCGGAGCGCCGGCGGCCGCCGACCCGTCATCGGTGATCTCGACGTCCACCTGTTCCGCGGCGTACTCGAGCCGTACCCGTGCCGTCGTTCCCGGCGGCGTGTGCTTCCGGACGTTCGTGAGCGCCTCCTGGACGAGGCGGTAGATGGTGAGCTCGGCTCCGGAGGCCATGGCGGGCGGCCGTCCGGTGACCACGTACTTCACGGGGAGCCCGGCGGCGCGTACCTCGGTGAGCAGCGCGTCCAGTTGGCTCAGCCCCGGCTGCGGACGCCTGAGCCGGTCGGTCGCCGGCGCGTCCTGTCGGAGCACCTCGAGGACGCGCTGCATCTCCGCGATGGCCTGGCGGCCGATCTCCGACGCCTTGGACACGGCGTCGGCGGCCCGCTCCGGCGCGGTCGGAAGGGTGTAGGCGGCGCCGTCGGTGAGGGCGACCATGACCGAGAGGCTGTGGGTGACGATGTCGTGGACGTCCCGGGCGATCCTCGCGCGTTCCTCGGCGGCGACGATCTGGGCCTGCTGGTCGCGTTCCCTCTCGAGGCGGGCGGCGCGGTCCTCCAGCGACGCGAGGTAGGCGCGGCGCGTGCGCATGTTCAACCCGATCACGGCGGCGGCCGTGGTCATCCCGGACAGCAGGACGAACGCCTTCCACAGGTGAACCCGCGGGACCCACTGGTCGGTGGCCATGGCGACGCCGAGTTCCACGACGCCCGCGGCCACGAGCAGCCGGCGCAGCGTCGAGTGCGCCGCCACCGAGTACAGCGCGATCAACACGGCCAGGTCGCCGGTGGTGAGGAGCACCCCGCCCAGCCACTGAACGAACGCGATCCCCGCGACCACGGTGAACGCGGTGAACGGCGCGCGCCGCCGCCAGGTCAGCGGGACGAGGAGCGCGACCTGAAGAACCCAGCCGAGCAGTACGTGCCCCGGTGGGTCCTTGATCAGGTGCGGCGCTCCGATCAGGAACAGCAGAAGGGCGAACGCGCCGTCGGCGACGGTGGGGTGTCTCCCGGCGAGCGCGCGGACGCGAGGGCCCCAGCGCACGGCGAGCGCGCCGGGGCCCATCTCGGGCGAGTCGGTCATCGAGGGTCAGGCGTCCCGGCGCTTGAGCAGGTACGCGGCGACCGCCATGGCGATGACGGTGTAGAGGACGAAGACCCCGAAGCCCGTCCACGGGCCGAGCGACCCGGGATCGGGCGCGTTCGTGAGCAGGTCGCCGCCGGCGTTGCTCGGCAGGTACGGCGTGATGTGCTTGCCCCAGGACGTCAGGTTGAGGACCTCGCCCAGGACCGGCAGGACCAGCAGGATGCCGAACAGCGCCGCGATGGCTCCGGCGGTGCTGCGGATGATGGTGCCGAGGGCGGTGCCGAGGAGACCGACGACCGTGAGGTAGAGCCCGACCCCGGTGACGATTCGCAGCGCCTGGGGAGACGAGAGCGTGGCCTGGATGTGCTGGGAGGACAGGATCGCCTGGCCGCCGAGGAAGGTCACGAACGAGACGATCTCCATCAGGACCAGCACGACCACGCTGAAGACGGCGGCCTTGGCCCACAGCACGGGGAGCCTGCCGGGCACCGCGGACAGCGTGGCACGGATCATGCCGGTGGAGTACTCACCGGTGATCACCATCACGCCGAGCACACCGACCGCGAGCTGGGCGATGACGTACGGCCGCAGCGGGACGGTCACCGCCATGGTCGCGGCGTCGCCGATGGGGTGGTGGTGGTCACCGACGCGGGTGGCGAAGCCCCAGCTGAAGAGCATGCCGAGGCCGATGGTCGCGACGATCGCGGCGAACAGCGACCAGAAGGTCGAGCGCAGGGTCCTGAGCTTGATCCATTCGGAGTTCAGCACCCGGACCTGGGTGACGCTGCCGGGCGGGACGGTCGTGGTGGCGGTGGTCATGCGGCGGACCTCTCTGCGGTGCGGGCGGGTGCCCGGTACTCGACGGAGTCGCCGGTCAGCTCCATGAACGCCTCCTCCAGCGAGGCCTGCTGCGGAGCCAGCTCGAAGAGCGTGACGCCGTTGTCCGACGCGATCTGGCCGATCTGGTCGCTGGTCAGCCCGCTGACGAACAGAGTGCCCTCCTCGGTGGCCGACACCGTGACGTCCGGGCCGGCGAGCAGATCCCGCAGCCGGGCGGCCTGGGGGGAGCGGACCTTGACCCGGCCCGTCGACGCGCGCTCGATGAAGTCGGTGACGGAGGTGTCGGCGATGAGCCGGCCCCGGCCGATGACGATGAGGTGCTCGGCGGTCAGGGCCATCTCGCTCATGAGGTGGGAGGACACGAAGACGGCACGCCCTTCGGCGGCCAGGTCCTTGAGCAGGTTGCGGATCCACAGGATGCCCTCGGGATCCAGGCCGTTGACCGGCTCGTCCAGGATCAGCGTCTTGGGGTCTCCCAGCAGCGCGGACGCGATGCCGAGGCGCTGGCCCATGCCGAGGGAGAAGCCTCCGGCGCGCTTGCGGGCGACCTCGCGCAGGCCGACCAGGTCGATGACCTCATCGACCCGGCGGCGCGGGATGCCGGTGGTCGCGGCCAGCGCGAGCAGGTGGTTGTAGGCGGTCCGGCCCGTGTGGATGGCCTTGGCCTCCAGCAGCGCGCCCACCTCGTGCAGCGGTGCCGCATGCTCGGCGTACGAGCGGCCGTTGACCGTCACCGAGCCGGAGGACGGCCGGTCCAGGCCGAGGATCATGCGCATCGTCGTGGACTTGCCCGCGCCGTTGGGGCCCAGGAATCCCGTGACGATCCCGGGTTCAACGGTGAACGACAGGTCGTTCACCGCGGTCTTCTCGCCGTAGCGCTTGGTCAGGCCTCTGGCCTCGATCATCATCGGTCCTTCGGAAGGTTCAACGGTGTCACGGGGAAACGGTAGGGATCGGACCGCGCCGGATCGTCGCCCTCACGGAGGAATCCGGCAGGTCACGAAGGTCCACCGCGCGATGTAGGCCTACATCGCGGGATGCAGCGGCCGGATCGGCTCGGCATCGCCCTCGTTCCCGGCCGGCCGCTCACGGCCTTTCCCGGGGGCTCCCGGCCGGCGCTCAGTCGGCGTTCGGCCCTCCTCCTCCGGGGCGGGGGACGTCCGATGGCAGATCGCGGCCGGTCGTGGCCCTGTGACCCCGCTCCCGCCGGGCTACGAACATCGGGGCGAGCTGGAGGTACCACAGGAGCGCCAGGGCGGCGCTGCCGAACAGCAGGGAGACGAGCATGCGGAGCCTATCCGGAGGGAACTACTACAAGCATAGTAGAAGGCGGGTCCGGCGGGAACCGGCCGGGGGCTCCGTCACGGTCCGAATACAGTGGGCGTATGGCGGCGCTCGAGTGTGACGCGGTCGGCCGGCCGCGGATCGGGGTGTCGAGCTGTCTGCTCGGCGATCCGGTCCGCTACAACGGCGGCCACAGCCGCTGCCGCTTCCTCACCGACGAGCTCGCTCCCTACGTTGACTGGGTGCCGTTCTGCCCGGAGATGGAGATCGGCCTGGGGACCCCGCGCGAGACGCTGCGGCTGACGGCCGACGACCGCCTGGTCGGCCGGAGTTCGGCCGCCGACCACACCGCCGCGATGGCCGCCCTGCCGCTGGCCTCGGGCCTCGACGGCCAGGTGTTCAAGGCCAGGTCGCCGAGCTGCGGCGTCCGGGGCATCCCGCGCTACGCCGGGGACGGGCGGCCCGCCGACCGGCGCGGTCGCGGCGTCTACGCGGCGCGGCTGATCGACGCGGACCCGCTGCTGCCGGTGGAGGACGAGGGCCGGCTGAACGACGCCGGGCTCCGGGAGGCGTTCGTCGAGCGGGTGTTCGCGCGTGCCCGCCTGCGGGAGCTCTTCGCGGGCGACTGGCGCCCGCGTGACCTGGTCGCCTTCCACACCCGCCACAAGGTCCAGATCCTCGCGCACGATCCCGCCGGTTACCGGCTGGCGGGGCGGGTCGTCGCCCGGGCCGGCGACCGGCCCCGCGAGGAGAGTGAGGCCGCCTACCGTGCGCTGTTCGACGCCGCGCTGGCCCGCAAGGCCACGCGGGGCCGCAACGCGAACGCGCTCCAGCACGTGTTCGGCCAGATCGGCGAGGTCCTCGACGACACGCGGAGACACGACATCGTCGCGAGCATCGAGGAGTACCGCCGCGGCGACGCCCCGCTCAGCCTCCCCGTCGCGCTGCTGAGCCACCACGCCCGCGGAGAGGGCATCGCCTGGGCGGCGGACCAGACCTACCTGGCCCCCTTCCCGGCCGCCCTTCGCCTGCGTCACCACCTCTGACCGGCGCCTCCAGGACGGCGCGGCCGGCCTCTCGTACGTCCTCCCGTGCCTCCGTCGACCCCTGCGGTCCCGGTGCAGTTAGTTAGCGGTAATAATGGTTATATGTCTATAACTGATGGTGTTGCGGTTCGTAGCGGTACACCTCGCCAGGAGGCGGGCGGGCGCCGGCGCTGGCTCATCCTGGGGATCTGCTGCATGAGCCTGTTCATCGTCGGCCTGGACAACACGATCGTGAACATCGCGCTGCCGTCGATGCAGCACGATCTGCACGCCTCCGTCTCCGGCCTGCAGTGGATCATCGACGCCTACACCGTCGTGCTCGCCGCGCTCCTCATGCTGTCCGGCTCCACGGCGGACCGCGTCGGCCGGCGCCGCACCTTCCAGACGGGCCTCGCGCTGTTCACGCTCGGCTCGCTGCTGTGCTCACTCTCCCCGAGCCTCGGCTGGCTGGTCGCCGCGCGTGTGATCCAGGCCGTCGGCGGTTCGATGATGAACCCGGTGGCCATGTCCATCATCACCAACACGTTCACCGACCCGCGGGAACGCGCGCGGGCCATCGGGATCTGGGGCGGCGTCGTCGGTCTCAGCATGGCCATGGGCCCGGTCGTGGGCGGCGCGCTGGTCGCCTCGGCCGGATGGCAGGCGATCTTCTGGATCAACATCCCCGTGGGCCTGCTCGCGATCGTCCTGTGCGCGCTCTTCGTTCCCGAGTCGCGTGCGCCGCGCGCCCGCCCGATGGACCCGGTCGGCCAGATCCTGATCTGCGCGCTGCTCGCCGGGCTCACCTACGGCATCATCGAGGCGCCATCCGCCGGATGGGCCTCCGCGCAGACTCTGGGCTGCTTCGCCGGGGCCGCCCTCGTCCTGGCCTGCCTCGTCGCGTACGAACTGCGCCGCGCCGAACCGCTGATCAACCCGCGGTTCTTCCGCAGCGCGCCGTTCGCGGGAGCGACCGTCATCGCGATCTGCGGCTTCGCCGCGCTGGGCGGCTTCCTGTTCCTCAACACGCTCTACCTGCAGGACGCGCTCGGCCGTACCGCGCTGCACGCCGGCCTGTTCACCCTGCCGATGGCCGGGCTGACGGCGGTGTGCGCGCCGCTGTCCGGGCGGATCGTGGGAAGTTCCGGCCCGCGGCTGCCCCTGGCCGTCGCCGGCACCGCCATCGGGCTCAGCGCCCTGCTGCTGACCGGCCTCACCGCGCACACCCCGGTCTGGCGGCTCATGGTCGCGTACGTGCTGTTCGGCCTCGGCTTCGGCATGCTCAACGCGCCGATCACCAACACCGCCGTCTCCGGCATGCCGCGGTCGCAGGCGGGTGTCGCCGCCGCGGTCGCGTCCACCAGCCGGCAGATCGGCCAGTCGCTCGGCGTCGCCGTCATCGGCTCCCTCGCCATGTCCACCGTGCACGGGCCGCTGCGCACGGGGATCCCGGCCGCCAGCCACGTCGGCTGGTGGGTCGCCGTCGGCTGCGGCGCCGCGATCCTCCTGCTCGGTATCCTCACCACCGGTCGCCGGGCCAGGCGGACCGCCGAGCGCACGGCAGAGCGGCTCATCCACGGCTCGACCGAAACGGCGGAGACTGCGTGAGCCGGCTTCGACCGCTCCTCTGACGAAGGATGGGCCCATGAACGACAGGTCCGGGGTGCCGCGCGACGCGGCCTCCACCGCCGTCGCCGACGCGGACGCGGTCGCCCGCGTCTGGGCGGCGATGTGCTCGCTCGTCCTGAAGCAGGAGGACCGGCGCAAGGAGGTCGCCGAAACACTCGGGATGAGCTTCTTCCGCGCCAAGGCACTGCGCCGGCTCCTGCCCGGTCCGCTCACCATGCGCGAGTTGACCGCCAGGCTGGCGACCGAGAAGCCCTACACCACCCTGGTCGTCGACGACCTGGAGCGGCGCGGGTTCGTCGAACGCAGCGTCCATCCCGACGACCGCCGCTGCAAGATCGTCACCCTGACCCCGGCCGGGGTCGCGGCCGCCGAGCAGGCCGAGCGCATCCTGGCCCGGCCGCCGCGCTCCCTCCTCGACCTCGCTCCCGAGGACCTGGCGGTCCTCGACCGGATCATGGCCGAGCTCCGATCCCCGCGGGGCTGACCGGCGAGACGGAGGGCGGTCTCACGCCGCCGCGTGAGCGGGCCTTCTCCCGCGGCCTCCCGGGTGGCGGTGCCGCCAGAACCAGAACACGGCGCAGGAGACGAGCGACCAGCCCGCGAGGACGAGGAACGGGAACACGTGCTGGTGGTGGCGGAAGTAGATCGCCGTGTGCTGGGCGTTGACCGACGCGCCCGGCGGCAGCCAGCGGCCGATCGTGCCGAGCGGCGAGGGCAGGAGTGCCCAGGAGACCGCGCCTCCCGAGGACGGGTTGCCGAGCAGGACCATCAGGCTCCACGTCGGCAGCATCGCCCAGCGCCCGAACAGGGTCTTGAACATCGTGAACACCATGCCGCAGGTGAACATCGTGAACGACAGGATCGGCCAGGACTGACCGAAGGGCAGGCGCAGCGCGCCCAGGAGCCAGTTCACGATCGCCACGATGACGAACCCGCCGAGCACCGAGTACGCCACCGTGAAGCCGATCCGCTCCAGCGGCGCCAGTGCCTCCGCGTGCGCGCTGAGTTGGACCGCGCCGACGAACCCGAGGATCACCGCGGCGATCGAGACGTAGAACACGGCCAGGCCGCGCGGATCGCCGCGCTGTAGCGGCTTGACGTCCCGTACCGTGACCGAGACGCCCGTGGCCCGGCCCACCTCCGGCGTGGTCTGCTCCAGCAGCTGGGCGACCGAGGCGCCCGACGCCCCGGCCACGTCGACGGTGACGACCCGGCCGGAGTCGCGGAAGTCGAGGATCGCGAAGACCTTCTGGGCGTCCACCGCGTCGACGGCCGCCTCCCGGCTCTCGTACGGGTAGATCCGGACGGAGGCGTTCAGCGCCTTCTCCAGCCCCCCGATGAACGCCTTGGCGCGCGCCGGCTGGTAGTTCCCCACGATCGCCACCGGGATCGAGTGCGGCGTGGGGTTCGCCATGGAGTAGGTGTAGGAGCCCGCGAACAGCCCGGCGGCGGCCGAGATGATCAGCACCAGCACGGTCGCGGGCAGGAACGGCGACCGCTTGAACGCCGCCCAGCGCTCCGCGCGGGTGGGCGGCCTGCCGTGCGCGCCGTGGACCGGCGTCTCGGACATGTCACCACGCTAAGCGACGGCGTGCCGGCGCGCGGCCCCGGGAGGGCCGGCGCCCGGGTGGGCGACGCCACGGTGATCACCGTCCGCCGTACGCTCGGCGGCCGCGTGGTGCAGAGCCTCAGCGGGAACACCGGTTTCACTTCGCCGTGACGCAGAAGAACCACACGTTGATGTCCACCTCGGTCCAGGCGGGGTCGCACCGGGACGTGGAGGACACCCGGGGCAGGCCGATACCGCGGGTCATCACCTTGTACTCGGTGGCCGCCGACCAGCAGGAGGCCTTGACCCAGGTGCTCTTGCGCTTGATGTAGTGAAGGCAGTCTCCGGCCTTGGCGGACGATATGGAGCTGGAGAGGTTGAGCCTCTCGGTGGCCCAGACGGAGAAACCGCGGTCGCCGTGGTAGAGCAGGACCGCCACGACGGCGGCGATGCACAGGGCGACGATCCAGCTCGTCGGGTCGTTCGAGCCCTCTTGTTCCTGGGGCGTGGTCTGCGGTTTCGGGGTGTCCGAGGTCTTCGCCGATGGCTTCGCGGGCCCGGTGCTCTTCGGCAAGGGCTTCGCGGGTGCGGGTTCCTTCAGCGGTGGCTTCGCCGACTTGGGCTTCTTCGCCGGAGGGCGGGCAGGCGCGGGCACGGTCAGCCGTTTCGTCTTCGCGGTCTTCCCTCCGTTCGTGTTCTTCCCGGACGTACCGCTCTTGCCGGCGGCCTTCGAGCGGTCGAGCAGACGGAACGCGTCGGCGACGGACGGGCGCCTGTCCGGCGTCTTTCTCATCAGCGCCATGATGAGCGGTTCCAGTCGCCCGGCGCGTTCAGGCGCCGGTGGATCCTCCGCGATGATCGCGGACAGGGTCTCGTCCGTGGTGTCGCGGTGGAACGGGGGGACACGTTCGAGCGCGTAGTAGAGGGTCGCGCCGAGGGAGAACAGGTCGCTCGGCGCCTGCCCGTCGAGGCCACGGGCGCGCTCCGGGGCGAGGTAGTTCATCGTGCCGATGAAGGTCCCGGGCGCGGTGAGCGACCGGTCGTTGCGCGCGACGGCGATGCCGAAGTCGGTGAGCAGGATGGAGCCGTTGTCGGCCATCATGACGTTGGCGGGCTTGACGTCACGGTGGATGATCCCGGCCTCGTGCGCCGCGCCGAGTGCTTTCAGGAGCGCTTTGGCCAGCCGTGCCGTCTCGTTCACGGAGAGCGGCCCGTACCGCTTGACGTGGTCCTCCAGCGAGTGGCCCACGACGAACTGCATGACGATCCAGGGGGCGTCTCCGTCGATCACGACATCGTGGACGGTGACGATGTGCGGATGGTCGCGAAGCTTCGCGGCGTTACGGGCCTCGCGTTCGGCGCGCTCCAGGAACTGAGCGCGCATGGCGGGCGGCAGCGCCGGGTGCAGCAGCACCTCCTTGACGGCGACCGTGACCTGAAGGAGCTGGTCCCATGCTCGCCAGACCCGCCCGAACCCGCCTGCCGCCAGCACCTCGTCGAGCCGGTAGCGACCCCCGATGGCCTGCCCCGGCTGCGCCTCCCGAACCATCGATCACCCCACTGGCCGCCCGCCGCGGCGATAAGGAAAGCCGAGCCGAGGGCCAATCGTAAAGACTTCCCCATCCGTCTGACAGTGGGTAAGGCGTGCCGGCCGGATGCGGGGCCGTACGCCGCCGGACGGGACGAGCGGGCCGGGCGGCACCGGCGAGCGGCTCCGTGTGGCGCGACGGGACCTACGGCCGGCGGCGCGACGGCAGGACGACGACGGCGTCGCCGACGGGACGCTGACCGGTGGCGTCCGACGGCGAGTTGATCATCTGGCCGCCGACGACCATCGTCGTCGAGCCGCCGCCGTCGAGGTTCATCGCCTGGACCGCGCCGAGGCTCTTCATCACCTGGCCGGCCTCGGCGATGGACAGGCCCTGGCTGAGGGACGCCTGCCGGCCGTCCGCCTCGACCAGCAGGAGTCGTCCGCGCCGGTCGGTGCCGATCATGGTGCGGGGATTACGGCGCAGGACCCAGCCGTAGTAGAAGGACGGGTCGCCCGGGTGGACCAGCCCGTCGGCCTGCGGGGCGATGGCGACCCGGCCGTCGGTGACCAGCTGCGGGCCGCCGTTGACGACCGAGTCGTTCGGCCCGAAGTCGACGGGCCGGCCGCCGGGTCCGGTGACCTTCGTGCGGAGCCGCAGCCGGTGCCCGACGATCGCGTGCTCGCCGAGCCAGGACGCCTCCGTGCCGATCGCCTCGATCACCCGGCCCCCGGCGGGCACCGACGTGGCGGTGCGCGGGCCGGTGGACACGACCGTGCCGTGGGCGTCCAGCACCGCCTCGGTGCCGGGCCCGGTCGGCAGCGGCCCGCCGAACTCCGGCGTGAACACCGCCAGCTCGTTCGGGTCCGTGCAGGTGACGTCGTGCCGGGGGAGGGACGTCGGGCTGTCCTCCGCGTCGCCGCCGCAGTCGCGGATCACTCCGGGCGTGCGGTTAAGTCCTTCGACCCGGTGCGTGCGGCCGTGTTCGTCGACCAGCTCGATGCTCGTCCACAGTTTCTTCAGCTCGACCCGGCGGCCGCCGTCCCGCAGGATCGCCGCCACCCGGCCGTTGGTCGCGTCGTGCAGCAGCCTGCCGTGCTCCACGACGATGCCGGCCGTGTCGCCGGGCACCCCGTCGCTCTCGGAGATCACGAAGAACCCGCCGTTCACGGCGGCGAGGGCTCCGGTGTCCTGGGCGATCTGGGTGGTCGTCCGGCGGCCCGCGAGCGTGGCGTCGTGCGACTCGGCGACGCTGCCGTGGAACCGGTGGAAGTCGACGGTCAGGGCGCGGACGACCCAGGGCCCGGTGGTCGAGTCGCCGTCGAAGCCGGTGTAGACCACCGACGGCTTGAAGTTCGCCGCCTTCAGCTTCTTGGCGGCGGCGTTGGCGGCGTCCTGGGTGGCGTACCGGCCGACCCGCACCCGGTAGCCGATCACGCCGGCCTCGACGTCGGCGAACGCGGGCGTGGACACCGGCTGCGCCTGGCCGGTCCAGCCGGCCGCCGTCAGCTGGGCGACGACCGCGTCGGCCGCCGTGTGGGTTCCCACCACCGCCGTGACGGCGTCCGGGTCGGGTGACGGCGGGACGTCGGAGGAGGTGGGGATGCCGACCTCGATGGTCCAGTGGTCGTCGGGCGACACCCGGCCGCGCGTGATGGTCGTGAGGGTGACGCCCGGGGCCACGTCCTGCGTGGTGCGGGTCTCGGCCAGACCACCGGGACCGAGCGGCAGCGAGGCCGTCGTCGCGGGCCGGCCGGCGGAACGACCGGCCTCGGCGGGTCCGGGCGCCGTGCCGGGCGTGGCCGCGCGCGCCGCCGTCCCGGTCGTCGCCAGCAGAGTGAGGGCCGCGGCGCCCGCGGCCCATCCCCGTCGAACTCCGTGCGTCACGACGCCTCCTCGGTACCGGTCGTCCCGGTTAATTGATCACCTGAAATTGATCAACAGCGTCGGTATCTTACGGAATACTGGATCACCCCAAAAGACCCGGAAAGCGGCTGAAGGTCGAATTCTGGGTAGCGCGGGGATGATCCGCGAGCCGACGGATCCGGCGGCCCGCCGACCCGGGGGCCGCCCCTATGCTGGACATTCGGGCCGAAACAGGCCTCTTCCGTCCACGCCGGTAGGCGACCACCCATCGGACGAAGGAAGCATGAGCGCCACCCGCACCCAAGGAACGCCGAGGCTGCCCGCGCCGGATCCCGCCGTCCTCGCGGCGGTCGAGGCCGCGGTGCCGGGGATCACCCGTTCGCGGGTGAGCGACCGGCTGGGCGTCGCCCACGACGCGTCGCACTACCTGCTGACCCCGCAGGCCGTCCTCGTGCCCCGCAGCGCCGAGCAGGTCGGCGCGCTGATGCGCGCCGGTCTCCCGCTGACCTTCCGGTCCGGCGGCACCAGCCTGAGCGGGCAGGCGGTCACCGACCACCTGCTGGTCGACACCCGGCGGCACTTCCGCGCCATCGAGGTGCTCGACGGCGGCGCCCGCGTCCGGGTCCAGCCGGGCGCCGTGCTGCGGCAGGTCAACGCCAGACTCGCCGCGTACGGCCGCAGGCTCGGACCCGATCCGGCCAGCGAGGCGGCCTGCACGATCGGCGGGGTCGTCGCCAACAACTCCAGCGGCATGACCTGCGGCACCCACGCCAACACGTACGAGACGCTGGAGTCGATGGTCCTCGTGCTGCCGAGCGGGACCGTCCTCGACACCGGCGCGCCGGACGCCGACGCGCGCCTGCGCGCCCTCGAACCCGACCTCGCGGCGGGCCTGGAGCGCCTGCGGGACCGCGTCCGCGGCAACCCCGAGTCGGTGCGCCGGATCAAGGCCCAGTTCGCCCTGAAGAACACCATGGGCTACGGGCTGAACAGCTTCCTCGACCACGACTCGCCCGCGCAGATCCTCGCCCACCTCGTCGTCGGCAGCGAGGGCACCCTCGCCTTCGTCGCCGAGGCGGTCCTGCGGACGGTCCCGGCGCACCGCCTGGCGGCGACCGGCCTGCTCGTCTTCCCCACGCTGCGCACCGCGATGGCCGCCGTGCCCGAGATCGTCGCGGCGCGCCCGGCCGCCGTCGAGCTCCTGGACGCCGAGTCCCTGCTCGTCGCCCAGGAGGACCCGAAGGCCGAGGACGTCCTGCGCGCGCTGACCGTGGAGGACCACGCGGCACTGCTGGTGGAGTGGCAGGAGTCCGACCCCGAGGTCCTCGCCGACCGCGAGCGCGCGGCCGCGCGGCTCTTCGACGCGTTCGACCTGGCCGTTCCGGCACGGCTCAGCGGGGACGCTCAGGGACGCGCGGCGCTGTGGCACATCCGCAAGGGCCTGTACGCCTCCGTCGCCGGCGCCCGTCCCAGCGGCACGACGGCGCTGCTGGAGGACGTCGCCGTCCCCGTGCCCGCGCTGGCCGACCTCTGCGACGACCTCGCGGAGCTGTTCGCCGAGTACCGGTACGAGCGCAGCGTCGTCTTCGGGCACGCCAAGGACGGCAACCTGCACTTCATGCTCAACGAGCACTTCGGCACCGACCTGCAGCGGTACGCGGACTTCACCGAGGACATGGTCGACGCCGTCCTCGGCCGCGGCGGCACCCTCAAGGCCGAGCACGGCACCGGCCGCGTCATGGCCCCCTTCGTGCGGCGTCAGTACGGCGACGAACTGTACGCGGTGATGCGGGAGGTCAAGCGGCTGTGCGATCCGGGTGACACGCTGAACCCCGGAGTCGTGCTGACCGACGACCCCCGGGCGCACCTGCGCGACCTCAAGTCCGCCGTCACCGTCGAGCCCGAGGTCGACCGATGCGTCGAGTGCGGCTACTGCGAACCCGTCTGCCCCAGCCGCGACCTCACCACGACGCCGCGCCAGCGCATCGTGCTGCGCCGCGAACTCGCCGCCGCCCGCGCCGCGGGCGACCACGAACTGGCGCGGCGGCTGGAGGCGGAGTACGAGTACGACGCCGTCGAGACGTGCGCCGTGGACGGCATGTGCGCCACCGCCTGCCCCGTGCTGATCAACACCGGGGACCTCACCAAGCGCCTGCGCGCCGAGGGCCACGGCCGGGTCGCCCAGGCCGGCTGGAAGACCGCCGCCGGCCACTGGGGCGCGGTGACGCGGGCCATGGACAAGGCGCTCGACGTGGCGGCGGCGGCCCCGCCGGGGCTCGTCGAGGCGGCCGGGCGGGCGGCACGCAGGATCGGCGACCCGGACACCGTCCCGGAGTGGAGCCGCGACCTGCCGCGCGGCGGCGAGCCCCGGCGGCCGTCGCCGGCGCCGGACGCCGACGCCGTGTACGTGCCGTCCTGCCTGAACACCATGTTCGCCCCCGCCGAGGGCGGCCCGGGCGTCATGGCCGCGCTGCGGCGCCTCACCGAGCGGGCGGGCCTGCGCCTGCACGTGCCCGGGGACATCGCGAACCTGTGCTGTGGCACCCCGTGGTCGTCCAAGGGGTTCACCCAGGGGTACGAGGTCATGCGCGGCAGGGTGCGGGCGGCCCTGCTGGCCGCCACGGACGGTGGCCGGATCCCGGTGATCAGCGACGCCGCCTCCTGCACCGAGGGGTTCCGCCGGCTCGCCGGCACGGCAGGTCCGGCCGTCGCGGTGGTGGACGCGGTGAGCTTCGTCGCCGAGCACGTCCTGCCCCGGCTGCCGGCGGCCCGCCGCCTGCGCTCACTGGCCCTGCACCCGACCTGCTCCTCGACGCGGCTCGGCCTGGACCGGGACATCGCCCGCATCGCCGAGGCGGTCGCCGAGGAGGTCGTCGTCCCGGAGGGCTGGCAGTGCTGCGCCTTCGCCGGCGACCGCGGCATGCTCCATCCGGAGCTGACCGCCTCGGCGACCCGCGCGGAGGCGGAGTCGGTGGCCCGCGGCGACTTCGCCGCCCACGCCTCGGTCAACCGGACCTGCGAGATCGGCCTGTCCCGCGCGACCGGCGAGACCTACCACCACCTGCTGGAACTCCTCGATCAGGTCACCGCCTGACCGGCCCGCCTCCGCGATCCGGAGTGCCGTCCTGCGCCGTCCCGTCCTGCGCGGTGCCGTCCCGGCCCGGCGCGCCCTCCGGATCCGGAGTGCGGTCCCGGCCCGGAACGCCTCCGGACAGCATCCAGGACACCGCGCGGTCGACGATCGGCTCGGGCACCTCGTGGCCTCCGTCGAACTCCTCGTACGTGACCTGGTACCCCAGCGCCCGCAGGCCGGGGACCAGCCGGCGGCTGCAGGCGTCGATCCGCAGGACCCGGTCGCCCGTCCCGTGGGAGACGAACACGCGCGGCGTCCCGTGCGTGACCAGCGGCGTCGCGAACCCGGGGGAGAAGGCGACCACGGCGTCGAACAGGTCGCCGTTGGTCAGTCCGATCGACAGGGCGTACGAGGCGCCGTCGGAGAATCCGCCGACGATCACGCGTTCGACCGGGTAGGCGTCGAAGATCTCCTCAAGCACCCGGTCCAGCCGCAGCACGTCGGTCCCGAATCCGTCGACGATCAGGTCCCAGGTGTTCGCGGCGGACTTGGGCGCCACGAGCAGGAGCCGGTGGTCGTCCGCGGCGGGCAGCAGCAGATCCAGGCCCTGGCGCGCCGACCCTCCGGCGCCGTGCAGGAGCACCACGAGCCGGTACGGGCGCCCGTTCACCGGCGGCGGGACGTACGCCATGGCCAGCAGCTCGGCCGTCGGGCCGTCGAACCGCAGCAGTCCCGTGCGGTCGGACTCCACCACCGGATCGCAGAGACGGACCGCCAGGCGTCCGTGGTGGAAGCCCTCCTCCGGCCGCGGGTGGGGCTCGGCGGGCTCGGCGGTGAAGGACATCTCGATCACCTCAGGTCGATGTCGGTAACCCGCGGTGACGGGCCGGGAATACTCCGGGTGACGCTCGACGTTGTGAATGTCATCTCTGGATGACATCCCCCGCCCCGTTCGCCGGACAATCCCTCGTCCCGATGGCGTCACCGATCACGCGGGCGGCCATTCCAAGGAGTTCTTTCCCCTCATGGATATTCATACCGATGCCCTTGTCGTGGGCGGAGGTCTGGGCGGCGTCGCCGCCGCGATCGCACTGGCCAAGGCCGGCTCCTCGGTCGTGCTGACCGAGGAGTACGACTGGCTGGGCGGCCAGCTCACCAGCCAGGCCGTACCCCCGGACGAGCACAGCTGGGTCGAGCGCTTCGGCATCACGGCCGGCTACCGCGCGCTCCGCGACGGAATCCGGGACTACTACCGGAACCACTACCCGCTGACCGGCCGCGCCCGCGCCTGGGACGAGCTCAATCCCGGCGCCGGCTGGGTCAGCCGCCTCTGCCACGAGCCCCGCGTCGCCGTGGCGGTCATCGAGGCCATGCTCGCCCCCTACCGCGGCTCCGGCCGGCTGCGCGTCCTGCAGCCGTACCGGCCGGTCGGCGCGGACACCGAGGGCGACCTCGTCACCGCGGTCACCTTCGCGCACCGCGACACCGGCGAGCGGACGACCGTGTCCGCGCGGTTCGTCCTCGACGCCACCGAGACCGGCGAACTGCTGCCGCTGACCGGCACCGAGTACGTCACGGGCTTCGAGTCGCAGGCGGACACCGGCGAGCCCAGCGCTCCGGAAGAGGCACAGCCGCAGAACATGCAGGCCATCTCGGTCTGCTTCGCCATGGACCACGTGGACGGCGACCACACGATCGAGCGGCCGAAGACCTACGATTACTGGCGCGCGTACCAGCCGGAGTTCTGGGGCGACCGCCTGCTGTCGTGGTCGGCTCCGATCCCGCGCACGCTCGAGCCGGTCGAGCGGACCTTCACCCCGAACCCCGAGGGCGACCCGATGGCCGTGCTGGGCGACCAGCAGCGCTTCGGCGGCGACCTGGACCTGTGGTCGTTCCGCCGGATCGCCGCGCGCGGCCTGTTCGAGGACGGCGCGTACGCCAGCGACATCACGCTGGTGAACTGGCCGATGATCGACTACTTCGATGGGTCGATCATCGACGTCCCGGACGCCGACCGGCACGTCGAGGCCGCGCGCGAGCTGTCCCGCTCCGCGCTGTACTGGATGCAGACCGAGGCGCCGCGGCCGGACGGCGGCACCGGATATCCGGGGCTGCGGCTCCGCGGCGACGTCACCGGAGGCGCCGACGGCCTCGCCCAGGCCCCCTACATCCGAGAGTCGCGCCGCATCCGCGCGCTCTACACCGTCCCTGAGCAGGACCTGTCCCTGGCCGTACGCGGCGACAAGGGCGCGGTCCGGTACGAGGACTCGGTCGGCGTCGGCATGTACCGGATCGACCTGCACCCCTCGACCGGCGGCGACAACTACATCGACGTGGGCTGCTCGCCGTTCGAGATCCCGCTCGGCGCCCTGATCCCCCGGCGCATGCGCAACCTCGTGGCCGCGGCCAAGAACATCGGCACCACCCACATCAGCAACGGCGCCTACCGCCTGCACCCCGTCGAGTGGAACATCGGCGAGGCCGCGGGCACCCTGGTGGCGTTCTGCATGGAGCGGTCCGCGACGCCGTACGCCGTCCGCGAGAAGGACGACCTGCTGTCCGAATACCAGTCGCGGCTCGAGCGGTCCGGTGTGGAGCTGCACTGGCCGGACGGGGTCCACGGCTACTGAGCCCCGGTCGTCGTGAGGCGGACGCGGTCCCAGGAGTTGTTGGCGTAGCCTTTCGGATTCCACAGCGTCGCGGGCGACTCCGGCTGCGTCACGCCGGTGGAGTCCCAGGCCCGGGCGGTGACGACGGTGTCACCGGCCGGCAGGTCGACGATGATGCGCCACTCCTGCCACGTCCAGGGGCTCAGCGGCGCGTCCAGCTGCGCCTGCGCCCAGGTGCGGCCGCCGTCCAGGGAGACGTCCAGCCGGGCCACGGTCCGGTCCTCGCCGGCGTAGGCGTAACCGGCGATCTGCGTCGGGCCCGGCGGCAGCGGCGTGCCGCCGTCGGGCGCCAGGATGGCGCAGTTGAGGCCGACCGGGCCGAGCGGGATGCCCGCCTCCGGCCCCGTCCGGGAGGGGTCCGCGTCCGGCGGCAGGATGCGGTAGGCGACGGCCTGGAAGTAGTTGGACGACGGTTCGGCCTGCGCCGTGACGCGCTCCAGCCACTTGACGCTGCGCGCGCCGATCCATCCCGGGACGATCACGCGCAGGGGGGCTCCGTGCACGTCGTGCAGGGGCCGGCCGCCCATCCCCCAGGCCAGGAGGACCTCACCGGAGATCGCCTTGGCCAGCGGGATCGAGCCGCCGAAGGGCTGCGGCGGATCGGCCAGCGGTGAGACGTCGGGGGCGGCGAAGGCGACGTGGCGCGCGCCGGGTCGTACCCCGGCGGCGGCGAGCACGTCGGCCAGGAGCACGCCGGTCCAGTGGGCGGTGGAGGTGGCGCCGGGCCCCCACGGGTCCTCACCGGGGATGTCACGGACGTCGAGCAGGCCCGCCCGGCGGTTACCCGCGCACTGCACGGTGGCGAGGAGTTGCCGCTCGGCGAACCGCTCGCGCAGGTCGCCGAGCGACAGGGTGAGGGGGCGCTCCACCAGGCCGTCCACGCGCAGCCGCCAGGCGCGGGCGTCGATGTGGGGGATCGGGCCGTGGTTGCGGCTGTAGAAGCTCTCCGGATCGGTCAGCACGCGGCGGGCGAGGGCGTGGCGTGGCGGCTCGGCGTTGAACGGTTCCCGCCGGTGCACCACCATGTCGTCCCGCTTGCCCCACGGCCCCATGTCCCGAGCGCTACCCGCGCGGACGAACTCCACCCGCGGCGTCTCCTGCGGGTGGCGCCAAGTTCGTGCCCGGAGTTCTTTGCCGAGCCGGGGCCGCACGTGACGCGGGCCGCACGTGACGCGGGCCGCAGGCGGTCGCCGGGCTCAGCCGCCGGACATCGCCGGGTGGGGCGACTCGGCGAAGGCGCACTCCGGATGGGTGTCGCGGTCGATGATGTTGCGGACGGTGGCGTGGACGCGGACCGGGCCGGGGCGCAGCGCCGTCACCTGGAACCAGCCGTCGGGCGTGGTCGTGAGGCAGGCCGCGCCGCCGTCGGCGACGCCCCACATGTCGTTGGCGTGGATGCGGACCGTCTCGGTGCCGGCCGTCGGGAAGTCCAGGATGAACGACGAGACCTCGAGGGTGCGCAGCGTGGCGGGGCCCGAGGCGAGCGGGACCGCGTCGGCCACCTCCCAGACCTTCCAGTGCGCGTCGTGCCAGACTTCATGCAGGTAGGAGGGCGGGTCGGCGAGCAGCGCGGCCTCGGAGAGGCCGCCCCGGTCGAGCGGGACGTCGGGCAGCGCGACCAGGCCGACGGCGTTGGCGTTCAGCCAGGCGCGGTAGCCCTCCGCGGTCAGCGGCCGGTAGAGCGCGGGGGAGTAGTGAAGGTCGAGCTGCCGCTCCCAGCCGCGCGCCATGGGGAACCGCTGGGCGAGGAACACGGTCTCCCAGTGTTCGCGGGTGAACGGGACCTCGAGCCGGCCCGCCGCCGGTCTCCGGGTGGCCAGGAACGACTGCAGGCCCGTGTAGTACGAGGCGTTGGACGACGGGTCCCCGGCCGAGTTGGCCAGGGCGGTCGCCACGGGCACCAGCTGCCAGCTGAGCAGCGGCACGATCAGCAGCGCCAGCACCAGCCGCCGGCCATAGCGGAGCAGCAGGTAGCCGGCCGCCGGCAGCGCGAGCGTGCTGCCCAGGCGAGCGATGTTCGCCCCGACCGGGTTGGGCACCACGAACAGCGCGGCGCTGAGGCCACCGTAGATCACCGCGAAGCGGCGGATGAGAGTGCTGCTCCGCGGGGCGATGGCCAGGGTCAGGGCGCTGAACAGCAGGACGCCGAGGAGGTTGACCAGGGGGAACGGGAACCGGCCGCTGCCGCCCCCGGTCACGAAGGACACGAACATGCCCAGGGCGGCCGAGCCGAGCGGGGCGACCCGCCGCCAGCCCGCCTGCGGGGCCCAGCTGAGGCCGGCCAGCAGCAGGAACAACCCGGCGAGTGGACTCGACAGCGACGAGCAGGCGGCCATCATGAGCACCAGCAACGGCAGGCCTTCGATCGCGGCGAGCAGCGCGGCCAGCCCGAAGGCCAGCCCGAGGGCGAAGGGCAGCTGGCCGATGATCAGCTCGCCGACGATGCCGATGGCGAGCGCCAGGCGGAAGAAGGTCTGCGCGCTGTCGCGCGGGCCGGGCAGGAGCCTGCAGGCCGCCCAGGTGATCACGGTGCAGGAGATCAGGCCGGTGATCCGCGCCCCCAGGACCGCGGCGATCGGCGGGAAGAGGACGCTGTAGCCCGGCAGGCTGTGCCCGTCGTACCACTGGTTGTTGAACGCCACCAGACCCGCGGTGCGCGCCACCCAGGTCCGGAAGTACTGCGCCGGCAGATCCGGGCCCCGGAGGTTGAGGGCGATGACGAGAGCGCCGAGCAGCAGCGTCACCGTCCACGGGTGACGCACCGGCGCGGCGAGGCACCGGCGAATCCACGACGCGCCGCGGTCCGGCGAGGGTAGGGTGTCCACGCGGCCGAGGCCCTGGCCGGCCGCGTCCGGGCCGCCGCTCGGACGCGGACGCATGGATGTCTTCACTGCTCTCCCTCCTGTACCGGGCTCAGCCGCGCCCGCTCACTGCCCCATCCTTCACCACCGACGCCGCAGGTCCCGGCGTCGGCCCTCCGCCCGGCACGCCCCGATCCTGCCGTATCGCGCCGCCGGCAGGAGCGGATCATCCCGCTCCCCGGCGTGTTCCGCTTCCTCCGGCCCCGTTTCGGCCGGAACGGTTTGCTTGGGCGGTCGGGCCGGAATGAGGCCGTCCGGCCGGTTCAGCGGGAGAACTCGGCCCGGACACCGAGCAGGCGCACGGGCCGCCGAGCGGTGAAGCGGCCGAGGGCGGCCAGGGCCGCCTGCTCGATCGCCTCCACGTCCACGGTCGGCGTGGTGAGCGTACGCCCGTGGGTGCGGGTCGTGAACGGCGCGTACCGCACCTTCACGACGACGCGGACGGCGGGCCGCTCCTCGGCTGCGATCTCCTCCGCCACCCGCCTGGCGAGGCCGGCCACCTCATCGCGCACCCGGTCCCAGCCGTCCAGGTCGCGCTGGTAGGTCGTCTCGCGGCCGTGCGAGCGCGCGACGTACGGCGCGTCCGTCACGGGGGAGCGGTCCTCGCCGAGGGCGAGGCGGATGAGCCACGGGCCGGTGGCGGGCCCGAAGCGGGCCGCCAGGACGGCCGGGTCGGCGGCGGCGAGGTCCCGCACGGTGCGGACGCCCAGCGCGGCGAGCCGCCCGGCGGTCCGGCGGCCGATGCCCCACAGCGCGTCGGTCGACCGGTCGCCGAGCACGTCGAGCCAGTCACCGGAGGTCAGCCGGAAGACGCCGCCCGGTTTGCCGAAGCCGGTCGCCATCTTCGCCTGCAGCTTGTTGTGGCCGATGCCGACCGTACACTCCAACCCGGTCGCCTCCCGTACACGGGCGCGGATCCGCCGGGCGACGTCCTCGGGATCGTCGCCGGTCACCGCCAGGAACGCCTCGTCCCACCCCAGGACCTCGACGACGGCGTCGAACTCCCGGAGCGCCGCCATCACCCGGGCCGAGAACTCCTCGTACACGGCGCGGTCGACCGGCAGGAAGACCGCCTCGGGACAGCGCCGCGCCGCCGTGCGGAGGGGCAGCCCGGAGTGCACGCCGAAGGAGCGCGCCTCGTACGACGCGGTGCTGACCACGCCCCGCTTGGTCGGATCGCCGTCACCCCCGACGACGACCGGCCGCCCGCGAAGCTCCGGACGGCGCAGCATCTCCACCGCGGCCAGGAACTGGTCGAGGTCGACGTGCAGCACCCACGGGGCCACACTCCATCTTCGCTCCGGCGCCGGAGCGGGCGCGCACCCCCTCCCGCCGGGTGGGCGGCCCGGTACGGCGCCGGTTGGTTCAGACGGTCACGGGCTGAAAAGGCCGGATGCGGTCTTTATCCCTGCTAAGCAGTGATGTACCCTCAGTGTCGGGACAGATACACAATGTGAGATCGTTCCGGGGTGACAGGGGGGTGGAGACGTTCGACCATGCCTCTCCACGCCCGGTCCCACGATCTTCGCTCGCCGGCAGGCCCGCCCGACACCACTAGGAGACCTCTCCTCATGTCGACGACCGCCTCGACTCTCGTTCCCCGTCGCTGGATCGCCCTGATCTTCATCGCCCTCGCCCAGCTGATGGTCGTCCTGGACGCGACCATCGTGAACATCGCGCTCCCGTCGGCGCAGCGGGCGCTGAACATCTCGGACGCGAACCGGCAGTGGATCATCACCGCCTACACGCTCGCGTTCGGCGGGCTGCTGCTGTTCGGCGGCCGGGTCGGCGACCTGATCGGCCGCAAGCGCGCCTTCCTCATCGGCCTGATCGGTTTCGCGGGCGCGTCGGCCGTCGGCGGCGCCGCGGTCGACGAGGGCATGCTGCTGGGCGCCCGCGCGCTGCAGGGCGCGTTCGGCGCCCTGCTGGCGCCGTCGGCGTTATCACTGCTGGCGGTCACGTTCACCGTCGCGAAGGAGCGGGCGAAGGCGTTCGGCATCTACGGCGCGATCGCCGGCGGCGGCGCCGCGATCGGCCTGATCCTCGGCGGCCTGCTCACCGAGTACCTGAACTGGCGCTGGGCGCTGTACGTCAACGTGCCGATCGCCGTCGTCGGGCTCGTCGGGGCGCTGGCGTTCGTCCGCGACCCCGCCCCGCACGACGGCGCGCGCCTCGACGTCCCCGGCGTCATCCTCGTCACCGGCGGGCTGGTCGCGCTCGTGTACGGCTTCACCCGCGCCGAGTCGGAGGGATGGAGCGAACGCGGCGTCATCGGCCTGCTGGCCGGGGCCGGCGTGCTGATCGTGGCGTTCGTCGTGGTCGAGGCGGTGACGAGGGCGCCGCTGCTGCCCCTGCGCGTCGTCCTCGACCGCAACCGCGCCGGCGCCTACCTCGCGGTCGGCCTGTCGGTGATCGGCATGTTCGGCCTGTTCCTGTTCATGACGTACTACCTGCAGACGGTCAGGCACTACTCACCGGTCCGGACCGGCCTGGCGTTCCTGCCGCTCACCGCCGGGATGATCGTCGGTTCGACGCAGATCTCCGCACGGCTGATGAACCACGTACCGGCGCGCCTGCTGATGGTCCCCGGCCTGCTCGTCGCGGAGAGCGGCATCGCGCTGCTGCTGCGCATCCGGGTCGACAGCGGCTACGCCGGTGTGGTGCTGCCCTCACAGGTCCTGCTCGGCATCGGGCTAGGCGCGACGATGATGCCCGCCATGAACCTGGCCACCCTCGGGGTGGACCTACGGGACGCCGGCATCGCCTCCGCGATGGTCAACACCTCCCAGCAGGTCGGCGGCACGCTCGGCACCGCGCTGCTCAACACGGTCGGCACCACCGCGGCGACGGGCTACATCGCGGCGCACGCCACCGGCCGTCCCACGCCGGCGCTGGCCGCCGCCGGGCTCGTGCACGGTTTCCAGGTCGCCCTCTGGTGGGCGATGGGCGCCATCGGCCTGGCGGCGGTCATCGTCGCGACGCTGATCACCCGCAGGGGCGAACCGCGCGCGCCGGCGCCTGTCCGGGCGGCCCCGGACCTCCCGCGCGAGACGCGTGGCGCCGAGGCCGAGCCGCCCCGTGAGCTCGCCGCCGTCGGGACGTACGCCGAAGCGCCGTGGGACGACGGGCCGCAGGGCGAGACGCGCCTGGCGTACGCCCCGGTGGCGTCCACCGGAGGGTACGGCGGGCCCGGCGGCGCGCGGGTCCGGGGCCGGGTGCGCGGCGCCGAGGGCGGGCCGGTCACCGGCGCCGCGCTCACCCTCATCGACCTCGGCGGACGCCAGGTCGACCGGGCCGTGACCGGTCCCGACGGCGGGTACACGCTGCACGCGCCGGGCGGCGGCCCGTACATGCTGATCACGGCGGCCGACGGACACCAGCCGCGGGCGGCCACCGTCGTCCTCGGCGACGACCTCGTCGACCACGACGTGACGCTGTCCGGCACCGCGAGCCTCTCGGGCGTCGTACGCGCCGCGGCGACCGGCGGGCCGGTCGCCGGGGCGGTGGTCGTGGTGACGGACGCCCACGGCGAGGTGATCGGCTCGGCCGGGACCGGCGACGACGGGGCGTTCGTCTTCGACGACCTGGCCGCGGGCACGTGCGTGGTGGCGGTGAGCGCGGGCGGCCACCGGCCGGCGGCGCTCACCGTGGAGGTCGGGGCGGGCGGCACCACGCGGTGCGAGGTCGAGCTGCCCGCCGGCGCGCGGGTGTACGGCACCGTACGCGCCGGCAGCGCCGACCTTCTGCTGGCCGACGCCCGGGTCACGCTCGTGGACGCCGCCGGCAACGTGGTCGCCACGGCCACCACCGGTCCCGACGGCGCGTACGCCTTCGAGGACCTCGACCCCGGCCCGTACACCGTGATCGCCACCGGGTACCCGCCGGTCGCCATGGCGGTCGAGGCGGGCGAGAACGGCTCGGAGCCGTTCGGCCTGACCTTGCGCCACCCCACCGAGGAGCAGGGATGACGGACGACGGGGGCCTGCGGGCACGGGTCCGCACCACGGACGGCTGGGCGGTGCCGCACGCGGTCGTCACGGTCGCCGACATGACCGGCCGCCAGGTCTGCCGCGCCGAGGCGGACTCCGAGGGCGTGGTCCGCACCGAGCCGCTGCCGGCCGGCCGCTACACCGCGATCGTCACGGCCATCGGGTACGCCCCGTCCGCCTCGACCGCGCGCGTCGGCGCGGCGGGCGCCGCCGAGCTCGGCACGGTCCTCCTGGACCGCCAGGCCGGCACGGACCTGCCGCCACCCGGCCCGTGGTCGAT
This sequence comes from Actinoallomurus rhizosphaericola, assembly GCF_024055675.1. Lineage (NCBI taxonomy): Bacteria > Bacillati > Actinomycetota > Actinomycetes > Streptosporangiales > Thermomonosporaceae > Actinoallomurus > Actinoallomurus rhizosphaericola. The sequence continues at coordinate 113,291 of NZ_JAMXMW010000017.1, read as the reverse complement.
CGACCCGGCCCACTCAAGCATCCTGGTCAGCGTCCGGCACCTGGGGCTGTCCAGCATCCACGGGCGCTTCGGCGAGTTCGGCGGCCGCATCGACCTCGGCCTGCCCGTCGAGAGCTCCCGCGTCGACGCCGAGATCAAGGCCGCCTCCATCGACACCGCCAACTCCCTGCGCGACGAGCACCTGCGGGGCGGTGACTTCCTCGACGTCGAGCGGTTCCCGGTCATCACCTACGCCGGTACGCGCGTCGTCCCGGCCGGCGGCGACCGTTGGACCGTGCACGGGGAGCTGACGTTGAAGGGCGTACGCCGCCCGGTGGAGCTGGACCTGACCTACCTGGGCACCGGCCCGGACCTGTGGGGCGGCGTCCGCGCCGCCTTCCGCGCCAGCACGGAGCTGCGCCGTGAGGACTTCGCGATGACCTACAACCAGGTCCTGGCGGCCGGGATCGGCGCCATCGGCACGACGCTCCGCGTGGTCCTGGACGTCCAGGCGGTGCGCGGCACGTCGCCGCCTCCGGCGTGAGGGCGGTTCCCCGGAGCACGCCCTCGCCGGATCATGCTCCCCGGAACCGGACAAGGGGAGGGCCCCGCGCGTCGGACGCGCGGGGCCCCGGACGGATGGATGGTCAGGACGCGTTGACGGCGACGTCGTCGATCGTGAAGCTCGTCTGCAGCGACGAGTCCTCGGTGCCGCTGAACGACAGCGTCACGGTCTGCCCGGCGTAGGACGACACGTCGAACGTGCGCTGGGTGTACCCGGACGCGGCGTTGGCGTTGCTGTAGGTGGCCAGGGTGGTGCTGCCGACCTTGACCGTCAGCTTGTCGTAGGCGGTGCTGCCGGCCTCGCTCGTGTCGATGTGCAGCCAGAAGCTGAGCGAGGCGCTGCAGCCGGACGGGATCGTCACCGACTGGGTGGCGCTGTCGGTGTGGGTGGTGCCGTACCCGTCGAGCCAGGCGAAGTAGCTGCCCGAGTGCGGGCTCTCACCACTGCCGCTGGTCGAGACGACGCCGGAGGTCGTCGTCCACGGTGCGGTGCCGCTCTCGAACCCGCCGTTGCTCACCTTGTTGCCCGGCGAGGAGCACCCGCCGCCGACCGTGTTGACGGTCCAGGTGAAGGACGCCGACCCGGAGGCCCCGGTCGAGTCCTTGGCGGTGACGGTGACGTTCGAGGTGCCCGCCGCGGTCGGCGTCCCGGAGATCAGGCCGGTGGAGGAGTTGATCGACAGTCCGGCGGGCAGGCCCGTCGCGCTGTAGGTCAGCGTCTGGCCCGACGCGGAGTCCGTCGCGTGGATCTGCAGGCTCACCGCTGTGCCGACCGTGCTCGTCTGGTTCCCCGGGTTGGTCACCGTGACGGTGTTGCCGCCGGTGGAGCCGCCCTGGAAGGCCGTCGCCCCGTTCGGGGTGCCCAGCCCGGTCGGCCCGTCGTATCCGGAGGTGGCGGTGCACAGGTAGGACGGGCTGCATGAGCCGTTGCTGCCCGACGTGACGTCGTTCAGCGCGCTCGTGTGAGCGTACGGATAGGACGCCGGGTACGTCCCGGACGCCGGCGACCCGCCCAGCGCGTAGACGCCGGCGATGATCGGCGCGGAGGCGCTGGTGCCGCCGACGACGAGCCATCCGCCGGTCTGGTAGCTGTCGTAGACGGCGAGGCCGGTGTTCGGGTCGGCGACGGCCGAGACGTCCGCCACGGTCCGCTTCGAACAGCCGGAGTCCTTCTGCCAGGACGGCTTCGGGTCGTAGGAGGAGCAGCCCGAGCCCGCCCCGGACCAGGCCGACTCGCTCCAGCCACGGGAGTTCGACGCCCGGGACAGCGAGGTTCCGCCGACCGCGGTGACGTACTGCGACGCCGCCGGGTACTCGGTGCCGTATCCGTTGTCACCCGACGACACGGTGATCGCGACGCCCGGGTGGTTGAAGTACGACGAGTCGCTGCTCGTGTCGGTGCTGTCCTCGCTGCCGCCGTAGCTGTTCGACACGAACTTGGCGCCGAGGCTGACCGCGGTGTTCACCGCGGTGCCCAGGTCGGCCATGCTCGGCTGGCTGGCCTCGACGAGCAGGATTTTGCAGTTCGGGCAGATCGCCGAGACCATGTCCAGGTCGAGGGACTCCTCTTCGGCCCAGCCGGAGTCGGCGGAGGGGAGGGAGGTGCCGCCGGTCTCGTTGACCTTCTTGAAGCAGCCGCTCGCCGTGGTGCAGGCGGGCAGCCCGTACTGGGAGCGGTAGGTCGCCAGGTCGGAGGCGGCGTTCGGGTCGTCGTAGGCGTCGACGATCGCGACCGTCTGCCCGGACCCGGCCGAGGAGGACGGCAGGGCGTACGCGCTCTGCAGGTCGGACGGGCCGAAGCCGGACGGCGCCAGGTTCGGCTGGATCCCCTGGCGCGCGGTGACGTCGGTGCGCACGAGGCTGAGGCAGGCCATCTGGCCGCGGCGGGTCGGCTCGGCGCACGCGCGCTTCACCGGGGAGACGTGGTGCGGTCCCGCGGACACGGCCGGGGCGGCGTTCGCCGGCGCGGTCGTGGCGGTGAGGACGGCGAGGGGCAGGGTGAGCGCGGCGACGAGGGTGAGTGCGGCGCGCCACAGACGACGGGCTCGGGTGGGGGGTGACATCCTTGCTCCCTTTCTGGCGGGAGGCCGGGGACGCGGTGGGGTCGACCGCTTCCGGCCCGTTGCACCACGATTGGTGGTGCTGCGCGGAACATAGGTATTCGTCACGTTCCGGTCAATGCGGCTTTACGCTCTCTTGACGAACGCTGTCCGGTTCTGGACGTGGGAGAGACTGAGGACTACCGAGCGGTAGGGGAAGGGTGAGAGGGTTGCGGATCGGACTTCTCGGGACCGGCCCGTGGGCGGAGCTCGCGTACGCCCCCGCTCTGCGGGGCCACGCGGAGGTGGACTTCACCGGAGTCTGGGGCCGCCGGCCCGAGGCGGCCGGTGCGCTCGCCGAGCGCTTCGGCACCCGCCCGTACGCGGACGTGGACGCCCTGATCGCGGACACCGACGCGATCGCGATCGCGCTCCCGCCCGCCGTCCAGGCACCGCTCGCCGTACGCGTCGCCCGCGCCGGCCGTCACCTGCTGCTGGACAAGCCCCTGGCGATCGACGTGGCCGACGCGCACGCCGTCGTCGCCGCGGTGCGGGAGACGGGCGTCGCCTCGGCGGTCTTCTTCACCGCCCGTTTCGCCGACGGCTCGCGTCAGTGGATCGCCGAGCAGTCCCGGCGCGGCGGCTGGTTCACCGCGCACGCCGCGTGGATCGGCGCGCTGGACGGCGGCCCGTTCGCGGACTCGCCGTGGCGGCGCGAGAAGGGAGCGCTGTGGGACGTCGGCCCGCATGCCCTGTCCGTGCTGCTCCCCGTGCTCGGCGACGTACGCCGGGTGGCCGCGGCGACGACCGGCCCCGGCGACACCGTCCACCTGGTCCTGCGGCATGACGGCGGCGCGTCGAGCACCGCCACCCTGACCCTGACCGCGCCGGAGGCGGCCACCGGCTCGACGGTCGAACTGCGCGGCGACCACGGCGTCACCGTGATACCCCCGAACGGCGACACGCCGGTGGCCGCGCTCGGCCGCATGATCGACGCGGTGCTCGAGTCGGCGCGCACCGGCCGCCCGCACGACTGCGACGCGGCGTTCGGCCTGCGCGTCGTCGAGATCCTGGCCGAGGCCGCCCGGCGGCTCTCCCCGGACACGGCGGAAGCCGACCGGACGCCTCGCGGCTGACGCGCCGGGCCGCGCGTTCAGGCGCCGTACCGACGCAGGCGGGTGGCGTAACTGCGCAGGGCGCGAAGGAAGTCGATCTCGCGGAACGCGGGCCAGGTGGCCTCGCAGAAGTACAGCTCCGAATAAGCGCTCTGCCACAGCAGGAAGTTCGACATGCGCTGTTCGCCGCTGGTGCGGATGATCAGATCCGGATCGGGACGCCCGGCGGTGTAGAGGTGCCGCGCGATGTCGTCCACGGTCAGCGCCGCCGCCACCTCCTCCAGAGAGTCGCCGGCCTCGGCGCGCTCGTACAGGTGATCGCGCAGCGCGTCGGTGACCTCCTGCCGGCCGCCGTACCCCACGGCCAGGGTGACGTGAGCGCCGGTGGCGCAGGTGCGGGTCGCCTCGACCGCGTCCTTCAGGGCGCGGGCGGTGCTGTCGGGCAGCGCGTCGAGCAGGCCGGCGACGTGGACCTGCCAGCGGGCGTCCTCGCGGGCGAGACGCTCGGCGGCCATCCGCTCGATCACCCGCATGAGGAAGGAGATCTCGGCGTCGCCGCGGCGCTGCAGGTTCTCGGTCGAGCAGAGGAAGACGGTGACGTGCCGGATCCCGACGGTCTCACACCAGGCCAGGACGTTCTCGGCGTGCGCGGCGCCGTGCTCGTGCCCGAGGCTCGGATCGTCCAGGCCGGCCCGCCGAGCCCAGCGGCGGTTGCCGTCCATGATCAGGCCGACGTGCTCGGGGAGCGGGCCGCCGGCCACCTGCCGGCGCAGGCGGCGGGCGTACAGGGCGTGGACGAGACCGGTCATCGGGCACCTTCCGTTCGCTGACGGCCACTTCGGAGCGGCGGCGGGTTGATACCTAGACAGTCTATGCCTAAGCTCTCTAGGTATGGATGCCGTACGTGGACACCTTGACGGGCTGGTGCTGGCGGTGCTCGCCACCGGCCCGGCGCACGGATACCGGCTGATCGACCTGCTCCGAGAGCGCAGCGGCGGCTTCTTCGAGCTGCCCGAGGGGTCGGTCTACCCGGCGCTGCACCGCCTGGAGCGGGCGGGCCTGATCGAGAGCGGCTGGTCGGCGGAGGAGGGCCGCCGCCGACGCGTCTACGCGCTCACCGCCGGCGGCCGGCGGGCCGTCGACGAACGGCGCCGCGAGTGGCGGTCGTTCTCCGCGGCGGTCGACGCGGTCTTCGGAACGGGGGCCTGAGGATGCGCGACCCGAAGCGGGACTTCCTCGACGAGCTGCTGACCGTCCTGCGTGTCGGCGCCGGGCGCCGGCACCGCATCGCCGCCGAGGTCTCGGATCACCTGACCGACCTGATCGAGGAGGAGCGCCGGCACGGGGCCCGGCCCGAGGAGGCGGCCGAGCGCGCCGTGGCGCGCTTCGGCGACCCGCGCGCCCTCGCCGCCGAGTTCAACGCCGACCTCGCCCGGCACTCACTGGGCCGGGCCGCGTGGGCGCTGACCGGCTGCGTCACGGTGGCGTTCGCGGCGGCGGGCCTTCCGCTCAACGGCGCGCCCCCGGCGCGCCCCTGGCCGTCGCCGGCGGTCTTCTACGCCGTTCCCGAACTGCTGGTGCAGCTCGCGATCGTCGGCGGCCTCAACGCCCTGTTCCTCACGGTCGTGGCGCCTCGGCTGCGCGGTGCCGCGCTCGCCGGGCGGCCGGCGGCGCTGGCCGGGCGCAACCTCGCCGCGGCCACCCTCGCGCTGATCCCGGTCGCGGTGGTGGCCGCCGGGAATCTCACGGGCTCCGTGCCGTTCGCCGAGCGCCTCCCGCTCGCCGTGCTGACGGTCGGCTTCCCGCTCGCCGGCTGCGCGGCGCTGCGGGCCGCCGGGCGGGCGTCCTGGCTGGCGTCGCCCCGGGACGACGAGAACGTACTGGACGTGATCGCCGCGGTCTGCCGCGCGTCGGCCGGCCGCGTGCCGTACGCGGACCTGGTGCTCCGGACCGTCTCGAGCGGGTGGCGAACGGCCTGCCGCCGGGCGCCGCGGCTCATGCGCTGGCTCGACCTCCGCCACCACCCCTGGCGGGCCGCGGCGACCGTGTCGGTGGCCGCCGGCATCGGGCTGAAGACGCCGGACCTGCTCATCGGCGACCTCGACCCCATCGCGGCCGTCATCGAGGCGGCCACGGTCTACACCTGCTTCGCCGCGCTCGGCGGCCTCCTCGGCCTGCGCGGCGGCCGGGCGGGCGACGAGTCCGAGCCCGAGCACGCGCCGCTCGTCACCACCTGAGCATCCCCGACCATCCCCCGCCCGGGCGGGCCGGCCACGCTCGCGCCGGTCCGCACGGGCGGGCCGTACGCCTCCGCCCCACCGGCGGGCCGGCCATGTGCGCCGGTCCGCGGGACGGGCCATGCCGAAAACAGGAGAACCATGCCCGGCTCTGTCTCACCGACCGTCACGACCGCCGCGGCCATCAGCGCGGTCGGGCTGTCCCGCCGCTACGGCGAGGGGCCCGCCGCGGTCCACGCGCTCCGGGAAGTGGACCTGACGGTCCCGGCGAACTCGTTCACCGCCATCATGGGACCGTCGGGCTCCGGGAAGTCGACGCTGCTGCACTGCCTGTCCGGGCTCGACACCGCCACCGGCGGGCAGGTCTTCCACGGCGACGTCGAGATCACCCGCATGAGCGAGCGGGAGCTGACCCGGCTCCGCCGCGAGCGGGTGGGGTTCGTGTTCCAGGAGTTCAACCTGCTCCCGACACTGACCGCGCGGGAGAACGTCCTGCTGCCCCTGCAACTCGCCGGGCGGCGCCCCGATCCGGGCCTGCTGGAGACCATCATCGGCCTGCTCGGGCTGGCCGAACGCCTCGAGCACCGCCCGGCCGAGCTGTCGGGCGGCCAGATCCAGCGGGTCGCCGTCGCCCGGGCGCTGGTCACCGAGCCGCGGGTCGTCTTCGCCGACGAGCCGACCGGCAACCTGGACCGGCGTTCGGGGACGGAACTGCTGCGCCTGCTGCGCCGGTGCGTGGGCGAACTCGGCCAGACCGTCGTCATGGTCACCCACGACCCGGCCGCCGCGGCGTACGCCGACCGGGTGCTGTTCCTCGCCGACGGCCGGTTCGCGGGCGACCTGGCCGGCCCGACGCTGCCGGCGATCCTCGACCGGCTGGACGCGCTGGAGGACGACCTCGGCGGGAACGGAGCGGAGCGGTGAGGGGCCTCGTCACGGTGCTGCGGCGGGGGCTCGCCGCACGCCGGGTCCGTACCGCCACGACGGCGACGGCGATCGCGGCCGCGGTGGCGTTCCTGTCCGGCACGTACGTGCTCACCGACACCATCGACGCGGGCGTACACCGTTCCGTCGCCGAGGCCGCCGGCGGCGTGTCCGCGATCGTCACCGAGGCGGGCGGATTCGGCGGGTCGCTGTTCGGCGGCACGACGACGATCCGTCCCGGCCTGGTGGCGAAGGTGCGAGGCGTGTCCGGGGTGAGCGCCGCGGAAGGCGTCGCGGCCGGCTACGCCATGCCGCTCGACCGGCGCGGCCACGCCGTCTCCTCCTCCGCCGCCATCGGCGTGTCCGCGCCCGCCGACCCGAGGCTGCGCCAGTTCGCCCTGCGCGAGGGGCACTGGCCGCGCGGCGCGGACGAGGCCGCCGTCGACGCCACCACGGCGGGGACGCTGCACCTCGCCCCGGGGCGCACGCTGCGGGTCGCCCTGGCGGGCGGCGCGCGGACGTTCACCGTCAGCGGCGTCGTCGGGTTCGGCTCCGCCGGGACCATCGCCGGGGTGAGCGTCGTCGCCTTCACCCCCGAGGCCGCGCCCGGGCTGCTCGGCACCGGCGGGAGGTACGCCGCCGTCGCGGCGGCCGGCGAGGCGGGGGTCCCGGCCGCCGCGCTCGCCCGCCGGATCAAGGCGGCGGTGGGCGCCGCCTACACCGTACGGACGGGTTCCCAGCAGGCCGACCGGCTGGCCGGCGACATCTCCGGCGCGACATCGGTGATCGGCGCCGTCCTCGGCGCCTTCGCCGTGATCGCCCTCATCGTCGCGACCCTGCTGATCGCCAACACGTTCACGATCACCGTGGCCCAGCGCACGCGGGAACTCGCCCTGCTGCGCTGCGTCGGGGCGAGCCGGGGCCAGACGGCCCGGCTCGTCCTCCTCGAGGCCGCCGCGATCGGGCTGGCCGGTGGCGTCGCCGGCCTGTTCGGGGGGATCGGGCTGGCCGCCGGCCTGCGCGCCTCCTTCGGCGCCCTGGGGCTGCCGCTGCCCGCCGCGGCGCCGGTCCTGCGGGCGCACACCGTCGTGGCGTCGCTGGTCGTCGGTGTCGGCGTGACCGTGGTCGCGGCGGGCGCCGCCGCGCTGCGGGCGTCCCGCTCGCGTCCCCTGGCCGCGCTGTCCGCCGGCCTGACGGCCACGGGCACCCGCCCGCCCGGATGGACGCGCCGGATCGTCGCGACGGGCGTTCTCCTGGCGGGGGCGTTCCTGCTCGTCACGACCTCGTCGCGGGGGCTCGTCGCGCTCGGCGCGCTGGCGCTCCTCGTGGGCGCCGGGCTGGCCGGGCCCATGCTGGTACGCCCGCTCACCGCTCCGGCGCGCCGCCTGCTGCCGGTCGCCGCGGGCGTCTGTGGACGCCTGGCCGACCGGCAGATGCTCCGCAACCCGCGCCGGGTCGCCGGCACCGGGGGAACGCTCGCCGTCGCGGTCGCCACCGTCTCCATCGTCGCCACGCTCGCGGCGACCATCACCTCCAGCCGCGCGCTCGACGTACGGCGCTCGCTGCGGGCCGACTACGTCCTCAGCACCACCCCGGGAACGGGCGCCGGGCTGGACCCGGCGCTGACCGGCCGGATCGAGCGATCACCCGGGGTGAGATCGGCCGCCGGGATGCCCTGTGGCATCTTCCGGGCGCCCGGCAACTCCGACAAACTGTGCGGCATCGACCCGGAGGCCTATCCGCGGCTCGTCGATCCTCATGTGCGTGCGGGCAGCATGGCCGACCTCGGGCCGGGGACCATGGCGGTCAGCGCCGTCGTGGCCGGACGCCTCGGGTGGCGCCTCGGCCAGACGATCCCCATCACCTTCCCGGTCGGCGGCACCCGGCCGACGCGCATCGTCGCCCTGTACGACTACGAGGAGGTCGCCGGCGCCTACCTCATCCCCCTCGCCGACTACGCCGGTCACTACCCGCCCGACCAGCAGGCCGACCAGACGATCCTCGTCCGTGCCGCCGGCGGGGCCCGGCAGCAGGTCCGCGCCGAACTCACCGCGCTGCGCGCCGACTACCCGCAGGCGACCCTCGACGACAGGACCGGCTACGGCCACCGGGCCGCCGCGGGCATCGACCTGCTCGCCACCATGATGACCGGCCTGCTGGCCCTGAGCCTCCTCATCGGCCTGATCACCGTCGCCATCGCACTGGCCCTGAGCGTCCTGGAGCGCACCCGTGAGATCGGGCTGCTCCGGGCCGTCGGCGCCGAGGCCCGCCAGATCCGCGTCATCATCCGCGCCGAAGCGCTCGCGACCGTCGTCACCGGATCGCTCACCGGAGTGGTGCTGGGACTGGCGATCGGCTGGCCGCTCGCCCGCGCCCTGAACGGGCGCGTCTTCGGCCCGCCCGGCGTCCCCGTCCCGCTCCTGGCCGTCGTCCTGCCCGCGGCGGTGGTCGCGGGGCTCCTCGCCGCCGCCGTCCCCGCACGGCGCGCCGCCCGCCTGAACGTCCTCACCGCCCTGCATGCGGAGTAGCCATGGGCCGCTCCCGGGCCGCGCCGGGTCAGACGAACAGCGGCTCGGCCCGGGACCGCTCGACCAGTGCGTCCATCGCGGCGTCGCCGGGCGCCTCGGCGAAGCGGGCGGCGGCGTCGAGGACCCGGGGGAGGAGATCCACGTCGCCGACGCTGTTGACGAAGACCCCGGGCCGGCTGAGCGCCCACCAGACGGCGAGATCGATGTCGTCCTGCCGCTCGAGCGGTTCGTACCAGGTCGACCGGGTGTGCGGGCGGCCCATCCAGGGGCGCAACGCGATCGACTTGATCGTCTGCATCGCCACCCGCCGCTCCTGGCAGGTCCGGTAGAGGGCCTCGAAGTTGTCGGCGTAGTACGAGTTGCGCATGGTGACGTAGTTGTAGGGCAGCAGGACCGAGTCGAAGTCGAACCTCTCCAGGCTCCGCCGGTGGGTGGCCGCGATCTGCGTGCCGTGACCGGTCACGCCGATCCACCGCACGAGTCCCTCCTCGCGGGCCGCGAGCGCCGCCTCGATCGCCCCGCCGGGGCTGAGGGCGACGTCCCACTCGATCGGGTCGGCCAGGGCGTGCAGCTGCCACAGGTCGACGTGGTCCACGCCGAGGCGGTCCAGCGACCGGTGGAGCTCTTCGCGGGCACCGGACGCCGTACGCTCGCCGGTCTTGGTCGCCAGGAAGAACCGGTCCGGCTCCCGCCGGAGGAGCGGGCGGAGGCGCACCTCGGCCTCGCCGTAGGAGGCGGCCACGTCGATGTGGTTCACGCCGTGCTCGATGAGGACGTCCAGGGTCTGGTCCGCGACGCTCTGGGACACCGCGGCCAGTGCCGCGGCTCCGAAGATCACACGCGTGCTGGCGTGGCCGGTACGCCCGAACTCCGCCGTCTCGATCGGCATCTGCGACCCCTTCCGATCCAGGCGGGTGTCCCGCTCCGACGCCTCATCGGGGGGACCGGCCCGCGCGGTGACGTCCACGCTACCGCGCGGGCCACATCGGCCTCACCGGCCCCGGGCCCGGATCACCAGGTCGGCCCGGGGCCCGGCGGTCAGGTGCCGTAGACCTGGAGTTCCCAGAGCGAGTAGCCCCACTGGGTCGCCCGCTGGGTGCCGTACACGCGGACGTAGCGGCCCGATCCGGTGACGTCGAGGGTCTGGACGCCTCCGGTTCCGCCGGTGGTGGAGTAGACGGTGGTCCAGGTGTTCGCGTCGCCCGAGGTCTGGATCTGGAAGGCCGTGGCGTAGGCGGTCTCCCAGTTCAGGGTCACCCGGCAGATGGACCGGGTGCCGCCGAGGTCGACCTGGAGCCACTGGGGGTCGCTGAAGGCCGAGGACCACCGCGTGCCCGTGTTCCCGTCGACCGCGTTCGGCGCCGGGAAGGCCGCCGACTCGGTCGACGACGCGGTGGCCGTCCTGCCCTGGGCGAGGTTCGTCGCGGAGCAGCCGCCGCCGGTGCCGCCGGACGGCGTGGTCCACTGCTGCTGCGCCGAGCCGGTGCAGGTCTCGATGTCGAGCCGGGCGCCGGTGTTGCCGCCGGGGTCGGTCAGGCACAGGCCGGAGTTGGGATTGACCAGCTCGCCGTTGGCCTGATGTCTCCAGACCTGGGCGTTCGTGCCGTTGCAGGGATACCAGTCGACGTCGGTGCCGCTCGTGGTCCCGGCGCTGACCACGTCGAGGCAGCCGCCCTGCACCCGCAGCGTGTCGTCGCTGTAGGTCGACCAGGACTGCCCCGCGCCGCCGTTGCACGCGGCGACGCCCATCGGGTTCCCCTCGGTGTTCAGCGCGTTCTGGTTCGTCAGGCACAGGCCGTTCAAGCCCTTGACCGCGCCCGTCGCCGTGGCGGTCGCGGTGGGGGTGGAGTTGCCGCCCTGCTCGTAGACGGCCACGTAGGAGACGCTCATCGAGGCGCCGGACGTGGTGGCGGAGGTCGGCGTCGTGCAGCCGCAGACCCCGTCGGGGTAGTTCCCACCCATCGCCAGGTCCCAGATGATGAAGAACCCGTGGTCGATGGCCTGCTGCCAGGCGGTGACGCCGACCGAGGCCTCGGTGATGGTGCTCTCGACCGTGCCGTCCATCAGGAACTGCAGCGTCTCGGCGCTGGTGTCGGTGCGATCGATGATCACCGAGTAGGTGTGGTAGCCGGTCTGGCAGGTCGAACTCGTGTCCGGGCACGCGATCAGGGCGTGCCCGGGGCTGTTCGCGGAGTCGTGCAGGGTCTGCGAGGCCTGGTTGAGGCCGTTGACGTCCTCCATCATGTCGATCTCACCGGAGACGGGCCAGCCGCCACCGGCGCGCATCGGCGAGCCCAGCGCCCAGAACGCAGGCCAGTAGCCCAGTCCGGCGGCGGGGTTCGGCTGCTGGATGGACGCCGTCATCTCCAGCTTGCCGCCGGGCGGCGCCTGGAAGTCCTCGCGGGTGCTCTCCAGGCGCGCCGAGGTCCAGGTGCTGCCGTTCTTGACGGCCTTGAGCACCAGGTGACCGTTGCCGTCCAGGTAGGAGTTGGCGGTGGAACTGGTGGTCTGCTCGCTCTCGCCGGTGCCGTAGCCGGTGCCGATGTCGTAGAACCAGTTCGCCGACGAGGGCGGCGACCCGGCGGGCCCGGCGAAGTCGTCGCTGAACACGGTCGTCCAGCCGGATGGGGGCGGAGGCACCGTACCGGCGTGCGCCGCGGGGACGCCGACGACGGTGGTCATGACCGCGCTCAGGCAGGCGCCGAGCAGCGCGATGACGAGCAGGAGCGCATGGCGCCCGTGCGACCGGGAGGAGCGCCGGGCGCGCCCTCTCCGGGGGAGCGCGATCCGAAGGGGCGGCGGGACGGGTTCGGGTGACATCGGGATCTCCTGAGAGCGAGGCGGGGGAGCTCCTCAGGGAGCGCTGTACGAGCCGTACACTCACCTCATTCGAACCTTATGTCAAGGCTAAGTTTAAGGTCGCTAGTGTTCGGCGCCGGAGGACGCGGAGCCGCCGAGCTCAGTGCCCGGAGATGCGGAGCCGCCGAGCTCAGTGGCCGGAGATGAGGTCGGCGAGGCGGGCGTAGGCCGAGGTGCGGTCGAGGCGATCGTTCTCGCGCCGGTCGGCCGCGCGGTACAGCGTGTAGATGAGTCGCACGCCGATCCAGCGCAGCGGCTCCGGCTCCCACGGGCGGACCCGGCGCCCGACCCAGGGCAGCCGGGTCAGCTCGGTGTCGTGCCGGAGCACCAGGTCGCGGAGGGTCCGGCCGGCGAGGTTGGTGGTCGCCACCCCGGTTCCGACGTAACCGCCGGCCCAGCCCAGACCGGTCTCGTGGTCGAGGTGCGCGGTCGAGCACCAGTCGCGCGGGACGCCGAGGACGCCGCACCAGGCATGGTCGACGCGCGCGTCGGCCGCGGCCGGGAACAGGTCGACGAGCATCCGCGAGAGCGCGGCGACGGTCCGCGCCTGCGTGCGGCCTCGCCGGTCGCGGCGGGAGCCGAACCGGTACGGGACGCCGCGGCCGCCGAGCGCGATCCGGCCGTCGGCGGTGCGCTGCGCGTAGATGTACGCGTGCGCCTGGTCGCCGAGGAGCTCGCCGCCCAGCCAGCCGATGTGCTTCCAGACGTCCTCGCCGAGCGGCTCCGTGACGATCATCGAGCTGTTCATGGGCAGCCACTGGCGGCGCTGCCCGGCGATCCCGGCGGTGAACCCCTCGGTCGCCCGGATCACGTACTCGGCGCGCACGGTCCCCCGGTCGGTCACGGCGGTCGCCGGCTCGTCCGCGCCGCGTGGGCGGATCTCGGTGACCGTCGTGGACTCGAAGATGTCCACGCCGAGCCGCTCCACGGCACGCGCGAGGCCCTGCACCAGGCGGGCCGGCTGAATCCGGGCGCAGTGCGGGCTGTACGTCGCGTCCAGCGCCCCGGCGACGCGCAGCCGGTCCTCGCGCTCGTCGCGGGGGAGCAGCCGCAGGTCCTCCTCGGCGAATCCCCAGTGGCGGGAGGCGGCGAGCTCCGCGTGCAGCCGGCGACGCTGGGCCGGGTTGGTCGCGACGTTCAGCACCCCGCCCTTGACGATGTCCGCCTCGACGCCCTCCCGCCCGGCGACCCGGATCACCTCGTCGACGGTGTCGAACATCGCCCGCTGCAGCGCGATGACGGAGTCCCGGCCGTGCGCGCGGGCGTAGCGTTCACGGGACCCGGCCATCTCGGCCGTCAGCCAGCCGCCGTTGCGCCCGGACGCGCCGAACCCGGCGAACTCCTTCTCCAGGATCGCGATGCGCAGGCCGGGCCGGGCCGTCTTGAGGTAGTAGGCGGTCCACAGCCCGGTGAACCCGCCGCCCACGACGCACACGTCGTACTCGCGTGCCCCGGGGAGCGGGCCGCGCGCCGCGGGCCGCCCGGCCTGGCGGTACCAGAAGGACACTCCGCCGTTGCGGAAGTCAGGGGTCTTGCGGACGGTGTCCATTCGGGTCCCGCCTTCCATCAGTGGCCGTCGCGAGCCGGTCCCCGCCGTGCCGGCGCGACGTCGTCCCTGTGCGTCGAGGTCTCCGGCGGAGCGGTCCTCTCGTGGAGGGGCCGTCCACCGGAGACCTCGACGTCCGGTGTTCGGGGCCTCAGTGCTCGGAGGGCGAGGTCCAGATCCGGAACTTACCGCTGTCGTACAGCAGTCCCAGCATGTAGAGCATCCCGTCGTAGTAGCGCGCGTAGCCGGACGGGATCTCGGTGTTCCAGAAGTCGCGGACGAAGGCCCGCCGGGCGCTGTCCGTCGCCGTGATCGCCGACGTGGAGTTCATCGCCACCAGGCCCTGCGCGTGGGCGGGCTCGTAGGTGTTCTGCCCCGACGACAGCGGCGTGCCGTCGAGGTGGTACCGGCTGACGTAGGTCGTCACGCCCTGGCCCTCGAAGAAGTTCTCCAGGGTGTTGGAGTACTCCTTCTGCCACGGCTTCGTACCGAACCACGCGGCGTCCACGTTCGCGTTGGCGATGGCCCGCCAGGCGTCTTCCTGGAAGTTGTGGGTGTAGGAGTTGTCGGTCGGGGTCTCCCCGTTGCCGAAGTACGGCGTGCCATCGAAGTTGGCGTAGTCGGGGGTCAGGCCGGTCTGCGGGTTGTGGGCGTCCTGCAGGAGCTTCTCGCCCGCGTCGTACGCCTTGTCCCACAGGTCCTTGTCGTCCTTGTCGACCGCGGCGAAGACCTTGTAGAAGGCCGGCAGCGCGTAGGACGGGTCGGTGAAGTACAGGAAGGTCGCCGGTGGGGTGAACAACGGCAGGTAGTACTTCCGGTCGAACATGTCGACGCCGCCGTTGTCGGACTCGTGCCACATCGCGTGCAGGATCTGCCGGGCCTCGGTGCCGTAGTCGTAGATCCCGTCGCCGTTGCCCCAGCGGCCCTCGGCGAAGGCGAGCGCGGCGGCGATCCACTGGTCACCGTCCGGGGCGACGCCGGTGCTGAGGATCTTGCCGGTCGTGTCGGTGTGCCAGGCGAAGAAGTACTTCTCCTTGCCGCTCTGGAGCTGCATCTTCGTCTTGGCGAAGTTCCACAGCGAGTCGAACTCGTGCTTGTGGCCGAGCTGGACCGCCATCATCATGGCGTAGCCCATGCCCTCGGTGCGGACGTCCTGGTTGCCGATGTCCTCGACGTAGGCCATGTCCGGCGTCAGCTGGTAGTAGATCGCCTGGCCGTCGCCGCGGTGGGTGGCGTCCGTGCCCGGGTCGCCGTGGAAGAGCTGCTGCCAGGCGGCGTTCACCCGGGCGTCGACGGCCCGGCGCGAGATGCCCGCCTTGACGAACACGTTGGGGTACACGCCGGTCCGGCTCGCTCCGGCGTGGCTGTTGCCCACTCCCGCCGGCGGGTTGTTCTTCGCGGGGGAGTTCTCCGCGGCCGAAGCCGTCGCGGGGGTGGTCAGGAGGGTGAGGGCCGACAGAACCGCCAGGCCCAGCTTCGCTTTCTTGCGCACGCAACACCTCTCTGCGTCGACGTGAATCCGGTCGGGGACGATTTCGGCCGTCGGCCACCGGGTGGTGGCCCTCGGCCGGGTGCGCGCGCCGCGTTCCCCGATCGAGGACGTTAAGCGCCTGAAATACTCCGGGTCAAGGCCTAACCTATGCGTAACTGCCGGTCAGTTAATCCGTAGTCCGGATTAATGGGCCGGCAGTCACACGCTCGGGTGCGAAGACCGCGATTTCAGCGCTGGGCGAGGTATCGGGCCGCGATGGCGCGCAGACGGGCGTGCGTGCCGTCATAGACGGAGGCGCCGGACAGGACGCTCTTGGAAAGTTTCGCGAGCATCGTGTAGTTCGTGTCCACCACGTTGCCGGCCGGTGCGAGCCCCGCCTGGCTGACCAACTGGTAGGCGTCGAGCGTGTCGAGCCCGAGCAACTCGGCGGTCCAGGCGACCAGGTCGTGCTGGCTGATCCGGAAGGCGTCCTCCAGCGGACGGGCCGAGCCGATGGACATGACGTGGTCGTCGCTCTCCAGGCGCGGCCAGGCCGGGGCGCCCCCCTTGATCAGATCGACGACGACGACCGTGTTCATGGCCGCCTCCACGGCCGTGCCGCACACCTCGCCCTCGCCCTGCCGGCAGTGCCCGTCGCCGATCGAGATCAGGCCGCCGGGCACGTTGACGCCGAAGTACGCGGTGGTGCCGGCGCGCAGTTCCGGGGTGTCCATGTTCCCGCCGTGCGGGCCCGGAGTGATGCTCATGATGACCTCGCCGGCGGCCGGCGCCACGCCCACCGTGCCGTGCATCGGGTCGAGCGGCAGCTCGACCTCCAGGTCACTGGAGCGCGCCGTGAACCGGCAGGTCCCACGCGCGGAGTCGACGTCGTACAGCCACACCCGCTCCTCGAGCGGCGGGTGCAGCATCGCCGTGGTGTGCGTCGTGGTCAGCGCCCCGAAGTGCGGGAAGGTGGACGAGACGGCCCAGTTCCTGGCCGGCCGGATGTCCGCGAAGTGCACCGCGACCGTGTCGCCCGGCTCGGCGCCGGCCACGGCGATGGGGCCGGTGACCGGATTGAGGTAGGGGAACTCGCAGACCTCGCTCGGCAGGTCCGCGACCGTACGGACGGCGCCGCCGAAGCAGTCCTCGGCGAACAGCTCGACCACGGTGCCCGGCTTCACGGTCAGCGCCGGTGGCCGGCCGCCGAAGGCGAAGGCGGGTTCGGCGTCCAGCGTCACGACCTCGATGCTCACTTGCTCGTCTCCTCACCGGCGATGCCCGCCAGGGCGGGCCGGCGCCGGGCGATGAGGAGCCCGACCAGCACGACCACCCCGAGGGCCAGCCACACGAAACCCATCTTCTGTGCCGCGACCTTGGCGTTGATCACGACGTATCCGAGGATCAGGAACCCGATCGCCGGAGCGATCAGGTGACGCCACCAGTCCCGGCTGCCGGAGCGGACGACGTAGTGGACCACGACGGCGACGTGCAGCACCAGGAACGCGGTCATGGCGCCGAAGTTCACCAGCGAGCTGAGCAGGGTGATCCCGTCGCCGCGGCTGTTCATGTACAGGCCCAGGCCCAGCGAAACCGCCGCGACCAGCAGGGTCGCGTTCACGGGCACGCGCCGTCTCGGGTGCACCTTGGCGAGGAAGCCGGGCAGCTGCCGGTCCCGCGCCATCGCGTACAGCAGCCGCGAGGTCGCGGCCTGGGCGACGAGCGAGTTGGCGAAGCCCCAGGAGACCGCGGTCGCCAGGGCCGTCAGCTTGGCCAGCCAGGCGCCGCCCGCGACCCGGGCGGCGTCGTAGAAGGCGGTGCCGCCCGGATCCCCGTGGGCGAGCAGCCCGGCCTGGTCGGGGACCAGCAGCGAGGCGACCCAGGTCTGCACGATGAACAGCACGCCGGTCAGCACGAGGGCGGCCACCATCGACCTGCCGATGGCGCGCGCCGACTCGCGGTTCTCCTCGGCCAGCGTCGAGATGCCGTCGAAGCCGAGGAAGCTGAGGACGGCGATGGACACCGCGCCGAAGACCAGGCTCCAGGAGAAGGTCGCGTGATCGTAGAGGGGCGACAGGGCGGAGCCGTGCCCCTTGCCCTGCGCGAGGGCCACGACGCCCACGACGAGGAAGAGCGCGAGGACGACCAGCTCGGCGACCAGCATGATCCGGTTGATCCTCGCGGTCATCTCGATGCCGAGGTAGTTGACCACGGTGTTGAGCACGACGAAGGCGATCAGCCACAGCCACACGGGGATCGCGGACACGAGGGAGTTCATCGCCACGCTCGCGATCAGGTACAGCAGGCTGGGCACGAGGACGTAGTCGAGCAGGATCATCCAGCCGGACAGGAACCCGACCGGCGCCCCGATGCCCCGGCCGGCGTAGGTGTAGACCGAGCCCGCCATGGGGAACGCCCGCGACATCTGCGCGTACGAGCCGGCGGTGAACATCATGGCGAGCATCCCGATGGCGTACGCGAGGGCGACCATGCCGCCCGAGCCCTGGAACACGCTGCCGAAGATGCCGAACGGCGCGATCGGCACCATGAAGATCAGCCCGTACACGACCAGATCCCGGAAGCTGAGCGATCGCCGCAGCTCCTGGGTGTATCCGTAACGTTCGATGCCTTCGACGTCACTCATGGATCCTCCTCGCTGGAGCGGTGCAGCGCAGCCTAGGGAATCTACTTCCAGATGAAAAGGTTTTGTCTGGAAAAATGAGTAGCGGGCGACCACCGTGGGTCAGTAGCGGCTGACGACCGTCAGATCGAGCCCGTCCGCCCTGGCCAGGTAACCGCCGGCCCGCGGCGGGCCGAGCGGCGCGGCCGCCCATGCCCTCCGCGCGTCCGGCTCACCGGGCGCGTTCAGCAGGAGGCCGGCGGCCGCCTTGACCCGTCGCGGATCCAGCGCGCCGTACGCCGCGAGGGCCGCCGCCAGGTGGACGCCGTCGTACAGGCCCTCCGCGTAGACGTCCAGCACCGGAGCGTGGCCGCCGAGCTCGGCCTGGTAGCGCTCGGCGAGGGCGATCCGCCGCTCGCCGTCCTGGCCGGCGAACGACCGCATCGCGGAGTACAGCTCGCCCGTGTCGTCGCCGCCGATGGCGAGCAGGCCGTTCATCTCGAGCGACCCGGACAGCCGGATCACCCGGGAGGCCCGACCGGACGACGCGAACACCCGGTTGAACCGGACGAGGTCCCGGCCGACGAGGCTGACCAGGACCGCGTCGGCGCGCACCCGGAGCAACGCGTCCACGGCCTCCTCGGCTCCCGTCCCCACGACCGGCTCGAACGGCAGGAGACGGTCGAGGACCACCTCGGCCCCGATCGACCGGATCAGCCGGGCGGCCACGCGGTGCACCGAACGCGGCCAGATGTAGTCGCTGCCCACCAGCGCCCACCGCCGGGGCCGCCGGTGTTCGGTCAGCCAGCGCAGCGCGGGTGCCAGCTGATCCGCCGGTGAGCCGCCCAGCAGGACCACGCCCTGTCTCCGCGCGCCGCCCTCCTGCGGCGGCGTGAAGAAGTAGGCCGACCGGCGGGCGATCGCGGCCTCGACGGCCCGGTGCACATCGCTCGTGTGGTAGCCGACGAAGGCCTGCACGAGCCCGGCGTCGGCGAGCAGCCGGGCGTCCCGCGCCACCTCCTGCGGCCGCCGCCCGGCGTCGACCAGGACGAGCTCGACGGGCCGCCCGGCCTCGGTCACCTCGCCCGCGGCCAGGCAGGCGGCGGAGAGCCCGGAGGGCCCGGTCAGACCGAGGGGCCCCGACAGCGGCAGCAGCAGGCCGAGCCGCAACACCGAGGGATCGGGCCCCGCGACCAGGAGCTCCGCGGTGTCCCGTACGACCGCCAAGCCGCCGTTCACCCGACAAGTATGCTCTCCGCAACGGACCACGGCGGAAGGCGC
Organism: Actinoallomurus rhizosphaericola; assembly: GCF_024055675.1. NCBI lineage: Bacteria > Bacillati > Actinomycetota > Actinomycetes > Streptosporangiales > Thermomonosporaceae > Actinoallomurus > Actinoallomurus rhizosphaericola. The sequence goes on along the minus strand of NZ_JAMXMW010000017.1, from coordinate 94,128 downwards.
AACGTGTCGAATCAGAGCGAGACGGCCCTGCCCGCCGCCACGGCCGACCTCGTCGATCTGCTCACCCGCGCCCAGCGCGCCCTCGCCCGGGATCTGGGCACCGTGCTGGAGGAGGAGGGCACGTCCGTCGACCAGTGGCGGGTGCTGCGCGCGCTCGACGGCGCGGAGGGCCGCTCGATGGGCGAGCTCGCGGCGGAGGTCGAGATCCCGCACCCCACCCTGACCCGGATCGTCGACACGCTGGTCGACTCCGCCTACCTGTACCGCTCGCAGTCGAGCAGGGACCGCAGGCGCGTCTCCGTGCACGTGTCCGACCTCGGCCGCCGCAAGCTGCGCCGGCTGGACGCGCTGGCCGCCGCGCACGAACAGGCGATGGCCGCCCGCCTGGGCCCGGACACGGTCGCGACCCTGTCAGCCATGCTCAGGTCCGTACGCGAGCGGCTCTGACCCCGCTGCGGGACGCGTCACCCGCCTGCCTCCGCCGGCCTGCCAGGGTCCCGCCGATGAACCGGAATCCCCGGACGCGCCCGTTCGGCTTCTTACCGCCACTCCTACCGTGACCGCACCCGTCACCCGAGTCTGTGAGAGTCAGATGAGCATCCGCGTGTACCGCAACGCCGCCATCCACACCGGAGACGGCGGCAGGCCGCCGGCCCGGGCCATGGCCGTGGAAGGCGAGCGTCTGCTGGCCGTCGGCGCGGAGGCGGAGGTGCGCGAGGCCGCGGGGCCGGCGGCGGAGCTGATCGACCTGGAGGGCGCCGCGGTGCTCCCCGGCCTGTACGACGCCCACATCCACACCGCGCAGTACGCCCAGAGCCTGGGCGCGGTCGACCTGCGCGACGTGCGCTCCCTCGACGACGCGCTGGCGAGGGTGGCTGCGCACGCGGCGCGGCTGCGACCGGGCGCCTGGCTGTTCGGCGGCCGGTGGAACAGCAACACCTGGGACCCGCCGGCGCAGCCGGACCGGTACGCGCTGGACTCGGTCTGCCCCGAGCTGCCGGTCGCGCTGCCCAACGCCGACGGCCACACGGTGTGGGCCAACTCCGCGGCCCTGCGGCTGGCCGGCATCGACGCCGGCACCCCCGACCCGATCGGCGGCGAGATCGTCCGGGACGCGAACGGAGAGCCGACCGGCATCCTGCGCGAGTCGGCGTCCTACCCGCTGCGCGACCTCATGGTCTCCGCCGACCTGCGCGACCGGCTCCGCGCCGCACAGGAGGAGCTCCTCGCGCTCGGCCTGACCAGCGTGCACGACATCGACGGCGAGGACTGCCGGGACGCCTACCTGCAACTGCGCGCGGCGGGCGAGCTGAAGCTGCGCGTGCACAAGGCGATCCCGATGGACCACCTGGAGGCGGCCGTCGCCGAGGGCCGCCGTACCGGGCAGGGCGACGACTGGTTCCGCACCGGACCCGTGAAGATCTTCAGCGACGGGGCGCTGGGCTCGCACACCTGCCACATGAGCGAGCCCTTCGCCGGCGAGCAGGGCAACGCCGGCATCGCCGTCACGCCGTACGACGACCTGGTCACGCTGTTCGCCAGGGCCGCCGGCGCCGGCATCGCGGTCGCCACGCACGCCATCGGCGACCAGGCCAACCACCTGGTCCTCGACGCGTACGAGGCGATCGGCCGCAGCGCGCGGCTTCGGCACCGCATCGAGCACGCCCAGCACCTGCGGCCCGGCGACCTGCCCAGGATGGCCGGGCTCGGCGTCGTCGCCTCGATGCAGCCCGTCCACTGCACGAGCGACATCGACCTGGTCGACTCCCTGCTGGCCGGCCGCGAGCTGGCCTCCTACGCCTGGCGCGGGATGCTGGACGCCGGCGTCGCGCTGGCCTTCGGCTCCGACGCTCCCATCGAGCACCCGAACCCGTTCGCCGCGTTGTACGCCGCGGTGACCCGTACCCGCCCCGACGGCACCCCCGCCGGCGGCTGGCAGCCCGGGCAGCGGCTGACCATGGCCGAGGCCGTCGCCGCCCACACCGTGGGCGCGGCCTACGCCGCGGGCGAGGAGCACGACAAGGGCGTCCTCGCGCCGGGCAGGCTCGCCGACTTCATCGCGGTGGACACCGACCCCTATCGGGAGCCGGCGGAGGCGGTGCTGCGCACCAAGGTCCTGACCACCGTCGTCGGCGGCGACGTCCGCTGGCGGCGAGTCTGAAGGCGCCGCCTGTGCACGCGCTCGGCAGGTGAGGGGCCACGCGGCGGCCGCCGGTGCCGTGCTCCGTCATTCTGACAGAGCCCTTAACGCAAGGTTCGCGCGTACTTAACCCGGCCTCGCTTCTCAGCCACGTTTCCGGCGTTCACACTCTGGCGGGGCACCGCCCCCGGGCCCCGCACCCGACCCCTCCGGAGGTCCCTGTGATGCCACGCGCCGCAAGAAGACCCGCCCGCCGCGCCCTCGCGTCCGCTCTCGGCCTCGCCGCCGCGGCGGCCGGGACCGGCGGCACCGCGAACGCCGCGGGCAGTGTCCCGACTCCCGACCACACCGTGGTCGTGATGATGGAGAACCACGCCTACAGCCAGGTCATCGGCAGTTCCAGCGCGCCGTACATCAACTCCCTCAAGAGCGGCGGCGCCGTCCTCACCGCCTCCTATGCCATCACCCACCCCAGCCAGCCCAACTACTTCGCCATCTTCTCCGGCTCGACGCAGGGGATCACGGACGACAGCTGCTACACCCCGGGGTTCAGCTCCGCCCCGAACCTCGCGTCCGAGCTGGCGGCCGCCGGCAAGTCCTGGGCCAGCTACAACGAATCGCTGCCGAGCCAGGGTTCGACCACGTGCAGCAGCGGCAACTACGCCCGCAAGCACAACCCGTGGTTCGGGTTCAGCAACGTCCCGACCTCGACCGCGATGACGTTCGGCCAGTTCCCGACCGACTACACCACCCTGCCCAAGGTCTCCTTCGTCATCCCGAACCTGTGCGACGACATGCACGACTGCTCGGTCTCGACCGGTGACACGTGGCTGAAGAACAACCTCGGCGCGTACGCGACCTGGGCCAAGACGCACAACAGCGTCCTCATCGTGACCTTCGACGAGGACAACAGCCTCAGCGGCAACCACATCCCCACCGTGCTGTACGGGCAGCCGGTGCTCGCGGGCAGCAGCTCCGGCACCCGCTACAACCACTACAACGTCCTGCGCACGATCGAGGACATGTACGGCACCTCCCACGCCGGGAACGCGGCCTCCGCGACCGACATCACCGGCATCTGGGCGAGCTGATCGCGTGGACGTCGCCGACAGCGGCGGCGTGGCCGGTGCCCGGGGCGCGCTGCGTCCCGGGCACCGGGCCGCCGCCATCGCGCCGCCTGCACGACCGCGGCCGTCGACGCCTCGAGTGATCTCTATCGCTGGTCACTCTGAGTCGTCATGAGCGCGCTTGGCGTTCGGCGACTGGCGCGCGGAAGGCAGGTACCGGTCCACGAATTCCGAGACGATCTCTACCTGGGTCAGGATGCTCTCCACCTGATCCATCGTTGGTACGACGCCATGACCATCCAGAGCGCTGTTTCCCGTCTTGAGGTGAACCGGAGCCGCGATTCGCACAAATTCGGGCGCATCGAAGGTACGCACGAAGCCGCCCGATCCGTGCGGGTTGTCGACGTGGATGTCGATTGGAATGGATATCGAAGAGCGCAGCGCGCCGACCATGGGCAGGGTCAGGTCGCGAACCGGGTTGAAGCTGTCGGCGCCGAGTCGTTCGAGCAGTCGTGCGGACGCCGGATTCCCGTGGCCGCAGTGGGCTGAGACCTTCAGGGAGAGGTCGGCCGGCAGTTTGCCGGAACTCCTCAGCTCGCCCAGCACGGACAGTAAGCCCTCGTCGTAGACGACGAATCCCCGTACACCGAGGTCCACGGCACGCCTGACGTCCTCCAACGCCCGCACGACCTGGTCCTGTCCGCGGAGACGGTAGCCGATCCGCACGCCCTGCCGCGTCTGAACGGTCGCGCCGATGTCGTACGTGGCGCGAGGGCCCACCGACATGAGTATTTCTACCCCGTACTCCTCGCCGAGCTTCACGTACTCGCGCACCTGAGCCGCCGTATGCCGGTAGGAGCCCAGTGTCTCGGTCAGACGGTTGATCGTGAACCCTCGACGAACGCTCTCCGACAGAATCCGGGCAGCGCATTCCACCGAGTTCACGCTCGGGACCTCGATGCGGAAGTGGCAGCCGTCGGGAAAACGCTGCCCGGACTCCTCCGAATCTCGATCTCCGGTCGGCAAGCCGAGATCGCGGAGCATGCTGCGAGCCTCCGAGTACACGGGGCCGCTCACACTTCCGGTGTTCGGCGGTCCGAACGGGGTGGGACGGTCATGGTCGTGTCCCGTGTCTGGAACGCACCGTGAGGAGATCGCATTCGCTCGCCTTTCCGTTGACCTTTCGGGACCGCCTGAACCTTCGCGGATCTTCATGGGTCCGCGCGGGTCAGCGCGCCGTCCGACGGACGCGGGGCCGCCACGCCGCCAGAGGCATCCGGGACGGGAGTGACCTTGACCGAGTCGAACAGGCGCAGGAGGAAGTTCTCCAGTTCCTGAGTAGGCGCCGGACCGATCACACCCGACACGGGCACGTTCGCGCGCGCGTAGGAGAACCTCACGGGCTCGTCGGGTGCCCGCTGCTCCCAGATTCGGATCAGCGGGTGATCACGAAACTCCGACTCGCCACTGATGTCACAGAACGCCGAGCCGAGCTTGTGCCCGGGGACCAAGAACCACCCGTACCACTGATCGGGCTGAGGTGTGCGCACTCCCGGAAGGGCGCTCGGTCCGTCGACGGCCAGCCGAACCGCCGCAGACGGTTGCCAAAGCCCGGTGGCGAGTTCGAGCGCGTCTACGACGCCACCGCCTGCCCACCGAGCCGCGACCTCCATGAAGGCCAGTCCGTCAGCGGCCTCGATCGCCTCGAGGTGGAAGGGCCCGTCGGTGATCCCGACGGCCAGCAGACAGCGCAGCGTCCAGTCGACGAGCGCGTCATCGGCACCGAATTGCACCGACCCGAGCGGCGTCCCACCAGCGTAGGCCAGGCATGTGTTGACGTACCGGCTCGGCTGCAAGACCAAGGCCCGGCCCCCTGCCATCACCCCGTCAATGTGGATGACGCGTCCCGGCAGGAACTCCTCGATCTCGAAACCGTCGACGTCGTCGGGGGCGATGTCGACGGCCGCCGTGGCCAGCGCCTCGGACACTGACGGGAGAACGACGACACCCTGGCTCAACGCGCCCGCGGACGGCTTGAGCACCGTGGCTCCCTCCCAGGGCACCTGACCAGCGTCGTCGATGCCGGCCAGGGGCAGGAAGCGGGGCACACGTATGCCGGCCGCCGCCACAGCCGACTTCATGATCACCTTGTCTCTGACCAACAGCGCGTCCGACAGTTTCGGGCCCGTGACGCCCAGAGCCTCCCGGACCTCCCCAGCCGCGAGCATGTCGAATTCCGACAGGGCGAGGACCAGATCCGGTTTCGGCATGCCGGCGACCGCCGCGAGCACCTCGCCGGCGATGTCGCCTACGCCCGGCCGCTCGATGACGCGACAACGAACGCCCTTCGGTAATGAGTTCCGCCGTTCCGGTGTGCTGACGTACGTCACGTCATGGGCATCGTGGTCGATGTTGTCGCCGTAGTGGATCAGGTAGTCGGGGCGACTGTGGATGACAAGAATCTTCATTCAGCCTGACCTTCTTCTGCGATTTCGCTGGCTGAGCCGAGTCAATCGTTGCCGATGTGGAGGCGTTGCCGTGCCGCTCAAGAAATCATCGAGATCCACTCGGCGAACCCGCTCGATGCCAGGCGATTCCGACTGCAGATCGAGCCTCGGGGGGCGCTGCCGATCGAAGAAGTAGATGATGTCCAGCGATCCATGATGATTCTCAACGACCACCGGATTGGCGGTGAGGAAGTCACGGACTGCCTCCGTGTCACGCAGGACTTGCAGCCATAGGCGCTTGTCGCCGAAATGGTTCGGCGGGTATACGACGCGCGATCCGAAGCGGCGCTTCATTTGGTAAGTGCCTTTGCTCAAGAATGGCTCGGTTCCTTGCAGGTCCAGTTGGCGGACCTGGTTCTTCGTCGCCCATTCGATCATGAGGCAATACATCACCTTGACCACGCCGGCCGCGTACTGGCCCTCGCTGCCGTCCAGGACACCGAGCAGCCGCGAGGTCAGTACTCTGTGCTTCGGATCCCAGTGACAGAGGTGACCTGCGACCGGTTCGCCGGCATCGGACAATATGAAAAGGACCCCCGAGCGGTACAGGCATTCGTAGGCCGACGCCTTGCCCTCGGTGCGGGCCATCGAGCCGTATCGAGCTTCCATGGTCGGCACGTACATGCGATCGTAGAAGTAGTCGAATATCGCGGTGTCGTGCTCGACGGAGAAATGCCAGTCGTGTTTGCGTGATTGCTGTCGTACGTCTCGCCGGACGCCTTTAGAGATACGGGAGAGTGCGCGGTCGGCATCGACCTCGCAGTCGACCACGAAATGAACTCGAAGTGGTATGACCAACGACGAACCGACCGGCAGGCGTCGCGCTCGGCGGCGGTTGGTGCCAACGATGATGATGTCGGCACCAGTGGTCAGCGCGAGTTTCTGCGCGGACCGGGGCGCGATCGTGAACGACCGCCGTACGGCTTTCTCGTCGGAAGTGCGTTGCCTGCGCTGCTCGGTGAATTCGAGCGTGTAGCGCAGACCGTCGCGAAGGCCCGCATACAGCACCGACAGTCCGCCGATCTCGGAGTGGACGGCAGGCCCTCGCCGCCACGGTGCCGAGTCCCACGCCGAGTGCGCCTTGGCGATCAGAGGCATGCCGCTGTTCCGCCACTGGTAGCGGACGTGCAACCTCACCCGCTGCACCAACCGCGCTCGCGCGGGTGCCGAACTCGGCGTGTCCACTGACTTCGCCGATGCGCGCTCGCGTGGGCGCGATATCGCCAGGCTCCGGTCAGAACTCATCCCATCGCCGCGATTCGCTGGGGAGAAGAGGCGTTGGCCGTGTGCATCAGGTCGACCAGTTCGTCCTCGTTAGTGACCACGGGGAGATTCCGTTCAGCCAGACCCTCGTAATCGTCGCGCGTGTATGTCCCCGAGCAGTGAACGAGGATCTCATTTTCCTGAATAAGGCCGCGATCGATTGCGTTCATCAGACCAGTCATCGCCATGTTGAGCGACCATTCCTGGATCAAGGTCGGGTTGGCTGGCAGTATTATGTCGGCCTGCTTGCACATCGCACGTACCTCGCCGTATCTCTCCAAGCATTCGGCGAGGGATACGACTATGCCGCCGCCGCCCTGGGATCTGATGATCTCGTTCATCCGCGGCGATGTAACCGGGTTCCGCGTGTAGAAGGTCGTGTCGAGCACCTCCTTGGGGTCAAAGGTGATCCGGGGGAAATGCGGATTCGTTTCCTGCGTGTAGCATCCGGACTTGGGCTGATAGGTATAGGTTGGCGCAGTCAGCTGCGGATCACCGGAGCCGTCGTCGTAAAGGCTGGTCACCATGTCCGGAGCTCCCAGGTGCTGGACCAGGAAGTAACGTGACGCCGGCCCCGCCTCCCTGCCGGTCATGATCGACCGGCCGTAATCGTGGCCGAGTAGACCGAAGGCGCTCGAGACGGCGTGCACGTGCAGGCGGCCCGTGGACGCTGCCGGCGGCAGCGCGTCGGACTCTGCGAACGCGCGAATGATGTCGCCAACGAGATAGTTCTCTAGCTTCAACGTGTACCAGACGGGGCGCGTCGCGGCATCGGTCGCGGACTGCCGGTATCGGTCGACGGCTGCTCGGGTTATGTGCTTTACCGTCTCCGCATGTGGCCCGGGATACACGGCCAGCGGATTACGGGTGCGTAGTTCCTGATCGGTGAATAGTTCGGAACGCCGCAACTTGTGGACCGAACCGGCCGGGACAAGGGCGATGATGTTGAGCTGATCAGGTCGCACCAAGCCCGACTTGATAGCGCGCAAAACCGCATCTCGCAATGCGACGGCTTTGTTCGCTGATGAGGGGGTCACGATCGTGAGTGAGAGTCCGCTGTCCTGGATGAACCGAACCGCGCGCGCCACGATCATCAGGGAGGCGAAGGTCTTGGTGGTCTGGGTCCCGGAGTGACGTGTGAGGTCCAGGAAAGAGATCCGCTTGCCGTCGTAAGTCGCCGCCTCGATACAGGCCAGCGTCGACGCGGACAGGTAATCGACCATCTCGTCCGTTAATTCAGGCAGACGGTTCCCGGGATCGAATTCGCCATTGAGAATCGGTGCATCGTTCTTGATGAGAGAGCTGAGCGCCGATCCAACCTCGGGATAGTAGTGCGCCAGAGCGTTCTCAAGAATCACGTCGTGCCGTCTCCTGCCTACTCTGCTCAGAGTAACCGGTGCCAAGCTCGTAGAGCGTTCGGGGCAGCCGTGTGCGCCGGGTGCCGGATTCGGCTCGAAGAGCGACTGACTCCGCACCAGGGTAGTTATCGTGAATGCCGGCTCCCGTGACAACGCTGCTTTTTACCCAAAGAGTAAGATTAATCGTAGCTGATCGTCAAGGACGCGCAGAATACTTCTCTGGGCGGACTGTGGATCGTCGTCCGAGTGCCACCCGGCGACTAATCCAGCAACGCGCCTGCGATCAGGTCGTACATCACCTCCGTCGGTCCCGCGGCGATCGTCGCGGCGCGCGAATCACGAAGCAACCGGGCGCCCACAGAGTCCTCGTCGTAGCCGTCCGACCCATGGAGTTGCAGAAACGCATCGGCCGCTCGGGACGCGAGCTCGGTCGTGAACGCCTTGGCCATCGAGCACTCGGCCACAGGCAGCTGCGAGGAGTCAAAGCCGCGCGAGGCCCGCGCGACGAGTTCGCGTGCGGCGGCCGCCTCCGTTGCCAGGACCGCGTACCGATGCCTGACCGCCTGGAAGTCCGCGAGCCTTCTGTCCTGAACACGCCACGTCCGCAGCCGGTGCGCTAGGAGTTCCAGACAGAACTCCACGCCCCCCAGCGCTGCCGCGGCCGCCACCAGACGCTCATATTGCAATCCGTAGACCAGCTGGAAGAAACCGCCTCCCGGCCGGCCGATCAGTTGGCTCGCCGGTACGGCAACCCGGTCGAAGCGCACCGTCGCGATCCCCGCCGAGCGCCAACCCAGAGTCGGCTGCGGCGACACGGATATCCCCGGGAGCGCCGCGTCGACGACCAGCAACGACATTCCGGTTCTTGCCGAGGAACTCGCGGTCGAGGTCCGGCACGCCAGCACGAAATAGTCCGCGATCGTCCCGTTGACGACTGCCTTCTTGACGCCACTGATCACGTAAGCGTCACCTTCGAGAACTGCCTGTGTCGTCAACGCCGCCAGGTTCGATCCGGCATACGGCTCGCTGATAGCGAGCGCGGCGATCTTTGCACCGGTCACCGACGGACGTAGATACTTGTCCTGCAATTCCCGTTCTGCACACTCGCTCAAGTAGCGAGTCGCCATATACCCGTGCACTGCGATCGCGGTGCGGAATCCCCCGTAACCGGTTCGTCCTAACTCGGTCAACCAGGCCACAGATCGGGAAAGGTCCGCTCCGGCCCCACCCCAGTCGGCGGCCAGACCCATGCCGAGCAGGCCGAGCGAGCCGAGGCGGGTCCAGACCTCGCGCGGTACCGACCCGTCCCGCTCCCACCTCTCGACGTGATCGTCAAGCAGCTCGGCCAAGACGGCGCGCACCGTCAGACGAAACTCCTCCTCCGGCAAGCCGGCCCAATCGCGCGCGGCGTGCTGCCCGTGGTCATTCGGCACTCGCTACCTCCCGTCCAGTCCGATCCCGCGTAAAGAGCGGCAGCACTGCGCTGCAGGACTCGCGCATGGAGCAGGGCCGCGGCTCACCAAGTAGTGCGCGTACCAGCCTCTGGCGAACGGTTCCCACCGATGCCGGACGGTTGGCGGGCAATCGCGTCACGCGCGCCACTCAGCACCGTCATGGCGACCGGCGACCTGCCGGTAGGACGGGCCACGACGAGCGATTTCGTGGGCGAACATCACGGCACCGCCTGATCGAAGTCGGCCGGCCCTGCCGACCTACACCGTTCATCCCTGGGCTGAACGGACACGTGCCGTGCTGAAGGGGTGGTCGCGCGTGGTGTAGCGCGTTATGCGATTATGACCATAGGTATCGGTTCCGGATACCAGCACCGCGCCGTACCGATCGAGGCTGATCTTGCCGCCGTACTCCTCGATCGAGTCGGAATCAGGGTAGATGCGCACCGAGGTGGGCACGTAACGCGCGGCGAAGCCGATGCGTGGTTCCTTGGTCGCGCCGCTGTGCGGGTGCGAGGCGTGCATCAGAGTGGACCAGAACATGACGAACTGCCCTGCCTTCATGACCATCGACTCCGCTGCGTCCTCGTTCGGCGACCAGTCCGGATCGATCTGCAGCTCTCGGTAGTCATAGCCGAAGAAGCCGCGCCGCACGCCGCCCTTGGCCAGCGAGTTGATCTGTGCGGGCCGGTACTCCATGCGCTTCGTCTCGTCGTAGAACCTCGTGTGATGGGTGCCTGGGATGAACTGCAGGGCTCCCCGTTCCACCGTCGCGTCTGTGAAGGCACACCATACGGTGATCGTGCCGCCGGCCTCGCTCTGCCCCGGCCACAGGATCTGCGGTGTTCCGGATACGTTGGCGAACGTGTCGGCCTGGTGCCAGTCCGTACCTTCGTCGCCCGGGTACTTCGGGAAGAACTCGGTTCGCCAGCACAGCACATCCGGGCCGAGCACGGACGCGACCCGGTCCACGATCTCCGGCCGGCAGATGTGATCGGCCAGGAATTCGTTGTCGAGGTGCCGATCATAGTTAGCGATGTTCGTCCCGCTCTTGGCGGCCGCGTCTTGATACACAGCCGCGCTTCGATCGAGCAGCCGGACGCGTTGCTGCCGCCAGATACGCTGCATCTCGTCCGGCTCGTACAGCGTGAAAGGGCCGGCAAAGCCGCGTTGATGAAACTGCGTCACCTCTTCATCGCTGAGTCCCAGCGGATTGAGCGCGAAGGAATCGCTCACGGTTCGACCGCCTTCCGTGAAGACCGCTCGTCATCGTAAGATTCGACACCCGCCGCCTCTACCGCCTTGGATAGGACGGCGATGGTGAAACCGTCCATCAGGACTTGAATGTCTATCGGGTATCCGAAGGTCTTCCTGACCTCGTCGAACATCTTGGTCACCGTCAGCGACGTGCCACCCAAGTCGAAGAAGTCGTCGTCCACGTCGATTTTCTTGACGTTCAGCAGACGTTCCCATATCTCGGTGATCCGGGCGACGGGCGTGTCGTCGGGTGGCGATGTCGAAGGTGGTGGTGTCGGCGGCTCGCCGGCAGCGAGGGCTGTGAGATCGGCCTTTCCGCTTACGGTCAGTGGCAACGCGTCCAGGGCCTCGTAAACGGATGGGCAGAGGCTGGCAGGCAGTGCCCGGGCCAGGGTCGCCCGCGCCTCGGCGGTGATCCGCGCCTGCCAGTCGGCATCGGCGGCTTGGCCGGGCGGGGGAACGAGATGGGCGACGAGGCGCACATCACCGTCGCCATAATCGCGAGCAGTGACGACCGCTGCTCCGACCTGCTCCAGCATGGACAGGTGTCGCTCGATCTCGTTCGGATCGACGCGGTAGCCGCGCACCTTCAATTGCCGGTCGTTGCGGCCGATGTAGAGGTGGTCTCCGTCGGGCCGGCGAAGTACCAGGTCACCGGTCCGGTACGCACGTCGGCCGCCTGCCGCATCGAGCGGCGCGAAACGGTCGGCCGATTCGTCCGTCCCGCCGACGTAGCCGGCACTGAGCGTTGGTCCCAGCACGAACAGTTCGCCCTCTTCGTCGTCGCCTACCGGGCGGCCGTTCGCATCGAGCACGAGGAATTCATTGCCGGGCAGTGGAGCGCCGATCGGACTCACGGTCGGCCGGGACAAGTCGCGCTTGGTCAACGGTCGGTACGACGAAAAGACTGTGCACTCGGTGACGCCATACATATTGATCATTCTCGGATGCTCGTCGCCGTGTCGCCGCAGCCAGTCGGCGAGCGTCGGCAACGAAACACGCTCGCCGCCCAGAATCACCAGGCGGAGATCGGGTAGACCTGCCGGATCGACCGCGTCGGCCCGCATCAGCGGCAGGAACGCCGAGGGCGTCTGGTTGAGCACGCTGACACGCTCATTGCGCAGGAGCGAGATGAAGGCCGACGGCGACCTGGCGACGTCGTCTTCGACCACTACCAGGCGACACCCGTGTGTAAGTGCGCCCCAGATCTCCCATACCGAGAAGTCGAAGGCGAGAGAATGGAACACCGTCCACACATCTGAGTCGGTTATGTCGACAACCGTTTCCATCTGCGCCAGGAGCGCGAGCACGTTGCGATGCGTGACCCGGACACCTTTGGGCTCGCCGGTGGTACCGGACGTGTAGATGATGTAGGCGAGCGAGTCAGCGGTCGCCGGTACCGTATCCGCGGGTGTCGCGATGGGATCGACGGAGCCGGCATCGATCAGCATGACCTCGGGTCCGGAGCCGGCCGCGCTGCGTCCGTCGGTGAGGATCAGTACCGCGCCGCTGCGTTCGACTAACTGATCCAGCCGTGTACGGGGGACGCTGGGATCGATCGGTAGGTACGCGGCGCCCGACTTCAGCACCGCGAGCAACGCGACGATCATGTCGACACCGCGTTGGGTGCTCAGCGCGACGACGTCCCCGGGCCGCACGTTCGCTTGGCGTAGTCGCGCCGACAGGGCATCCGAACGGGCATCGAGGTCTCGGTAAGTCACTTCTTCGTCCGTCGACGTGACCGCCGGGCGGTCTGGGCCGGACTTGACCTGTGCGGCGAATGCCTCCGTGAGCGTTTGCGCTGTCATGTGAACTCCGGAATCTCATAGAAGCGTTGATCCACTTCGTTGTGTCTCGCCTGGTCTTCTGTCAGTCGCCGGCCTCCCGCAAACTCACTTTGACGGTGCTGAACAGTTCATTCAGGAATCGCGTCATGCGTGGCTCCGATGAGGGGCCGATCAAGCCTCCGAGCGGTGCGTTCTGCGGCGTGTAGGTGAAAGAAGTGCTATTCGACTGCTGTGATGTGCGCTCGAACCACTGGTGGACGATCGGATCGGACCTGAACTGCGACGCGCCGAGGATTCGGTGACTGTGAAGTCGGTGTCGCGGGAATACGAAATACCCGTACAATTCGTCCGGCCTGGGGACACGGGGTGCCGGAAGGCCGTCTGGCCCGGTGACGACCAGGTGGACCGCGAGAGACGGCAGCCGCAGACCGGTCGCCAACTCGAACGCATCCACCGATCCCCGGGCCGGCGGTCGGGCCCCGACCTCCAGGAACGTCAACCCATCCTTTGACTCGATCGCTTCGAGATGGAACGGACCGTCGGTGATCCCGACGGCCAGCAGGCAACGGAGCGTCCAGGTGATCAGGTCGGCGTCCGGCTCGAACTGGACCGATCCAAGTGGACTTCCTTCGGCGAACGACAGACAGGTCTTGATGTAGCGAGCCGGGAGCAGGACGAACGGCTGCCCGCCTACCATCAGGCCATCGATCTGGATGACCGGGCCCGGCACGAACTCCTCGATCTCGAGATAGCCCGAGGTGTCATCCGTGCTGAGCCGTTGCGCTGCCGCCAACGCCTCGGCGGGGGACGGGTAGATCACCACACCGTCACTACCGGCTCCCGCCGACGGCTTGAGAACCGTCGGCCCCTGCCAAGTGACGGCGTGGTCCTCATCTCCTGTGGCGAGCGACAGGAACCGGGGAACCCGCAGCCCGGCGGAGGCTACGGCCGACTTCATCAGCACCTTGTCCCGGACGAGCAGGGCCTGTGCCGGCTTCGGACCCGCGATGCCCAGCACGTCTCGAATCTGGGCCGCCGCGATGATGTCGGATTCCCCTAACGCGATGATCCGTTCGGGCCGCGACCCGGCTGCCACCGCCGCCAACACCTCCGTAACAAGATCGGCGTTTCGCGCCGGCCGTTCCACAACGCGGTACGGTACGGCCTGCGGCAACGTACGCCGTTTGGTGTTGGTCGTGACATAAGTTACGTCGTGCCGCTCATGATCGATGCAATCGCCGTAGTGAACGGACGAGTCGGGCACGGAGTGCATAACGAGAATGTGCATGCTGGGACCGGGCTTCAGATCCGGTTGCCGGCACCGGAACCGGCCTCGGCCTCGCCGACCAGGACACCAGGGTACGCGCCATAGGGACGCGTCACCGGGCCGATCCGCCCGGACGGATGGAAGCGCATCGAGCACCCGGTTGCTACGCCGCCGACACAGAACGGGGAAATCCGGGGGTTGGCGAGAACCGACTCAGTAGTGCCCTCTTGGTCGACGAGGACCTGCATGGGGTGGCGGACCGCGGTAACGAGTTCCTGCGCGATGTAGTACTCCGACTCAGCTGCCGCATGCACCAGGTCGGCCCATTCCTGCTCCGGCGTGGTCAGGCCGAAGAACACCTCTTGCGACGAGTAGCCGGCGGAGCCCTTAAGTACGAAAGAACTCTGTTCCTCAAGGAGGAGCGGCACGAGATCTCGCTCGGTGCCATTCCACCGAACACGTCGTTCCCCGACGATCCGACTCCACGGAACGTAGCGGTCCACGACGGCGGCATCATCGGCCGACATCCACTCAAGGCCTTCCGAGAGCAGCGCGAGGACCTTCTTCGAATCCACCAACCGAGCCGTCTGTGACGGCAGTGCGAAAAGGCCGGCGTCCGTCGCCGCCGACAGAGCACTGAGATCCCAGCCGCAACTGTTGGCCTCGCGTTCCGATAGTTGGATCAGGCCCACAACGTCGGCGAAACCCGACGACGACGCGATGACGTCAGGCAGCGTCGCCAGGTCCTGAAACTGAGCCGAGACACCATGCTGCTTCAAGAATGTTATCTGCGTCTCGAAATATCGCGTCGTCTTGGCTGGATCGGCCAGCGCTCCGATCAGGAGCACCGACGGGTCGCGCCTGAGGCTGCGGCACGTTCTCTCGATCAATCGCGCGATCAGGTTGTAGAGGCTGGGTGCAAGGAATTCCGGCTGACCTGCGTCGCGGCGCACACCCTGCCAGATCCTGCTCTCGATCTCGTACTCGAGCATGGCGCCGACCCCGCCGCTGACATTGAACTCGACGAACTTCGGGCCGCCCTTGTCGACCACCACATCGGCCCGGCAGATGTCTCCAGAATGGCCGATCTCGTACGGCTCATCATCGGTCATCCGCGGCAGATCCGCGACATCCGCCTTCAGCGCCGCAATCCGACCCTCCGACGTAGGGGCCAGATGCTCGACGGCCTTGCGCTGCAATTGCAGCAGTCTCTCGGTCGCCCACATTAACTCGCGGTAGGACGCGGTCGGCACGACCAGTGGCTCGAACGCGCGCGGGAAGCGAGTCCTGGCGATATCTGTCAGCTCGGTCTCGAACACGCTCGCGAGCTGAGCCGGCGGTGGGCCTCCTCGGCGGGGGGCATACTCACCGAACCAGGTGCTGTCCGTCATGCCACGTAATGTATATCGCCAAGGCGCTCCGTACAATGGTGCGGGAAGGATGGCCTCTGCAATGGCCGATCTGCGAGGGCCGTTCTGACTGAGACTGAACATGAGTGGTTACGTAGTGTGTTGATGTCTTTGGCCAGGTCACGAGCGACTGGCTCTTCGCTAAGCCGTCGAGGCCGTGCCCCAACGCCACCGATGTGCGGCGGAGACTGGAGCACCCCCAGGCTGGGTGGGAGTCCTGAGAACTCGCGAGGTCGTGGGGTGATGGCACCCTCGATAAGCGCTTCGGCGGGCGCCGTGAGCGCGCGGTCCGGATGGTTCTCGAACCACACGTAGAGGCATCAGCGGGGGAACTGACCGTTCGTCAGCGCTCTGATCGTGGTGAACGATGGCGCGCCATAAGGCGAGAATCGGGCCTCCTCGGGAACGTTTTCTCCGTGTGATCGAAGAGCGTTCTGCCGGTCGTATCCGAGTATCGACTGACGAAGAGCTCGGTGGTCTGCGACCTAGACCTTGACGTGTACCGCGCGCATCTCGTCGACCAGGATGGGCACCATCGCTACGAGGACGACGGCGCGTATCGCTCCGGCTATGACGAAGGGCGCCCGGAAGCCGAACAGCTGTGCCAGGAATCCGCCGGCGAGGGCACCCAGCGGCATCAATCCCCAGCCGATCATTCGGAAAACGCTGTTGACGCGGCCGAACAACTCGTTCGGTGTCAACTGCTGTCGCATGCTGACGGTCACCACGCTGGAGACGGTGATCACGAGGCCGCTGAGCGCTATCAGCACGCCCAGGACGACTCCATTCGACGCGAGTCCCATGCCCGCGTAGAGGACCGCGTTCGCGGCCAGCGCGCCGACGAACGTGGGCAGTGCCCCGAAGCGCCGCGCCAGGCGAGTGTTGATCAGCCCGCCGATCACGCTCCCGACGCCCACGCCGACCAGGAGCAGACCATATTCCGCCGACGTCAGATGCAGGGTGAGCTTCCCCAGCAATACCAGAGTGGCGAAACCCATCTGGTTGCAGAAAGTGTTGAGGCCGAGGAGCAGGGCCAGGGTCCGCAACAGTCGATGGCCGAGGAGCCAGCGCAATCCCTCCGGTACCGCGGTTCGCATCGGAACCTGCTTACGGTCCACCCGCACCTGCGGCAGGCTGGCGAGTAGCGCAGCCGACACGATGAACGACACGGCATCCACCCCGAACGGGAGCGGCGCCGCGACGGCGAACATGATGCTGCCGAGTGGCGGTCCGGCCGACGACTGGCCGACGGTCTGGACCGTGTACTGGTTGCTGTTCGCCTGCTGCAGTGCTGCGGCGGGGACGAGTTCGGGCAGCACTGCCTGGGCGGCATTCGTGATCACGACCTGGGCGCAACCGAGCAGGAAGCTGGCGATTATCAGCTCCGCGATCGTGACGATGTGCAGTAAGGCGGTTGCGGCGACCAGGGCAACGATGAGGGCCTGGACGGCCTGGCAACGCCACATCAACGTGGCGCGGTCATGACGGTCGACGTAGACGCCGGCCGGCAGGGAGACCACCAGCCACGGAAGGTACTCGCCGACCGAGATCAAGGAGATCATCACGGGATCGCGGGTCACCGTGACGGCGAGCAACGGCATGGCCGCCACGAAGGCACCGTCGCCGACACTGTTGATGGCGTTCGCCCACCACAGGCGCCAGAATCGCGCGCCGAGTCTGGATTTGGACTCGCCGCGCTCAGCGGTCGAAGCGGAGGATCCGATCATCGGTCTTGGCCACCTCTGGCGTGTTGACCACGAACGACCGGCCAGGTGATGGGTGATGCCGATGCACCGGACGCCGGTGCCATGATGACCGCCGCTCCGCCGGTCCCAGATCGGCCCCTGCCGCGACGCCGAACGATCTGTTGCAGGCGCTGATTTTCGTGCTCGGTCAACTGTCCTGCCCGAACCGGCGCTGTCACCTGATGTCCTCATTTCCGATAGCGGTCTGGTCGCCATCGAGACTGAGCCTGGCAGGCCCCGCCGTCATGGACGCCGACGGCGTGTCACCAGATTTGGTGAGAATAAATGGTCACCCCACTCGGCCGTGATGACCGATCAAAGCTGGGGGCGGACCCGATAGAACACACTATCGAAGAGTAAGTGGTTGTCAAGCCGGAAACCGTTACATGGTTATTTCGACCGGTCTGTCGCTGGGTATGGCATCGCTGTCGGTCGCACGTCTCCGCTATCCGAAGGGATCGGCAACCGGGGCTTGACCTCGAACTTGACCATCCGTTTACCATTGCTTCTGGGAAGTGTGAAAGGCATGGCCGGCGGCCGATGTCGATGCTTGACGGCAGGGCCGGTGCCTTTCCCATGAAGCCGCCGCCTCGCCAGAGGCTGCGAGAGGCGGTCACAGGATGGTGAGCTGTTCGGGGTCGTGGGAGCGCTGAGGTGCGGGCGGGGGTGTGCGCAGGCGGCGGACGCCTCGGTGTCCGCCGATGCCGTGCTTCTCGGCGAGTTCCTTGACGCGCTGGGCGATGCGGTGCTGGTAGTCCTTCGGCGCGTACGCCCCGCGGCCGTACAGGCGCTCGTAGGGGGCGACGAGTTCGGGGTGGTGTTCGCGGAGCCAGCGGGTGAACCACTCGCGGGCGCCGGGGCGCAGGTGCAGGACGATCGGCGAGACGGAGGTGGCCCCCGCCTCGGCGATCCGGCGTACAGCCGCCTCCAGCTGCCTCGGGGTGTCGGTGAGGTAGGGAACGATCGGGCCCATCAGGACGCCGCAGCCGATGCCGTGGTCGTTCAGCGTCGCGCAGACCTCGAGGCGTTTGAGCGGGCCGGGCGTGCCCGGCTCGAGCAGCCGCCACAGGTCCTTGTCGACGAAGCCGACCGACACGGCCGTGCCGACCTCGGTGCGGTCGGCGGCCTCTTCCAGCAGCGGCAGGTCGCGCAGGATCAGCGAGCCCTTGGTCAGGATGGAGAAGGGGTTCGCCGCGTCGCGGAGCGCCTCGATGATGCCCGGCATCAGCCGGTAGCGGCCCTCCGCCCGCTGGTAGCAGTCGACGTTGGTGCCCATCGCGATGTGCTCCCCGGCCCACCTCGGCGCGGCGAGCTCCCGGCGCACCAGCTCCGGGGCGTTCACCTTCACCACGATCTGCGAATCGAAATCCCGACCTGTGTCGAAATCCAGGTACTTATGGGTGTTTCTGGCGAAACAGTAGACACATGCATGGCTGCATCCCCGATAGGGGTTGATCGTCCAGCGGAACGGGACGCGTGAGGCGGCGGGGACCCGGTTGATGATCGACTTGGCCCGGATCTCGTGGAAGGTGATCCCGCGGAACTCCGGGGTGTCGACCGTGACCGGGCTGCCGAACAGCCCGGGGTTCTCGCCGTCCAGCGCCAACGCATCCCAACGCATGGTCCCACCTTAGAACATGCGTTCGATGATGTCTCCGCCGGCATCCGGGCGGTGACCCCTCAGGCGGCGAGGGCCGCGGCGGTCGCGTCGACGAGGGCGGTGGCGGCGGGGTGCCAGGGCCGGTCGGCCGGGCCCGTGAGGACGAGCCGCCGGCCCATCACCGGGCGTACGGGCACCATCACGAGGCCGGGGACGAGCATGGCGGCGGTGAGGGCGGGGACGATCGTTACGCCGATCCCCGCCCGCACCATGGCCAGCAGGGTCCCCATGTCGCGGATGCGGTGGGTGGGGGAGAAGGGCGTGCCCGCCTGACGGTACAGCTCGCGGACGTGCCGTTCACATCCTCCGCTGGACAGCAGGAAGGCGTCGTCCTCGAGGTCGGCCAGGTCGATGCCCGGCTCCGCGGCGAGGGGGTGGTCGTCGCGGAGGAGGACGTGGAAGGCGTCCTCGGCGAGGAGGACGCCCGGGCCCGGGGGCGGGTCGACGAGAACCGCGAGGTCGACCGTGCTGCGGGCCAGCCAGTCGGCGACCTCGTCGTCCTCGCCCTCGAACACGGCGACGTCGACGCGGGGCAGTTCGGCCTGCCACCGGGGGATGAGCCGGGGGAGGAGACCCTGGCAGACCGTGGTGGGCGCGGCGAGCCGTACGGTGCCGGCGGGCAGTCCGTCACGCTGGGCGGCCAGGTCCGCGATGGCGGTCGCCGCCGCGAGGGCCGCGCGGGCGTGACCGAGGATGAGGTCCCCGAACGCGGTGGGGCGGGGGTGGCCGTGCCGGGTCAGCACGGCCCCGCCGAGGGTGCGCTCCAGCGCCGCGACGGAGTGGGAGATCGCGGACTGGCTCAGTCCGAGCTCGTCGGCGGCGGCGCCGAAGCCGCCGTGGTCCAGCACGGCGACGAACGCCCGCAGCTGGCTGAGGTTGAGGCTCATGAGCCTTTCTCATGGGTGAGGTGCAGCCACTTGTTGGACTCATCGTCGCATCTCCTCCCATGATCACGTCGCGGAAGCGGTGTTCACGGCGTGCGGGAGGACGGATGGAGCGGTCTGGCGGATCGGCGGGGTGGCTGCCCGGTTTCGTGGTTCTGTCGATCATCTGGGGGTCGAGCTTCGCCCTGATCAAGGTGGCCGTCGACGCGGGCGTCGCACCGCTGTGGGTGGCCCTGTGGCGGTGCCTGTTCGGGCTCGTGGCGCTGGGCGCGGTCTGCGTCGCGCGGCGCGCGTCCATGCCTCGGAGCCCGCGGGTGTGGGCGCACGCCCTGGTCGTGGCCGCCCTGTTGAACTCCGTGCCGTTCGCGCTGTTCTCGTACGCGGAGACGCGGGTGAGCTCGGTCGTGGCCGGGGTGTGGAACGCGACCACGCCCTTGACCACGCTGCTGTTCGCCGTCGCCGTGATTCCCGAGGAGCGGCCGACGCCGCGCCGGTCGATCGGGCTGGCGACCGGGTTCTGCGGGGTGCTCCTGGTCCTGGGGGTCTGGCGGGGGCTCGACGGCGGCACGCTGGGCGGCAGCCTGGCCTGCCTGGGAGCGACCGCGTGTTACGGCGCCGGCTTCACCTACACCCGGCGTTTCTTCGCCGGGGGAGGGGAGTCGGCCGTCGCGCTGTCGGCGGTGCAGATCCTGTGCGCGACCGCCGAACTCGCCCTCGTCGCGCCGGCGGCGGCCGGTCCGCCGTCCTGGCCCGGGCCGGCGGCCGTCGCCGCGCTGGCGGGGCTCGGCGCCGTCGGCACCGGGCTCGCGTACATCATCAACCTGGGCGTGATCCGTGCGGCCGGGCCGACGGTCGCCTCGACCGTGACGTACCTGACCCCGCTGTGGTCCACGCTGCTGGGCGCGGCGCTGCTCGGCGAGCCGCTCGGCTGGAACACCCTCACCGGTGGCCTGCTGATCGTCGCCGGGGTGGTCGTGGCACGGTCGCCGCGCCGGGGAGCGCGCGCGGCCGTCAGCGCGCCGGGAAGCCCGGGACCTCGCGGGCCAGATGTTCGAGCTCGCGGGTGAGGTCGTGAGGGGTCACGATGCCGACCAGACGGTCCCCGTCGAAGACGAGGAGGCGTTCGCGGGCGAGCCGGGGCAGCAGCTCGGTCAGCGGGGTCTCCGTGGTCGTGCGCTCCGCGTCCTCGATGAGGGCGCCGAGCGGCGTGCCGGGTGGTTCGCCGCGGACGCGCGCGGTGGTGACGACGCCTCGGACGACGCCGTCGTCGACGACCGGATAGGCCGAGTGCCGGTGGCGGGGCAGCATCTCGCGGAGGAACTCGGCCACCGGCATGGAGCTCGGCACGGTGAACGGATCGGGCGTCATGATCCGGCGGATCGGGACGCCGTCGAGCCGCGCCCGGACCCTGGCCTGTCCCGCCTCCAGACCGGCGGCCGTGATGAGGAACCAGCCGACGAGCGTGAGCCACAGCCCGTCCGCACTCCACATCGCGATGTAGAAGCCGGCGAGCATGGTCGCCCAGCCGAACGCGCGGCCGACCTGGGTGGTCTGCAGCGTCGCCTTCACCCGGTCGCCGGACCTCCGCCACAGCAGGGCGTGCACGAGCCGGCCGCCGTCCAGGGGCGCGGCGGGGATCGTGTTGAAGACCGCCAGGAGCGCGTTGATCAGGGCGAGCCAGGTGACACAGCCGCTCACCAGGCCGTCCGCTCTCGTCAGGTGGAGGATCCCTGACGCGGCGCCGAAGACCGTCGCCAGCAGCATGCTGACGAGCGGTCCCGAACCGGCGATGCGGACCTCGGCGCCCGGAGTGGCCGGTTCGCCCTCGTACCGGGCCACGCCGCCCAGCAGCCACAGGGTGATCCCCGTGACGGTGAGCCCGTGCCGGCGGGCGACGAGGGCGTGCGCCAGCTCGTGCGCCAGCAGCGAGGCCAGGAAGGCGGTGGCGGTGAGCAGCCCGCCCAGCGCGTACGCCAGCGGATGCAGGCCTTTGTACGCGCGCGGCAGCTGCTCGCCGGCCAGGCCGTACGTGATGAGCGCGAAGATCACCAGGACGGTCCAGTTGACGCCGACGCGCACGCCGCCGATCCGGCCGAGCCGGAGGGTGTCGTTCATAGCCGCCGCCTTTTGTCGTCCCTGACTAAGGGATACCCGCCAAAGCACTCCGGAGTCTCGGGCAGAATGCCCTTCCGTGGGTTCATCCATCGCCAAGAGGACCATCGCCGCCGCGGCGGCGATGGTCGTCACGGCTGGATGCGGCGGCCCCGCGGACCGGTCCGGGCCCCCGGCGGCGCAGGCGGCCGAATGCGGCCAGGTCTCGATGGCCCGCTCGGACGCCGGGCGGCAGACCCGGGCCATGTGGATCGTCTCGGTGGGCAACGGCGACTGGCCGAGCAGGCCGGGGCTGTCGGTGGCGAAGCAGCAGGCGGAGTACCGCGCCCTCCTGGACCTGGCCGTACGGCGGAACTTCAACACCGTCTACGTGCAGGTCCGGCCGTCGGCCGACGCCTTCTACCCGTCTCCGTACGAGCCGTGGTCGCGGTATCTCACCGGTGAGCAGGGCAAGGCCCCGGGCTACGACCCGTTGCGGTTCCTGGTCGACGAGGCGCACAAGCGAGGGCTGGAGTTCCACGCCTGGTTCAACCCCTACCGGGTGAGCACCGGGCCCAACCGCAAGAGCCTGGCTCCGGGCAATCCGGCGCGGCGGCATCCGGACTGGGTGTACCGCTACGGCGACGCCCTCTGGTACGACCCCGGCCTGCCCCAGGTCCGCGACCTCGTGACGAAGGTGGTCCTCGACGTCGTGCGGAAGTACGACATCGACGGCGTTCACTTCGACGACTACTTCTATCCCTATCCCTTGCCCGGCAAGGACTTCCCGGACAAGGCCACGTTCAAGAAGTACGGCGCCGGCTTCAAGAGCCGCGCCGACTGGCGCCGGCACAACGTCGACACGCTCGTCCAGACCCTGTCGACCGGCATCCACCAGGCCAAGCCGTGGGTCAGGTTCGGCATCAGCCCGTTCGGGGTCTGGCGCAACAGGTCCGACGACCCGAACGGCTCGGCGACCCACGCGCTGCAGAGCTACGACGAGATCTACGCCGACACCCGGAAGTGGGTCAGGAACGGCTGGATCGACTACGTCGTCCCACAGCTGTACTGGCCGATCGGGTTCGGCGCGGCGGACTACCGGACACTGGTGGCGTGGTGGGCCGGTCAGGTGGCGGGCACGCATGTGCAGCTGATCATCGGGCAGGCGGCCTACCAGGTCGGACACGGCGGGCCGTGGGACAAGGCCGCCGAGCTCTCCCGCCACCTGACGCTCGACGCGAAGTACCCCCAGGTGACCGGAGAGGCGATCTTCAGCGCCACGGACGTGAGGCAGGACCGCCGCGGCTTCGCGTCCCGGCTCGCCCGCGACCACTTCCAACGCCCGGCGCTCGCCCCGGTGAGCCCGCGTACGGCCGCCGCCCGGCCGGCGGCGCCCGCCGGCCTGGTGGCCGAGGATCGCAAGCTGACCTGGCAGGGCGCCGGCGCCGACCCCGCGTCGTACGCGGTCTACCGCTCGCCGGCGCAGGGCCCGGTGTGCGCCGGCCCGGACTCCCGCCGGCTCCTCATGGTGGTGCCGGGCACGACGACCCGGATCACCGATCACACCGCCGAATCCGGTCGGGTCTACACGTACTACGTGACGGCGCTGGATCGACGGCACCGGGAGAGCTTTCCGACCCGTGGCGCCCATATGACCGCTCAAGGCGGCTGACCTGCGCTTACGTGGTGACCATGCCACATGTGGCCGCAAAGGGCGAGGCTCGCTGGCTTTTTGAGGTTTCCCATGCTTAACAAACAGGGGATGATTCCTGGAAATCTGTGACCCCCTGGAGGTGCGGCATGGCGCTCTCAATGGAGGAGGAGCGAATCCTCACCGAGATCGCATCTCAACTCGGTCAGGACGACCCCCGTCTGGCCGACCGGCTGTCCAACTTCGGGCGCCTGCGCAGGCGGCGGCGCATCCGCGCCGCCCTGGCGATCGCGATCGCCGTGCTCGTGATCGCTTCCCTGGTGACCGCCGCCGTGGTCACCGTGCCGGTCTGACGAACGAAGTCGCCCCCGCGGGAGATCATCCCGCGGGGGCGTGACACGTTCAGGCCGGTGTGGTGGTCGCCTCTCGGCGAAAGGCACAACGCGGCTCCTGCTCCGACCGACCGGCCGGACGGTATTCCGCGAAGGCGGTAGGTGCGGCCCGGGGACACATGCCACACCGGCCTCACCAGCGTAACCGATGCGCAGCGGTGACACGGACATCTCCTGGCCCGGGAGTGGCGCACCGCGGCTCGGGCCCGCCGGCGGTCGCGTGAGGACCGCGTACGGGCGGTGTCCGGGTGGGGGTGTGCGCGGGTACGGGCGGTTTCCGCGGTGACCGCGGGCGGAGAGCGCCGGCGGTCACCGCGCCCGCGAACCGGTGC
Organism: Actinoallomurus rhizosphaericola; assembly: GCF_024055675.1. Taxonomy (NCBI): domain Bacteria; kingdom Bacillati; phylum Actinomycetota; class Actinomycetes; order Streptosporangiales; family Thermomonosporaceae; genus Actinoallomurus; species Actinoallomurus rhizosphaericola. The sequence goes on along the minus strand of NZ_JAMXMW010000017.1, from coordinate 69,867 downwards.
GGGTACGCCTATGAACCGGCGCCGACCGGGCCGGTGCCGACCGGCCCCGGCATGACGCCCAGTTGGGTCGCGATGGTGGCGATGTCGAAGTAGACACGCTCACAGATGATCCGGTCGCCTTCCGGGCCGTCGAAGAGGAAGAACGCCACCATCGGGCACCGGAAGGCGCGGCCGGTCGGCGGAATGCCGTACAACTCGCCCAGGTGCGTGCCGAGCAGGTCGAACTCCGCGATCACGGCGTCGTCCGCATGGCGCAGGCGGACGTTGTCATGCCGCTGGTCGGGGAAGGCCTCGCGGGACCGGTGATAGTAGGCCATCACCTCCTCCGGGCCGTCGAACACCTCACCGGTGGGGACGATCTCGTAGCGGGGGTGGCTCATCGTCGCCAGCGTGACGTCGAAGTCCTGGGCGGTCTCGGACTCGAAGTGGGTGCGGATCAGGGCCTCGCGGGCCTCACGCACACTGGTGCTGGTCACGGTCTCTCCGTCCTGTGGATCGGGCGAATGGTGGCGAACTGCGACCGGTGGCCGTCGGCCCTCGTATGTGATCTACATTGTAAAGGCGGGAAGCCGCATCGTACGACTTGTTCATCGGAGGCAACGGAACGAACGTGATGCTCCGCAACGCAGCGGCCTCGGCCGGTGTTCTATGAACGTGACCGAGACCGACATCCGCCTCCCGATCGTCGCCGCGCTCACGGAGGACCTAGACACCGGCTTCGTCGCGCTCTTCGACGCCTACCGCGACGTCGTGTTCTCCGCGGCGCTGCGGCTGTGCGGGCGATGGGCCGACGCGGAGGACCTCACGGCGGAGGCGTTCCTGCGCGCCTATCGCGCGCTGGCCGGTTACGAGCCGCAGCGCATCGAGAGCCTGCGGCCGCGCCCGTGGCTCATGACCATCCTGGCGAACCTCTGGCGCAACACCGCCCGCTCGGCCGCCCGGCATCCGCCTCCGGCGCCCCTGGAGGCCGCACCGGAGGCGGCCGATCCGGCGGAGCCGGCCGAGCAGGTCGCGGAGCGGTCCGAGACCGGCCGCGAGCTGGCCGCGCTGCTCGACGAGCTGACCGAGGAGCAGCGCCTCGCCATCGTGCTGCGGCACGTCGTGGACCTGCCGATCGCGGAGATCGCGACGGTTCTCGGCGCCCCCGAGGGCACGGTCAAGTCCCACATCTCGCGGGGTCTCAAGCGACTCCGCCTGCTCTACCCGGGGAGGAACGATGAGCACCGTTGAGTCCCACGGCCCGGATCCCTTCGACCAGGCCGATCCGCTGATCGCCGATCTCGGCGCACTGACGGCCGGCGCGCCGGCGGGCCTGCTCGAGCGGGTGGCGGCCCGCTGGGTGCGCGTCGACGCCGCGATCGGCGGCGTCTACGTCGCGATGACCGACCAGGGCGTCGCCTACCTGCGCGCCGGACAGGATCAGGAGGAGTTCGCCGCGTCGTTCCGGGGCCGGTTCGCCCGGCCGCTGCTGCCGGGCGGCAGCCCGCCCCCGGCCCTGGTGCGGGCACTGCGGACGGGGCGCGCCGACGGGCTCCACCTGGACCTGCGGGGGTTGCGTCCGTTCGAGGAGGCGGTGCTGCGCGCGGCGGCGACGATCCCGCGTGGGGAGATCCGGCCGTACGCCTGGATCGCCGAGCGGATCGGCCGGCCGAAGGCGGTCCGGGCGGTCGGCACCGCGCTGGGAAGGAATCCGGTGCCGCTGCTGATCCCCTGCCACCGGGTGACCCGCTCCGACGGCCGGATCGGGCAGTACGTCTTCGGCGCACCGGCCAAGGAGCACCTGCTGCGGACGGAGCAGGTCAATCTGGACGAGGTCGGCACGCTCGCGGCGAAGAACGTCTACTTCGTGGGCAGCGACACCACGGGCGTCGTGTGCTTCCCGAGCTGCCGCGACGCGCGCCGGATCACTCCGGCGCACCGGCAGGGCTTTCGTACTCTGGCACAGGCCGAGAGTGCCGGATACCGGCCGTGCCGGCACTGCCGGCCGGGGGGCGCACCGGCATGAACACGGCCTCACCGGGCACAGGTGTTCAAGACCCTTTGCGCCTCCGTTCAGGAACGTCCTGTTGACTGGCCCGGTAAGTCGTTGTCTCCGACCGAGGTTCCGTCGTTTTGAGCATCCGCACCGACCTCGTCCCCGCCGAACCCAGCCCCGCCGATTCCGCCCGCACCGACCTCAGCCGTACCGATCCCGGCCGTACGGATCGCACCGGCACCGACCTCGTCCCCGCCGGCCCTGGCCGCGTCGGGTCCGCGGGTGACGATCCGGCACCCCCCGTTCCGGCTCCTCCCGGCAGCGCCGACCGCGATCCGGCCGGTCGCAGCCGCACCGACCGGGATCCCTACTTCGACAACGCGAAGTTCCTCGCCGTCGTCTTGGTGGTCATCGGCCACGCCTGGGAGCCCCTACGGGGCGCGAACATCGGGGGCCGCCTGCTGGAGGCGGCGCAGACGTTCATCTACGCCTTCCACCTGCCGGCCTTCATCGTCATGTGCGGGTACTTCTCGCGCGGGTTCCCGAGCACCCGCGGCCGCACCCGCAAGCTCGTCGCGGCCATCGTGGTGCCCTATGTGCTGTTCAGCGTCGCGTATCCGCTGTGGGCCGGGCTGCTGTCCGGCCGTCACGTCGGCTGGGATCCGCTGGAGCCGTACTACCTGACCTGGTTCCTGCCCGCCCTGCTGCTGTGGCGGCTGTCCACGCCGCTCTGGCAGCAGATCCGTCTTCCCGTCATCGTGGCGGTGCTGATCTCGATGCTCGCCGGGTTCGTCACCCTGCCGAGCATGCTCAACGCCGCCCAGGTGCTGTCGTTCCTGCCCTTCTTCGTGCTGGGGCTGGCCCTGCGGCCGCACCACTTCGCGGTCCTGCACCGCCGTGCCGTGCGTATCGCGGGTGCGGCGGTGCTCCTCCTCGGTGGGGTCACCGCCTATCTGCTCGCGCTGAGCGTCGATCCGGAGTGGGTGCACTGGCGGCGCAGCTTCGGCCAGCTCGGGGTGGGCGCCTCGGTCGGCGTCGGGTTCCGGATCGCCGCGATGGCCGCCGCGCTGATCCTCACGGTGGCGTTCCTCGCGGTGGTGCCCGCGCGGCGCACGTGGTTCACCCGGCTCGGCTCGGCGACGATGTACGCCTACCTGCTCCATGGGTTCGTCACGCTGTACCTGTCCTACCAGGACTGGTACTACGGCATCTCCGGCCGGCAGGTCGTGCTGGTCACGGTCGGCTGCGCGCTCCTCGCCGTCGTGCTGTCCGGGGACCTGGCGCGCCGGGCGTTCCGGTGGGCGGTCGAACCTCGCATGGACTGGCTCTTCCGTACGGCTCCCGCCCGCCGTGCGCCGTCCCGCCACGTGCCCTCTCGCCGCCGACCGGAGCGAGGGGGCGGAGTGACCGGGCGGGACGAAGGACGCGGCGCGGTCGCCGGAGTGGAGTGACGGAAGGGGAGCCGGCCGACGTCGAGGCGCGTGCCGGGCCGTGGCTCAGCGGACGATGATCGCCTGCCGGCTGATCGGCAGCTGATGCGCCGCCTCGGCGATGGCCGCCACCTGCTCGGGGGAGAAGCGGTTGCGCTGGCGCCGGACCCAGCCGGGCAGGCGGTGCATGCGAACGAGGGTGACGCCGTCGGCCTCGACGACGCCACGGGCGAGGCGACCGCCGTGGATGACGGCCACGGCCTCCACGGCGACCTCGCCGCCGAGGCGCTCGGCGAGCATGGCGGCGGTCGCGTCGGCCCGCGCCCGTAGCGCGGCGACCATCTTGGCGCCGGATCGCTCGTCGATGAACAGCGTGCCCCGGTAGGCGGCGATGTCGGTGTCCGGAGCGACGGCCTGGTTGTCGATCATCATGACGCCGGTCGGCCCGATCACCAGGTGGTCGATCTGACCCTGTTCTGGAACGTTCCTTCCCTGGAGGACGCGGTATCCGCGCCAGTCGAGGGTCAGGCGCAGGAGGGTGGACGTGCGCCGTTCGCCCCGTTGGCCCCTGCGCCAGACGCTGGAGGCCATCCGCTGGCGCAGGTAGTACAGGGCGTCCACCGCGGCGACCGCCACCGCGGCCAGCAGCCCGAACCAGAAGTCGACGAGTACCGTGCCGATCACCAGGCCGAGGGCGGCGAGCGCGCCGCGCACTTGAAGCCGGCGGCGCTTGCCCTGCGCCCACAGCTGCTCGTGCACCGCCTGGGGGGACCCGCCGATCAACGCCGGGTTCTCCGGAACATAGATCGACCGACCGAACATGACGCGACCCTTTCGCTCGTGGGAGTTTATTATCCCGTGACCTCCGCGAAATGGTCCCTGTGGTGACACAGTTAAACCTAAAAGTAACAAACGGAAATGTTGCCGATATCTGCGCATGGAATTTCCGTGCAAGCTGCACTGCGGGTTGCACGGCAGGCGTGTGGTGCGGGTGAGGCGCCGAATTCGGTCCCGTGACCGAAGACCACGTCTCGCGATGAAGACGTCAGCATAGCGCCCCAGACTCCGGCGAATGCGGCGGTATCGAGATCGGCCACATGCCATTTCTCGACGTCGGTGCGGATGCGGGCGGACCTTATCTCGAACGCCGTCGCTGACACTTATCGCCAAAACCCGTCGCCGATCGCCGGCAGGCGGAGCCGTACCCACCCCTGGGCTCCTGAAGGCGCCGGTGAGAGACCCGGTGGGTCGGTGAGCGACGTGTCGGAAAGTGGTGAATCGACGCGCCGACGGCGCGGACCGGCAGGCCGCTGCGGGCCATTACGGCGAAATCCGCTGGCCGGTCAACGCGCCGACCGCCAGCCGTTCGGTGAGCGCTCGCGCCCACAGCGGTGCCGGACCGCCCGTCCCTGGGCCGGCAGGCCGCGCCGAGGGCGGGTCACACCCTCATCGTCACTCTCGAACGTCCGGATGGGAAGACCTCGCGCCGTCCCGAAACCGCACCACCCGGCCGGACCCGGACACCGCCGGCCTCCGGCACGGACCCGGCGAAGGCTCGTGGTCGCCGGATCGGCGGGCCGATGACGGGCCGCCGGCCGCCGGCCGGGCGGCGCTCAGCCGGAGCTTCCCTCCAGGAGCACGCGGGCCACGAGTTCCGGGTCGTCGCCCATCGGGACGTGCCCGCATCCCTGCAGCCAGACGAATCGCGCGTGCGGCAGCGTCTGCTGGGCGCGTACGGCCTGGCTCGAACGCAGGAGACGGTCGCGGGTGCCCCACGCGATGGTCACCGGGACATCCCGCACCTTGCCGCGGAACGTGGTCCTGCGACCGGCCCGCAGGGTCGGTTCGAAGCCCACCGCGCCGCGCAGCGCGGCCGCGTCGGCCAGCAGGGTGTCGACGCCGATGAGATCCGGCCGTCCGTAGATCATGCCGAACATGAGACGGCGCATCCGCGGCGTGCTCGCCAGCCGTCGCATGGTCGAGGGGGACAGCCCGGCGCCGAGCCGCGAGGCGCGCAGCACGAGCGCGGCATACCGCAGTTCGAGTGGTGTATAGAACCCGGCGGGGGAGAGTGCGGTCACTGAGCGTGCGAGCCCCCGGTCGGCCGCCTCGAGCGCGAACAGCCCGCCGAGGGAGTTCCCGGCGACGTGCGGGCGGTCGACGCCGAGCCGGTCGATGAACTCCCGCAGCACGTCCACCACGGTCTCGAGGTCGTACGGGGTGCCGGGGGGCAGGGGCGGTGAGGCGCCGAAGCCGGGCAGGTCGACCGCGATGACGTCGCGCTCCTTGGCGAGCAGGTCGATGACCGGCTCCCACGCCTGCCAGCGGTGGCCGATGCCGTGCATGAGCAGCAAGGGCGGGCCGTCACCCCGCCGTTCGAAGACGATGTCCACGCGCCGAGGGTAGACCCGAAGTTACCGCTTGGTCACTATGAAAGCGCTCACTTTCGCGGGCCGCCGCTCAGGGTCCGAGTTCGGCGGCGACGCCCTGGAAGTCGTTGATGGAGAGGGTCAGGGTGTTCTGTCCCTGGAAGACCTGGGTCTCGCCCACCTGGCCGAGGTGGTGGTTGCAGGCGCGGTCCAGGTACGCCTCGACGAGCCGGGCGTTGGTGAGCCGGCCGCGGCCGCGGAGGGCCGCCAGGTCACGCCGGGCCACCTGCCATGCCTCCGGCTCCAGCTTCAGGCGGCGTTCTCCGGCCAGCAGCGCCGCGAGGTGGACGCGAAGCTCCGGATCGGACAGGTCGGGCAGTCGTACGGTGCGCAAGTCCGTGATCAGCTCCGGGATGGCGTCGGTCAGCTCGCGCAGCCGACCCGGCGCGCAGGTCGCGGCCAGGACGGTCTCACTGACGCCTTCGACCCGTGCCCGGTACAGCGCCGACGCGTAGGCCGCGCCGCGGTCGTCGTCGAGAACGATCGTGTCCAGGCCCTCGATCAGGAGCGTGTGACCGTTGAACTCGGCGAGGCGGTCGCGCAGCCGCCGCGGGTCGATCTCGGCGAGCTCGTCGGCCAGGAGCGTGTGGACCTCGCCGCTGCCCACGCCGACCTCGGCCAGAGCTCGGGCGATCATGCGGGTGAGCCGACGCTGGCCGCAGGACAGCTCGCCGACCAGCAGCACGGCCGGCGCGGACGCGCTGGACACCTCCTGGCCGCGCAGGCTGAGGGCCCAGCTGCCGCGCCGGCGCAGCTCCGTCAGCAGCTGCTCGATGTCGTCGGGGCCCGGCAGGAACGTGATGCCGTACGCCTCCACCGGACGCGGCCCGGGAGCGTACGGGGAGGCCGCCGGGTCCGGAAACGACCCCGAGCCGTCCCCTCCGGCCGCCGGAGCCGGATGGTGCGGCTGAGTGCCGGCTCCAGCCGCCGGGGTCGGATAGGGCGGCGGAGTGCCGGTGCCGGCCACGGGGTCCGAGTGGTGCGGCGAGGCGCCGGCTCCGGTCGTCCCGCTCGGGAAGGGCGGCGGGGTGCCGGCTCCGGCCGCCGGGGTCGGATAAGGCGGCGGAGTGCCGGTGCCGGCCGCCGGATCGCCGGGGACGACCGAGGTCGGTGGCACGCCGGGATCGGGCGTGAGCGCGGTCGGCGGAGCGGGCGGAAACGACGCCGCCGGGTCGGGCGTCACGCTCGTCACCTCGGGGGTCCACCCCTCGTACGGGGAGGCGGCCGGTGAGGCGCCAACGGGATCGGAGAACGGACCCGGAGCGCCCGGGCCCGGGGCGGCGCTCGCCGGGACGCCGGGGTCGGAGGCCGGCGCCGTGAACCCCGACCACGCTCTGGTGCCCTCCGGCACGCCGGGCTCGGGGCCGGGCCCGGAGGACCCGGCCGACCAGCCGCCTCCGACCGGGCTCCCGTGGTCGGCGGCCGGCGCGCCCGTTCCGGGGTGGGACGACGGGCCCGTTCCGGGGTGGGACGAGGGGCCCGTTCCGAGGTGGGACGAGGGGCCCGTGCCCGCCGCGACGCCGGGGATCGACGTGGGCGCGGCAGGGCCGCCGGGACCGCCGGGGTCGGACGTCGGCGCGGCGCCCGGGTTCGAGGAGGGCGCGGAGGGCGTGGAGGGAAGCGGTTCGGAGGCCGGCCAGGCCGTGGTGGCCGGCTGCGGCGGGGGAGCCGCGTCGGCCTTGCGCTGTTCGGCGAGGTGCGCGCGGGCGGCCTCGATGATCTCCCAGGGCGTCAGGCCCTCACCGGGGCCCGGCTCGGGTCCGGCGTCGATCGCCTTCAGCAGCGCCGCGGGGACGGTGAACCCGGGCCGGGGCGGAGCCATGCCCGCCAGCCGGCACCAGGACAGCGCGGTCGCGTAGGCGGCGGCCAGCAGGGTCCGCAGGATCTGCGGGTCCGCGCCGGCGACGGCGCCGGGCAGCGTGCCGTCGACCGGCCACAGCTCCCGCAACGGGTGACCCGGCTGTGCGAGCGACTGCAGGGTGCGGACCGCTTCGGGGTCCAGCCAGGGGAGCACGGCGGCCGCCGCGCCCGGCGCGCCGTCGAGGTCGGCGGCCAGCAGCGCGAACGCGACCCGCCGTGCCTCGGCCGGTCCGGCCGCGGCGGCGGGCAGCGCGGCCGCCATCGCGGCGAGGTCGTAGCAGGCGAGCCGGAAGTGGTCGCCGGGCGCCGTCTCCCGCAGCAGCGTCACCCGCAGCTCCGGGGGGCAGCGGCGCAGCCACTCCTGCACGATCGCCGGGTCGCCGTAGCGGACTCCGGCGTGGTCGCTCGGGACCATGCGCAGGGTCGTGGCGGCGATCGCGGCGAGCGCGTCGGCGCGGGGCCGGAAGGCGGGTTCGCCGCGCAGGGCCTCGGCGGTCTCCCAGAGGACGCGTGCGACGTAGGACGCGCCCATCGGGTCACCGGCCCGCAGCCGCTCGGTGTAGGCGCCGACGATCAGCGGGAGCGCGGGCTGCAGGAACCAGCGCGGACCCGGCGCGGCGGGGACGAGATGGCGGGCGTACAGGCCGAGGATCGGGTGGTCGTCCATGGTGACCGGAGCGCCGGCGCACCACAGGACGGCGAAGAAGGACACCGCGATCGGGCTCGGGGTGCCGGGCAGGAAGTGCGGATCCTGCAGGGGGAACTGGGCGGGGTTGGCGGTCGCCGCCGCGGTCACGGTCTGCTGGAGCCGGCCGAGCACCGTGGGGGAGGGCGGCGCGCCGAACAGGCCGTCGCCGGCCAGCGGGCCGGGGGTCAGATCGGGGCCGGTGGTCAGGATCGAAGGGGGTACCGGGGGGCGGCCCGCGCCCGGCGGCGCTGGCATCACCGCCTGCCGCGCGGCGGGGTCGAATGGGGGCGGGCACAGGTGCCAGTTGCCGTCCAGGCCGCAGCGGTACCAGCGGCCCCATGCTCCGAACAGCCACCATTCACCGGCCCCGGCCAGCATCCGTGACGTGAGCGCCTCGGCGCGCGCGTGCGGTGGCGCACCCACCCACCACGGGGAGGAGGTGATGCCGCGCACGTCTGTCTCGATGGCCGCGAACGGGTCGCTCGGGGGTGCGGCCGGGGCCTGCCAAGTCACGATGCGCATCGTAGTGGGTCGATTCGTACGCCATTGCGGCGCGTAATTACCGTCCTGTAGCTTTGCTCCTTATTCAGGAGGGGGTGGGCGAGTGAATGCCGCGCGGCTCAAGGCGTCGGGGCTGGGCCTCGGGATCGTGTCCGCGATCGCGTTCGGCACGTCGGGGCCGTTCGGGAAGGCGCTGATCAACGCGGGTTTTTCGCCGCTGCAGGCGTCATGGACACGGATCGCCGGCACCACTCTGGTCCTCGTGCCGCTCGCCCTGCTGCTGCGCGGGCGTGCCGCCGGGCGCGCGGTGCGCAGGCGGTGGCCGCTCCTCCTGCTGTACGGGGTGATGGGCGTGGCGGGGTGCCAGTCGCTCTACTTCGTCGCCGCCTCCCGCATTCCGGTCGGCGTGGCGATCCTCCTGGAGTTCACCGGCCCGGTGCTGGTCGTCGGGTGGATGCGCTTCGTCCAGGGGCGGCGGGTGCCCCGGAGCGCGTCGATCGGCGTGGGGATCGCGCTGGTCGGTCTCGCCTGTGTCGTGGAGGTCTGGTCGGGTCTCGGCATCGACCCGCTGGGGCTGCTCGCCGGGCTTGGCGCGGCCGCCTGCCAGGCCGCCTACTTTCTGATCATCGACCGGGTCGGGGAGGACGTCGACCCCCTGGTCATGACGGCCGCCGGGTCCAGCGTCGGCGTGGTCGTGCTGGCCGTCGCCGCGCCGCCGTGGGAGATCCCGTGGCACCTGCTGGCCACGGGAGTACGGTTCGGCGACCGGCCGGCTCCGGGTTGGCTGCTGGTCGTCTGGATCGTTCTGGTCAGCACGGTCACGGCGTACCTCACCGGTGTCGCCGCCGTGCATCGTCTGTCCGCGCCGGTCGCGGGTGCCGTCGCGTACATCGAGACGGTGTCGGCGGCGTTGTGCGCCTGGATCGTGCTCGGTGAGCGGCTGGGCGTGCCGCAGCTCGTCGGCGGGGCGATCGTGCTGGCCGGCGCGTTCGTCGCCCAGCGGTCGGTCGCCCCCGACGAACCGGTGATGGAGCCGGTGCCCTACCTGGAGGGCGTCGGCGTCAGGAGTGCTGGCGGGTGAAGGTCCGGGTGCCGATCGCCAGCGCGGCCACCGCGAACACCACCGACACGGCCAGCCCGGCGGTCAGCGTCCCCGACGCGTAGCGTCCGGCGAAGGCCGCGCGCAGCGCCTCCACGCCGTACCGGAACGGCGTCGCGCGGGACACGGCGTCGAGCCAGCCCGGCGCCGCCGACATCGGCAGCAGCGCCCCGGACAGCAGAAGCATCGGCACCACGAAGGTGCTGGACAGCGGCGCGAACAGCTCCTGCCGCCGGAGCGTCAGCGCGAACGCGTAGGACAGCGCGGCCAGGCCGGCCGCCAGCGGGACGAGCAGCGCCAGGCCGATGAGCAGGCCCGCGACCGGGACGCGGAACCCGAACGCCGTGCCGACCGCGATGACCAGCACCGCCTGGCCGAGGAGCACGACGGTGTTGGTCAGCACCCGGCCCAGCAGGAGGGCCAGGCGGGACGCCGGCGTGACGCGCAGCCGTTCCAGGACGCCGAACCGGGCGTCGAAGACGATGCCGAACCCGGCCAGGCCCGGGCTGAGCAGCGAGAGCTGGATCAGCACGCCGGGCACGAAGACCTGCCAGCTGTCGTGCCCGAGGTACGTCCCGAGCAGCGGCCCGAACAGGATGAGGTTGAGGACGGGCTGCAGCACGCCGAAGACCAGTCCGAGCCATCCTCCGAGCGTGAGCCGGAGCTGATGGCGGAAGAGCAGCCAGGTGTCACGCGGCACGGGCGGCCGCCTCTCGGTCGGTGAGGGCCAGGAACACGTCGTCGAGGGTCGGCCGGGTGTGCTGGATCGACAGGGGCTCGACGCCGGCCGCGTCCAGGGCCCGGGTGAGCTCGATGAGGATCCGGTCCTCGGGGGCGACGGTCAGCCGCAGGGTGCGCCCGGTGACGCGGACCTCCCGTACGGAGGCGAGACCGGCGAGCGCCGACCGGGCGTGCGGCACGTCCCCGGAGATCTCGATGGTGACGACGTCTCCGCCCAGCCGGGCCTTCAACTCCTCCGGCGACCCCTCCTCCACGACACGTCCCCGGTCGATGATGAGGACGCGGTCGCACAGCGCGTCCGCCTCGTCGAGGTAGTGGGTGGTCAGGAAGACCGTCGTGCCGTGGCGGTCGCGGAGCCGCCGGACGTGGTCCCACAGGGCGCTGCGGCTCTGCGGGTCCAGCCCGGTGGTCGGCTCGTCGAGGAAGACGACCGCGGGCCGGTGCACGACGCCGAGCGCGATGTCCAGGCGCCGCTTCCGCCCACCTGACATCGATCCGATCGGGCGGTCGGCGAGGTCGAACTCGGCCAGGAGGTCGCGGGACCGGGCGGGCGCGTCCGGCACGCGGTACAGCCGGGCCTGCAGCACCAGTTCCTGCAGGGCGGTGCAGGACGGGTTGGTGCTGCCGCCCTGGGCGACGTAGCCGATCCGGCGCCGTACCCCGGCCGGGTCGGCGATCAGGTCGTGTCCGGCGACGGTCGCGGTGCCGGCGGTGGGCCGCAGCAGGGTCGTGAGCATCCGGAGGGTCGTCGTCTTGCCGGCGCCGTTCGGCCCGAGGAATCCCACGATCTCCCCGGCCCGGACGTTCAGGTCGACGCCGCGGACGGCGTCCGCGCCGGCGAAGGACTTGGCGAGGCCACGCGCCTCGATGACGTGATCCATGGACGTAGGCTAACCATATCTTTGGCGTCGCACCAAACTTTGGGTGACCCCAATATGAGTACGATGAATCCCATGGCGGAAGAGCTCGGGCTCCGGGAGCGCAAGAAGCGCGAGACGCGGCAGCGCATCGCCGACGTCGCCATGGGGCTGTTCATGCTGCGCGGCTTCGACCGCACCACGGTCGCCGACGTCGCCGAGGCCGCCGACGTGTCCGTCAACACGGTCTTCAACTACTTCAAGACGAAGGAGGACCTGTTCTTCGACCGGCAGGACTTCGCCGTCCAGGGCCTCGGCCGGGTCGTCGCCTCCCGGCGTCTGGGGGAGTCGGTCGTCGAGGCGCTGCGCCGCGACTTCCATGAGGCGCTGGACGAGGGCGACTGGCGCTACGGCACCAACAGCGGCGCGGACGACTTCTCCCGCCTGGTGCTCGAGAGCCCGTCGCTGCGGGCACGGATGCGTGAGATGTCCGACCTGCGCAGGGACTACCTCGCGCAGGTCCTGGCTGAGGAGACCGACGCCGACCCCGACGACCCCACCCCGCGGTTCGTCGCCGCGCAGGTCGTCGCGCTGGTCCAGGCCATCTCGATGGAGTACCTCCGGCGCCGCCGTGCCGGCGAGAGCCACGCGGCGATCCTCCCCGCCGTGCGGATCGCCGTCGATCAGGCCTTCGACCTGCTGAGGTCCGGCATCGGAGACTATCCCCGTTAGCCGAAGGCGCCCGCGCGGGCGGCCGCCAGGGCGGCGCCCGCGGCCCGGTCGGCGACCGCCGCGTCGACGGGCTCCCGGCTGACGAACAGCCGGTAGTAGACCGGCGCCACCGCCGCCCGTACGACCTCGGCCGGGTCGGTGCCGGCCGGCAGCTCGCCGCGGGCGACGGCGCGGGTCACGATCCGTGCGGCCTGGTCGTGCCGGGAGGCGAAGAAGCCCCGGAGCGCGTCCGCGGCGGCGGGGTCCTGGGTGGCGGCGGCGATGAACGCGGTCGACACCGGCCCCTCGTCCGGATCGGTGAACCCGGTCACCACCAGGCGGGTGAGGGCCCGCAGGTCCTCCTCCACCGAGCCGGTGTCGGGGATCGGCCAGGGCTCCTCGGCCGCCATCTCCAGGGCGTCGGCGATCAGGCCTTCGACACCGCCCCAGCGCCGGTAGACGGTGGTCTTGTGCACCCCGGAGCGGACGGCGACGCCCTCGACCGTCAGGGCGGCGTATCCCTTCTCGGTGAGCTCGCTCAGGGTGGCCGCCCGGACGGCGGCCCGGACGCGGGCGCTGCGGCCGCCCGGCCGCGGCCCGGGTCCCTCGGTGCTCGTCATCGGATAATCCCTTGCCTCCGGAGGTGCCGACCTGTCATCATCTTAACGCAACCGAAGTTGCGATAAGCCTGTCACTGAAGGAGAGCAGTCGTCATGGGCCTGATCCCGAGCACCGCGATGTCCTGTCCACGCCGTGTATCGGAGGTCCTTCTTGTCCACTCAGCTCACCCTGCGGGGCGTCGCCAAGTCCTACGGTGACCACCTCGTCCTCGACGACGTCTCGTTCTCCGTACGGCCCGGGGAGCGTGCCGGGCTCGTCGGGGAGAACGGCTCCGGCAAGTCGACGCTGCTGCGGCTGATCGCCGGCGTCGAGCCGCCGGACGACGGCGACGTGACCGTCATGGCCGACGGCGGCGTCGGGCACCTCGGGCAGACGAGGAACGTGCCGCCCGGCGACACCGTCCAGCAGGCCATCGACGCGGCCCTGGCCGACCTGCGCGCGATGGAGCGCCGGATGTGCGAGCTCGAGGCCGACCTCACCGAGGACCGGTTCGCCGAGTACGCCGCGCTGCGGGCCGCGTACGAGGCGCGGGGCGGCTATGAGGCCGACGCCCGCGTCGACAAGGCGATTCACGGGCTCGGCCTCGCCCACCTGGAGCGGGACCGCGCGCTCGGCACGCTGTCCGGCGGTGAGGAGGCACGGCTGGCGCTGGCCTGTGTCCTGGCGGCGTCCCCGGAGATCCTGCTGCTCGACGAGCCGACCAACCATCTCGACGAGCCGGCGATGACCTGGCTGGAGGACCGGCTCCGCGCCCACCACGGCACCGTCGTCGTTGTCTCTCACGACCGGCTCTTCCTCGATCGCGTCGCCACCGTGATCTATGAGGTCGAGGACGGGTCCGTGGGCCGGTTCGGCGGCGGATACTCCGGCTTCCTCGCCGCCAAGGCGGCGGCCCGCGTCCGCTGGGAGCAGGCGTACGCGGCCTGGTGCGAGGAGGTCGAGCGCGTCGAGAGACACGCGGCGACCACCGCCCGGCGGGTCGCGCACGGCCGGCCCATGAAGGACCGCAACAAACCCGCCTACGACCGGGACGCCGGGCGGGTCCAGAGCTCGGTCGCCAGCCGGGTGCGTCAGGCGCAGGAGCGGCTCCGGCAGCTGCGGGCGCACCCGGTGCCCAGGCCGCCCGAGCCGTTGCGCTTCGACGGGCTGTTCGGCGGGGGAGAGGGGGAGGGGACGCTCGCGGAAGTGCGCGAGGCCACGGTCGGCGACCGGCTGCGCGGGGTCTCCCTCACCGTGACGGCCGGCGATCACCTGCTGATCCACGGCCCGAACGGCGCGGGCAAGTCCACGCTGCTGCGGCTCCTCGCCGGCGAGGAGCCCGACTCCGGGAGCGTGCTGCGGCGCGGCCGGGTGGGGTACCTGCCGCAGGACGTCGACTTCCCCGACCCGCGCCGGTCCGCGCTGGCGGTGTTCGCCGACGGCCGGCCCGGTCACCCGGACGAGCATCGCCTGCGGCTGCTGTCGTACGGACTGTTCCGCCCCGAGGCCCTGGACACCCCGGTCGGCGGCCTCTCGGTGGGCCAGCGGCGGCGGCTGGCCCTGGCCCGGCTGCTGGCGGCGGAGCACGACCTGCTGCTGCTCGACGAGCCGACCAACCACCTGTCCCTCGTCCTGGTCGAGGAACTGGAGACGGCGCTCGCCGACTACCGGGGCGCGCTGGTCGTCGTCTCCCACGACCGGACGCTGCGGAGCCGTTTCCCCGGCGTGCGGCTGGAGATGCGCGACGGGCGTCTCGCCGGGTGACCGCGGGCGGGCCCTCGACGTGCCCGGTGGTCGGGGCCGGTGGTCGTGCCCGGTGGTCGGGGAGTGCTCAGGCCCCGGTTCGGCGGTCGCAGCGGTGTGCAGGTACTCGGTCTCGAGCATCGAGACGCGGGGGAGTGGGGCAGGACCCGACGCGGCCACCGCTTTCAACTTACTTTGTAAAGGCGGGGGCCATGAAGTTACCATCCACGACGGAGGTGCGACATGAGCCGTTTCGACGTATCCGCGTATCTCCGAAGGCTCGGCCTTGCCGCCCCGGGCCCGCCGAGTGTCACCGCCCTGCGCGTCCTGCACGCCGCCCAGGTCGAGCGTGTCGCCTATGAGGCACTCGACGTGCAACTCGGCCGGCTCACCTCGATCGACCCGTACGAGTCCGCGGCGCGGATCACGGCGGGCCGCGGCGGTTACTGCTACCACCTGAACGGTGCGTTCGCCCTCCTGCTCGGGGCTCTGGGCTACGAGGTGACCTGGCACCGGGCGGGGGTACAGGGTCGGCGGGCCCCTAAGCCGCCGGGTCCGGCCCTGGCCAACCACCTGGCGCTGACCGTCCGCGGGCTGGTGGCGGAGGACTGCCCGTCGGGCGTCTGGCTCGTGGACGCCGGTCTGGGCGATGGACTGCACGAGCCGTTGCCCCTGAGCGAGGGTGAGTACGTCCAGGGGCCGTTCCGCTTCCGGCTGCGGCGTTCAGTGGTCGCACCCGGAGGGTGGCGGCTCGACCACGATCCCCGTGGTGCCTTCACCGGCGTGGATTTCGGCATGGGGCCCGCCGTGGTGGGGGAGTTCCTCGACCGGCATCGGCACCTGTCCACGTCGCCGGAGTCGGGGTACGTCCGGACCTGCACGGTCATGCGCCGGGACGCCGGCGGCGCCGACGTGCTCACCGGGTGCGTGCTGCGACGCATCGGCACCGGCCCGGACCGGCGGGAGGTTCTGGAGTCCAAGAGCGCGTGGTACGCCGTTCTCGCCGACCTGTTCGGCCTGACGCTCACCGATCTCGACGCCGCCGACCGAGAGGTCCTGTGGGCACGTGTCCGCGGAGCTCACGAGGCGTGGTCCGCGGGCCTCGGCAACATGCCGGAGACCAGCTGACTGGATACGGACGACCTCGTTCAGGCTCAGATCCCGTGCCGTCCCGCCCCTTGGCCGTCGCCCCGTCACCGGAGCGTTCGCCATCACTCGCTCGGCCCAACGACACGGCGGCCCGGGAGCAACGGCGGCAGGCCGCCCTGATGGCTCGGCGAGGCTCGGCGTCGAGCCGAGTGAAGTCAGCCGACGACGGTGTGGATCGGCCCGGTCGCCACGCATGCCTACTCCCTGTGGGTCACCGGACCGGGAAGCGGGTGGCCCAGGGTTCCTCTTCCAGGAGGAGCCCGTTGGCCAGGTAGCTGATGGTGCGATACCAGCCGGCCAGCACGAGGAGTTCGAGCAGTTGACCGTCCTCGTAGTGCTCTCGCAGGCCGTCCCAGGCGGCCTGCGAGAGCCGCGCCGTGTCATGCAGTTCGTCGACCGCGCCGAGCAGCGCCGCGTGGTGGGGCGGCCATGAGACCTGTGCCGCGGGATCGGTGTCGGCCGTCGCCCGAAGCTGTTCGGAGCTGAGCCCGGCCTGCCGGGCGAGGCTCGCGGCGTGTACGCCCCACTCGTAGGAACAGCCGCTGCGCGCGGTGACGCGGGCGATTACGAGTTCCCGGTCGATGGCGGGGAGGCGGCCGTGTCCCAGGAGGCCGGCTCCCAGAGCGAACATGCGTGAGGCCAGTTCCGGGTTGCGGTGCAGGACACGGAACAACATGAGCGGCTCGTGCGGCACGCCCGGGGGCATCCACCGGCGCAGCGCGTGGTCGACGTGGGCCGTGTAGGGCGGGGTGAGCGGTTCGATGCGCGTCATGCGATACCCTCTGCTTCGATTTTCGAACCAGTATCATGCTTCGGTAAGCGAAGCGCAAGGAGTGGGGCATGGAGACCAGAGCACCGCGACCGGGCGCGCCGGTACGGGGGTCTGAGTCGGGCCGTCCGGTCATGGCCGCGCTCGATCTGCTCGGACGGCGCTGGACGATGCGCATCTTGTGGGAACTGAGCCAGGCACCGACAGAGACACCGACAGGCTTCCGCGAACTGCAGCGCCGCTGCGAGCGCATGTCCTCCAGCGTGCTCAGCACCCGCCTCGCCGAGCTGACCGACGCCCGCCTGCTCACCCCGCACGGCGACGGCTACCACCTCACACCGCTCGGCCGGGACCTCGTCGAGGCGCTGAGTCCGCTGGACGCCTGGAGCCGACGCTGGGCAAGGGAGATGGACACCGCCATACCCCAGGGGTGATGCGTTCGCGGCACGGCTGGTGCGACCATGCGTCGAAGTCGTGGCGGGGCTCACTCCGGGAGGGGCAGCCCCATGACCGCGCCGAGCCGCTCACCGCCTGCCGGGATCAGCGATTCGCGCCGGCCGCCGAGCCGATGCTTCTCGTCGTTGCGTTGGTGGTCTGGGGAGGTGACCATGTAGTGATGACCTCCTCGCCCCGCCCGCCGCACGTCGGTGGCCGACCGGATCCGATAGGCGGGACTACCGCGCTCGGTGGAGAGTCCGCTCCCACGCGCGGGTACCTGCTCGACAACGCGCGCGCCGAGGCGGGCGAGCGATTCGTTTGGCTGGCCGAGCTGTTCGACGGTGTGACGCGGGCGCACTTCGATCGACTGGGGGTCGGGGCGGGCTCGCGCTGCTGGGAGGTGGGGGCCGGTGGCCGCAGTATCCCGGAGGCGCTCGCGGCGGCCGTCGGTCCGACCGGGTACGTGCTGGCCACGGACATCGACCCGTCGTGGCTGAAGGCGGGTGGCGGGTACGAGGTGCGCCGGCACGACGTCGCCGCTGATCCGCCCCCGGAGCCGGGGATGTTCGATCTGGTGCACGCCCGGCTCGTGCTGGTCCATGTACCCGACCGGGCTCAGGCGTTGACCACGATGGCGGCGGCGCTGCGGCCCGGCGGCTGGCTGCTGGTCGAGGACGCCGATACCGCTCTGCAGCCACTGGCATGCCTGGACGACAGCGGTTCGGCGCGGCGGGCCAACCGACTGCGCGACGCGGTCCGGGAGCTGCTGACGCGCCGCGGCGCGGACCTGCGCTACGGCCGGACATTGCCGCGGGCATTGCGTGAGGCCGGCTTGGTGGATGTCGCCGCGGCGGGCTCTTTCCCCGTCGGCGGGCCGGCCTGTGACCGGCTGGAGGCGGCGACCATCCGGCACGTGCGCGGCGAGTTGCTCGCGGCCGGCCTGGCCGACGACGCCGAGATCGACGCGCACTTGGCCGCCATCCACGCGGGCGAACTCGACCTGACACTCGCGCCGCTGATCTCGGCCTGGGGACGTCGTCCAGCCGAGCACCCGCCGGCACTCGGTTAGGTGCGGATCCAGACGTTGTCCGACCTGCCCACAGCGCTGTTCGTCGAGGAGACTTTCGGGCCGTAGGAGTCGCCCCTACTGCTCAACGGGGTCGCCCCGCCCGATGGAGCGGATGCCGTCGCTGCCGCGCTGGCACCGGGGCCGGATGGTGCTGGTCGGTGACGCGGCGCACGCCCCGTCCTCCAGTCCGGGGCAGGGGCGTCCCCGGCCGTCGAGAGTGCCGTCGAACTCGCTCCTTGCCTGCGGCGTCCTGCCCGATCCCGCCACCGCGTTCAGCGCGTACGAGCGGCTGCGCCGCGCCCGCGGCCGGCTCAGGAAGCGACACGGGAGGTCACTAGGAACCTTACTATGTAAAGGACGCTGGTGGTTACAAAAATCAGTAGTCATAAACATCCAACAACCTCAACAGCCTGAGCGGGAGTCCAGGACTCTGGTGATGAAGCTCGCCAGTTGCGCCCGCATTCTTTCGCGCGGCACGCACTCGTGACCGGCCAGGTGTTCGACGAGGTCGGCTCGGGTGGCAGCGAGCAGTGCATGGGCGGTGAAGTCGCTGTCGGTCAGCCCGGGAATCTGCTCCAGCATGGCTTGGAGCAGGCTGTGCCATCGCTCGTAATGCTCCGCCTGGTAAGGGCTGACGCTCCCCGTTTCCTCCAGGGCCAGTGCGAGGCGGCGGTTGTCGAGTTTGAAGCACAGGAGGGCGTCGAGCAGGGCGGGTATGCGCTGAAGCGGTGGGGTGGGGGGTCCCAGTGGCGGCGGACCCGTTTCGACGGCGTCCATGATCGGTTCGAGCCGTACCTCGAACAGGGCGCGGATCAGCCCGGTGCGGTCACCGAAGGCACGGAAGAGCGTTCCTTTTCCGACGCCGGCCGCTGCCGCGACGTCGGCCATGGTGACGTCCTCGGGGCTCTCGCAGCGAGCGAAGAGGGTGTCGGCTGCCGCCAGGACGGCCATCCGGTTACGGACAGCGTCCTTGCGAGGTTTGCGCTCGGGCACGCGGATTCCTCCAGTTGCGATCCGGACCCTGGGTCCGTATCGTGAGATTCCGGACTCAGGGTCCGGATTTTACGAGATGGAGGATACCCATGTCCGCACACACCTCTCCAGCGGATCTGTACCGCCACAGCCTGCGACTGCTGCTGGACAAGAACATTCCCGGCTGGGTCGCTCTGTGGGCCGAGGACGGAATCATGGAGTTCCCCTTCGCCCCTCAGGGCTGGCCCGAGCGGTTGGAGGGCAAGGAGGCCATCGCCGCCTACATGCGCGACTACCCCGACCACATCGACCTGCATGACTTCCCTGACCTGCGGATCCACCAGACCACCGACCCGGAGACCATCGTGGTCGAGATGCGCGGTGTCGGCCGTTTGGTGGAGACCGGCAGCCCCTTCGACATGACCTACATCGCCGTCGTAACCGTCCAGGACGGGCTCATCACCGCCTACCGCGACTACTGGAACCCCCTCGCCGTCCTGGAACCCGGCACCGACTTCACTGGGAGCACCCGATGACCACCACCGGCACCACTTTGGTCATCGGCGCCACCGGCACGACCGGCAGGCGCACCGCCGCGCAGCTGACAGCCGCCGGCCACCGCGTCAAGGCGGCCAGCCGTCACGCCACCCCGGTCCCCGGCGCGGAGCCGGTCCGCTTCGACTGGTACGACCCCGCCACCCACGGCGCTGCCCTCGACGGAGTCGACCGCGTGTACCTCATACCGCCCCTGGGGGAGTCCGACCCCGCGGCGGTCATGCTGCCCTTCCTCCAGCGGGCCCGCACCGCGGGCGTACACCGCGCGGTGCTCCTCAGTTCCTCGGCCATACCCGAGGACGGCCCGGCGGTGGGGACGGTGCACCGGGCCCTGCCCGGCCTGTTCGAGCAGTGGGCGGTGCTGCGGCCCTCCTGGTTCATGCAGAACTTCACCGGCACGCACATCCATGCCCTCAGCATCCGTGAAGACGGCGCCATCTGGACCGCCACCGACAGCGGCCGTGTCGGCTTCGTCGACGCCGAGGACATCGCGGCCGTCGCCGTCCACGCCCTGACCGACGAACATGCCCCCAACACCGACCTCGTCCTCACCGGACCGGAGGCGCTGAGCTACGACGACATCGCAAGGATCATCACCGAGGTCACCGGTCGGCCCGTGGTCCACCGCCATCTGTCCTACGAGCAGATGCGCGACCGCCTCGCGAAGCTGATGCCGCCGGCGTTCGCCGCGATGTTGGCCGGCATGGACCGCGCCATCGCCGAGGGCTCCGAAGACCGCACCACCGACACCGTCCTGCGACTCACCGGTCGGCCTCCGCGAGCCTTCCGCGCCCTCCTTGAAGAGGAGATGCCATGGAGCAGTTGATGTTCCCAGGCGATCAGCAGTTCTGGTTCGAGACTCTGCGCAATCTCGGCCTGGCCGTCTACGGCGGTTCGGACGTCGGTGAAGTCATCTCCACCGCCGCCCGCGTCACCTCCGGCGACTACGACGGCTGGCACGCCGCCTGGCTGTCCACCGCCGAGCGCCTGGAGGCCGAGGCCCGCGCAAGCCATCCCATCAGCGCACGCGACGGACTCCTGCGTGCCTCCACCTACTACCGGGCGGCCGAGTTCTTCCTGCACGGCAACCCCGGCGACCCGCGCATCGACCACGCCTACGAGCGCGGCGTCGCCTGCTTCCGCGACGCCATCGCTCACATTCCCGGCATCACCCCCGTGGAGATCCCGTATGAGGACACCGTGCTGCACGGCTACTTCTACCGGGCGGCGGGCGAGGGCTCGAAGCCGACGCTGGTGATGCACAACGGATTCGACGGCGCCGCCGAGGAGTTGCACTTCTTCGGCGCTGTCGGCGGACAGGAACGCGGCTACCACGTCCTGACCTTCGACGGCCCCGGGCAGCCTGCCGCAATCCACCGGGACGGGCTGACCTTCCGGCCGGACTGGGAGAACGTGGTCGGTCCCGTCCTGGACTTTCTCGCCCAGGACCCGGGCGTCGATCCGGCCCGTATCGCGCTGCTCGGCGTCAGCCTCGGCGGCTACCTCGCACCCCGCGCCGCGGCCTATGAGCCGCGCCTGGCGGCCGTCGTCGCCGTCGACGGCGTCTTCGACGCCGTCTCCGCTCTGACCGCGCATCTCCCGCTGCCGCACGACGAGGCGGTCCAGCGCGCGGCAGCGGAGCACGACGAGGAACTGGACCGGATGATCGCCGATGCCCGTGAGGAGAGCCCGACCCTGCGCTGGGCCTGCGACCACGGGCGCTACGTCACGGGGACCTCGACCGACCGCGAGTTCCTGGCCGAGTACGCCCGCTACAACTTGGGCGACGGAAGCGCGGAGAAGATCACGTGCCCCGTGCTGGTGTGCGAGGCGACCGCCGACCTGTTCTACTCCGCCACCGAGGAATCCGACCCGCGCAGGCTGTACCGGCACCTCACAGCGCCGAAGAAACTTCTGAGCTTCACCGAGGAAGAAGGCGGCGACGCCCACTGCCACCCTGGTGCCCTTCGCCTGGCGGTGGCGCGCATCTTCGACTGGCTCGACGACACGATCTGACCTGCAGCCGGTCGAAGATCAGTGCGGAGCGGGTGAGTGCGCCGAGCCCGTGGGAGTCAGGCGGATGACCTTGCGCCGCGCGTCCGCCGGGTCTCCCGCGCGCTCGGCGTAGCCGAGTTCCTCGAGCCGGTCGACGGTCTTGCCCGCCGCCTGTTCGGAGACGCCGGGCCGGCGGCCGACCTCGCTGACCGAGGCGCGGTCGAGGCCGATGGCCTGCTTCGCGGCGCTGCGGGAGGTCTCACCGGCCGGTGGTGGCGGTGAGACGGTGGAGCCGGAGCGCGAGCTGGAGTTCCAGCGTGCGCTCCGGGTCCTGCCAGTGCTCGCCGAGGAGCTTGCCGACCCGGTCGAGGCGCTGGGTGACCGTGTTGACGTGGACGTGCAGGCGCTGGGCGGCCCGCGCCAGGCTGCCGCCGACCTCGAAGTAGGCCTCCAGGGTCCGTACGAGCTTGGTCTTGCGGCGTTCGTCGTAGTCCAGGACGGGGCCGAGCGTGGCGGTGAGGAAGCCGGTGACGTCCCTGCCGTCTCCGAGGAGGAGACCGACGAAGCCGAGTTCGCGGGTATCGGCGCCCTGGCCGGCGCGGCCCAGGGCGAGGAGCGCGTCGGCGCAGCGTCCCGCCTCCTGGTGTGCCGCCGTGACCTTGGTGGCGGAGTCGACCGGGCCGGCGGCCCCGGCGGTCGCGGTGGTGCCGAGCGCCGCGCCGCAGTCTTTGGCGGCGCGGCGGGCGACCGCGCCGGGGTCGAGGCCGGGGAGGAGCAGGACGATCTCTTCGCCGCGGGCGGCGAAGAGCCCGCGGGCGGCGGAGGCGTAGGAGGCGGCCCAGAAGGCGGCGCGGGGCCGGTCCGTGTCGTGCCGGACGACGACGAGGACGTAGGGGGCTCCGAGGTCGAAGCCGATCAGGCGGGCGCGGGCCCGTAGTGCGTCGAGGTCGGTGACTCGGCCGCTGAGCAGGTCGTCGAGCAGTTCGCCGCGGACCCGGCCTTCGGCCTCGGCGACGCTGCGGCGGAACAGCAGGAGCAGTGCGGTGACGAGTGCGCCGCGTTCGAGGATGCGCTGGTCGCTGCCGGACAGTTCGCCGGCTCCGGGGGTGCGGAGGATGAGGGTGCCGAGCACTTCGGCGCCGGCGGCGATCGAGGCGATCCAGAGCCGTCCGCGTTGTACGGCGCGGCCGAGGGAGCGGGAGGCGCGGGCGGCTTCGGTGACGGTGGTGTCGTCGGGTTCGCCGAGGTCGCCTACGGCGGCGAGGGGGCGGCCTTCGGGGTCCAGGACGAGGAGGGCGCCGCCGAGGACGTCGATGATGACTTCGGCGACGTCTTGGACGCCGCCGCCGCGTACGGCGAGGGTGGTCATGCGGTCGTGGGCGTGGGCGGCGCGTTCGACGGCGGCGCTGCGTGCCTTGATGAGTTCGTTGGCCGCGCTGAGTTCTTCGAGGGCGGCGCGGGTCTCGTCGAGGAGGCGGGCGTTGTCGATGGCGATGGCGGCGTGGGCGGCGAGGGAGCCGAGGAGGGCGATCTCTTCGGGGACGAAGGGGCGGGCGCTGCGGTTGGCGGCGAACAGGACGCCGATGACGCGGGGGCCCAGGCGCATCGGGACGCCGAGGATCGCGACCAGGTCTTCTTCCTGGACGGCGGCGTCGATGTAGGCCTGGTGGTCGAAGCGTGCGTCGGCGAAGTAGTCGGGGGTGCTGTAGGGGGTGCCGGTCTGGGCGACGAGGCCGGCCAGGCCGGCGCCGAAGGGGATGCGGAGGGCGCGGAAGGCAGCGGAGACCGATCCGTCGGTCACGCGCATGCAGGTGTCGCCGCGGTCGTCGTCGCTGAGGGTCATGTAGGAGATGTCGGCGCCGAGGAGGCGGCGGGCGCGGCGGACGATCGCTTCCAGGACGGCGTCGAGGCGGCGCAGGCCGGCGAGGTCGCTGGCGGTGTCGAAGAGGGCTGCGAGTTCGGCTTCGCGGCGGGCGCGGTGTTCGAGGAGGGAGCGGACGCGGAGGGCGGCGGCCTTGGTCGTCTCCAGTTCCGCGAGCACGCGTGGGTCCGCGCCGGCGACGCGTGCCTCGAGGAGGGGCGCGTCGAACTCGGCGGCGGAGGCCTCGCGGGCGAGCAGGTCGAAGAAGACGTCGCACTTCATAGCGGTCATTGTCAGTGGGCGGTCCAGGCGCCGTCGATGGTGACGGACGAGCCGGTGATCATGGCTGCGCTCGGTGAGCACAGGTAGGTGACGAGGTCGGCGACCTCGTCGGGTTCGATGAGGCGGCGGATCGCGGCTCTGGCGAGCATGATCTGGTCGATGACCTGGTCGGGGTGGAGGTCGTGGGCGGCGGCCTGGTCGGCGATCTGGGCTTCGACGAGGGCGGTGCGGACGTAGGCGGGGCTGACGCAGTTGGCGGTGACGCCGTGTGGGGCGGCTTCGATGGCGATCACCTTGGTGAGGCCTTCGAGGGCGTGTTTGGCGGTGACGTAGGCGGCCTTGTAGGGGGAGGCGCGGTGGCCGTGGACGGAGGAGATGTTCACGACGCGGCCCCAGCCGCGCGCGTACATGCCGGGCAGGGTGCGGCGGGCGAGCCGGAACGGCGCCTCGACCATGATCCGCTGGATGCGGGTGAAGGTCTCCGGGGGGAATTCGGTGATGGGTGCGACGTGTTGCAGGCCGGCGTTGTTGATGAGGATGTCGACGTCGTCGCAGTCGATGCGTTCGACCGCGTCGGGGTCGGACAGGTCGACGGCGAGGGCGTGGCCGCCGAGTTCGTCGGCGGCGGCCTGTGCGGCGTCGGCGCGCAGGTCGACGATGACGACGTCGGCGCCGGCGGCGGCGAGTCGCCGGGCGCAGGCGAGGCCGATGCCGCCGGCGGCGCCGGTGACCAGGGCGCGGTGCCCGGTCAGGTCGGTGCCGGTAGTCGGGGCGGGATCGGTGCGGGTGGTGGCGGCCACGGTCATGCTCCTTCGGATGCGGGTCGTCGTGGCGTGCGGTGCGGTGCGGAGGTGGGGAGGAGGTCGTGGACGGTGCCCCAGAGGCCGCGGCGGAACACCAGGACGATGATCACGAAGATGGTGCCGGTGACGAGTCCGATCTCCTGGAAGCCGGCGGTGGCGAGGTAGTCGTTGAGCTCGACGATGAGCGCGGCGCCGAGCGCTCCGCCCCAGAGGGTGCCGATGCCGCCGAGGACGACCATCATGACGACCTGGCCGGAGGTGGTCCAGTAGACGTCGTCGAGTGAGGCGAATCCGTGGCCGATGGCGAACAGGCCGCCGGCGAGTCCGGACAGTCCGGCGGACAGGACGAACGCGAGGAGTTTGTAGCGGGCGACGGGGTATCCGAGGGCCTGGGCGCGTGCGGGGTTGTCGCGGACGGCGGTGAGGACCCGGCCGAAGGGGGAGCGGGTGATGCGCCAGGCGGCGAAGAGGCCGGCGAGGACGAGCGGCAGGCCGGCGTAGTAGAAGAAGAACGGGTCGGACAGGTCGAGGCCGAAGAAGTGCCGGGGGATGCCCTGCAGGCCGTTCTCGCCGCCGGTGAGGCCGCGCCACTGGTTGACGGCGAAGTAGACGACCTGGGCGAACGCGAGGGTGACCATCGCGAAGTAGATGCCGCGCAGGCGGGCGGACAGGTATCCGATGGGGAGGGCGAGGAGCGCGGCGGTGGCGGCGCCGCCGAGGACGGCGACGGGGAAGGGCAGTCCGGCGTGCAGGGAGATGAGGCCGGTGACGTAGGCCGAGCCGCCCCAGAACGCCGCGTGTCCGAAGGGGAGCAGTCCGGTGTGGCCGAGGAGCAGGTCGACGGCGGCGGCGAAGAGCGCCCAGCAGGCGATGTCGAGGGCGACGGGCGGGTAGATCGCCCAGGGCAGGGCGAGGGCGATGAGGAGCCCGGTGATGAGGGGGATGGGCCGGGCGGTGAGGCGGGACAGGATCACAGGGCGGCCTCCTCGCGGCCGAACAGTCCGGCCGGTCGCCAGAGCAGGACGGCGGCCATGACGACGAAGACGAGGGTCTGGGAGAGGGCGGGCACGTAGAGGTTGCCGAGGGCGGTGATCAGTCCGATCGCGAAGCCGGCGGCGACCGAGCCGAAGATGGATCCGAGGCCGCCGATGACGACGACGGCGAACACGGTGATGATCAGGTCGGCGCCCATGAGGGGGTTGACGGCGCGCATGGGGGCGGCGAGTACTCCGGCGAGGCCGGCGAGGGCGACGCCGAAGCCGAAGACGGGCGCGACCCAGCGGCCGACGTCGATGCCGAGGGCGCGGGTGAGCTCGGGTCGTTCGGTGGCGGCGCGGACGATCGTTCCGACGCGGGTGCGGGTGAGGATGAGCCAGGTCGCCGCGCAGGTCAGCAGGGACAGGGCGAGGACGAAGACCTGGTAGGCGGGGTAGTCGAACAGGCCGAGGTCGAGCGAGCCGGACAGCGCGGACGGGCGGGGGTAGGGCTGGGACTGTACGCCGTACCGGTGTTTGACGGCGTCCTGGAGGATCAGGGCGAGCCCGAAGGTGAACAGGAAGCCGTACAGGGGGTCCAGGCGGGTGAGACGCCGGACGAACACGCGCTCGACGAGCACTCCGGCGGCGCCGAGGAGAAGGGGGACGGCGACGAGGGCGACCCAGAAGTTCAGGCCGAGGGAGTCGAGCAGGACGTACGCGCCGAAGGCGCCGAGCATGTAGAACGAGCCGTGGGCGAAGTTGACGACGCGGAGCATGCCGAAGATGACGGACAGGCCGAGGGCGAGCAGGGCGTAGAACGCGCCGCCCACCAGGCCGTTGAATGCCTGTTGCAACACGTTGACCTCCAGTGGGGGTCCCGTGGCCCGCCGGGGCTGGGGCGGGCCGGGGAGGTGGCCGGGTCAGTGGAGCCGGCAGGCGGGGGACGGCGGCTGGAAGGCCTGGGCGGCGGGGACGGTGGAGAGGATCTTCTCGTAGTCCCAGGGTTCGGTGACGTCCTTGGCGGGCTTGACCTGGGCCAGTGACACGTCGTGGGTCAGGAGGTGGTCGGCGGCGCGGATGGTGCCGTCGTGGGTGAAGACGTCGTTGATCTTGGCGCCTTCGAGTTGCTTGACGACGGTGTCGGATTTGTCGGTTCCGGCGCGTTGCACGGCTTCGAGGTACTGCAGGGCGGCGGAGTAGTTCGCGGCGTTGGCGAAGGTGGGGCGTTTGCCGGCGGCGGCCTGGAACCGGTCGGCCCACGCGCGGTTGGCGGCGTCGGCGTTCCAGTACCAGGGGTCGGTGAACTTCGTGCCGGCCAGGGCGTCGGAGCCGAGGGAGTGGATGTCGGTGAGGAACATCAGGCCGACGGCGAGGCCGATGCCTTTGTCGCGCAGCCGGTACTCGTTGTACTGCTTGACGAGGTTGACGAGGTCACCGCCGGCCTGCATGGCGCCCAGGACCTGCGGTCTGGGGTTGAGTGAGGGCGCCTTGAGCAGGAAGGAGGAGAAGTTGTCGTTGGGGAACGGCGCCGGGTCGCTCTTGACGACGGTGCCGCCCGCGCCGCGTACGGCCTGGGTGAAGCTCTTGTTCATGTCCTGGCCGAAGGCGTAGTCGGGGTAGACGATGTACCAGTTCTTCGCGCCGTCGTGGGTGACGGTGCCGCCGGTGCCGTTGGCGAGGGTGTAGCTGTTGAAGCCGTAATGGAAGGTGTAGGCGTTGCACTGCGCGCCTTCGAGTTCGGTGGTGGCGGCCGAGATGTCGAAGAACAGCTTCTTGCGGGCCTTGGCGACGTTGGCGACGGCGAGCGCGGCGGAGGAGGTCGGTACGTCGAGGATGACGTCGGCCTGGCGCCGGTCGTAGAGTTCCTGCGCCTTGCTGTTTGCGATGTCGGGTTTGTTCTGGTGGTCGGCGGTGATGACGTCGATCTTCTTGGCGACGGCCTTGTCGCCGTACTTGGCCTTGTAGTCGTCGACGGCGAGCCGTACGGCCTTGACGCTGCCCTGCCCGGACAGCTCGGAGTAGACGCCGGACTGGTCGTTGAGCACGGCCAGCACGACCTTGCCCCCGCTGATCTTCCCCCCGCCCCCGCCGGGTCCGCCCGCGCATCCGGCGAGCGTGATCGCTCCGATCGTCACCGCGGTCGCGGCGCGTAGAGCCTTCATCGGTTCCTCCTCCTCGGTGGTGGTCCGGGGTCCGTCAGATCCCGAGGTGTTCCAGCAGTTCGTGTTCGCGGGCGCGGACCTCGTCGTTGCCCAGGGAGCGGACGATCCGGCCTTCGGCCAGCAGGTGGTGCCGGTCGGCGACGGTGGCGGCGAAGTGGATGTTCTGCTCGACGAGCAGGACGGTGACGCCCTGGTCCTTGACGTCGCGGAGGATCGCGCCGATCTGCTGGACGATCAGCGGGGACAGTCCTTCGGTCGGTTCGTCGCACAGCAGCAGCCGCGCGCCCATGCGCAGGACCCGCGCCAGGGCGAGCATCTGCTGTTCGCCGCCGGACAGCTTCGTGCCGGGGGAGCGGCGGCGTTCGCGCAGCCGGGGGAACGTCTCATAGATCCGGCCGAGGGGCCAGGGGCGGGGGCCGACGGCGGGTGGGAGCGTGAGGTTCTCCTCGACGGTGAGCGTGGCGTAGATGCCGCGGTCGTCGGGGACGTAGCCGAGGCCGCGGCGGGTCCGCCGGTGGGCGGGCAGGCGGGTCAGGCCGGCGCCGAGGAACTCGATCGTGCCGGTGGCGCGGGCGCCGCCGGTGGCGTGCAGGCCCATGACGCAGCGCAGCAGGGTGGTCTTGCCGGCGCCGTTACGGCCGACGAGGGTGACGATCTCGCCTTCGGCGATCTCCAGTGACACGTCGTTCAGTACGCGGGCCTCGCCGTACCAGGCCGACAGGTCCTCAATGCGCAGCATGGGCGTCTCCCAGGTAGGCGCTGATGACGCGGGGGTCGCGGCGGACCTCGGCGTAGGGGCCTTCGACGAGGACCTGTCCGGCCTGCAGGACCGTGACCCGGTCGGCGAGGGCGGCGACGACGCTCATGTTGTGCTCGACCATGACGACGGTGCGTCCGGCGCGGATCCGCTGGATCAGCTCGATCGTGCGGGTGAGGTCCTCGGTGCCCATGCCGGCGGTGGGCTCGTCCAGCAGCAGGACCCGCGGGTCGAGGGCGAGGGCGAGCGCGAGTTCCAGTGCGCGTTTGCGCCCGTAGGCGAGGGCGCCGGCCGGTTCGTCGGCGTGCGCGGCGAGGCCGACCTGGTCGAGCAGGTCCAGGGCGCGGCCGGTGAAGCGCCGCAGGGCCCGGTCCGAGCGCCAGAAACGCCAGCCCAGTGCCGTGCCGGCCTGCAACGCCAGTTCCAGGTGCTCGCGGGGCGTCATCTGCGGGAACAGGCTGGTGGTCTGGAAGGACCGCGCGACGCCGTGCCGGGCGACCTGTTCGGGGCTCTTGCCGGTCAGGTCGCGCCCGCCGACGTGGATGCGGCCGGCGGTCGGCCGGTGGAAGCCGGTGAGCAGGTGGAACAGCGTCGTCTTGCCGGCGCCGTTCGGGCCGACGAGCGCGTGCACCGCGCCGTCGGCGACGTCCAGGTCCACGCCGTCCACCGCGCGGAAGCCCCGGAAGTCCTTGACCAGGCTCCGCGCGGTGAGCACGGGAGGCGGGGTGGCGGGAGCGCCCATTCGCCCTCCTTGGCACTGTGTCGTACGGAACGGTGTCGTACCGTTCACCGGCCGGTCGACGGCCGGTGAACGGTGCAGGTGCCGCCGAACACTAGGCAGCCCTCGGGGCCGGATCCATGTGTGCGGGCCCCACATTCGCCCGGGTTCCGATGGTCCGCGGCCACAGGACGCCCCGGTGCGCGGCGGGTATGGGGGCGGCCGCCATGGGGCGGCGGGGGATTGTGGGTCCGCGGAACGTCGACCCCAGGGGGCCGGGGTCTCACGATGGCGGGCACGGTGTTCCCCGACCCACGAACCGAGGCGTGCATGCGACCGACGCGTCAGCTCCTCGCCGTGACCGCCGCCGCGGCGATCGCCGCGGCCGCCGTGACGGCCGTGCCCCATCCCCGGCCCGCGAGTGCGGCCGCGTGTCCCGCGGTGAGCGTTCCGGGCGCGGAGCGGCAGGTCTCCGCGTGCCTGGCCGACCTGACGACGGCCGGTACGGTGGCCACCGGCCACACGGTGCCGGCCGACTGGGCCGGTCTGCAGCCCGCCGGCGCGCGCAACCCCAGCGGTGTGCCGGGCCTGCAGATCGACGGCTATTTCCCCGACACCTCGACGACGAACACGAACAACGGCTGGGACCACGACTCCCAGTTCGTGCTCCGGCTGCCGGAGCACTGGACGGGCGGGCTGGTCGTCGCGGGTTCGCCGGGCAACCGGCGGCAGTACGCGAACGACTTCGCCATCTCCGACTGGGTGCTGGCGCGTGGCTACGCGTACGCGGCGACCGACAAGGGCAACACCGGCGCGCAGTTCTATCGCGACGGGACGCGGCCCGGTGACGCCATGGCCGAGTGGAACCGGCGGTTGACGCAGCTGACGATCGCCGCGAAGGCGGCCGTGGCGCGCCGGTACGGCCGGCCTCCGGCGCGGACGTTCGCGGCGGGGATCTCCAACGGCGGCTACCTGGTGCGCTGGCAGCTGGAGAACCGGCCCGGCCTGTACGACGGCGGCCTGGACTGGGAGGGGACGCTGTGGCGGGCCGAGGGCCCGAACCTGCTCACGTCCCTGCCGACGGCGATACGGGAGTACCCGCGGTACGCCGCGACCGGTGACCCGGCGGCGCACGCGGCGCTGCTGGGCGCGGGGTTCGCGGCCGGCTCGGAGCCGTTGTGGGACTACCACGAGAAGGTGTACTGGGACCTGACCCAGCGGATCTACCGGCAGGAGTTCGACCCGGCGTTCAGCGCGCCGGTCGAGGCGGGCACGCCGTACTGCGCCTCCGGCACGCCCGGTTGTGACGCCGACTACGACTACGCGCGCCGGCCTCGTTCGGTGCATGAGGCGGTGCGGCGTGTCGCCCTGAGCGGGCGGATCGGGCGGCCGCTCATCACCCTGCAGGGCACGCTGGACACGCTGTTGCCGATCTCCCAGGACTCCGACGTGTACGACCGGCTGGTCCGCGCCCGCGGGCGCGGCGGGCTGCACCGCTACTACCGGATCGCGGGCGGCAACCACGTCGATGCGCTGTACGACGTGTTCCCTGGTCTGCTGCGCCCGATCCTGCCGTGTTTCCACGCCGCGCTCGCGGCCCTGGAGGACTGGGCCGGGCAGGGCACGCCTCCGCCGCCCGGCGGGACGGTCCCTCGTCCGACCGGCGGTGACCTGGCCAACACCTGCTCGCTCAGCGGTGCGTCGAGGACCTCCGGCCGCGCGTGAGCCACGGCACGCCGGAGGGACATGCCGGCCATGACGTCGGCGGGCCGGTCCGTCAGGTCACGCCGGTGAAGGTCCCTGGGCGTTCTCCGGGGCGCCGGGTGAGCCTGGGGAGGGGGCAGGGTCACGGACGGCGCGGGCCACGTCCTCGGGGTGGGTCAGCTGGGGATGATGGCCCGCGCCGGCGACGATCGTCACGGTGACCTGCGGGAGCGTGTCCAGCAGGGCCAGCCCTTCGGGAGTGAGCGGATCGCGGGAGCCCGCGATGACGTGGACGTGACCCGGGTAGCTTTGCAGCCCGGCCTGCAGCTGTTCGCGCCATCGTGGCTCGGCGGTGGCGGCGAGGAGCCGGGCGGTGGTGGCGGCCGCGCCGCGGCGCAGGTCCGCCACGCTCGAGTGGAGCGCGGACGCGTGCGCCGTGCTGCCGGTGAGCCGGCCGGCCAGCGTTTCGGGGGAGACACGGCTCAGGTATGCGCGGGTGAGCGGTGCCCAGCGGGCGGGGCGGGCGGGGCGCGCCTGCAGGAAGAACGGTGATACGAGGGTGAGCCGCTCCACCGTGTCGGGATGGGCGGCCGCGGCCTCGACGGCCGCCGCGGCGCCGATGGAGTGGCCGACGAGGTGACGGGCGCCGGTCTCGGTCACCAGTGCGGTGAGCCAGGCCGGCCAGTCGTCGCGGTGTCCCGCGCTCATCCCCAGCCCGGGCAGGTCGACGGCGCGGGCGCGGCCCACCGCCGCGATGACCGGCGCCCAGGTGTCGGCGTTGACCGGCAGGCCCGGGAGCACAACCGTGGGCGCGTCCGGCTCTCCGAGCTCGAAGGTCCGCACTCCGCCGGGCGTGGTGAAGCGCCTGTCACCGGCGGGGGCGTCCCCGAAACGGTGCGCCGCCAGGTGGTCGGCCCAGCGGCGGATCGTCGGAGCGGTGTCCGGCGTGCTCAGCCCGTGGCGGGCGGCGAAGGCGCGTGCCGACGCGGTGGGGTAGCGGTCGCTCGACAGGAACGTCAAGGTCTCCGGGTCCGCCTTGGTGAGCCATCGGGGCAGGCGCTTGACCAGGGACACCGGGATCCGAGCCCGTGGGACCTTGACCCGGTAGTGCTCCGCGACGAGTGCGAGCAGGGAGGGCAGTGTGGGCGTGTCGTCGTCCAGCAGCCAGTACGCGGCGTTCTCGGCGGCCTCGTCGACCGGAAGCAGGGTCATGAACCTGGCGAGGTGGTCGACCGCGGCGACGGGAACGAACGTCCGCGCGTTCCCCGGTACGGCGGCCAGAGAGCCCTGCCAGAGGTCCTTCACGCTCGAGGCGAGCCCCAGGTACTGGTCGGCCTCGCCGGTGACGCTGTCACCGATCACGCTGGAGGGGTTCACGATGGACCAGGGGACGCCCAGCCTCGCCGCCTCGGCCTGGAAGACTGCGTCCGCCTCGACCTTGGACGCCTCGTAGGCGCCCAGGGCCCGGTAGGTCTGCCGTCGGCGCTCCTCGCTCCAGGGGGCGGGATCCTGCCCGCCCACGCGGTACCCCGAGACGTGCACCAGGCGGCGAAGGCGCGGCAGCCGCGCCGCGAAGGCGACGATGGCGCGGACACTGCCGACGTTGGCACGGCGGGCCTCCTCCGCCGACATCCCGAACCGGTACGCTCCGGCGCAGTTGTAGATCTCGGTGACGTCCCGGTGCTCGCCGTCGATCAGCGACGGCCGGGTGAAATCGGCTCGAAGGTCCGCCGGGGCCGTGGCGTGGCCGTGCTCGGCCAGCCATCCGGCGAGCCGCCGGTAGGACTCGGGGCTTCGGGTGGCGGTGCTGACCCGGACGCCGGCCCGGCCGAGCGCGAGGATCAGGTGGCGGCCGATGAAGCCGGTCGCGCCGAAGACCAGGGCGTGCCGGTCCGGGGCGTGCCGGTCCGGGGCGTTCACGACGCGGCCTCCGTGTCCTCGTCCAGCAGTACGGCAAGCGTCGCGGCGGCGCAGCGCAGCGGCTCGGTCGACCGTTGGGCGCGCGACACGATCATCGCTCCCTCCACCATGCTGACCACGGCCGTGGCCGTTGAGCGGGCGGCAGGACGGGATCGGCCGTGCGCGACCAGGTAGTCGGTCACCGGCGTGATCCACGATTCGAAGGCGTCCGCGCAGGCGTGCCGCAGCCGCTGGTTCCGCGCGCCCATCTC
Source organism: Actinoallomurus rhizosphaericola (assembly GCF_024055675.1). Taxonomy (NCBI): domain Bacteria; kingdom Bacillati; phylum Actinomycetota; class Actinomycetes; order Streptosporangiales; family Thermomonosporaceae; genus Actinoallomurus; species Actinoallomurus rhizosphaericola. The sequence goes on along the minus strand of NZ_JAMXMW010000017.1, from coordinate 36,851 downwards.
CAGGGTCACGACCGAGACCGGGCAGCCCATCGCGTAGTCACTGTCGGTGAGCATCCCGGCGAGCACGTCGATCACGCGGCGTATCACCTCACCCGGCGTCGCCGATGTCAGGGCCGACTCGGCGATGAGAGAGCCGAACCGTGCGGCCGCGAGTGCGACGGCGTGCTCTCCCAGCGCCTCCTTGCCCTGGGGGAAGTGGAAGTACAGCGAGCCCTTGGGGGCGCCGGCGTGCTCCACCACCGCGTTGAGCCCTGTGCCGCTGTACCCGTGGCGCTGGATCAGCTCGAGCATCGACTCCACCAGCCGGGCGCTGGTCTCGGCTCCCTTGGTTCCGACCATGCACGAGACAATAGACCGGTCTACATATTTTGGCCAAGCGCAGCGCCCGCGCCAGCGATGGGACCGGCGGCCCGGACACCAGCACGTTCGCGTTCGGGCGACGCGCCCGCCCGATCCACCCGGGCCGGGCCCGCGTGCAGAGAATCCCCGGGCGGGGCGGCTACAGGGCGGCGACCGCCTCGTCGACCGTCGGGTAGGAGGCGAAGACGTCGTGGAGCCCGACGATGCCGAAGACGCGGTTCAGGTCGGGGTTGAGGCCGACCAGCGCGAGGGGCGCCTTGCTCGCCTGGGCGCGGTGGTACGCGGTGACCAGCACGGTGATGCCGGTGGAATCGCAGTAGGTCAGGTCGGTCAGGTCGATGATGACGCCCTCGGCGGTGAAGGCCGTCTCCTGGACGGCCTGCCGCAGGTGGGCGGCGGTGTAGTAGTCGAGCTCGCCCGCGACCGAGATCACGGCCGGGCCGGCGGGGTGGGCGTGGGTGGTGGCGGTCAGGACGCGGTCGGTCACCGGTTCTCCTGTACGGGGACGGTGGTGGTACGGGTGGGCACGGACAGGGCCGGCAGGGCGGTGCCGTCGGTGACGCCCCTACCCAGATCATCGAGAAGCCTGCGGACCGCCGCGAGGACGTCGCCGGCGTCGCGCGGCGCCGTGGCGGTGGCGGGTGCGGTGTCCATCGACGTCGTTCTCCAACCTGCGTGAAGATCCCGGGCGACGAGGTGCGAATGTAACGGCTCGGGGTGGTTGGCCTATCCTACGGAAGCCGCCGGGCCGTCCCCCATTGCAGGTCCCGGCGGGGCCGTGGCGAGGCAGGCGCGGGGTCGTGGCGAGGGAGAGGGCGATGAGCGGTGCTGGGCCCAGCGGGCCGGTGGAGGACGCCGGGTCCGGGCCGCCGGCGGCGGCCGGGGCAGGCGTGTTCTTCGTCGACGGAGAGGTCGGCCGGGACCTCGCCGCGGTGGATTGGGCGGCGACGCCGCTCGGGCCGCCGGACGGCTGGCCGCAGAGCCTGCAGACCGCGGTCAGCATCCTGCTGTCGTCGCGGTTCTCGATGTGGATGGCGTGGGGCCCGGAGTTGACGTTCTTCTGCAACGCGGCCTACCGGCGGGACACGCTGGGCCGTAAGTACCCCTGGGCGCTCGGCCGGCCGGCCGGCGAGGTCTGGGCGGAGATCTGGGACGACATCGGCCCGCGGATCGGCACCGTGCTGAACACCGGGAAGGCCACCTGGGACGAGGCGCTGCTGCTGTTCCTGGAGCGGTCGGGATACCCCGAGGAGAGCTACCACACCTTCTCCTACAGCCCGCTGCGCGACGACGCCGGCGCGGTCGTCGGCATGCTGTGCGTGGTCAGTGAGGAGACCGAGCGGGTCATCGGCGAGCGCCGCATGGCGACGCTGCGGGACCTGGGCTCCGACCCCAGCGTGGTCCGTACCGAGCAGGAGATGCTGGCCTTCGCCGGCCGCCAGCTCGGCGGCAACCTGCGGGATCTGCCGTTCACGCTGGTGTACCTGTTCGAGGACGACGGTCCGGCGCGGCTGGCGGCCTCGACCGGGATCCCGGCCGGCCATCCGGCCGCCCCGGTGACGGTCCCGGCCGACGGCACCGGCGGCGTGTGGCCGGCGGCGGCGCTGGCGCGGGGGGAGTCCGCGCTGGTGGCCCTGGAGGGCGCCCCGTTCACCGGGCTGCCGTCCGGGGACTGGCCGGAGCCGCCCACGCACGCGCTGGTGGTGCCGCTGCTGCAGCAGGGCAGCGCGCCGTACGGTTTCCTGGTCGCGGCGCTGAACCGGTACCGGCCGCTGGACGAGAGTTACCGGGGGTTCATCGAGCTGGCCGCCGGGCATGTCGCGGCGGGCATCTCCAGCGCCCGCAGCTACCAGGCCCAGCAGCGGCGGGCCGAGGAGCTCGCCGAGCTCGACCGCGCCAAGACCGCGTTCTTCTCCAACATCAGCCACGAGTTCCGTACCCCGCTCACCCTGATCATGGGCCCGGTCGAGGAGCTGCGGAACCGGCTGGGCGCCGCGGACCCGCGGGCCCGTGAGGAGCTCGACGTCATCCGGCGCAACGGGTTGCGGCTCGGCAAGCTGGTCAACACGCTGCTGGACTTCTCCCGCATCGAGGCGGGCCGGATGCAGGCCCGGTACGAGCCCGTCGACCTGGCGGCGGTGACCGCCGAGCTGGCCAGCGTGTTCCGCTCCGCGATCGAGAAGGCGGGGCTCGTCTTCGCCGTGGACTGCTCCCCGCTGCCCGAGCCGGTGTACCTGGACCGGGGCATGTGGGAGAAGGTGATCTTCAATCTGCTGAGCAACGCGCTGAAGTTCACCTTCGACGGCTCGGTCCGGGTGAGCGTGCGGGTGGAGGACGACCACGCGGTCGTCACCGTCGCCGACACCGGCATCGGCGTGCCCGAGGCGGAGATCCCGCGGCTGTTCGAGCGGTTCCACCGCATCGAGAAGGCCCGCTCGCGGTCGAACGAGGGCAGCGGCATCGGGCTGGCGCTGGTCAAGGAGCTGATCGGCCTGCACGGCGGCACCATCAGCGCCGTCTCCGCCGAGAACCAGGGCACCACCTTCACGGTACGGCTGCCGTTCGGGCACGCTCACCTGCCGCCGGACGCCCTCGTCGACGGGGACGCGGCGGCGACGGTCTCGGCGACCGCCGACCCGTTCATCCACGAGGCCCTGCGCTGGCTGCCCTCGGACCCGCGGGACGACGCCGAGGCACCGCCCACCTCCGAGGAGGTCGGGTCCGGCACCGGTGAGGAGGTCGCGGCCGTGCCGGGACGCGGCCTGCCGGCGCGCGTGCTGATCGCCGATGACAACGCCGACATGCGCGAGTACCTCACCCGCCTGCTGCACGGCGCGGGCCACCGGGTCAGCGCGGTCGACGACGGCCAGGCCGCGCTGGAGGCCGCGCGGGCCGACGCGCCCGACCTGGTCGTCAGCGACGTGATGATGCCGCGCATGGACGGTCTGCAGCTGGTGGCGGCGCTGCGCGAGGACACGCGCACCGCGAGCATCCCCGTGCTGCTGCTGTCGGCCCGCGCGGGTCAGGACGCCGCGATCGAGGGCCTGGAGGCGGGCGCGGACGACTACCTGGTCAAGCCGTTCTCCGCCGCCGAGCTGCTGGCGCGGGTGCAGGCCGTCGTCGAGCTGGCCCGCCTGCGCAGCCACCACGCCCGCTGGCGTACGGCCCTGGTCGACTCCCTGCAGGAGGCGTTCTTCGTCTGCGACGAGCAGGGCGCCGTCGTGGAGATCAACGCGGCGTTCACCGACATCCTGGGCTTCGGCCCCGACGGCCTGCCGTACGGGCCGATCCACCCGTGGTGGCCGGACGCCGACGGTGACCCCGAGGCGCACCGGCTCGTGGCGGAGGCGTTCGCGGGGGTGCTGTCGGAGGAGCGCGGCGTCTACACCGTGCCCGTGACGCACCGTGACGGGCACCGGGTGTGGATCAGTGTCGCGTTCAACCAGGTTCAGGATCTGGACACCGGGCGCCGGGTGACCGTGGGCACCTTCCGCGACGTGACGGCCGAGCACTACGCCATCCAGCGGGAGACGGCGGTGGCGGCCCTGAGCCTGCGGCTGTCCCAGGCCGCCAGCCTCGAACAGGCCCTGGCCGGCGCCCTGGAGGAGGTGCAGGCCCTGTGGCGCGCCGATCGGGTCCTGGCCGTCGTGTTCGCCGGCGGCGGCACGCCGGTGGTGACCGGCACCGGCGCGGACACCGCCTGGGAGGCACTGAGCGACCAGCACCGCGCCGCGCTGACCGGGCTCCGCGACGGCCCGTCCCTGGCGCCCGCCACCAACGCCGCGGGCACGGCCGCGGGCGTCGGCCTCGAACACCCCCGCGGCCCGATGGTGCTGTGGCTCGACCTGGACGGTCACCGGCCGTTCACCGACCAGGACCAGACCCTGCTGTCGCTGCTGGCCGGTCACCTCGCCCAGGGGCTGGTGCGCGCCCACCAGATCGACCAGCAGCGTGAGACCGCGATCGCGCTGCAGCGGGCCATCCTCGGGCCCTCGGACCTGCCGGAGGGCTTCGCCGTCCGGTACGAACCGGCCGCCCGCCCACTGGAGGTCGGCGGTGACTGGTACGACACGGTGCCGCTGCTCGACGGGCGCATCGGCATCGTCGTCGGTGACTGCGTCGGCCGTGGTCTGCAGGCCGCGACGGTCATGGGGCAGTTGCGCAGCGCCTGCCGGGCGCTGCTGCTGCAGGACCCGAGGCCCGGCCAGGCCCTCACCGCGCTGGACCACTTCGCCGCCGGGATCCCCGGCGCGATGTGCACGACCGTCTTCTGCGGGATCCTCGACCCGCAGACCGGGCACCTGGCCTACTCCAGCGCCGGGCACCCGCCCGGCATCGTCGTCCATCCCGACGGCACCCGGCACCTGCTCGAGGGCGGCCGTGCGGCCCCGCTCGCCGTGCGGCCCGGCACGCCGCGTCCGTACGCCGAGCACACCCTGCCGGCCCGCGCCACGCTGCTGCTCTACACCGACGGCCTGGTCGAACGCCGCCGCCGGCCCCTGACCGAGGGCATCGACCTGGCCGGCGATGCCGTGCAGGAGGGCCGGGAGACCGGCATCGACGTGCTGGCCAGCCAGGTCATGACCCGCCTGGCGCCCGCCGGGGGATACGACGACGACGTCGCCCTGCTGCTCTACCGGCACCCGGCCCCGCTGGAGATGACCTTCCCCGCCGAGGCCACCCAGCTCGCGCCCGTCCGCAGGGCCCTGCGCAGCTGGCTCGCCAAGTGCGACCTGCCGCCCCAGATGGTGCAGAACGTGCTCGTCGCCGCCGGTGAGGCGTGCGCCAACGCCATCGAGCACGGCCACCGCGACGCGCCCGGCGACATCGTCCGCATGCGCGCCGAAGCGCTGGTGGACCGGATGCGCCTGACCATCACCGACACCGGCCGCTGGAAGACCCCCGAACCCGAGGCCAACGCCCACCGTGGCCGTGGGCTCACCCTGATGCGCGCCATGATGCAGCACGTCACCGTCACCCCCGGCCCCGACGGCACCACCGTCGACATGCAGACCAGGATCGCCTGATGACAACCCCCCTGACCCTGACCCCCGACCGCCGGCCGGACGGCACTCCCGTCCTGACCGCCGCCGGTGAGATCGACATGAGCAACAGCGCCGATCTGGCCACCGCCGTGACGACCGCCCTGGGGGACGACAGCGGTCCCCTCGTCGTCGACCTCACCGACGTGGAGTACCTCGACAGCGCGGGGCTGAGCATCCTGCTGTCCTACGCCGACCGCATCGAGGTGATCGCCACGCCGCTGCTCGGCCCGGTCCTGACGATCTGCGGCCTCACCGATCTGACCACCGTCCGCGGCCTGGACCCCACCGACCCCGCCTGACGGTTCCGGGCGGGTGGCAGCGGTTCCGGTGACGGTGACGCGGCGCGGGGAAGCGGCCCGTCAGGGACGCGGGTCCAGGGTGATGTGGGGGGACAGCGCGCGGAGGAAGTCGGGCGCGTCGAAGATCTCACCGGCGGAGGCGACCCCGGCCGTCCTGGTCCGTCCGGTCAGGACACGGTCGACCGCCTCGACGGCGAGCGGTGCGGTGACGGCGTAGATGTCCCGGCCGCTCGCCGCGGCGCGCCGTTCCCGGCCGCCGGAGCGCACGACGACGTCGACGAGGAAGGTCTGCGCGGACCGCCCCCGCGCGTCGACCGGGGCCGGCGCGGGCGTGTCCGGGTCCGACAGGTCCCTGGCCGCCTCGACCGTCATGTAAGTGCGCACGTCGGGGATGGACAGGTGGTGGGGAACGGTGACGGCGTCGGCCATCGTGAACTCCCCGATGACGGCCCGGGGGCCCATCGGGCCGGGGAAGGGCCACTCCAGGATCGGCGGGTCGTCACTGCGGTACTCCAGCCGCCCGTTCGCGTAACGGACGCGCCGGCCGTCCCGCCGCTGCCGGGAGACCGCGCCCGAGGCGCGCGTCCCGGCGGTGGGATGCCAACCGTTCAGCCCGTAGGCGATGTGCGCCTCGTCGGCCGCCGTCCAGTCGCCCATCGCGGCGGTGGCCAGCAGGTCGCCGAGGCCACCGTAGAAGGCCATCGCCGGGACGACCACCGCTCCCGCCGCGCGGGCGCGGTCGGTGAAGCGCGTGAACGTGTCGACGATGGCCTCGATCTCGGCCGCCACGTCCACGTAGGGGATCCCGGCGCGCAGGGCCGCCTCGATCACGGGGGCGGCCGTCGTGGCGAAGGGCCCGGCGCAGTTGATCACAGCCGCCGCGCCGGCCAGGGCGCGGTCGAGGGCGGCCGGGTCGTCCGCCGACGCCGGACGGGCCTCCAGCCCGGACTCGGACGCCAGCGCGTTCAGCTTCTGCGCGTCACGCCCGGACACGACCGGGACGTACCCGCGCTCCCGCAGGTGCGCCACCACGAAACGCCCGGTGTGCCCGTACGCGCCGAACACCGCCACCGTGAGTCCTGATCCCATGGGTTCTCCTCGCACTCGATCGACCTGCTGCGGTCCGTCACGCAGATCCTGGCGGGGACGGGCACCCCACCACGAGTGTCCGGAACGCCAACACCCGTACAATTCCGGACATGCACACGGTGGCGCTGGCGGTCGTCGACGGGATGCTGCACTTCGAGCTGTCGCTGGCGTACGAGGCCTTCGCGGCCGCCCCGACCGGCGTGGCCGATCCCTGGTACGGCCTCGCCGTCTGCGGGCCGGGCGCCGTGCGGGCCGGCCGGTTCCGGCTGGAGCCCGACCACGGCCTGGACCGGCTCCCGTACGCCGACACCGTGATCGTCCCGGGCTGGGCGGACGTCGAGGAGGCCCCGCCGGCGGACCTGGTCGACGCGGTGCGCGCGGCCCACGACGCCGGAGCGCGCGTTGCCTCGCTCTGCACGGGCGCGTTCGTGCTGGCCGCCGCCGGTCTGCTGGACGGGCGGCGCGCGACGACGCACTGGGCGCACACCCAGGTCCTCGCCGCGCGCTACCCGCGGGTGGAGGTGGACCCGGACGTCCTGTACGTGGACAACGGCAGCGTGCTCACCTCCGCCGGCAAGGCCGCCGCCATGGACCTGTGCCTGCACCTGATCCGCCTCGACCACGGCTCGTCGGTCGCCAACGCGGTCGCCCGCCGCCTGGTCGTGCCGCCGCACCGGGACGGCGGCCAGGCGCAGTTCGTCACCACCCCGGTGCCCGCCCCGGGCAATCACCCGCTCGCCGGGCTGTTCCCCTGGGTGATGGAACGGCTGGACCGGCCGCTGACCGTGGAGGACCTGGCCCGCCAGGCGCGGATGAGCTCGCGGAACCTGGGCCGCCATTTCCGGGCGGTGACCGGCACCACTCCCTTGCAGTGGCTGCTGACCCAGCGGATCCGCCGCGCCCAGGAACTGCTGGAGAACACCGACGACGGCGTCGACGCCATCGCGGCGGCCACCGGCATGGGCACCGCGACGACGCTGCGCCGGCACTTCAACCGCACGGTCGGCGTCCCCCCGGACACCTATCGCCGTACCTTCCGCGCGCGGACCGGCCCGGCCCCGGCCGGTGACACCGCCACCCATGGTCCGCCGGAACCGCGCTGAGGCCGCCGGGCACGACGCGCGGAACGGTCTTCGCAGGTGAGCCGCGAGTGGTCGCCGCGAATCCGCGTGGACTGGCCCTTTCCGGGTGGTCTGAAACGGCCCTACGGTGCCAGCCATGAATGGGAGCGCATGGCTGGAACGTCCCTCGCTGACCGGGCGGCACGTCCGTCTCGAGCCGCTCCGGCCCGAGCACGCGGAGGGACTGTACGAGGCGGGCAAGGACCCCGAGGTCTGGCGGTGGCTGAACGTCCGGCAGCCGTCCGACGTCGCGGAGATGCGCCGCATGGTCGAGGAGGACCTGCGCGCGGTCGGCGCCGCGCGGCTGCCGTGGGTGCAGATCGACGCCGTCACCGGCGAGGTCGCCGGCACCACGTCGTACTACGACGTCGAACCGGCGCACCGCGGCCTGTGGATCGGGCACACCTGGATCGGCGTCCGCTGGCAGCGGACCGCCCTGAACACCGAGGCGAAGCTCCTGCTGCTGGAGCGGGCGTTCGACGTGCTGGGCGCCCTCCGGGTGGGCTGGCACACCCACCACCGCAACGAACGCTCCCAGCGCGCCATCGAACGCCTCGGCGCACGCCGCGAGGGAGTGCTGCGCAGCCACCGCGTCCGGCCCGACGGGTCCGTCCGCGACACCGTCTGCTACTCGATGCTCGCCTCGGAGTGGCCCGCCGCCCGTGACCGTCTGCGGGCCCGCCTCACCGCCGCCTGACCCGCTCCCCGCGCGGGTTGCCCGTCCGCTCCGCCGTCGTCCCGGCCCATCGGCGGGGGAGAGTGAGTACCCGCGCCGCCCGCCTTGTCTCGCGTACTGTGGCTTCGCATGGCCGACTCCGAGAACGAGATCACCGCAGAGCTGGTCCACGATCTCCTCAGGGACCAGCATCCGGACCTTGCGGGGCTGGCCATCCGCGAGGTGGCGGGCGGCTGGGACAACCGGATGTGGCGCCTTGGGGATGAGCTGGCCGTGCGCATGCCGCGCACGGAACGTGCCCCGGCTCTCCAGCGCAAGGAGCGCCGGTGGCTGCCCGTCCTGGCCCCGCGTCTTCCGCTCCCGGTGCCGACTCCTGTGCGGATCGGCGAGCCGTCCGCGCGTTTCCCGAGGCCCTGGAGCGTCATGACGTGGGTTCGCGGCGAGCCACTCGACTGCGCCTCGATCAGCCGCGACGACCACGCGGCCGACACGCTGGCGGGCTTCCTCCGGGCCCTCCACGTGGAGGCGCCCGCCGAGGCGCCGGCCGGTTCGGACCGCGGCGCTCACCCCAAGAAGTGCACGGACGGCTTCGAAGCGTTCTTGCGGGCCGCTGTCCCCGGCGGCGTCGCCGCCGACGCCCGGGCCATCCGGGACGTCTGGGACGATGCCGTCGCGGCCCCCGAATGGGAGGGCCCGCCGGTATGGCTGCACGGTGACCTCCATCCCGCGAATGTCGTCGTCTCGGAGGGGACGCTCTCGGGCGTGATCGATTTCGGCGACATGTTCGCCGGCGATCCGGCGTGGGACCTCGCGGCCGCGTGGCTGCTCCTTCCCGCGGGCGCGGGTTCACGGTTCTTCGAGGCGTACGCGCAGGCGGACGAGGCGACGATCCGGCGCGCCCGCGGGTTGGCCGCTCTGAAGAGCCTCTTCCTGATGCTCATGGGCCAGAAGGGGGAGCGGGGCCTTCCCGGCGGGAAGCCGGCATGGGGACCGGCGGGCCGGGCGGCGCTCGCTCGTGTTCTGGCATTCGGCTGAGCCGGCCCTCTCCCGCATCGGCCCGTTCCAAGGATCCCCGGATGAGCGCACCCCGATCGTTCCTGCTGCCGCCCGTCGCGACCACCACGGGCCGGCTCCTGGCGGAGGCGGCCGTGTGGCGGGGAATGGACGTGCGCACGCTGGCCGGGCCTCCGATCCCGGCCGGCCTGAGCGGCCGCGCCCACCTGTACGGCGGCGAGCGCTTCGCCGGCGCGGTGACGGCCGCGCTGGACATGGCCCTGTTGGACCCGCCTCTGGATCTGCTCGCGGCCCTGCCCGCGCACTTCACCGGCAGGCACGTCGAGCTGATCACCCTGGGGCAGGCCCGGCGGCACCGTACTCCCCGCTTCGTCAAGCCGGCCGCCGGGAAGGCGTTCCCGGCCGGGGTGCGCCCGGACGGCGCCGCTCTGCCGGCGCACCTTCCCGCCGAACTCCCCGTGCTGTCCGCCGAACCGGTCATCTTCACCGAGGAGTACCGCCTCCACGTCCTGGACGGCCAGGTGCACGCAGCGAGCCGCTACGCGGTCTCCGGAATCCTCGACAGCGCACCGCTGCCGCCGGGCCACCGCGCGATCGGCTTCGGCGCCGAACTGCTGAACCACCTGGGGAGCGGGCTCCCGAGCGCCGTCGTCGTCGATGTCGGGATCCTTGACGGCGGCCGGCTCGCCGTCGTCGAGGCCAATGAGGCATGGTTCAGCAACTCCTACGCGGCCGACGCCGAGCGTGTCCTGGACGTCGTCCTGCGAGCGGCCGGACCCGCACGCGATCTACGGGACACCGACCGGCCCTTCGTACGGCGAAGGGCCGCGGGCGTACGTGCCGACGCAGCCGCCCGTGATCTGGGAGACCTCCCCCAGTAGGAGGGGCGGCCGCCACGCAGGCCGGATCTCCCGGCCCCGTCGAGGTGGTCGTGTGCTGCGCCGGCGCGCGTCAGGCCACGGGCCTGAGGAGTGCTGCGGGTCAGGGTTGGTCGCCCGCGAGAGCGATTGCGCGCGTCTCGGGAACTCCCAGCATCAGCAGGCTCGTGATCGTCGCTGCTCGGGTGCCGAGGGTCCCGTTCGACAGGTCGCTGTCCGCGATGGCGAACACGGCGCCGTAGGCGACCTGGCTCAGGGTGCCTGCGGGCAGGTGCTGTGCGAACACGTCGGTGTCCTGGCCCCGTTTCACGAGGTCGGCGAGGAGTTCGTCGACCGGCCCGAGCAGGTCGTGGATCGCCTCGCCGTACTCGCCACGGCGCAGTGCCAGCAGCACTCGGTACCGGTGCGCCACCGGCCAGAGGCGGGCGATGAATTCGGCCCACGCCGCGTCCGCTTCTGCGTCGGAGGCGTTGACTTCGGTGAGCACGGCCGTCATCTCGGTGACGGCCCGTTCCGTGAGTGTCCGAACCAGGTCGAGGCGCGAGGGGAAATGGCCGTAGACCGTGCGACGGACGACGCCGGCAGCGGAGGCGATGTCGCCCATGCCGGCGTCGGGGTTCTCCCCCAGCACATCGAGGGCGACGTCGAGGATGCGATCGCGTGTCTCGTTCGTCGAGCGCACACGGGTGGACTCGGTGGGCACGACACCATTGTTGCACACCAGTGTGCAGTGAGATAGGTTGCACACCAGTGTGCAACGAAGGGTTGCGCCGTGCTTCGAAGCTCAGGAGAAGAGAAGGCAATGACCGCACCGACGCCGCCGACCTCGACCCTCGTCCGCCCGTTCACCGCCTCGATCTCGGATTCGGAGATCGACGACGCGAAGCAGCGGCTGGCCAGAACTCGATGGCCGGATCCGGAAACGGTGGACGACTGGTCGCAAGGGGTTCGCGTAGAGAACGCCAGATCTCTGGTCGACTACTGGGAGCGCGGCTACGACTGGCGGCGCCTCGAGTCCGAGCTCAATCGCTTCCCGCAATTCCTGACCGAGATCGATGGGCTGGACATCCACTTCATCCACGTCAGGTCCAAGAATCCCAACGCGATGCCGCTGATACTCACGCACGGATGGCCGGGCTCGATCGTCGAGTTCCTGAAGCTGATCGGCCCGCTGACCGATCCGGTCTCGTTCGGAGGAGACGCCGCCGATTCATTCGACGTCGTCATCCCCTCGCTCCCCGGGTTCGGGTTCTCCCAGAAGCCCACGGAGACCGGGTGGACCGTATCGCGCATCGCAAGCGCGTGGGTGGAGCTGATGAAGCGTCTCGGCTACACGAGATGGGCCGCGCAAGGCGGCGATTGGGGTGCCGTCGTCACCACCGCCCTCGGGGCCATGCGACCTGAGGGGCTTCTCGGAATCCATCTGAACACCCAGTACGCCTTTCCCGCACAGATACCCGACACCTTGTCGCCCGAACAGCGCCACGCCGTGGAGGGCCTCGCCCACTACACCGGCGATCTCGGCGGGTCGAACCACCTTCAGGGCACGAAGCCGGAGACCGTCGGATTCGCCCTGGCGGACTCTCCCGCCGGTCAGGCAACCTGGATCTACGAAAAGTTCCAGTCCAAGACCGACAACCACGGGCTCGCCGAGGACGCCCTCAGCATGGACGACATGCTCGACGCGATATCCCTCTACTGGTTCACCAACAGCGCAGCGTCGTCCGGCCGCATCTACTGGGAGAACAAATCGGCCACTTTCGCCGGCCCGAAGCTGACGCTTCCGGTCGCGGTGACCGTCTTCCCGAGGGACATCCCCCGCCTGCCACGAAGCTGGATCGAAGACACCTACAGCAATCTGATCCACTACGGCGAGGCCGACAAGGGCGGACACTTCGCGGCCTTGGAACAGCCCGAAATCCTGGTCAGCGAAATCCGCACCGGCCTGCGCGCCCTTCGTTCCTGACGTCAACGCGCGAGCTCAGAAGCGCACGCGTATCACTCGGGCTTCGCTGAATCGACCAAAGGCGCTGGGGCAGCATGCGTTGCGCTTCAGTGCCGTCACCCGGCGAGGACGGACCGGATCGCCACGGTGGCGATCGGGAGGTCGAACTCCCCGGACGCGGTCTCCGGCGTCGTGTGCAGGTAGTCGAGGATCCTGGCCATCAGCGCCGCCCGCTCGTCCTCCGGCAGGATCAGCACGTGCGAGTGCGTGCCGATGGTCGCCGCCATCGACTCGGCGGTCCGCCGCTGCACGTGGGCGAACTCGGCGTACTCGACCGCCGGGAACTCCGGTGTCGGGGTGAACGCCCGCTCGGCCTGCCAGTCCCTGAGGCTGAGGCTGCTCCGGGAGACCTGTTTCAGGCCCCTGACCCAGGGGACCCGATGGTCGTCGACGTTCCACAGGCAGGCCAGCACGCCGCCGGGGGACAGCACCCGCGCCATCTCCGGCAGCGCGCGGTCGAGGTCGAACCAGTGCAGCGCCTGCCCGACCAGGACCGCGTCGACCGATCCGTCCGCCAGGGGGATCCGCTCGGCCGTTCCCGTGACCGCCCGCACGTCCGGCAGGCGGGTGCGCAGCTCCGCGAGCATTCCGGGGTCGGGCTCCACGGCGACCAGCGTGGTGGCGTACGGCACCAGCGCCTCGGTGAGCTTGCCGGTTCCGGCCGCCAGGTCGAGGACGCGCAGTGAGCCGCGGCCCACGACGGGCTCCAGCGCCCAGCGCACCGCCTCATCGGGATAGCCCGGGCGTTCCGCGGCGTAGGCGGCGGCATGACCGCCGAACGACGATGCCCGGCGGGCGACGATCTCGGGATCGCGATCGGAGGGGGAAGGGGGAGAGGCGGTGCTCATCTGCCCGACCCTAGACCCGGCACGCGAGCGTGTTCGGGACTCGGCGAACACCGACCTTCTCATGCCGTCCGCAAAAGGTCACACCGGTGCTGTCGAGCGTCGTCGAGCTCAACCGTGCACCTGCTGGGCGTGCCTGGGCAGGAGGCCCACCAGCAGGAGCGTGAGGAGGTTCAGGCCCGCGGCGATGCCGAAGACCAGCTCCGCGGCGGCGAGGTGGGAGTGCACGGACGGGTGCCCGACCCGTGCGAAGAACACCGTGCCGAGGGCGGCGACGCCGAGGGCGCCGGCGAACTGCTGGACGGCGTTGAGCATGCCCGCGCCGGTGCCGACCTCTTCGGTGGTGGCGTCGCCGAGGATGAAGTCGACCAGCGGGACGAACACCAGCCCGGAGCCGAAGCCGGTGAGCAGCAGCGCGGGCGTCAGCCTCCAGGCGGTGATGCCGGTGCCCCAGTGGGCGACCGACCACCACAGGGCCAGCAGGCCGATGACGGCGATGGCCAGCCCCAGGTGCAGGCAGGCGCGCCCCAGCTTCTCGGCGAGTACGGCGCCTGCGAGCAGGACGGCGACGGCGGTGCCGAGAGCCCAGGGGATCAGCGTGAAGCCCGTGTGCAGCGGCGTCCAGCGCATGCCCAGCTGCAGCAGCAGGTTGACGATGAGGACGAACGCGCTCAGGGACGCGTGGAATCCGGCCACGATCGCCAGGCCGACGACGAAGCTGCGCTTGCGGAACAGCGACGGGGTGATGACCGGGTGCTCGCTGCGCCGTTCGGAGACGACGAACAGGGCGAGCAGGACGACCGCGGCGGCCATCATGACGTAGGTCCAGGCGGGCCAGCCGAGGTCACGTCCCTGGATGAGCGGGATGATGAGCAGGGCCGAGGCCGCGGTGAGCAGGCCGACGCCGGGGAGGTCGAGGCGGGCGGCCGGGTCTTCACCGCCGTTGCGGGGCAGGACACGCCAGGCGAGCGCGGCGGCGATGACGCCGAACGGGACGTTGATCAGGAAGATGGAGCGCCACCCGCTGCCGAGCAGGTCCAGGTGGAGCAGCCAGCCGGCCAGGATGGGCCCGGCCACGGTGGCCAGGCCCATCAGCGGGCCGATCGGCATCAGTGCCCTGCGCAGGTGCCGGGGCGGGAACACGATCTTCACCAGGGCCAGACCCTGCGGGATCATGACCGACCCGCACAGGCCCTGCAGTGTGCGGGCGACGATCAGGAAGACCACGTCGGGGGCGAGACCGCAGGCCAGTGAGGTCAGGGTGAAGCCGGTCATGCCGAGCAGGAACAGCCGCCGGCGCCCGAGCAGGTCCCCGAGCCGTCCTGAGGTGATCAGGCCGAGCGCGAAGGCCGCGGTGTAGGCGCTCAGCACCCATTGCACCGTCACCTGGCCGCCGCCGAGGTCGGCGCGGATGGAGGGGCCGGCGAGGTTGGCGACGCTGGAGTCGATCAGATCCATGAGGTCGGCCAGGAACACGACGGCCAGGACGAGCCAGGCGGTGCGCAACGGCAGTGTGCTGGTGGTGGGCGCTTGCGATGAGCGCTGGTCAATGGACACGAACACCGTTCTACAACAGAACACTGTTCCTAACAAGACGAACGATGTTCCTCATGCAGAACAGTGTTCGTCCGTTCGCTAGACTGCCCGCATGTCACCGACTCCGCAGGAACGGCGAGCAGCGCGGCACCGGCTCGGCACCGGCTCGAGCGCACCCGCGGCCCGGCGCGGACCGTCCGGCGGGCGCAAGAAACCGATCACGGTCGACGCCATCATCGGCACCGCGTTCGGCATCGTGGAAAGAGAGGGATACGAAGCCCTCACGATGCGGCGCCTGGCCACCGCGCTGGAGACCGGGCCGTCGTCGCTCTACGCCCACGTGGTCAACAAAGAGGACCTGGACGAGCTGCTCATCGGCCGGCTGTGCACCGAGATCGACCTGCCCAAGCCGGACCCCGGCAGCTGGCGGCAGCAGATCATCAGCGTCTGCACCCAGCTGCGCGACCAGTACCTGCGTTACCCGGGCATCTCCCAGGCGGCCTTCGCCGCCGCTCCGTCCAACCTGGACACGCTGCGCGTCAGCGAGGGAATGCTCGCCATCCTGCTCGCCGGGGGCGTCGACCCGCAGACCGCCGCCTGGGCGATCGACTCACTGATGCTCTACGTCAACGCCTACAGCCTCGAGGTCTCCCTGGTGAACAGGCGGCTCAGCCGCAGTGACGACACCTGGGTCGTCAGCCGCGAGGAGCTGCTGGACCGATTCGCCGCACTGCCCGACACCTTCCCCCACACCAAGCGCCACGCCGAAGAGCTCACCGCCGGAACCGCCCACGACCGCTTCGACTTCACCCTCGGCCTGATGATCGACGGACTCCCGCGTCAGCCGCGGAATCCGTGACACGCAGGCGGTGCGTGCGGGAGTCGCCGGGTCACCCGCCGGCGCGGCCGGCCGCGGCGAGGAGGCCCGCCACGAGCCGCCGCGCGTACGAGGCGTCCAGGCGACCGGGGCGGAACAGGATGCGGTACATCATGGGTGCGACGACGCCGTCGATGACCGACTCGATGTCCGGGGTGTTCTCCCCGCGTTCGGCCGCGCGGGCGAGGATCACGCCGATCTGCTCGGCGGCGTATGCCGAGCACTGGCCGGCATTGCTGCCGTCCGGGTCTCCGAGCAGGGCGTCGCGGATGTAGGCGCGGCCCGGGGGAGAGGCCATCTCGTCGAGGAACTGCTCGGCCCAGGCCTCCAGATCCGACGCCAGATCTCCCCGGTCATCCGGCGCCGTGTCAGGCCGCAGGCGCTCGACCGCCACGTCCGACAGCAACTGCTGCAGGTCACGCCAGCGCCGATAGATCGTCGACGGAGTGACACCGGCGCGTGCCGCGACCAGCGGCACCGTCAGCGCGTCGCGGCCTACTTCGGCCTCGAGTTCCCGTACGGCGGTGTGCACCGCATGCTGGACCCTGGCGCTGCGCCCGCCGGGACGCACCATCGCGCGACTCATGCTCTTCACTCTAAAGCAAAGTCATAGCTTCTAGGGGAGTGCGCCGGCCGCGGAGACCGGCCGGCGCACACGGTCGGTCTCAGGCCGCCGGCGCGAGCTCGCGGGCGGGCTCGGTCCGTTCGTACGCGTGGCCCACGCGCAAGAGCGCGGCTTCCCCGAAGGGCCGTCCGAGCAACTGCATGCCGATCGGCATCCCCTGCCGGTCGCGGCCGACCGGCAGGGAGAGTGAGGGCACCCCGGTGATGTTGGCCGGCGCCGAGAGGCGCACGTAGGCGTCGGAGACACTCTCGACCGTGCCATCGGGCCAGGTGAGGGACTCTTCGCCGGCACGCACCGCGGTCGCCGGGACCGCGGGCGCGGCGATCACGTCGACCTCCTGCAGCATCCGCGTCCACGCCCGCCGCATGAGCGTCCGGGCCCGCTGGGCGCGCAGGTAGTCCCCGGCGGTCATCAACGCGCCCGCTTCGAGGAGGATGCGGACGTCCGCCGTATACAGTCCGGCGGCCTCTCGCAGGGTCTTCTCGTGGTAGGCGGTGGCCTCAGGGACCATCAGTCCCCACTGGATCGCCTGGATGTAGCGGGTCATCGGAATCTCGACCTCGACGAGCCGCGCGCCGAGGGTCTCCAGCCGGTCGATGGCCCGCCGTACCGCGGCCTCGACGTCGGGGCCGACGCGGTCGAAGTAGTAGTTGCGCGGCACGCCGACGCGCAGTCCCGACAGATCGCCCTCGGAGGGCGGCCGACGGTCCGACAGGCCTGCGGGGTCGCGGGGATCATGCCCGGTCAGGATCGGCAGTACCAGGGCCGCGTCCTCGACGGTGCGCGTGATGGGGCCGACGTGATCCAGTGACCAGGACAAGGACGTCACGCCGTGCCGGGGAACGAGGCCGTACGTCGGCTTGAGACCGACCACTCCGTTCAGCGCGGCGGGTACCCGGATCGAACCACCGGTGTCGGTCCCCAGGGCGAAGGTCGCGGCACCCGCCGCCACGGCGACGGCCGATCCGCCGCTGGAGCCGCCGGCGATCCGCTCCCGATCCCAGGCGTTGTGCGTCTGTGGCGTGGTGAGTCCGTAGGCGAACTCGTGGGTGTGGGTCTTGCCGACCAGGACGGCGCCGGCCGCCGTGAGGCGCGCGGCGACCGCGCTGTCGGTCTTCGCGCGGTGACCGGCCCGTACGCGGGAACTCGCCGTGGTCGCCGTGTCGGCGACGTCGATCAGGTCCTTCAGCCCCACCGGGATCCCGTGGAGCGGGCTACGGAGGCGGCCGGCCACGGCTTCGCGTTCGGCCTCGCGCGCGGATCGGCGTGCCCGTTCCGCCGTCACCGTGACGTACGCCCGCAGGCCCGGCTCCACCCGCTCGATGCGGTCGAGCACCGAGTCCACCAGCTCGACAGGGGACACTCGCCGAGTTCGTATCGCGTCCGCGGCGGCGGCGAGGGACAGCTCATATGGCTGCATCGTGGTTCTCCTCTTCCGTCCGGTACGCGGTGGCGGGCGGGGTGTCTCCGAAGTCCAGTTCCCGCAGTACCGAGACGACCGAGTGGATGTGGTCGGCGATGGCCGCGACCTGGCCGGGGCGGTCGTCCGCCAGTGGGAGTCCGGCGCGGGCGGCCCATCGGGCCGCCTCTGGCGGCGTCAGTTCGGGGACGGGCACGGGCGTTCCTCCTGTTCGAGCCGGAGCGGTGGTGTGACGCTCCACCAAAAGCTAAACGTTTGCGTTAGGCCACGATAGGAAATACCGTGACCTAACGCAAACGCTTAGCTTTTGTGTCTCAGGAGGAGTCCCATGTCCAGTGCCTCACCAGGCACGCTCGTACGGTGCGGCCGCTCGCCGGTCCGCACCCGATGGGCGAACCGCGCATCCTTCGTCCTGGACACCTCGATCCTGGTCGCCGCCCTGGCCGCGTCCAGCGCGCCGACGCCGCTCTACCCCCTCTACCAGCATCACTGGGGCCTGTCCGCACTGACCATCACGCTGGTGTTCAGCGCCTACTCCCTGACGTTGCTGCTGGCCCTGCTGATCACCGGAGCGCTCTCCGACCATCTGGGGCGCCGCCCCGTCCTGGGGGGTGCGCTGGTGCTGGAGGCCGTGGCCATGGCGCTGCTCGCCACAGCGGACGGTTCCAAGGCGCTGATCGCCGCCCGGATCCTGCAAGGAGCGGCCACGGCCGCGGCCACCAGCGCGGCGGGCGCCGCCCTGCTCGACCTCGAAGATCCGACGCGCCCGGGCAGATCCGCCCTGACCAACGGCATCGCCCCCGTCGCGGGCATGGCCGTCGGCGTGCTCGCCTCGACGCTTCTGATCCGCTTCGCGCCGGCCCCCACGGTCACCGTGTACGTGCTGCTGGCGGCGCTGTTCGCCGCCCAGGCCGCCGCGGTCGCGTTCACCACCGAGACGGCCCACCGGCACGCCGGCGCATGGCGCTCTCTGCGCCCGCGCCTGTCCGTCCCGTCCTCGGCCCGCCACGCCCTGCGGCTCACGGGCGCCGGGATCGCCGCGGTCTGGGCGCTGGGCGGTTTCTACTCGTCCCTCGGGCCGGCGCTCGTCCACCTGGTGTCCCCCGACGGCCCCGGGACGGCCGGCGGCCTGGTCTTCTTCACGGTCACCGCCACGGCGACGCTCACCGTGTGGACGGCGCGGCGTACGGCGCCGGCCGTCGCGGCCACGGCCGGATGCGCGGCCGTCGTACCCGCTGCGGCGCTGACTCTCGGGAGTCTGCACGGTGGCGGCCTGCCCGCCCTGTTCGGCGGGGCGGCCTTGGCCGGCGTCGCCTTCGGCGCGGTGTCCCAAGGGGCGCTGCGCATCACGCTCACCGCGCTCT
This sequence comes from Actinoallomurus rhizosphaericola, assembly GCF_024055675.1. NCBI lineage: Bacteria > Bacillati > Actinomycetota > Actinomycetes > Streptosporangiales > Thermomonosporaceae > Actinoallomurus > Actinoallomurus rhizosphaericola. Next base: position 17,697 of record NZ_JAMXMW010000017.1, on the reverse strand, counting down.
CCGAACGCGACCGCGCCGCGACCCTGGCCGCCTACTACGTGCTCAGCTACCTGTCGATGAGCATTCCCGCCATCGCCGCCGGTGCCGCCACCGGACGGTACGGGCTGGGGACGGCGTCCCACACTTACGCCGCGGCGGCCGCCCTCCTCGCCATCGTGGCGGTGGCGGCGCTCACAGCCTCACGACGAAGCCCGATCGATGAACCCCGATGAAGGAAGGAACCGACAGAACATGCGGACACCACCGCTCAAGGAATCCAACGACGCCGCCACCGTCTCGTGGGCCGTGGGCGACATCACCGTCCACCGCATCGACGAGATCCCGCTGCCGCCCGCGACCGGCCCTTGGCTGCTGCCCGACGCCACCCCGGACGTGGTCACACGCCAGAACTGGCTGCGTCCCCACTTCGCCGACGACCGAGGCGTCCTGCGCATCGACAGCCATGGCTTCGCCTTCTCGGTGGGCGGGCTCCGTGTCCTCGTGGACACCGGCATCGGCAACGGCAAGACGCGGGCGAACCCCGCATGGCACGACCTGAGGACCGACTACCTCGCGCGCCTCAGCGGCGCGGGCTTCTCACCGGAGTCCGTGGACCTGGTCGTCCTCACCCATCTGCACACCGACCACGTCGGCTGGAACACCCGCGAAGAGCAAGGCGCATGGGTGCCCACCTTCCCCCGCGCCCGCTATGTCGCCTCCCGGGTCGAGCGGGAGTTCTGGGCCGGTTACGACATGGACGAGCCGCGCCGACAGATGTTCCGCGACTCGGTGCACCCGGTCGAGGACGCGGGGCTGCTCGATCTCGTCGACGTACCCGCGGAGGGCGCCGAGGTCGCTCCCGGCCTGCGCCTGCTGCCCACGCCTGGGCACACTCCCGGCCACATCGCGGTCCAGCTGAGCAGCCACGGCGAAACGGCCCTGATCACGGGCGACTGCGTCCACCACCCCGTTCAGTTCGCCCACCCCGCCATCGGCAGCTGCGTCGACATCGACCCGGAACAGGCCGAGGCCACCCGCCGCTCTCTGTTCGACGCGCTCGCGGGCACGGACACCCTGGTCCTCGGCACCCACTTCCCACCGCCTACCGCCGGTCGTGTCGTCGGCCACGAGGACGGCCACCGCCTGATACCGGTCCCCCCGGTCCATGGCCTTCCCCGCGCCGGCCAGGGCGTTCGCTGAAACAGGCATCGCTCACGCGGGCTGCGCCCCTGGCGCAGAGCCGGGAGTCCGTGGCCGTCCCGGGCTCCCGGCTCCGGCGAAGGCGGCGATCTCCGGGATGCCCGGCCGATAGCCGTCACCGGTGTCCACGGTCAAGGTGGGAACGTCCAGGGAGATCGGGACGAAGGAGTCGATGGAGTACCGCCCGTCGGCGATCGACGCGAGGAGCTTCCGGTCTCCGTGCGCGGACCGGTGGGGATCACCGGCGACACGCCGGGCCACCCGATCGTGAGCGGTGGCCGCCGGGGTGACGCAGCGGATGACACGAATGTCGGCGACCCCGGCGAGGGGCTCGAGATTCGGGCGCCAGACCCGGTCCTGGAAGGCCGCCTCGGCGACCACGGTCACCCCGCCCTTCACCAGCGTGGCCAGGACGTCGAAGAAGACCCTGAGGGTCGGCAGGTTGAGAGGGTCGTCCCCGCTCGGGTCGAACCCCGGCGTGGCCAGCACCATGCCCTGCTTGATCTCATCGCGGACGACCGCAGGGCAGCCGAGCTCCTGCGCGAGCCGGCGAGCCAGCGTGGTCTTGCCCGTCCCGGGCGCCCCGCTCACCACGTTCAAGATCGGCTTGGCCATAGCGCATTGTCGCATTCCAGCCTGACACGGCACGTGACCGTTCGAAACGCTTGGGCAGGTCGGGAGGCTTCGGCCGGACCGCGCCTCCTACGCACCTGGTCCCATCATCAGACCGACGACGGCCACCTCGACGCAGCTTCCCTCGTTCCCGCCGCTGTGAGTGCTCTTACGCCATGAAGCGTCGGTCAATACAGGAGTCATCATGGCGTTGACGCTACCTTCACGATGAGTTCTCGCGACAGATCCTCATCCAGCGAAACCGTGAGCAACTTCGTGAAAATCTCAGCATGTTCGGCGACCTCTGCCTCATCCTCTACGAAGAGACTCCTAGTGAAGTGCTCGACCACCGTGACGCTGAGACGCCCTGGTGGACGAAGGGTGAATAGGTCGAACGGCCCCGCCAGCCAAAGATAGGCCCCCGCTGACTCGGGCAGCACCCGTAGCTCTATGGCCTTCTCCCTGGCAGCCTCGGCTAGGCATTGCAGTTGGGCGTTCATCACCGAGGGGTCGCCCACCTGGTTCCGCAGCGCCGCCTCGCCGATGATCGCTACATAGCGTGGGGAATTCGGCTGCCCCAGAATTCGTTGTCGACGTCTTCGGAACTCAACGAGGGCGTCGGCGTTTCGTTTGTTCCTTCGACTCCCCGCCATGACGAGTGCACGCGTGTACTCAGGGAGCTGTAGTAAGCCCGGAATCAGACACGGCTGAAAGGTACGGATCAGGTCGGCGTCCTCTTCAAGACTCGCCAGGTCGAGGGCCGCGGCGGAGATGCGGCCCTCGTAGGCGCGCTCCCAGTTCTTGCCGGGTTTGTGGGTGGCGAGGTGGAGGAGGGACTCGCGGAGGGGGCCGGCGGGGACCTCGTAGAAGTCCAGCAGGTCGGCGAGCTCCTGAGGGTCGATGGAGTGCAGGCCGTTCTCCAGGGTGCTGAGCCAGCTCTTGGAGCGGCCGTAGCGGCGGCAGGCGGTGTCGATGGTCAGCCCGCCGTCCTCGCGGGCCCTGCGCAGCGCCGAGCCGATGCGGCGCAGGCGTACGGACGGGATGTTCCGGGAGGGCATCTACCCACACTGTCACCGTCTGTATCGAGTCGTACGCGGAACGCGCTGAGGAGAATGTTCGCCCGGCGAAAATTCTGCCCAGGTCAGCGGGTGTTGCGGCCTGCCGCGGTCGGTGGTGACCGTAAGTCTCCGACACGGAGAAGGGAGCCGTCGAGTGCAGATGTCGAAGACGCGGTACGGGCTGCTGGTCCGGCTGGCGTGGGAGTTGCGGGCCGCGCCCGTGACCTCGCTGCTCGTCGTGCCCGGTCACGGCGAGGCGGTGCTGTGGGTGCTGGGTCGGGGCGGCCGCAAGGAGGCGGTGCTGGCGGTGCCACGGCCGGACCGGTGGCGGCTGCTGTGGCGCGGCACCGAGCTGGACGCGGCGTCGGTGCCGGAGGCGGCCCGGCGGATCGCCGCGGCGGTCGCGGCGTGACCGAGGTGGGGAGGGCGACCGAGGGGCCGGTCGTGCTCGGGGAGATCACGCTGCCGGGGCTGCGGCGCTCCGTCGCATACGCCCGCGCGTTCCTGCGGGACCTGCTGCCCAGCGGCCATCCGGTGCTGGACGACCTGGTCACGGTGGGCAGCGAGACGGTCTGCAACGCCGTCGCGCACACCGCCTCAGGGCACCCCGGAGGGCGGGTGACGGTCGTGCTGCTCGCCGACCGGGGCGCGTACCGGCTGGAGGTCACCGACGACGGCGCCGGCGGCGCGCGTCCGCGCCTGGAAACGGAGGGCGGCGGGGAGATCGGGCGCGGGATGCGGATCGTCGACGCGCTGGCCCGGCGGTGGGGCCATCGGGAGGAGGGGGACCGTACGGTCGTGTGGGCCGAGTTCCCGGCCACGTAGCCGGTTGTCGGTGGGCGACATCGGGACCTCGCGACGTTGGCTGCGGCGATCTGTGCGGCGGCGCGTCCCGTACTCAGACTTAGGCGCACTCCCGTTTCGACGACGGCGGTTCGTGAGGAGACGAGATGTCCGGCAGGAGACTCAAAGCCCTGGTTGTCTGCGCGGCGACGGCCGCGGCGCTGTCCGTTCCGGTGGGGTCGGCCGGTGCGGCCGGGCTGCGGGACGTGTTGTTGGTCGGCAACAGTCAGTCCGGCAGCGTCAGCTTCATCGACGGGCACACGTACCAGAATCTCGGGTCGTTCAACGTGATCGGGGATCTGCAGCAGCGGCTGAACGAGATGGACCCGATCCAGCGGGCCGGGTACGAGACGGTCAAGGGGATCGAGGGCGGTGACCGGTTCGTCGACGACGTTCAGCTGTCACCGGACGGCAGGACGCTGTACGTCTCGCGCGGCAACCTCGACGACGCGGCGGCGTTCGACCTGGTGTCGGGGCGGCAGCTGTGGCACACCCGGCTGGACGGCTTCCACGCCGACCACGCGGCGCTGTCCCCGGACGGCACGCGGTACGTCATCTCCGCGACGACGGCGCAGGTCGCCGAGGTGCTGGACACCGCGACCGGATCGGTGGTCGGCAGGTTCGGCACCGGGACGTACCCGCATCAGAACGACTACACGGCCGATGGGAAGTACATCTACAACTCCAGCATCGGGATCACGTCGCTGCCGCAGTCGCTGGAGCTGCTCAAGGGCAGTTTCCAGCTGACGAAGGTCGACGCGTCGACGCTCAAGGTCGTCAAGACCTGGAACCTCCCGCACGGGATCCGGCCGAACCTCATCGCGCCGGACGGCAACACCTTCTACACCCAGCAGTCCTACCTGAACGGCTTCATCAAGTACGACCTGGCGAAATCGAAGATCGTCGCGACCGTCACGATGCCCTACAGCGCGCACGGCCAGGCGCTGAAGCCGGACGACTACCCGCAGAACTCCGCACACCACGGCCTGGCGCTGTCCGGGGACGGCTCGAAGCTGTGCGACGTCGGGACGATCGACGACTACACCGCGATCGTCAACACCGCGGACCTGTCGACGAAGGGGTTCGTGAACTACCCGACGGACAGCCTGCCGTACTGGGGGACCAGCAGCGTCGACGGCAAGCGCTGCTTCGTCTCACTCAGCAAGGCGAACGCCGTGTCGGTGGTCGACTACGCGACGGCGACGGAGGTCGCCCGCGTGCCGGTCGGGACGTTCCCGCAGCGGGAGCGGATCGGGCAGGCGGCCCCGGAGGCGATCGCGGCCCTGACGCCGGCGAGCTGATCGGTCCACACTGGGCGGCACGGGAGGCTTTTCTCCCGTGCCGCCCAGCGCCGTACCGGGAGACGACGATGGCCGAACGCGCCGTGCTCCGCCGCCTGATGGAGCGGATGCGCGCCGACCCGCGGACGCTGGAGGCGGTCGTGGAGGCGGCCCGTACGGAGTCCCCGCCGATCGCGGCGCTTCCGGTGCAGGAGGTCCGGCGGCACATCGCGGCGCTGCTGGCGGTGGTGTCGGCGGCGTTCATCGACGAGTCGGGGCTGAACGAGAACGACGCGCGGGTCGCGGATCGGCTGGCCACGGACCGGGCGCTGCAGGGGGTGCCGCTGGCGGCGTTGCTGGAGGGGTTCCAGGCGGCGCGCTCGCACGTGATGACGCGGCTGCTGGACGAGGCCCGGTCGGCGGGGGTGTCCCTGGACGCGCTGATCGAGGAGCTCCTGGAGCTCGACGCGTACGCGAACGGGCTGCAGAACCGGCTGATCCACGCGTTCCGGGAGACGGAGCTGAGCCTGGCGCACTCCGCGCACGCGGCGCGCGTGCAGGCGCTGCGGGACCTGCTGGGCGGCGGTCCGGTGTCGTGCGCCGCCGACGCGGGCCTGGACGTGCGGCGGCGTTATCACTGCCTGGTGACCGACGTCGGTGACCCGCGGGAGGCGCGGCGGGTCGAGGCCGGTCTGGGCCTGGCCGATGGGGTGTCGGGGCTGGTGGACGGGCGGCTGTGCGCGGTGACGACCCGGCTGCCCGCCGCCGCGGCGACGCTCGTGGTGGCCGGGCCGGCGGTACGGCCGGGGGAGCTGGCCGAGGTGTACCGGCTGGGCCGGACGGCGCTGGCCTCGGCGCGGCGGCGGGGGATGGAGGGGCTGTGGGAGCTGACGGCGCTGGCGGTCCCGGTGGCGCTGGACGCCCACCCGGCGCTGGGCGAGTTGCTGGCGCGTGAGCTGCTGGCCGGCCTGGACGCGGGAGAGGAGTTCCACCGGCTGCTGGCCGAGACGGCCGTGGTGTACCTGGACCACGGAGGTCGCGCCGACCAGACCGCCGCCGCGCTGCATGTGCATCCGAACACGGTCAAGCACCGGCTGCGGCGCCTGACGACGTTGACGGGCTTCGCGGATCCGGGCCCGCCGGGGGAGTCCCTGGCGGGCGCGCTGCGGTGGCGGTGGGCGCTGCAGGCCTGGCTCGGCCGGGTTCCGGAGGCGTGAGGCCAGAGGGTCGGCGGCCGGGTCACCGTGGGATTCGAGGTGGTTCTTCGGTGAGGTGCGTGGTCTCGGCCATGGACGCGAGGAGGCGGAGTTTCTCGTCGCTCTCGCTGCCCTGATCGGCGTAGTAGAGGACCAGGAGCAGATCGTCCACCGGCAGCTTGTCCCGGTGCAGGTGCAGCTCACCGACGACGGGATGGTTCACGATGGCGGTGCCGCCCTCGAGGGTGCGGACGTCGTGGCGCGCCCAGAGCGTACGGAACCGCTCGCTCGACAGGGCGAGCTCGCCCACCAGCTCCACGAAGCGCGGGTCGTCGATGTCGTCGCCGATGGACTTCCTGAACGCGGCGATGAACCCTTCCGTGGAGCGTGTCCAGTCCTGCTGGAACGCCTGCTCCTCAGGATCGAGGAGCAGCGACCGCAGACGGTTGTACCCGGGCTGAAGGCGCGGCGAGAGCGCGACCGCGAGCCGGTTGGAGGCGAGCACGTCGAACGCGCGTCCTTCCACGAACGCGGGGACCTGCACGCTCGCCAGCAGCTGATGCAACCGTGCGGGTACGCGTTCGGGCCTCCGCCGCCGCTGTGGCCTGGGGCGCGAGGCGGCCAGGCCGAGGAGGTATTCCTGTTCGATCTCGTCGAGGTGGAGGACCCGTGCGAGGGAGGCGAGGACCTGTGGTGAGGGGTTCTTGTCACGGCCGCGCTCCAGCCGCAGGTAGTAGTCGGCGCTGATGCCCGCGAGCATGGCGACCTCTTCGCGGCGCAATCCGGGAACGCGGCGGTTCGTACCCGCGGGCAGCCCGGCCTGCTCCGGAGTGACCAGTGCCCGCCGGGCGCGGAGGTAGTCGCCGAGCGGGTTCGCGCGGTCGTCGCTCATGTTCGGCAGCGTAGTTCAGGGCTCTCTCGGCTGAGGGGGCCCTGGCAGGACCAGGGAAGACGGGGGTACTGCCTGCGGCCGGAGATCGGGCCGACACTGAGGGCGTTGGCCGCACAGGACACATCAGGAGTTTTCAGTGGACATCACCAATCGCACCGTCTTCATCGCCGGCGCCACCTCGGGAATCGGCCTGGAGCTGGCTCGCCGGTTCGCCGCGGCCGGCAGCGCCGTCATCATCGGCGGAAGGCGGACCGACCTGCTGGACGAGCTCGCGGCCGAGGGGTTCGCCACCGTTCCCATCGACGTGACCGACCAGAACAGCGTCGACCGGGCCCGCGACACGATCCTCCAGAGCCACCCGGACCTCGACACGATCGTGACGATGTCCGGGATCGGAATACCCGAGGACCTGCGCGACCCCGCGCACTTCAGTGCCACGGAAAAGACGATCGACACGAACGTCCTCGGCACCATCCGCGTCATCGACGCGTTCACCCCGCACCTGATCGGGCGCGGCGCCGGCACCATCATCACGGTGACCTCGGGCATCGGATTCCTGCCGTTCCCGCTCATGGCGACCTACGGCGCCTCGAAGGCCGCCGTGCACGCCTACTCCGAGGCGCTGCGCGCGCAACTGGACGGCACCGGCGTGGAGGTCGCCGAACTCGTTCCCCCGGCTGTCGCCACCACGCCGGAGCAGGCAAAGCTCAACCCCCGTGCCCTCGACCTGGGCGAGTTCGCCACCGAGGTGATGGATCTGCTCAAGGCCGACCCCACTCCGCGCGAGATCCTCGTCAAGGAGGTGCTGATGCACCGGTGGGCCGAGCGCGACGGCACCTACGACGAGCTGGTCGCCCAGCGGTCGCAGGCGCTGGCGATGCTCCCGGGCCGTCAGGCATGACCGGCCACGTCTAGGGCCTGTCTCGAAGTGAGTGCAGCGTTTTACGGCGCCGGGCCGTGACGTGGCGTATATCTTGCTCGAGCATGCTCGCCGAAGGAGTTCACACGTGGACCTTCGTCCCTTCAGCGTCACCGAGTGGCGCGCGTTCCTGCGTGACTACAGTGCGAAGTTCCTGGACAACTCGCGTTCGTTGCGTGAGCTCGAGGAGAACGGTGCCGGAAGGTTCGTCAGGAGTCACGTCGAACGTGAGGGATGGATCGGCTACGCGCCGGCCAGTGCGGATGCGGTCGTGGCCGCTGAGGAGCGGCTCGGCACTCGACTTCCGCCGACGTACCGGAACTTCCTGATGGCCAGCAACGGCTTCGGCTATGTCGACTATGTCGATCTGCTCAACGTGGACGAGATCGGGTGGCTTCCCGAACGCGACCCAGATCTCGTGGAAGCCTGGAGCTTCGGCGTTGCAGCGGACGAGATCCTCGAGCGGAGCCTGTTGATCGCACGCGACGATGGCGGTCCTGGCGTCTGCTGGCTGCTATATCCCGGCGACGCAGCGGAGGACGGTGAGTGGGCCGCGTACGAGTGGTTCACCGGCGACGGCAGCCTTCCTGAGGATTTCCGTTACGACGACTTCGGTGCGCTGCTGTTGGATGCGGCTCGGCGGTTGGACGCCGATTGACATGAGGAGGCGCCCGAACGCCTTGGCCGGCACACGGGCACCGTGGCGTCCAGCCGCACATGGGCGGATCACTGCTGATCCGTCGGCGCCGTCGGCGCTGGTGCGGCTGGTCGCCGGGTGGCCGGCCGAGTACCGGTCACCGGAGACGGTGCGGGCTTACCGGCGTGGGCTAGTGACGGCCGAGGGGGTCCAGGTGCTGCGCCGTGGCGTCGTCGGCCGTCGTCGACTCGCTCAGGTGACGCCAGCGCTCGTCCTCGGCCAGCAGGTCCCGGCCGGCCTGGGTGGCGTAGGTGTAGGCGTCGGTGCCGACGAGCAGCCGCAGCGGCGGCTCCTCCAGCGCGGCGACCTCGAGCACCAGCTCGGCGACCTTGGCGGGGTCGCTGGCCATGGTGACCTGCCCGTCTCCGTGCATGGCGGCCATGCGGCCGACGGTCTCGGCGTACTCGGGGCGGATCGGGTCGATCCGCATCGATGAGCCGGCCCAGTCGGTGCGCATGCCGCCGGGCTCCAGGACCGTCACCTTGATGCCGAGGGGCGCGACCTCTGCGGCGAGCACCGACGAGAAGCCGCCGACGGCCCACTTGGCTGTCTGGTAGGCGCCCAGGCCCGGGGTTGCGAGCCGGCCGCCGACCGAGGACACCTGGATGATGTGCCCGGCCCGCTGTTCGCGCATGACGGGCAGGGCCGCGCGGGTCAGCCGGACGACGCCGAACAGGTTGGTGTCGACCTGCGCGCGGAAGTCGTCGAAGTCGGCGTCCTCGATCGAGGCCACGTTGGCGTAGCCGGCGTTGTTGACCAGGACGTCCAGCCGGCCGTAGCGGTCGACCGCGGTGGCCACCGCCGCCTCGGCGGCCTGGTCGTCGGTGACGTCGAGGGTCACCACGGTGAGCCGCTCGCCGTGCTCGGCGGCGAGGTCGTCCAGCGCGGACGCCTGCCGGGCCCCGGCGACGACGCGGTGCCCGGCGGTGAGGGCGGTACGGACGATCTCGCGGCCGAGGCCGCGCGAGGCCCCGCTGACAAGGAAGACCAGAGAGGAGGAGGACATGAGGACTCCAGACGGTGAGCTAACTAACCGGTTGATTAGTTACAGCTAAGCCTGCTTTCGTTCTCCTGTCAACTAAACGGTCGGTTAGAATGTGCCCGTGATGAGCAGAGACGCGGAGGCCACCCGGAGACGGCTGCTGGAGGCGGCGCGGGACGAGTTCGCCGCCTACGGCATCGCGGGCGCCCGGGTGGAGCGGATCGCGGCCGCCGCCCGGAGCAACAAGGCGCAGATCTACCACTACTTCGGCAGCAAGGACGGGCTGTTCGACGCCGTCTTCGACGACATGTGCCGGGAGACGGTCGGCGCGGTGCCGATCGACGCGGAGAACCTCCCGGAGTACGCCGGCCGGCTGTTCGACTCCTACGAGCAGCGGCCGTGGGTGCAGCGGATCGCCACCTGGTACCGGCTGGAGCGCGCCGGCACCGGCGACCTGCTCTCCGTCGTGATGGCGAGTAACGAGGCCAAGGTCAAGGCCGTCGCCGACGCGCAGGCCAGGGGAGTGCTGCCGGCGCGTTTCCCGGCGGACGTGCTGCTCGGCCTGGTCATCCACCTCTCGAGCTTCTGGAGCTCCAACGTGCCCGAGTTCGACGCGGTCGTCGCCGGCCATTCGACGGCGGCCCGGCGGCAGACGGTCGTCGACGCGGTCGCCGCGCTCCTGTCCTGACCCCGCCCCTCGGCGCGGAGACGCGCCCCACCCGTCAGTGGGCGGAGAAGCCGCCGTCGACGAAGATCGACTGGCCGGTGACGTAGGCCGACGCGGCGCTCGCGAGGAACACCGCGGCACCGGCGAAGTCGCCGGGCACGCCGTTGCGCCCGATGAGGGTCCGCTCGGCCATCGCATCCCGGCGGTCGGCGGGGATGTGGGTGACCAGGGGCGTGACGACGAAGCCGGGCACCAGCGCGTTGACGCACACGCCGTGGGAGGACCACGCCTCGGCCTGGGACCGGGTCAGCGCCACCAGCCCGCCCTTGGACGCCCCGTACGCGCCGCTGTTGGCGAAGGCGCGGAAGGACTGCTGGGAGGCGATGTTGATGATGCGGCCGTGGCCGCGGCGGGCCATGCCCGGTCCGAACCTCCGGCCGAGCAGGTACGGCGCGTCGAGGTTGACGGCGATCGTACGGTCCCAGGTCCGCTCGTCGAGCTCGTCCATCGGGGGCCGCAGGTTGATCCCGGCGCAGTTGACCAGGATGTCGGGCTCGCCGAACGGCACGACCGCCTCCTCCGCCGCCCGGTGCACCTGGGCGCGGTCGGCGAGGTCGCCCGTGACGTACGCGGCGGGACGGCCGTGGGACTCCAGTTCGGCGGCGGTGTCGCGGAGTCCGGGCTCGTGGCGGGCGACGAGGACGACCCGCGCGCCCGCGCGGCCCAAGGCGATGGCGATGGCGATGGCCCGCCCGATGCCGGAACTGCCGCCGGTGACCAGCACGACACGGCCGTCGAGGGAGAACAGCTCCTCCAGGTAGGTCCTCACGAGGTGAAACGGTACCGGGGGCGGGCCCATCCTGGTGATCACAGGGGTGAGATGCTGGTGGTCCGCGGGGACGGCACCGGGACGGGCCGTACCGTTCGCCACCCGGGAGGCCGCGCTGCACACCGTCGTCGCCGAGACCCTCGCGGTCATCCTGCTGCTGGCGGTGCTGGTGTTCGCCGTCGCCCGGCCGCGCGGGCTGCCGGAGGCCGTGGCGGCGGTGCCCGCAGCCGGGACGCTCATCGCCGTCGGCGCGGTGTCCCCCGCGCAGGCGTGGGCGCAGACGCGCACGTTGCTGCCGGTGGTCGGGTTCCTGGCGGCGGTGCTGGCGCTGGCGCAGCTGTGCGACGACGAGGGACTGTTCACGGCGACCGGGGACCTGGTGGCGCGTGCCTGCCATGGGCGGCCGGTGCGGCTGCTGGCGGGGGTGTTCGCGACCGCCTCCCTGATCACGGCGGTGCTGAGCCTGGACGCCACGGTCGTGCTGCTGACGCCGGTGGTGTTCGCGACCGCCGCGCGGGTCGGGGTGCGGCCCCGCCCGTACGTGTACGCCTGCACCCACCTGGCCAATTCCGCGTCCTTGCTGTTGCCGGTCTCGAACCTGACGAACCTGCTGGCGTTCGCGGCCAGCGGGCTGTCGTTCGCGCGGTTCGCCGGGCTGATGGCGGTGCCGTGGCTGGTGGTCATCGCCGTGGAGTACGCGGTGTTCCGCTGGTTCTTCCGCGGTGATCTGGCCGTCGTGCCGGCCCGGGAACGGCCGGTCGAGCGGCCACGGGTGCCGGTGTTCACGGTCGTGGTGCTGGGCCTGACGCTGGCGGGGTTCGCGGTGACCTCCTTCGCGGAGGTGAACCCGGCATGGGCGGCGCTGGCCGGCGCGCTCGTGCTGGCGGGCCGTGCGCTCCGGCGGCGGCGGACCACGGTCCGCGGCGTGGTGGTGTCGGCCGGTCCGCTGTTCTGCCTGTTCGTGCTGGCGCTGGGCGTGGTCGTCAAGGCGGTGGTCGTCAACGGCCTGGACCGGGCGGCCGACCGTGTCCTGCCGCACGGACCGGGCCTGCTCGCGCTGCTGGCGGTGGCCGCCCTGGCGGCGCTGCTGGCCAACCTGATCAACAACCTGCCCGCCGTGCTGGCGATGCTGCCACTGGTGGCGCCCCAGGGGCCGGGGCCGGTGCTCGCGGTGCTGATCGGCGTGAACCTGGGACCGAACCTGACCTACGTGGGCTCCCTCGCAACGTTGCTGTGGCGGCGGATCCTGCGTGAGCACGACGCCGAGCCGGGGCTGGGGGAGTTCACCCGGCTGGGCCTGGTGACCGTTCCGGCCACGCTGGTGGCCGCGACCGTGGCACTGTGGGGAGTGCTGACGACGATCGGAGGCTGATCGGGCGTGAAGGTGATCATCTGGGTCGCGGAGGGCACCTGGGAGGCCGCCGTCGACGCCGCCCGCGACCTGGTGCCCGCCGAGGCCGACCTGACGCTGCTGCACGTGACGGACGACAAGGTCGCCGCGGCCGCCCACCACGCCTACACCGGCCTGCTCGGGCGGGGCCGCCGCGAACGCGACCCCGGCGTCCGGCTCGAGGCGCTGTCGCAGGCCGCCGCGGCCGAACTACTGGAGGCGGCCGCCGAACGGCTCGGCCGGGACGCGGCCGGCCAGGCCCGGCACGGCCGCGTCGAACACGAGGTCGTCCGGGCCGCCGAAGGCGCCGACCTGCTCATCTGCGCCCGCGACGGCGCAAGCGACCGGCTGGGGCCGCGCAGCCTGGCCCCGCCGACGCGGTTCGTCGTCGACCACGCGCCCTGCCGCGTCCTGCTGGTCTGGCCCGAGCCGGCGCCGGGCCTGGACTCCCTGCCGCCCTCGCCGCCCTCGCCGCCTCCGCCGCACTGAGCCGGGCTGAGCCCTCAGCGGTCCGCGGTGACGTCCGCCGGTTCGGCGGCCGGCGCGGGAGCGGCGGCGCGGCGGCCGCGTACGCCCCGCACGACCATGACGCCGACGACCAGGGCGATCGAGGCCCAGGTGCCGTAGTGGGAGATGGTCTTGGCGACGTCGACCGCGTCCTGGCCCAGGAAGTAGCCCAGGCCGATGAGCATGCCGATCCACAGCAGCGCGGCGGCCGCGTCGAGCAGCACGAACGTCACCAGGCGCATCCCCGTCCAGCCCGCGATGACGAACAGCAGCGCCGCCGGGACGGGCAGGTAGTAGGAGATGAGGACGCCGACCCAGCCGAGCCGGCGACCGAGGCGCTCGGCGCGGGCGATCATCCGGTCGCCTCGGCCGCCGCGCCCGGCCACGAACGTGAGCATGCCGCGCCCCCACAGCCGGCCCGCCCACCAGAAGAACGGGTCGAACACGATCATCCCGGGGACGGCGGCGGCCACCGCCAGGACCAGGGACGCCTGGCCGACGCGGGCGAACGCCCCGGCGGTGACGATCGAGGTCATGCTGCCGGTGAGCAGCTCCAGCAGCACCGGGTTTCGGCCGATGAGCACCGGGCGCAGCGGGATGAGCGCCAGGGCGTACAGGCCGCTCAGCGCGATCCCGGCCCAGCAGATGAGGTCGGCCCGCCCGGGCCGCCCAGTCCAGGGCAGGTCGGGACGTGGGCGTTCCCCCGTGGTCGGCATCCTCAGATGGTAGTTCCCGCTCTCTGAGCTTCGGGACGGTGCTGCTCCATGATGCCCTCGACCATTCTCATCAGTCGGTCCGCCGTCTGATCGATGCTTCCGTTCTGCGTGCTGACCTGCGCGCCTTCGAGTACGAAGGTGATCGTGGCCGCTGCCTGCTCGGGGTCGGTCAGCCCGGCCTCGGCGCACATGCCGACCAGCCTGCGGGTCTGGTGGGCCTTGTGCTTCTCGATCACTTGCCGTGCGGGATGGGAGCGGTCGGGCAGTTCGGCGATGGAGTTGATGAACGGACAGCCCCGGTGCGAGATTTCCGGCAGTCCCTCGGCGATGAAGCGGGCCACGGCCAGGATCTGCTCCCTGGGCCGGCCGGGGTGTTCGGCCTCGGCCCGGTCGAAGGCGGCCTGGTAGTCGGCGGCGAGGATCCGCAGCCATTCCGCGACCAGCGCGTCCTTGGTCGCGAAGTGCCGGTAGATCGCCATTTTGGTGGTCTCGGCCCGCTCGGCGATCGCCTGGACACTGACCCGTTGGATCCCCTCGCTCTGAAAGAGCTCCTCCGCCGCGTCGAGGATGCGCTCACGAGGCGGCAGTTTCGCGACCCTGCTCGGCCTGCTGGCGGTCGATGCCATGACTACTCCGTGACGTCCGGTCCGTTGCGTTCCCCTCACCCCTCGCTATGGTACCGGTCAGTTCCCTGCGATACCGTACGGTCTCACATGAGACCGAGCGGTATCGTTCTGCCCTGAGGAGTGACGTTGAGAGTTACCGAGTACGTGAGCTTCGACGCGGTGGAGCTCGCGGAGCTGGTCGCCAAAGGCGAGGTGACCCCCGCCGAACTGCAAGCAGCCGCACGCGAGGCGGCGCAGACGATCAATCCGCAGATCAACGCCATCGTGGAGACGTGGCCGGCCGACGACGAGCCCGACACCGGCGGCACACCGCTGGCCGGGGTCCCTTTTCTGATCAAGGACATCGGAGTCTCCATGGCCGGGAGGCGGATGGAGCTGGGCAGCCGTCTCGCCGTTGGCAACGTCGCCGGCGCCGATTCCTTCCTGATGCGGCGCTTCCGTCGCGCCGGCCTCGTGACATTCGGGCGTACCGCGACACCGGAGATGGCCTACGGCATCACGACGGAACCCGTGCTGTACGGCGCCACCCGCAACCCGTGGGACCTGGGGCGGAGCGCGGGCGGATCCAGCGGGGGCGCGGGCGCGGCCGTCGCCGCCGGGGTGGTCCCGATCGCACACGCCACCGACGCCGCCGGCTCGCTCCGCATCCCCGCGGCCTACAACGGCCTCTTCGGGTTGAAGCCCACCCGTGGCCGGGTGTCCATGGGCCCCGACGTCGACGAGGTCTTCAACGGTCTGGCCGTGCAGGGCAGCGTCAGCCGCACGGTACGCGACAGTGCGGTGCTGCTCGACCAGATCCGCGGCCCGGAACCGGGTGACCCCTACTTCGCCCAGGAGCCGCCCCGGCCGTACGCGGAGGAAGTCACCCGCCACCCCGGCTCGCTGCGGATCGGTGTCCTCACCCGGGCATGGGGTGGCCGCCGCACCGCCGCACCAGTGGCCGACGCTCTCTCTCGCACCATGAGTCTGCTCGAATCCCTCGGCCACCAGGTGGAGGAGGTCAAGGTCGACCTCGGGGCCCACTGGGAGGAGTTCGTCCTGGCCAATGCCCGTCTGTGGACGGCGAATCTCACGGCCTCGATCGACGAACTGGCCGCCGCCTTCGGCCGACCCATCGACTCCTCGACCCTCGAGCCGCCGACCCTTGCCGGCTACCACTACGGGCAGCGCGTCAGTGGCGCCGAGTTCGTCACCGCTCTCGCGATCCGGAACCGCGTCGCCCGGAGCCTGGCACGGTGCTTCGACGCTCACGACATGCTGCTCACCCCGACTCTGCCGGAGCTTCCCGTCCCCTTGGGCACCTATGCCGACGGCGCAGAGGAGCCGGACGGCCTCGGCTGGCTCGGCCGCGTCTTCGACCGCTCACCGTTCACCGTGGCGTTCAATGTGGCAGGCACGCCGGCCATGTCCGTGCCGGTGACGGCCGACGCCGAGACAGGGCTCCCGATCGGTATGCAGTTCGCCGCCGGTCACGGCCGCGAAGGCCGCCTCTTCCGCCTCGCCGGCCAACTCGAACAGGCCAGCCCGTGGTCGGGCCGAACCCCCACGGTGTGGGCGGGGAACCACACGGGCCGCTGAGGAGAGCGCCTGAACCTCCTCGGCTCCCCGTCCCCGCATGCGGGCATCCGAGGTCATTGATCGCCCTCGGCGTGCGCAGCATGATGTCGGATTTTCGCGAGCGCGGCACGCCGTCCACCGGGGATGCTTGTCACATGCATGAGGACGTGGAGCGCTGCGTACGGGCCGTGCAGTCCAAGGACGCCCGATTCGACGGATGGTTCTACACCGCGGTGCTGACCACGGGGATCTACTGCCGGCCCAGCTGCCCGGTGGTACCGCCCAAGCCGGAGAACATGCGGTTCTTCCCCAGCGCCGCGGCCGCCCAGCAGGCCGGATTCCGGGCGTGCAAGCGGTGCCGCCCGGACGCCAGCCCCGGCTCGCCGCAGTGGAACGAGCGCGCGGACCTGGTCGCCCGCGCGATGCGGCTCATCGCGGACGGCGTCATCGACCGGGAGGGCGTGCCGGGCCTGGCCGCCCGGCTCGGCTACAGCACCCGCCAGGTCGAACGCCAGCTGCGCGCCGAGCTCGGCGCCGGCCCGCTCGCGCTCGCCCGCGCGCAGCGCGCCCAGACCGCCCGCCTGCTGATCGAGACGAGTTCCCTGCCGATGAGCGACGTGGCGTTCGCCTCGGGGTTCGCCAGCGTCCGGGCGTTCAACGACACCGTGCGCCAGGTGTTCGCGATGTCCCCGACCGAACTGCGCGACCGCGTCTCCCGCGGGCATCCCGCCGCCACGTCCGGGGCCCTGTCGGTCCGACTGCCGTTCCGCGCGCCGCTGTGCCCGGACAACCTGTTCGGCCACCTGGCGGCGACCGGCGTGCCCGGCGTCGAGGAGTGGCGCGACGGCGCGTACCGGCGCACCCTGCGGCTGCCCCACGGCCACGGCGTCGTCGCGCTGCGGCCCACCCCCGATCACATCGCCTGCCGGCTGCACCTGGCCGACCTGCGGGACCTGGCCATCGCGATCAGCCGCTGCCGGTGGCTGCTGGACCTGGACGCCGACCCGGTCGCCGTCGACGACCTGCTGCGCGCCGACCCAATGCTGGCCCCGCACGTGGACAAGGACCCCGGCCGCCGCGTGCCGCGCACCGTCGACCCCGTCGAGTTCGCGGTACGGGCCGTGCTGGGCCAGCAGGTGTCGACGGCGGCGGCCCGTACGCACGCGGCCCGCCTGGTCACCGCCCACGGTGAGCCCGTCGACGACCCCGAGGGCGGCCTGACGCACCTGTTCCCCGGCGTGGACGCGCTCGCGGACCTGGACCCGGAGACGCTGGCGTTCCCCCGCGCCCGCCGTACGACGCTGACCACGCTGATCGGGGCGCTGGCGGACGGGGAGATCGACCTGGGCGCCGGCAGTGACTGGGGGCGGGCGCGCGAGCGGCTGGCGGAGCTGCCGGGGCTGGGCCCCTGGACCGTCGAGATCATCGCGATGCGCGCGCTCGGCGACCCGGACGCGTTCACCCCGACCGACCTGGGGGTGCGGGCGGCGGCGCGCACGCTCGGCCTGCCGGTCACCCCGGCCGCCCTCACCCGGCACGCCGCCGCCTGGCGTCCGTGGCGGGCGTACGCGGTGCAGTACCTGTGGGCGACCGGCGACCACGCCGTCAACCGGATGCCCGCCTAATGGGAGCTACCGGGTTGGCTGTTCGGGCAGACTCGGTGCCTGGTAGCCGCCGGTGAGTGAGCACTGCGCTCGCCTGGACCTTGAGTCCTAGGGTCAGATCGTGCCCTCGCCGGTGGTCAGGG
>NZ_JAMXMW010000016.1:0-258920 GCF_024055675.1 Actinoallomurus rhizosphaericola | reverse complement strand
CACGCCCGAAGCCGGATTCGTCCTCGGCCCGCTGCTGTCTCGCACCGACCTCACCCCTAAGGACGCCGAACGGGCAATCACCGCAGCCTTCACCTGGCTCACCCCACACGCCACCACGCCCGAAGCCCAATTCGTCCTCCACCCGCTGCTGTCTCGCACCGACCTCACCCCTAAGGACGCCGAACGGGCAATCACCGCAGCCTTCACCTGGCTCACCCCACACGCCACCACGCCCGAAGCCGGATTCGTCCTCCCACCGCTGCTGTCTCGCACCGACCTCACCCCTAAGGACGCCGAACGGGCAATCACCGCAGCCTTCACCTGGCTCACCCCACACGCCACCACACCCGAAGCCAGATTCGTCCTCTCACCGCTACTTAAGAACTTCCCCGCCGAGCAAATACCGGCAGAGCTTTGTAGAATCGTGGACACTTGGATCGAACAACACGTTCCAGAGATAGACTTCACGTTCCTAAGCAAATGGGTTCTCCGGAAGAGACTCATGAGCGAGGCGATATTCGAGGGCCTGCTGAGATGGGCCTCCTCCGACCCCGACAACGAAGATCTCATCGCTCGACTGGCCTACTCCAGCCCACAAGTAGGACCCTACCTTCGTTCACAGGAGAACGTCCGACGCTGGTTCAACGCTATTCGACTTTGCTTCGACCAGGTCGAGAAACACGGCTCATCCAGGAACGCCTACGGAGTCCTCGATATGCTTGTAACTGAAGTCGCGGACAAATTCAGAACTGGTATCGGCGCCGCCTGGGCAGACGATTATATACAGCAGTGGCTGACGCTTCCCTCCTCCATGAACCCCTCCAGCATCTACAATAAGGCCCAGATTGTTTACCGATGCCACGCCCTGATACTTAGTGGCCGGTTTAGTAAGGACGAAGCAGTGACCATCGGAAAGCGTCTGCGCCAATGGATCTCTCATTGGAAGGAGGAAGAACGCTATGACGAACTGGTAGCGTTCATTGATGCGAACATACTGCGTCCGCCCTCGCAGAAATGCCGGTATCGAACGTGATCATTGGATCAAGCGCCGGTATTTGTCGTGGTCATAACCGCAGTCGGCGGGCAAAGAGTCGGTGCGCTGCCGTGGCCGGCCGACTGTGCCGCGCACCGGCGGGATCGCGCGCAGTAGCGGCATAAGCTGGGTGACGGCATTGCGGTTCGCGCCGGTCAGGGTGAGGGCGAGTGGGACGCCGTTCCCGTCGCAGATGAGGTGGTATTTTGAGTCCGGCGGGGCGCGGTCGACCGCACTTGGGCCGGTTTAGGCCGCCCTTCAGCGCCCGCGCACGCGAACTGTCAATCATCGCCTGGACCAGTCAAGCTGACTGGCGGCCCGCAACTCGGCCAGCAAGAGCCGATGCAGCCGATCCCACAATCTCAGTCCCGCAACCGGCGCCATCAGGTCACCCGCGACCTCAGCTCCTGATGCAAGAACTCCCCCGGGATGGCCGTGTAGAGCACGAACAAGATCCCGCACAGCCGCCTTACGGTCATCGCGTTTGTGGCCCGGATGCCGAAACCACCACTCAACCACCGGCAACAGCGGCCGGATCCGCCGCCAGAGGCCATCCTCGACCTCCCACGGCTTACGCCGCGCCACCTGGCCCTCCCACGCACGACCGACTAACGCGAGCAAGATCCAACCAAGATCATCCTAGTCAGGAGTTATTAGGCAAGGTTCTTTAGCCGGAGATGCTCTCAGGCGCTGATCACGAGAGACCCGCGAGAAAACTGCCCGACGAGAGTCACCGAATCACAAGGTCTGCGCAGGTCAGTGCTGCATTATGTCATCCCGTCAGCTACGGCCTCCGGAGCCGGGTGCGCTGGTTCTAATCCAGCAGGGGGCGCCTTCCAGCAGCCAGCGCGATCTAGCCGCTGACCTGGGCGAACGACCGAAGAACGGGCCGGACTCCAGTCTCACTGAGTCCGGCCCGTTCTCGCTGTTCGGCACTGTTCACGAGAGGCCCGAGAGAGCTCCTCGCGTTCCCAGCTGCTCCTCCGGGGGCAATCATGTGACGCCCAGGTCGGTGCAGGCCTGGCGCCAGGCGTGGGACTTCGCGTCGTGCCGCTGTCGTAGATCACAGTGCCGCAGTCGATGATGGCCACGCACTACGGCAGACCACGCGGAGCCGCAGAGCACTCCGCCGTCACACTGCCGAGACGCCGAGGTGGTCCCGCAGGTACCGGGCGGAGCGTTCGACCGAGTCGTGCGGGTCGAGCCAGTAGATCGGGTCGTTGATCTCCAGCGTGACGAACTGCGCGTAGTCCCGAGCGGCCAACTCGTCGAGGTACTCGCCGAGCGGCAGCGTCCCGTCGCCCAGCACCTCGTGGTTCGAGTCCGCCAGGTGGATGTGGCCTACGGCGGGTCCCAGCCGATCGAAATAACTCGCCAGCGTCTCGCCGGCCACCGCCATCGCGACGACGTCGACACACACCTGCAGCGATCGGGAAGGTACCTCGGAACGCAGCTGGAGCACCTCCGGCAGGGACGTCACCAGGTTGGACTCGTACGGCTGGAGCTGTTCGATGACGAGCCGGACGCCGGCCCGCTCGGCCCGCTCGGCGAGCACGGCGACCGACTCCACCATCCGCTGCCAGGACTCCTCCCGGGGCACGTCGCGCGGCCCGCACCCCGAGTTGAGGAACACGGTGTCACAGCCGAGTACGGGCGCCTCCGCCAACGCCGTCGTCAGGTAGTCGATGGTGCGTTCGCGCAGTGCCCGATCGGGCGCGGCCAGCGAGTAGGGGTAGGAGAGCATTTCCGGGGTGTAGACGACGACCCGAAGCCCGGCGTCCGACAACGCACGGTGAATCGAGCGCAGCCGCCGCTCGGCTGCGAGCGACGTCGCATGGTCCGCCCGGTGGTAATGGGGTGCTCCGGCCCAGAATTCGATCGCGGTGAAACCGCATCGGCTGATCGAATCGAGCGTGTACGCCAGGCTGTACTGCTGATACTGGACGGTCATGACCGCGAAACGGTCCAAGGACAACGTCGACATGACGCTCCCATATATCCGGAAAAACGACGTGCTGGTCAGCGCTGGAAATGCGCAACGAAAGAGGCGCGGTCACCGCGGGTCAAGGTACGGGTGAATTCCACCAGCCGGTTTTCCTCGTCGTAGGACGAGCATTCGAACAACAGCAGCGCCGTGCCCTCGGGTACGTCCAGGGCGCGGGCGTCCTTCGCGTTGGAGCGGGCCAGGCCGAGCGTCTGCCACGCCCGCGCGAGTTTCACGCCGTAGAAGCTGTACAGCTCGTAGAGCGAGAACACGGACAGGTCCACCCGGTCCAGCCCGGGCAGCAGGTCGGCCGGAAAGAGGATCTCCTCGAGCGAGAACGGCGTACCCCCGGACAGGCACAGCCGCCGGATGAAGCACAGGTCCTCGTCCTCGCCGATGTCGAAGATGGCGGAGTATTTGGGCCCCGCGGCCCGCACCGCCTTGGCGAGCACCTTCAGGGACGGTTCGGCGTTCCGCTCGGTCATCGTACGGGTGAAGCCGTCGAGTGTCTCCAGCTCGCGGGCCACCTTCTCGCCGACCACGAAGATGCCTCGGCCCGCCACGGATCTCAGGAGACCTTCCTCGATGAGCGGGTCGATCGCCTTCATGACCGTGAGCCGGTTGATGCGCTGCTCGGCCGCCAGGTCGTTGATGGACGGGATCGGGGCACCCGGCTGGTACTCGCCGGTCTCGATGCGTCGCCGCAGCAGGCGCCGCACCTCGAGGAACCTCGGCCGTTCGCCCGCCACACACCCTCCGTTCGGCCGGCAGAGGGCCGTCCGAGTCACCATGCACCGTTGATACCGAGGGTTCGAGACGCACTGACGGCACCGAGCCGCATGCACTCCTCGACCGGTGCCGCGAGCAGCACGCCGCGCAGGAACCCCGCGATATAGCTGTCGCCGGCACCCATCGTATCGATCACCGGGCACGGCCTGGCGGGGCACTCGATGAACACTCCGTCGGCCAGCGCGACGGAGCCGTACGCGCCCATCGTCGCGACGACGACCCGCGGGCCGCGCGAAGCGTAGTCGCGCATCCGGTCGCGCAGCGCGTCGCCGTCCGGGCCTTCGGTCGCGAAGAACGCGTAGTCGACCTGGCCGATCGCCGCCGCCACGACCGGATCGTCCGGCTTGGTGGCGAAGTCGAACGCCACCGGGACCCCTCGTGCGCGTACGAGACCCAGCTGGTCCTCCAGGTGCCCCCACAGCCCCGTGACGAACAGGTCGTGACCGGCGATGAAGTCGAGGTCCTCCTCCCGCAACCGGAAGTCGGCCATCACACCCTCGTCGTACTCACCGAAGCGGCGTTCGCCGTCGACGAGCTCCACCTGCGTGACCGCCGTCTTACCGGGCAGCACGCGTACGTGGCTCACGTCAACGCCACGCCCCGCCAGCGCATCGATCAGGAGTCTGCCGTGGTCGTCCGAGCCGACGGCGCCGAGGTACGAGGCCTGGCCGCCCCCGGCCACGAGGTTCACGGCCACGTTCACCGGGTTACCACCCGGACGCGCCGCGCCCTCGGCGGCGTAGTAGTCGATGCAGTTGTCACCCGCTGCTGCGAGCCTCATGCTTGGTTCCCTTCCTGGCACGACGGCTCAGCGGCGGCGTTCCAATTCGCTCGCGAAGCCGACGTAGTCACTGCGCGCCTGGGCCGCGAACGCTTCGACGGGACGGTCGGCGTAGTCGTTCGCGACACCGTTCAGTGCGAACAGCGCCTCGCCGAGCTCGATCTGCAGCAGCCGGGCCGTCTCAGCATCCGCGTGGCCGACCGTGACCCGCTGGTACCCGCTCACCACCTCGACGCCGTAGTCGCGCTGCAGCGTCTCGTACAGCGAGAACTCCGGGGAGTAGCGACGGTCCAGGCCGGGGAACCGCCGAGCGGAGACGAAGGAGTACTCGACCGCGGCGGGCGTCGCGTCGATGGCCCGTACCCGCGCGAGCCGGAACACCTCCTCGCCGGCGTCCAGATCGAGGCGGTCGGCGAGCTCCATGTCGGCGGTGAGCGTCTCCCAGCTCAGTACCGTCGTCGTCATCGTGCGGCCGAGCCGCCGGGTGACGTCCGCGAACGGACGCAGGTCGCGCAGGTTGCGGATCACGCGGGGCTCCGCCACGTAGGTGCCGGCGCCCTGGCGGCTCGACAACTTGTGCTCGGCGATCAGCGCGCCGATGGCGGAGCGTACGGCGGATCGCGAGATGCCCCATCTCTCGGACAGGTCCCGCTCGGCCGGGATCTTGTCGCCCGGCTGCAGCCCGCCGAAGCGGATCAGGGCCTCCAGGCGCTCCTGCGCCCGGAGCGCGGGGCGGATGTTGAGACGGTCCACGATGTGTACTCCTTCGCCGTGGCGACCGGGCGGATCAGCATCAGGATGGCCCACCCGCCCGGTGCGGGAAAATCGGCTCAAACGCCGGGGGTGACCACCTGCTCCCTCTTCTGCCGCGCGTTCCAGTAGAAGTACGCCGGCAGGCCGGTACCGATGGCGATCAACGCGGCCACCAGCCCCGGGATCGGAGCCCACAGGAACGTCGAGACGATCAGCGTTCCGGTCATGAACATCGCGATCGCGGCCATCAGGTAACCGGCCGGCATCCGCCACAGCGGGGTGTATCCGGCCTTACGACGACGCAGTACGAAGATCGTCCCGAACGTGAGGAAGTTCTTGATCAGAGTGACCAGGGTGAAGTAGCCGAGCAAGGTGGACAGGTTCGAGGCGAAGATCAGCACGATGGCGAGCGCGCACTGCACGAGAATCGAGAAGTACGGCGTCTTCCACTTCGGGTGCACCTTCGCGAAGGACTTGAAGAACAGGTGGTCGCGCGCCATCGCGTACTCGATGCGCGGCTGGAACATGATGCAGCTGGACATCGATCCGATGATCACGATGATCCCGACGATCGCGGTGAGGGCGCCGGCGGCCGTACCGACGAACGGGATCGCCGCGGCGGCGTCGGCGATCGGCTTGTCGTCGCCGGCCAACCGGCCGATCGGCAGCAGGCCACCGGCGACCGTTGACAGCGTCACGTACAGCGCCAGCACCGTCAGGACCGAGATGATCAGTGCCCGCGGCAGGGTCCGTTTGGGTTCCTTGATCTCACCGGCCATGTAACAGACCGCGCCCATCCCGTCGTAGGACCAGGTGGTCGCCGAGATGGCGGCGAACAGGGCCGTGATGCCCACCGGCGCGGAGGCACCGGCGAGATGCGTGGTGAAGTCGCCGGACTTGAAGAAGAACACACCGACGCCGATGAGCAGTACGAAGGGGAGGACCTTGAAGGCCGTGATGAACGTCTGGAACCTCCCGCCGCCCTCGACCGAGCGCAGGTGCAGCGTCATGAACACCAGTACGAGCGCCGTCGCCACGCAGGCGCCGACGAACGAGCTCATCTTCACGAAGTAGCCGAGGTACGACACGATCGCGAGCGCCATGATGGAGATCGACGGTGGATCCGTCGCCCAGAAACTGATCCAGCCGGTGAGGAACGCCAGCGGTCGCGAGCCGGCCTCGCGGAAGTAGACGTACTGGCCGCCGTCCTCGGGGTAGGCGGTGGCGAGCTCGGCGTAGCACAGGTTCGCCGGGATCTGCATCAACCCCCCGATCAGGAACGCCAGTACCATGATCAGTGCGGTGCCACCCGCTTTCGCCACCTCGCCGAGGGAGGAGAAGATTCCCGAGCCGACCGTGGTACCCACCGCGATGGCGACGGCGGCCGGCAGACCGAGCTTTCGAGCCAGTTCGGGGGCCCGGCTCGCAGACGTCGTTTCGTTGCCAGGGCCCTGAGAGATCGCTTCTTGACTGCTCAATGGACTGTGTCCTTCAGCTCATGGCCACGAGTCGCCGTGGCCGTATGACGTCGTGTCTTGTGGGAGCTGGGGTACTTCGTGGACCTAGGCGACCTGCCAGGGCCTCGGAACTACTCGCCCATTACCGTGACGGTCACGCTGCGGCGCGACGGTCCGTCGAATTCGAACAGGTAGACGTCCTGCGCGTCGCCACGCACGAGGCGACCGGCGGAGACGGGGAACACGCAGTGGTTTCCGGTCAGGTGCGCACGCAGGTGACCGACGGGGTTGCCGGCGGTCGAACCGTAGGAGTGCAGCATCCGCGCGTGCGCGTACGGATGATGGTCCGGTACCACGCGCTCGAGCATGTCGTGGATATCGGACTCCAGGCACTCCAGCGCCTCGTTGACGCCGATCCCGGTGGTGGTGTGCCGGGAGATCACGTACGCGATCCCCTCGGTCACCCCGGCCTCCGCCACGGCGCGTTCGACGTCGGAAGTGATGAGGAGATAGTCCTGGTACCGCGTCGTCTCGTAGGTGAGCGTCGTGTGCTTGACCGTCATCGCCGCTCCCTCCCCTCGCCGGCCTGCTCATGGCCGGGCAGGCGGAAGAACTCCACGGCGTTGGTACCGCGGATCAGGTCCTTGGTCTCCTCGCGCAGCGGCAGCTCGCCCAGCGCGTGCGCCATCCGGATCTGCTCGAACCGCGGGTTCGCCGACCCGAACATCAGCTGGTGGCGCAGCGAACGGTCGATCCAGGTCGCCGGGATCGCTCGGGTGAGGATCTCCGCGTAGAACTCGCGGGCGCTGTCGAAGTACAGGGCGGCGGTATCCGCATGCACCTGCGGGTACTTCAGCATCAGCGCCGCGGTCTGCGTGACCCACGGCCAGCCCAGCTGCGTCAGGCAGAACCGCAGTGACGGCCGCGCGATCGCGAGCGGCTCGAACACCATCGGCTCCGTGTAGCGGGTACCGGCGTTCGGCTCCCACGTCATCCCCGCGTCGAAGACAACCGGGCGGTCGAAGGCCTCGCACACCTCGTACAGCCGGACCAGCCGGTCGTCGAGCGGGTCGAGCCGCCAGTGCCCGAGGTGCAGCCGCAGCCCCAGCAGATCGAGGTCGGTGAACGCCCGTTCCAGCCGTGCGGCGGCATCCGCCGCCAGAGGGTCGACGGCGGCGACGCCGGCGAAGTGTTCCGGATCCTGCTCGACGAGCGCGGCGACCTCGTCGTTGTCGACGATCGCCACGTTCGACCGGTCGGCGGAGTCGGGCACGGTACCCCCCGCATCCGCGTGCAGCAGCAACAGATCCAGGCCGGCAGAGGCCATCTGGTTGCGTACGTGCGCGAGGCTCGCCAGCCCGTTGCGGCGAATACCAGAATGCTCGTGCCGCAGCTCCGTTCGCGCCGGATCGGAATTGATCGCCTCGTAGAACGCCGGCGACACGTTGGCGTCGACGAACACGTCAGTCCTCCAGCAGGGCGCGCAGCTCGTCGATCGCCCGACGCGCGTACAGGCGCGGCTCGTTGAGATAGTTCGTCACGAGCTCGATCGTCGCCGTACCGTCGTATCCAGCGGCGCGGAACTCGGCCAGCAGCTCCCGCAACGGGATCACACCTTCGCCCGGTACCAGGTGGGTGTCGGACGATCCGTCGCTGTCGACCACGTGCAGGTGGCGCATCCGGTCGCCCAGCTTGTCCAGGTACCCGACGATCGACTCGTGCTGCACGAACGGCGGGACGATGTCGCACATGGCCGCGAGGTTCGGCGAGCCGACCTGGTCGAGCAGCCAGGCCAGGTCGTCGGCGGTCGTGCACACGTTCGACTCGTACGGCGTCAGCGCCTCGACCACGAGGGTGTGGCCGATCCGTTCGGCGTGCCGGGCCAGTTGAGTCACCGAATCGACGAGGCGTTCGTTCACCTCCGCGCGCGGCGTACGGTAGCCGGCGTGCGCAGGTGAGATCACGGTGAACTCCGCCCCCATCGCCTTGCCCATGTCGAGGCAGGTCGTGAGGTAGTCGATCGCGTCGGCCCGCTGCGACTCCGAGCCGATCATGAAGTTGTACGGGTAGGCGTTGTGTTCCGGGGTGTAGACCCGGATCGGCACACCGTGCTGGTCCGCGAGTGCGCGTACCGCGGCCAGATCACCGGCCTTCAAGTCCGGCGCGAACGCGTGCGGTCGCCCGCCCCACAGCTCGACGTAGTCGTAGCCGAAGCGCTCGGCGTCGGCGAAGGCGTCGCGCAACGGGTTGCGCTGGTACCCCGAGGTGAACAGTCCGATCTGCATCATTGCCTCCGGTGGAGAGCTGGGCCCGCGCTCAGTACGCGACGAGGCCGCCGTAGTAGCGCCGGTCGTCGGGGTTGTGGCCCTTCCCGAGCGACAGGTAGAGGTAGAAGAACTCCAGCGGGACGAACAGGGCGATCGGGTCGTAGGCTTCGTGCAGCCCGGTGTCCAGCTCCGCGACGTCGAACACGACGACCTTCTCGGACAGCTTCTCCACGAACCGGATGCACCGCTCGGTGGTATGCCGGGAGGGATCGTTGCCGAGGAGGAAGACGTACGGCACGTCCGCGTCCACGACCTCGAGCGGCCCGTGCCGGAACTCCGACGAGTTGAGCGCGCTGCCGTGCGTCCAGGTGAACTCGAGCATCGTGATGACGCCCTCTTTGTAGCCGAGCGGGAGCAGGTTCCCACCGGCGACCGTGTAGATGAACGGCCATTCGGACGCGCGCAGGCCGAGCTCCTTCGACCTCGGCTCCACCGTGGTCATCAGCCGCTGCAGCACGCCGGGGACCTTGGGCATGTCCGCCTTGATCTCGGCGACGGCTTCGCCCTCGCCCGCCCGCTCGATCACACCGATCGCGATCGCGTACGCGATCAGCGTGTGCAGCACCCAGATGCACCCGCCCTCGTAGGCGACGACGGCATCCGCGGCCTCGGCCACCAGGTTGCCGGTCGGGTTCTTCGTCACCCCGATCGTGGGAGCGCCGGCCCGGCGGGCCTCGGTGAGGGACGTGGCGACCTCTTCGCTGTTACCGGAATCGGATACGCCCACGACGAGTGTGGAGCCGTCGAGTACGGCGGGACGCTGGTCCAGGAAGTCCCAGCCGGAGAAGCAGCGGCAGGGGACCGAGGAGTACCGCTCGAAGAGCATCGCGGCGGTCTGGCAGGCGCACAGCGGCGAACCGCAGGCGACGAAGTAGACGCGGGATATCGGTTCGGGCGTTTGGTCTAGGATCGCGTCGAGTTGGGGCAGGATGTCCGCGATCAGATGTTCCGCTTCACCCACCATGGAGTCGGTGACGAGGAAGTCGATGGTCTTCGGATCGATGTCGAGCATGGTTCTCCGTTGCTGGTCGGCACCCGTGCGGGCGCTGGGGGGTTCAGTCGGTACCGCTGCTTGCCGGTTGCCACGGGTCGAAGCGGCTCACGACACCCGCGGCCCGGCAGGAACCGGCCGCGAGGGCTGCGGGAACGGCGGCGCCACGTAGGTGGGCCGCGAGGAAACCGGCGATGAAAGAGTCCCCGGCGCCAACGGTGTTGACCACCGTCGCCGGGGTGGCCGGGCAGGTCGTGAATTCGGTGCCGTCGTAGGCGAGTGAGCCGTTCCGGCCGAACGTCGCGATGGCCACGCGCATGCCCGCCGCGACACGTGCTGCGAGGTACTCGCGTATCTCGGGCCCGTCCGTCGCGGCCGAGAAGAAGCCGATGTCGACGCTGCCGGCGGTCTCCGCGACGACCGGTGAGTCGAGCCGGTCCGCGTAGTCGAACGAGACGATCGCGCCGAGCGCTCGGATCCGGTGCAGCACACCGGTCGCCCTGCCCCACAACGCCGAGTGCACCAGGGTGCGGCGTCCGGCGAACGCGACGTCGTCGGCGTCGAACACGAGGTCCCGCAGCACCCCCTCCTCGTACTCGCCGTGGATGCGTTCGCCGTTCTCGATCCGCATGTGGGTGACGGCCGTCGCTCCCGGTACGGTGCGCAGCCGGCTGAGGTCGAGCCCCTCAGCGGCAAGCGCCGTACGCGCCCAGGCGCCGTCGGCGTCGTCACCAACGGCGGAGATCAGCGCGGTGCGGACACCCAGCTGCGCCAGGTGCACCCCGGTGTCAACCGCGTTGCCCGTCACGCAGGCGTGTCCCGCGTCGTCGTACCGGTCGATGCATACGTCGCCGATCACCGCCGCATCCATGCTGGCTCCTTGGCCGAACGCACACACGGATAGATAGACATCTTCGCGTGTTTTGCGTACCAATAGTGGGAGAGACGGTAAGACTGGTACGTGGATCATGTCAACCCATCTATGACGTCTCGCGTACGGGCCCCGGAGCCGGCGGAAGGGGCTACCCGGGCAAGGCCCGCGGCGCTCCTCCGGCCAGGAGGCCCGCCCGAGAGCCGGTACCGAGCGACAAGGGGGGCGCCGTGATAGACGGAGTCACCGAGTTCGCCACCGTCGACGGCGCACACCCGCTCACCCTCACCAACCCGGCCGAGGCCGACACGGTCAGACCGGGGAAAGCGACGGCGCCGGCGGGCAGCGGCCAGTGGTCGTGGAGCAGGAACGCGAGCCGGTCGAGCGAGGCGGCGGCGGCCTCGTCGTCGATGAAGTAGTAGGCGACCATTCAGCAGCCCGCGCAGTTCCCGGTTCCGCCGCCCTCCCCGGACCCATATCAATGGAGCTACATCAAGGCGCCTACCCAGGGCAGGAGTCCCTTTGTGATCCCTTCGATCGGCACGCCCTACGAGCGTGCCGCGTGGGCGCTCCGGATCGGGGATTAGGTTGGGGCGCGCAACGCGAGACGTAGTCAGTGGTTGAGGGTGGCCGGGCGAGTAGACCTGGAGCGTGCGAACAGACGAATGCCCTGGCCCTAAGCAAGGGACGCACTATGATCCAGAGGTCCACCGAGGCAGTACTCCTATCAGCCGGAGTGGGCGTCGCCGGTCTATGGCTTGCTGGCGTCGGAATCGCCATACTGACCAACTTCCGAGGCCTGGCGACTTGGTGGGCGCGGCAATACGAGATATGGCGTCCGTCTCCTCGACACGACGCGCCGATCACCCCACAGCAGTGGATCCGCACCAGAGTCGTCGGCCTGTTCTTTTTGACCGGTGGTCTCCTGGCGGTGGTCGCCGCCCTGATCGTCGTCACTGACTGGATCATCACCACGTTGGGCTAACGAGAGTGAGGCGAGCACTTCGGGCCGCTGCCGCCTCCGCGTACTACCTGCATCTTCGAGAGTCCGCCACTCCCCCACCGGACCACATCGCCGCGCAGGTCACGGACCGAATCAGGCCGATATGCGTTACCGTCTTCCGGAGCCGGGCACCTTTCGCGGATTGGATCGCCTAGGCTCCGGTGCATGGATCTCAAAGACGCCTCGCGCATGGTCCTTACGGAATCCGGCCCGCATGCGGATCTGCACGACGTCGCCCAAGCCGTCTATGACGACTACTCCGCCGACCGCGAGGTCCCCTCCGTCGCGCTCACCGGCATGCTCGCCGAAGCCAGCCGCAAAGGCGTCCTTCTCAAGCTCAAGCAGCGGCACGGCGACCACGCGGTCAACGACATGATCACTGTGCTCGCCTACGAGGTGGACCGCCAGCGAACCCATCTCGCTGAAGGGCGCTAGCTTCCGAATCGGGCGAACGGCTGCGGCGAAGGCGCTCCGGCTCGGGGATGGGGTTGGGGCGCGCAACGCGATGCCTGGTCGGTGGTTGAGCGTGGCCGAGTCCTGCGGCGTATGGGACCAGACCGCAGCATCGCGAACCAGAGCTCACACCGGCCCGTAGACGGCATTCTTCGCACCGGTCAACAGCGCCCAATAACGGTCGCCGAATGACCAGTGCCACCACTCGGTCGGGTAGTTGACGAAGCCGGCGGCGGTCATCGCATCGGCGAGCAGGTCACGATTCGTACGGGCCGCAGGGGACACCGGGGCGTCGATCGGGCACGTGTGCTCTTGGCCGGAACGATGGCCGTTCACCGGGCCACCCATATCGAGCTCACGGCCGTCGACGCCGACAAGGGTCAGATCCACCGCGGCGCCGGCACAGTGCGGCGCGACATCGACGGGAGAAACGAAGGCGCTCGCCTGCTGCCGCAACTCGACCGGGTCGCTGATTCCTTGGCTCCGCAGGCGTTCTTCGTAGAGTGAGAACCTCCGGGCTTGTTCACCGGTCGGGCGGTGGCCTTCGATGATGAGCAACCTGACCCCACCGGGAAGATCGGCGGCGGCAGAGCGCAGGCGGTTCAGGACACCCGTCCTTACGCGGCCATAGGCTCCCTCGGCATCCCGCTCACGCGGGTCGAGGAGGAGTCGCGGAACCGTACCGACCTCGGTAAGCGGCTCCCCGCACTCGACCACGGGGACCCGAAGAACACGGGGGTCACTGAGCAAGATCATGGATCGTTCGTTCCCCTGTGGACCGGTCGCAACGTCTAGAACTCGGCTCCGGATGGTTCCCGTGGGACGGGCGGGGCCGCCGGCAGCGCGGCGGCTCGGGGATGGCCCAGCCCACACGAGGGCCGGGGTCATCAGGAGTTGAGGTGGAAGCCGGGCCATCCCCTCGGTGCTTCTTCAGACGAGCAGTCGAGACAAACGGTCGGCTTGTCGTTCGGCGGTCCCCGGAGGGTTGCGGGGATTCGTCCCGTCGTCCGACGCCAGCATGAATAGCCAGACAAGGGCCAGCAGCCGGCGACACTCATCCAGCCGGGCGGATTCCGCTGTCGTCAGGTGGCACTGATCCAGGAAGAACTCGACGTCCAAGGGATGCTCGACCCAACTGGCCGCATGTTCGGTGATCTCAGCCAATTCGAAGGCACGATCACTACGACCCGACTCCTCGAAGTCGACGACTCGTACGCGAGAACCGTCCCACAGGTAGTTGGCGAGGTTGCCGTCTCCAGGCCCGAAGACGGACGGGACCCCGGGTGAAACAGCCCTTCCCAAGCCCGAACAGACCAGCCACGACAATCCCTGGCCGATGACCTCGCCCACCTTGCCAGAGAGGCGGGGAAGGATCTGCGGCACAGCCCACGAATGAATCCAGGCGACGAGTTCTCGCTGGTGGCCCGGCCTGAGCGGAACGTCGGCCAAGACCTCCGGCGGCAGCGCGGCATGGAGTTCCCGCACCGCCGCTGCCAGAGACTTGATCCGCTGTTCGCTCAGCGAATCACCGCGCAAGGGTTCACCGGCCAATCGGGACATCATGACGGTGGGTCGCGCAGCCGCGACGTCCAGCTTCACAGGCTCAGGGGCCAGCCCCGGCGCGTAGGTGGTGAGCAGAGTCAACGCACGCCACTCTCGCTCGCACCGGTCTCGCCCTCCCTCCCGGAACCTTTTGATCACCGTTCGCGGTCCCAACTCGACCGCATGCGTGCTCCAACCGGCAGAACCCACGCTTCGCGCTCCTCACACCCCGACAGTGACGGCAACAAGCGGACAGGGACAGGTGATCACGAAAGCGCCATGAAAGGTCATTGACACGTAGCGGTACCCAACTTAGCCTCCACGCGAACCAGTCCGAACGATGTCCGAAATATCGAACAACGGGAATGAGGCCGCGAATATCCCAGGTCCCGCCGATTCCACCTGCCCGCCGAATTCCCCCTTTTCGGAGGGATCCCCCATTCCCTGGAACGGCGGCAACGATCCGGCAGGCACGGCTCACGATCTTGCGCGGAAAGGAACATCAGGTGCAGCGTTCGTCTGTTCTCTCGGACCACCCGGCTCGTGGTGCGCATTCCCCGGCGGTCATCGCCGCGTCGATGCTGACGGCGCTGGCCGCGGTCCTGACGACCGTCGTCACCTGGATGGCACCGGCGTCGGCTGCGGGTACGGGCCCCTGTGACCTCTACGCCTCAGGCGGTACGCCCTGCGTCGCCGCCCACAGCACGGTGCGTGCGCTGTACGGCTCGTACAACGGCAACCTCTACCAGGTCAGGCGTTCGTCGGACAACGCGACGAAGAACATCGGAGTGCTGAGCACGGGCGGTGTCGCCGACGCCGCGACGCAGGACTCGTTCTGTGCGGGCACCACCTGCGTCATCACCGTCGTCTACGACCAGTCCGGGCATGGAAACGACCTCTGGTACCAGGGGCCCGGCGGGGTCGGCGGCTCCGACACTCCCGCGAAGGCGACCAGCGAGTCGCTGACGCTCAACGGCAGCCGCGCCTACTCGCTCTACATCAACCCCGGCAACAGCTATTGGCGAGATGGCCATCTGACGGGCGTTCCGACCGGCAGCGCACCCGAGGGCATGTACATGGTGACCAGCGGCACCCACGTCAACAATGGCTGCTGCTTCGACTACGGCAACAGTGAGACGAGCCGGAAGGCCGACGGGCCCGGCGCGATGGATTCGATCAACTTCAGTACGTCGTGCTGGTTCGGTGGGTGCTCCGGATCCGGTCCCTGGGTCCAGGCGGACCTGGAATGGGGTCTCTACCCCGGAGGAAGCACGTCCTGGAACCCGAACCAGCGGGCGTTCGGCAACCGGTACGTCACGGCGATGCTGAAGAACAACGGCACCTCGCGGTTCGCGATCAAAGGCGGTGACGCGCAGTCCGGCGGTCTGACGACGCTCTGGGACGGGTCCCTTCCCAACGGCTACAGCCCGATGAAGAAGCAGGGGGCCATCATCCTCGGGAGCGGCGGTGACTGCTGCAACGGCAACACCAACCTCAGCGCGGGCACCTTCTACGAGGGAGCGATCGTCTCCGGTTATCCGTCGGACGCCACGGAGAACGCGGTGCAGGCCAACCTGGTCGCCGCAGGATACGGGTCGGGCGGCGGGGGCAGCGGAGGCGGCATTCCGACCGGCTGGGCGAAGATCGCCAACGTCACCTCCGGCCTCACCCTGGACAGCGGCGGCAACGTCTCCTCCGGCTCAGCCCTGAAGCAGTGGGGCTACGACGGGTCCACCAACCTGCAGTGGCAGCTGGTGGACCTGGGCAACGGCTACTACCGCATCGTCAACCGCACCAACGGCATGGTGGCCGACAGCTGGGGCAACACCGCCAACGGCGCGAGCTGCCTGCAGGCGGCCTGGAACGGCGGCAACAACCAGCAGTGGCGGCTGAACAGCCTCGGCAACGGCCGCTACCAGATCATCAACCGCGGCACCGGCACCGCCCTGGACGGCGCCGGCAGCAGCTCCAACGGCTCAGCCACCGTCCTGTGGACCCCGAACTCCAGCACCAACAACGAATGGACCATCACCGCGGTGTGAGGCCCCGAGCCTCCTCGTTCACCGCCCGGCTGCTCCCCCTCCATGAAGGTCAGGTTCCCATGACAGGAGTGCCCGTTCGACGACGCGGACCCCTTTCCGCGACTCGGTTCCTGCTACGTGTGCTCGCGGCGGCGCTCATGCTCGCCGTAGCGGCGCTGACACCGATCACCGCGGCATCCGCATCAGCCGCCGTGGCCGCCGCCGTATCGGTCGACGCCGGCCGGTCCCTGGCCTCCCTACCGTCCGCCGCGTTCGGCATGAACGTGGCCGTCTACGACGGGCTGATGAACGACTCCCCTGTCGCAGGGCTGCTGAAAGGGGCGGGCATCGGCGCGGTGCGCTATCCGGGCGGCTCGTACGCCGACATCTACCACTGGAAGACCAACACCGCCGACGGCGGATACGTCGCGCCGGGCACCGACTTCGACACGTTCATGGGCACGGTCCGTTCGGCGGCCGCACAGCCGATCATCATCGCCGACTACGGGTCCGGCACTCCGCAGGAGGCCGCGGACTGGGTGCGGTACGCCAACGTGACCAAGGGATACGGCGCCAAGTACTGGGAGATCGGCAACGAGGTCTACGGCAACGGCGAGTACGGCTCCGGATGGGAGCACGACGACCACTCCAGCAAGAGCGCGACCACCTACGCCACGAACCTGCTGCAGTACGCGTCGGCGATGAAGGCTGTCGACCCCAGTATCAAGATCGGCGCGGTGCTGACCACCCCCGGGAGCTGGCCGGACGGCATCACCGGACCCGGTGACAGCGCCGACTGGAACCACACCGTCCTGTCGATCGCCGGTTCGAAGATCGATTTCGTGATCGTGCACTGGTACCCGGGCGGCAACAGTGCCGCCGACCTGCTGACCAAGCCCCAGGCCCAGATCGCCGGCATCACCGGCACGCTGCGATCGCTGATCAACCAGTACGCCGGCGCCAACGCCGCGAACGTGGGCATCGCCGTCACCGAGACCAACTCCACCATCGACAAGGACACTCACCCGGCCGCCCTGTTCGCGCCGGACGACTACCTGACCTGGCTGGAGAACGGCGCGTTCAACGTCGACTGGTGGAACCTCCACAATGGCTCCAACGGCACCAGCAGCGTCGACGGCGCCACCGACTACAACGACGAAGGCGTGCTCTCGAACGCCTCCGGCAGTGAGCCGCCCGCGGAGACACCGTTCGCTCCCTATTACGGCATCCAGATGATGACCAAGCTCGGCGCGCCGGGCGACAGTCTCGTGAAGTCGAGCAGCAGCCAGTCCCTCCTGACCGCGCACGCGGTCAAACGGACCAACGGCGACGTGGACCTGCTCCTCATCAACAAGGACCCGTCCAACGCGTACACGGCGAACATCTCCTACAGCGGGTTCACCCCGTCCACGGCCGCACCCACCGTCTACACCTACGCCCGGAACGCCACGTCCATCGCTTCGACCACCACCGGCACCGCCACCAGCCAGACGATCCCCGCGTACTCGCTGGTCGTCGTCCAGCTGCATCCCGGCAGCGGTGGCGGCGGAACAGGCGGTGGGGGGACCGGCGGCGGGGGGACCGGCGGCGGGGCCTCCTGCCGGGTCGACTACACGAAGAACGAGTGGTCGGGCGGCCTCACCGGGAACGTCACCATCACGAACACCGGCACCGGCGCCATCGACGGCTGGACGCTGACGTTCGCCTTCCCCGGCGACACCAAGGTGACCAGTGCCTGGAACGCCACGGTGACCCAGAGCGGGGCGACGGTGACCGCCAAGAACGCGTCGTACAACGGCGGCATCGCCGCCGGGGCCAACACGTCATTCGGGTTCCAGGGCACCTGGACGAGCAATGACGCGGCCCCGACCGGCTTCACTCTCAACGGCACGTCCTGCACGACCGGTTGAACCACCGGGCGGCGACCCCACCCGTCGGTGCCACCCGCTCCACCGGACGCGACGCCCTTGGGCCGTGACGCGCCCGCCGTCCCAGGACGGCGGGCGCGTACGACCGGCAGGCGTGAGATCGACATCACGTACCGCGTTGTAGGGGTGTCACCGTCCATCCCGTCAGGGCGCACAGTCCGGTCAGCGCGGCTGAGTTCACCGTGTCGGCCCGATCGCGCCAGGTGGTGAGCCGGTCCCCCGGTGCCGCCGCGGCCGTGCCGGCGGCGATGACCCGGCCGTCGCGGTTCACCAGGGCGCGGGGAGACGGCTCGGCGCACAGCGCGGGCATGATGCGGCGTTCCAGGTGGTCGCAGGGGACGTCCAGGGCCGCCACCCCGAGGGGCCGGGTGCCGTGGAAGACGGGGACGGACAGCGTGAAGGCGTACTCGTTCGTGCACGCGTAGTCGACGTACGGGCCGGTGACGTGCTGCTCCCCGGAACGGATCGGCACGTCGAACCATTCGTCGTTGAAGTAGTCGAAGAAGTCGGGTCCGTCCGGGTCGAGGTTGACGCGCAGCGGCTCGGGGGTTCCGCCGTCCGGCCGCCACCACCATTCGAGCCAGTACGGGGCGTCGCGCAGGAGGCCGGGGGCGGCCACGATGCCGGTGCCGATGGCCAGGTCCTCGAAGGCGTCCAAGGTTTCGCGGATGCGCGGGCGCAGTGCGGCGATGTCGCCGAGCGCGTACGCGTCGGGCCGGGCCGCGAAGGAGGCCGCGAAGGCGGCGGCGGTGTCGCGCAGGGACCGCAGGATCCGCTCGATGTCGTCGGCGAGGGAGGCCCAGGCCCGTTCGGCGGGTGATGTCGTCACTGCTCCGCCTCGGTCCGGTAGACGCCGACGCGCCACCGGATCAGCAGTTCCACCTCGTCCGTGACCTGCCGTTCGGCCAGTCGCCGGGCTCGTTCGGGATCACCGGCGCCGATGGCGTCGACGAGGGCGAGCCGGCCTCGTACGGCCTCGGCGTGACCGACGTCGCCGAGCAGGGTCCAGGTCAGATCGCCCCACTCGGCGCGCAGGTTCGCCTCCTCCTGGGTGAGCCGGGGCGACTGGGCGGCCAGGGCGACCGCGACGCCGAACTCGGCGTCCGCCTGGCGGCGCTCGGCGGCGGTCTCCGCCGCGGCCAGTCGCGCCGCGCGCCGGCGCAACGTCTCGATCTCGGGGGGCGTCGCGCGGCGGGCGGCGAGGGCCGCCGCGGTGCCGAAGACCGCCAGCCGCAGGTCGCCGAGCTCGCGGAGTTGCCGGACGGTCAGGTCGGCGTGCCCCGACCGGCTGTGGGGGCCGCCGGCCGGCCGGGCGACGAAGCTGCCGCCGGCCCGGCCGCGGCGGGTCACGACGAGACCGCGCTCGCGCAGGGTCGCCAGCGCCTCCCGGAGCGTCAGGGTCGCGACCCCGAGTTGCTCGGACAGCGTCGCCTCGGAGGGCAGGCGCTCACCGGGAGCGATCAGGCCGAGGCGGATGGCCTCCGCCAGCCGATCCGCGATCTGGTCGGCCCGGCCGGCCTGGCCGTTGCCCAGTGCCTGGATCGCGCGGACGGCGGCGGTGGTGAGACCGGAAACGGGTGGTGCCGGCGCCATCGCACCTTCCTCGGTTAAGTCCTGGTATCCAACCTTGACACTAAAACATTTAGGGCTAGATGATTTGCGAGCCCAACGCAACGATCATGTAGCGCAGCGTGTCAGCGCAGGTGCCCCAGCCGGGACCGGTGTGGGCGCGCGGCGCACGATCATCAGCCCCCGCCCGGTCCCGCCAGACCGGCCGACAGATCAACGAGGCCATCATGACCGACAGCACCGGCGTGTCGACCGAACCTGACGAGGACGCGGCCCATCTAGAGCGCCTCGGCTACAAACAGGAACTGCACCGCGTCCTGGGATTGTTCGACAACTTCAGCGTGGCGTTCTCCTATCTGTCGCCGATGGTCGGGGTGTACTCGCTCTTCGTGCTCGGGGTGGGCACCGCCGGACCTCGCTACCTGTGGCTGATGGTGCCGGTGGTCGGCTTCATGCTGCTGGTGGCACTCGTCTTCGGGGAGCTGGCGAGCCACTACCCCATCGCCGGCGCGCTGTACCAGTACGGGAAATGGAGCGTCGGCCCGCGGTACGGCTGGTGGATCGGCTGGATCTACGGCCTCGCCCTGCTCGTCACCGTCGCCAGCGTCGACACCGGCATCGTCAGCTACCTGACCGCCCTGCTGAACAACCTGTTCGGGACGCACCTGAACGGCACCTCGCACGGCACCATCCTGGTGGTCACGGTGCTGCTCATCGCCATCCAGACCCTGATGAACACCGTGGGCGCCAAGCTGATGGGACGGATCTCCCAGCTCGGCGTGTTCGTCGAGACCATCGGCACCTTCGGCGTCGCCATCGCGCTCGGCATCGCCGGGTTCCACCACGGGTTCGGCTTCCTGTTCTCCAGCAAGGGCGCCGAGCACGCGTCGGCCAACCCGCTCAAGGTCGACTTCGGCGGCCACTGGCTCACCGGCGCCGCGCTCGTGGCGGTGCTCGCGCACGCCTACATCTTCTACGGCTTCGAGTCCGCCGGAGACATCGCCGAGGAGACCAAGTCGGCGTCACGCATCGTGCCCCGGGCGATGCGCTCGGCACTGCTGTACGGCGGGGTGGCCTCGGCCGTCCTCGTCATCGGCCTGCTCCTGGCCATGCCGTCCGACCCCAAGGGCTACGCCAACGCCGCGTCGTTCGACGGCGGGGTGCCCGCCATCCTCGGCCAGCTCCCGTCCTGGTCGCAGAACCTGTTCCTGGTGGTCGTGTGCGTCGCCTTCTTCTCCTGCGGCACCGCGGTCCAGGGCGCGGGCTCGCGGCTGATGTACTCCTACGCCCGCGACAAGGCCGTCCCGTTCAGCCACAAGCTCAGCGTGGTGTCCAAGCGGTTCCACACTCCGGTCAACGCGCTGCTGGTCGCCGGCGTCGTCCCCGTGCTGTTCACCCTGCTGGTCAACGTCAACCCGGCGCACAACGTCCACATCCTGTGGTTCGAGCTGCCCGCCGGCGTCAACGCGCTGACCCTGCTCGTCTCCTTCGGCGTGTCGGGCATCTACCTGTCCTTCCTGCTGACCGTGGTCGGTTCGATCATCGCCCGGGCGCGGGGCTGGCAGCCGGCCGGGACGTTCCGGCTCGGACGCTGGGGCTGGCCGGTCAGCATCCTCGCCGCGGCGTACCTGGCACTGATGCTGCTCAACATCGTCTGGCCGTCCGGCCTGTCCAGCCCGCGCGGCAGCCTGTTCAACTTCGACTGGATCACCCTGATGGTGATCGTCGTGCTCCTGGTCATCGGCGCGGTGTACTTCGTGCTCGCGCGTCCCTACCAGCGCCTGGCGGTCACGGGGCGGTCCGGCGTCCCGGCGACCGGCGAGGCCGCCCCGATCGGGGAGGACGCCCGGTGACGACGGTACGGGCCATCATCGACGGCACGCCGGATCTCGGCGCCTGACGCCGCCGCCGGACCCGCGGGCTTCACGTCCCCGCCCGCGGGTCCGGCGGCGGTTCTGCCGGGGAGGAGAGTACGCATGACCGAGCTGCCGCTGTCCGGTGTCCTGGTCGCCGACTTCGGGCGGGTGCTGGCCGCGCCGTACGCCACCATGCTCCTCGCCGACCTCGGCGCCGACGTGATCAAGGTGGAGCGACCGGAGCACGGGGACGACACCCGGGCGTGGGGGCCGCCGCACGCCCACGGCGAGGCCACCTACTTCCTGTCCGTCAACCGCAACAAGCGATCGGTCGTGCTCGACCTGCGCGACGAGACCGACCTGCGCCGCGCCCGCGAACTGATGCGCCGGGCCGACGTGCTGATCGAGAACTTCCTGCCCGGCACCATGGAGCGGTACGGGCTCGGCTACCAGCAGGCGCACGCCTGCAACCCCGGCGTCGTCTACTGCTCGATCACCGGTTTCGGCGCGGACGCCGGAGCCGCGCTGCCCGGCTACGACCTGCTCATCCAGGCGGTCGGCGGCCTGATGAGCGTCACCGGCCCCGGTCCCGGCGAGCCGGTCAAGACCGGGGTGGCCGTGGTGGACGTCCTCACCGGGCTGCACGCGGCGGTCGGCATCCTGGCCGCCCTGCGCCACCGCGACGCGGCCGGGCAGGGCCAGCACGTCCAGGTGAACCTGCTGTCCACACTGCTGTCGAGCCTGGTGAACCAGTCGGCCGGCTACACCCTCGCCGGCGCCGTGCCCACCGCGATGGGCAACCGGCATCCGTCGATCGCGCCGTACGAGCTGTTCCCGACCGCGGACCGGCCCATCGTCATCGCCGTGGGGAACGACCGGCAGTTCGCCGCGCTGTGCCGCGGACTCGACGCACCCGAACTGGCCGACGACCCGCGCTTCACCACGAACGCCGATCGCGTCGCCCACGTCGAGGAACTCGCCGGCCTGCTGGCGCGACGGCTGCGCCGGGCGGGCGCCGACGACTGGTTCGCCCGACTGACCCCCTTGGGCGTCCCCTGCGGCCCGGTGAACGACCTGGCCCAGGCGTTCGGACTCGCCGAGCGCCTCGGCCTCGCCCCGTACGCCACCCTCCCCGGCGACGGGCCGGACCTGAACCTCGTGGCCGACCCGATCGGACTGTCCGCCACCCCGGCGCGGTACCGGCGACGTCCCCCGCGCCTGGGCGAGCACACCGACGAGATCACCGCCTGGCTCGACGCCCCCGCCTGACCTCGGGCACGGCACGCCGCGTCGCCCTCCCGGCGAAGGCCGAACCGGGTGGCGACCGCGTCACCGGACCACATCCTCAGTCGGCGAACAGTCGCAGGCGGTTGGCGGTGGCCGCGGCCTCCCCTCGGCTGGTGACGCCGAGCTTGGCGATGATCCGGGAGACGTGCACGCTGGCCGTCTTCTCGGAGATGAACAGCCGCGCGCCGATGCCCCGGTTGGACTCCCCTCGGTCAGCAGTCCGAGGACCTCCATCTCGCGTGCCGTGAGACCGATCAGGTCGGCCTTCCGCGCCTTCGCCGGCGCCCCGGAGGCATCGGAGACCGAGAGGCGGAAGCTCCGCGCCAGCGCCTCGATCTCCGCGCTGAGGACGCTCGCGCCCAGGTCACGGGCCTCCTTCGCGGCCGTGGCGAGCAGACTCCCTACGCCGCGGTCGTCCCGCGTCACGAGGGCCGCCTCTGCCGCGCGTCGCCGCGCGTGACAGGCGAGGTACGGGTTCCCCGCCTTCTCCCACGCCGCCGGAGCGGGACGACCCCGCCGAGTGAGGTCACAGGTACAGGCCGGGCCGCCCCTCGCCCGCCTCGGGAGCGTCCTCTTCCGGCAGGTCCTCGACGCGCAGGACGCCGATGTCGGTGGCGCTCAGGTCCGTCGCGCCCGGGTCCGCGGTGATGCGCTCGGCCTGGCGGCCGATCGTCGCTTCGAGCAGGTTCCGGATCATGCGGCCGTTGCCGAACGACGGACCGCGCTCCGTACGGCGAAGGCGGGCGCCGATCGCGTCGCGGACGTCCGGTGCGAGGGCGAAGCCCTCCTTCTCCGCCATGGCCGCGAAGATCGCCACGAGCTCCTCGTCCGAGTAGTCCGGGAACTCCAGCCGTTTCGGGAAGCGCGACGCGAGACCCGGGTTGTCGTTCAGGAACACGTCCATCTCCCCGCCGTAGCCGGCGACGATC
The DNA here is from genome assembly GCF_024055675.1 of Actinoallomurus rhizosphaericola. NCBI lineage: Bacteria > Bacillati > Actinomycetota > Actinomycetes > Streptosporangiales > Thermomonosporaceae > Actinoallomurus > Actinoallomurus rhizosphaericola. Next base: position 235,346 of record NZ_JAMXMW010000016.1, on the reverse strand, counting down.
ACCACGAGGTCGGCGCGGTGGTCCTCCATCAGCTTCACCAGCGTGGCGACCGCCTCGTGGCCGAAGTCCCAGGGCGCCTGACGCGGGGTGAGCGTGTACGCCTCGTCGATGAACAGCACCCCGCCGAGCGCACGCTCGACCACACCGGTCACCTTCGGCGCCGTCTGGCCGATGTACCGGGCGACGAGATCGGCGCGCGAGACCTCGACGAGGTGACCGGACGACAGCAGGCCGAGATCGGCGTAGACCCCGGCGAGTACGCGCGCCACCGACGTCTTGGCGGTTCCGGGATTGCCGGAGAACACCAGGTGCCGGGCGGGCGCGTTCACCGGCAGGCCGGCCTCCCGGCGCAGGCCCTCGCTCCGGGCCTCGGCCACCAGCCGCCGTACCTCCCGCTTGACGTCCGTGAGGCCGATCATCGCGTCGAGTTCGGCGATCGGGTCGGCGGGCCGCCTGGTGCGGACGCGGCCGCTCAGCGTGCCGGGGATGTCCTCGGCGCGGAGTTCGGCGGGGTCCGCGTCCGCCGCGTCGACCAGGCGGCGGGACTGCAGGGCGGACGCGCGTTCGAGGAGGTTGCGCATAAGCCGGGCGTTCCCGAACGAGCGTCCCCGCGGCTGCCGGCGGATGAGCCCGCGGACCTTGTCCGCGACGCCCTCGCCGAGCCGGAGGCCCGCCTCGGACGCCCGCAGCTCCAGGATCTCGATCAGCTCGTCGTCGCCGTAGTCCGGGAAGCGCACCGTCGTGGGGAAGCGGGAGGCCAGACCGGGGTTGGCGGACAGGAAGTCGAACATCTCCGCCTCGTACCCGGCGACGACCACGGCGAGATCGTCGCGGTGGTCGTCCATGAACGTGAGCAGCTCCGTGATCGCCTCGGGGCCGTAGTCGTCGGGGCTGTCCGACCGGGCCAGGGAGTACGCCTCGTCGATGAACAGGACGCCGCCGAGCGCCTGCTCCGCCAGGCGCCGGGTCTTGACCGCGGTCTGGCCGACGTACTGCCCGACCAGGTCCGACCGGGTCGCCTCCACCAGATGGCCCGACGTCAGCAGGCCGGACCGCTTGTAGATGCCCGCGAGCAGCCGTGCCACGTGGGTCTTGCCGGTTCCCGGGTTGCCGGTGAAGACCATGTGCCGGGCGGGGACCACGGCGCGCAGTCCCGCCTCACGGCGCTTGCGCGCCGCCTCCGCCTGGGCCAGCCACAGCTCGATCTCCTGCTTGACCTCGCCGAGCCCGATGAGGGCGCGGAGCTCGGCGAGCGGGTCCGTGTGGACGCCGTCGGCGACGAAGGTGGCGGGAACGTCCGCGAGGGTCACGGCCGGACGGGTTCCCGGCGTCGTACGGGACCGGACCTGCTCGATCAGGGTCTCCGCGAGACTGTGCGCCAGCCGGGCGTTGCGCAGGTTGCGGACCGGCGGCGTACGGGCGAGGAGCGCTCCGGCCGCGGTCGCGGCGTCGGGTTCGGTGGTGCCGCCGCGCTGCTCCACCGCCCGGCGGAAGAGTTCGGCGTACCCCTCGGCGGTGAACGGCCGGGTGCGGACGATCTGGAACCGCTGGAGCAGGCCCGGGTTGACCTCCCGCAGCCGCTCGTCGCCGCGCGCCTCGGTCAGCGCCACGACGTGCAGGTCGTCGTAGACGTCGAGCAGCCGGTGCAGCTCCTCCATCACGGCGCCGCCGTTCTGCGGATCGTCGGCCAGAACGTCGAGGTTGTCGATGATGACGAGGCGTTCGCCGCAGGAGTCCCGTACGGCGACGTGGAAGGCGGCCACCGCGTCGTTCTGCCCCGAGTAGATGGCGTCCGACATCCAGAGGGGGCCGCCGGGCAGCCCGCGGCCACGCATGATCCGCTCCACTTCCTGGGCGGCGTCGTGCTTTCCGGTGCCGTCCGGCCCCGCGATGAGCAGCCGCACCGGTCCGGAACGCGGCGCGCCCATCGCCCGCAGCACCGCGACGACGTCCGGCTGCCCGATCAGCGCGGACCCGTAGTCGGGGGTCTCGGCGCTCGCCTTCGCGGGTTCGGCGGCGCCGCCGGCGCCGAACCGGGCGGCGAGCGGGTTGGCGACGACGCGCCGCGGCTGGAAGAGCCGGATCTGGTCGTAGGTGAAGCCGCCGACGGGAACGCCGTACTCATCGGGGTCGGCCGGTTCGCCGGGAAGGCCGTGCACCGCGCACACGAACCGGACCGCCATGTCCAGCCAGGCGCGGCACACGTCGGCCTGCCCGGCGGCCAGCCCCTGTGCCAGCCAGGTGCGGATCCGGCCGGACCAGTCCTGCGGGTCGGCCTCCGCGAGCGCCTCGGTCACCTCCGCCGTACGGGCGCCGAGCACGACGGCCACCTCGGCGGGCACCGCCTCCTGGCCGATCGCCCGCAGCAGGCCGGCGATGCCGTAGCCGGGCGGTCCGGGCAGCGGCACGACCCCACGGAGATGGTCGTGGGTGGGCAGGAGCCCTTCACAGACCCAGCGGAGGTGGTCCAGCGGGCCCGCCAGCTCCGGCAGCCCGCCGAGGATCTCCTCGTCCGCGGCCGCCGCCCACTGCTCACGCCGGTCCTCGGGCGGGACGGCCGGATCGTACGGCGCCGTCTCGTACAGGCGGAGCAGCGCCTGCCGCCGCGGCTCGACCGGTTCGAGGCCCGCGAACGCGGCCACGCAGTCGCGGGCCAGTTCGCGGGCGGTCGCGTGGTTCTCGATGAACCACTCACCGTCCCGCAGATCCCACTGGTACGGCGGACGCCACGTCGTGACCGACGCGCCCCAGATGTCCGACTTGCGGGCCGGCGTGCGGTCCAGCCACCGCCCGAAGATCTCCGCCTCCACGTCGGCGCGGTTCCCGGCGCGGATCGCGCCGACGCCGAGCAGGTACTGGAGGATGCTCGACATCTCGTCGAGCACCAGGTCCGGCCGGCCGCCGGCCCGTTCGTCGGCCATGAGCTTCTCGGCCCTGGCGGCGATCTCCTCGAACGTGCCGTCCGGCACCCGCCAGGGCCGGCCGTACGCGTACAGGTCGAGCACCGGCTCATCGCCGAGGAGGATCTTCAGCTGCTCCGGCAGTCCCAATTGCGCCTGTCTTCCCGTGATTCGATTGATCGCCGCTGTTCTATACCACCGGCGGACCGGGCCGGTCAGGGTGTTCGATGGCGGACCAGGCGACGGCGTTCCACGGGCTACGGGAATTGGCCGGGTCGAGGAGCCGCCGGGCGGCCTCGACCGTCCTACGATGCGACGTCGGCCAGTTCTCGTCCGGTGTGCCGCGCAGGCCCTCGATCCACCGCGCCCGGCCGGCGAGGAAGTCGTCGGCGAAGGCGGCCCAGGACGGATAGAACCGTACGGTCTCCGCGGCGATGCCGTGCAGAAGCCGCCACGCGGTCGCCTCGTCGAGGAAGCCTGCCGCGAGGCCGTAGCGCACGTTGTTGACGTACCTCGCGACGTCCCAGGCGAGCGGAGGGTGCCCTAGGCTCTCGGCGAGCGACATGCGGTGACCCCCCTCGGCCAGCCACTTCAGCGTCTCCAGCAGGTCCTGTTCCGAGGCCACGTCCCAGCTCTCGGCGAGCATGTCCCGGGCGCCGGCCCGGTTGAGCCAGGAATACGGATAGAGCGAGGCGTGCGTCGTGCACTGGGACCGCTCGATCATGATCGCGCTCAGCGAGACCAGCCACAGCCGGTGGACGGTGAGCGGCGCGGGGTTCCGCCACGCCGCCGGGGGATCGGTGAGGTTCTCCGCCAGCCTGCGGGTCAGCCGGTGGTCCGGGCCGAGGGCGCGCTCGCAGTCGGCGAGGATCCGCGCGTACTCGGTGAGGGCCTCGCCGCGCCGCCCGCCCCCGTCGTGGCTCTGGGCGAGTTCGTAGCGCGACTCCAGCGTGTCGGGGTGGTCCGGGCCGAAGAGGCGTTCGTGGCCGGCGAGCACCTGCTCCAGCAGAGGCGCCGACTCGTCGAACCGGCCGAGCGCGTTGTACGTCACCGCCACGTTGCGCCGGAAGACGATGAGCTCGGGATCGCCGGGGTCGAGGACGCGCTCGGCGGCGGCGAGGTTGTGTTCGTACAGCACGCCCGCCTCCTCGAAGTGCTCGGCGTCGTCGAGCGAGACGGCGAGGGCGTTGCGCGCCGTGAGGGTGTCCGGGTGTTCGGAGCCCGCCGTCCGCACGAGGCTCGCCAGGATCTGCCGGTGTTGCTCGACCGCCTCGGCGGCTCGGCCGGTGTCCTCGAGAGCGGAGATGAGCTCCGCGCGGGCCTCCACGGTGTCCGGATGGTCCGCGCCGAGGAGGCGTGCCCGATCGGCGATCAGCCGTTCGTACTGCTCGACGGCATCGGCGGGGCGATCCGCGTCGGCGTACGCGCGCGCCAGTTCGTGGCGGGATTCCAGCGTGTCCGGGTGATCGGCGCCGAGCTTGTGCGCCTGCGCGGTGACCATCTGCTCGAGCAGGTCGGCGGAGTCCACGGGGCGACCGGCCCGGCGATAGGCGACGGCGAGATTCCCCATGGTCCGCAGGGCGCTCGGGCCGTCCGCCGGGTAGATCTGCACGATGGCGAGGACCACCTGTTCGAGCAGGCTCACGGCCTCGTCCAGGTTCCCGAGCGCTTCGTGGGTCACCGCGAGTTGATTGCGCGCCAGCGCGGTGTCGAAGGCCCCTGGGCCCAGCGTCCGCTCGCGGTCGGCGACGAGCCGCTCGTAGAGCGGGAGCGCCTCCTCGAAGCGACCGGCGTCGTAGTACGACGAGGCCAGTCGATCGCGGCAGGCGAGCGTGTGCGGATGGTCGGGGCCGAGAACACTCTCCGCCCGGGTGAGCGCCGCACGCTGCTCGGGAAGCGTCCCGATGCTCTCGTCGCCGGTCACGTGACGTTGCCCTTGCCTTCTCTTCCACCGCTCCGGAACAGAGCCAGTTGGGTGCGGCTGACACACCCGGTCTTCGCGAAAATGTGCGTCAAATGCTTCTTCACCGTATCGACACTGACATGGAGTTCGCGGGCGATCTCGCCATTACTGAGACCTCCGGCCACGAGATCGGCGATCTGCACCTCTCGCTTGGTGAGCGATGCGTGATTCGCCCCATGCCGGGAGTGGGTGAGGTGCCGTTGGAGCAACGGCGCCAGTTGACGTGCCAGTTTATTCAGGATGGCCCGCTCCAGATTTCGCGCGGCGCCTTCTTCGAAGGCCACCACGAGATACTCGGCGCCCGCGGTCCCCGCGTCGATGCGGACGGCGATCGCGCCATCCGCGCCACGAGCAGCGGAAACCGGCGGAAGCGAGGGCTTCTCGGCCGAGGCGGGGCGGATCGTCGCCGAGGTCCAGGCGAAGTGCCGTGCCAGCGAGACGAGCAGAGTCCGCCGGAAGACGTGGATGTCGCCCGCCTCTATCACGTCGTCCAGAACCGCGAAGAGGCGACGGTAATCGGCAGGCCGGAGCGGGTCGGCATCGCCCAGCCGGACCGGGCCTGCCGCCGATGTCGTGAACATACCCGGAGGATCACGTACCGCAGGCCCCTCCGGCATCCGGCGAAAGCCTTACACCGCCCTTACATCGGCCTTAGTTCCACGTCATGCACCCTCCAGCCGAGCCTTATGCGGCCGCACGCGCCCCTGGCCGCCCTCGGCGACACGGTGCGCTAGCCGCTCATGCTCGTACGGCCCAGAAGCGTCAGGGCGAGCTGCGTCCGGTTCGTGCAGCCGGTCTTCGCCATCGCATGGGTCAGATGTTTCTTCACGGTGTCGACCGTGATGTGCAGCCGCCTGGCGATCTGAACGTTGCTCAGTCCGTCGGCCACCAGTTTCGCCACCTGCTCTTCCCGCTCCGAAAGACCCGTCGGCACCGGAGGGGAGTCGCGCGAGGGGGCGCGCGGCCGGGAGAAGTGCTCGTCCAGCCAGGGCCCGAGATAACGCCGCAGATGCCCCATCAAGGCCCGGTCATGTTCGCGCAGCGCGCTCTCGTCATCGAAGTAGACGCACACGAGCGCCGCCCCGCCCGTCCTTCCGGTCAGGCGGCCGTTCAGGAGATCCCCGATCCGATGCCGGCGCAGGTACTGCCCGACGAAGGTCCACTCGCGGATCGTCGAACCGGCGCGTACGTCTCGGAGGGAGACGTGGCCCGCACGATCGAGCAAGTGGCCGGCCCGGCGCGTCTTGAAGGGGTTCTGCATGTACCAGCGATCGAGATACTCCTCCAGGAAAAGGGTGGAGCGGTTACTGTGAAAATGATCGATGGCGACCTCCCGCCCGGGAAAGCCGCCCATGGTCGCGGGAATGTCGACGATCAGGGAGTCCGTCCAGCCCAGACGTGACGCCAGCGACTCCCGGAACTGGTCGAAGAAGTATTCGCCCCCGACCGAGTCGGCGATGTCCTCGAGAACGGAGAAGGTATTACGATAATCCGCCGGTTCCAGTGCGGATGCAGTTGCAAGGCGACGCATCAGCCCCCGAGCCTCGCTTCCCCATGGATGAAAGGGCCGCATCGGAGTCTCTCAAGCCACAAGAACTCCCGCTGGCTGACGACGAACCTAGTGCATGCGGACGCAGCGCGACATTCCACGAAGGTGGAAGGTCCCTTTGCTGGGCTGCACCGTGGGCGGCCGGTCAGGACTCGGCGGTGTCCGCCGTGTGCAGGTAGTGGTCCAGCACCCGGTGGCAGGCGGCGGATCGTTCGGCCTCCGTGTCGCACGTCCGGGCCTGTTCCGCGGCGTAGAGGCGTAGCAGATCATGCATGGCGAATCGGCCGGGAGCCCGCTCGGTGATCAGATGGGCCCGGAACAGTTCGGCGAGCAGCGCACGTGCCCGGTCCCGCGGGAGGCCGGCCAGGGCGGCCGCCGCCGGGTGGGCGATGTCCCGCCCGGGATGGAGGCTCAGCAGCCGGAACAACCGGGCCGCCTCGGGAGTGAGCGTGCGGTAGGAGCCCGCGAAGACGGCTCTGAGGTCCGCGGTCGCCTCCCCGGCGTCCAGCGCGTCGAGACCCGCGATGCCGGCGCGCATCTTCTCGGCGAGCAGCGCCAGGGGGAGATCGGGGCGCATGCTCGCACGGGCGGCGACGATGCTCAGCGCCAGGGGCAGTCCCCCGCAGTAGGCGAGCAGGTCGGCGACGGCGCGCGGTTCCGCCCGAGTCCGGTGCGTGCCCAGGCGCGTGTCGAGCAACCGGCCGGCCGCGTCAGGGGGCAGGACGTCCACGGTGATCGGCCGGGCACCGTGGGCGGTGACCAGTCCGGCGAGTTGGTTCCGGCCGGTCACGAGGACGACGGACGAGGGGCTGCCCGGCAGCAGCGGCGTCACCTGAGCGGTGTCCCGGACGTTGTCCACGACGATCAGCATGCGCTTGTCCGCGATGAGCGTGCGGTACAGCGCGGCCTGCGCGTCCAGGTTCTCCGGAACGGCCGTGGTCTCCGCGCCGAGGGCCTCGAGGAAGGTGCGCACCGCCGCTTCCGGCGTCATCGGCGGTTCGGCGGGATCGAATCCGCGCATGTCGACGTACAACTGCCCATCGGGGAAACGGTCCGCGTTCCCGTGCGCCCAGTGCAGGGCCAGCCAGGTCTTACCGACGCCCGCCCCGCCGCCGATCGCCGAGATGCGGACCGTACGGCCCGGGCCGCCCAGCGTGCGATCGAGCGCGGCGAGCTCGTCGGCTCGGGCGATGAACGGCGACGGCGGCGCGGGCAACTGGCGTGGGACGCGCGTGGCGCCGGGGGCCGGCGATGCCGGCGGGTCGAGGACGGGGTCGTTGACCAGGATCTGCTGATGCATCCGCTGGAGTGCGGCGCTGGGGTCGACACCGAGTTCTTCGGCGAGCCGGAGCCGGATTCGCTCGTACTGTTCGAGCGCCTCGGCCTGCCGCCCGCTCCGGTAAAGGGCGAGGAGGATCAGCCCGGCTAGGCGCTCGTTCAGCGGATGCCCGGCCGCCAGCGTCAGCATCTCGGGAATCAGCCCGGCGTGCCGGCCCAGCCGTAGACAGATGTCGTAGTAGTCCAGGTGCGTCGCCAGCCGTTCGGCCTGGAGGGCGTGCCGCATCTCCGTCAGCCACGGGGAGTCGACGTCGGCGAAGGGTTCGCCACGCCACTGCGCGAGGGCGAGACCGTGCAACCGGCCCGCCTCGGCGACGTCGCCGCTGGCCCGGGCCCGCGCCGTCAGGGCGCGGAATCGGTGCAGGTCGACCGCTTCCTCATTGACTTTGAGGACATATCCGGCGGAAGTGCGTTCGATATCGGCGCCCACGGTGGTCGACAGAGCGATGCGCAGCCGGGAAAGGTAGCTGCGCAATGTTCCCGTGGCCCGCTCCGGCGGATCCTCACCCCAGACACGCTGCGCGAGTCGAGTCGGCGAAACGGGATGGTTGACGTCGACCAGCAGAGCGGCCAGCACACTTCGCTGCCGCGAATGGCCTACGTCGATCGGCTGAGCACCCGCCCTGACATACGTCTCCCCCAGTATCCCGAGTTCGATCGGCATTCCGCTCCCCGCCGGTCACGTCTCGTCGGCGATCCGCTGATGAGGCCGGCCGACGAAAAGGCATTCAATCGGTTGAGATCTCGAGAGCGCCCCCGATGGCACCACCGACTGACAGACAACCATTGACGCCTTGTCGGGGCCATCCCACGAAGGTAGAACTCGTCCGGCTCTCTCCGGCCGCCTCATACGGGAACGGATTCCGGCCGGGAAAGAGGCGATCAGCGCCTCCAAGACACCGCCGAGCAGCCGATTCAACGTTTTCCCATCAGCGTCACAACAGCGGCTTGTCAGGGTCGTCCCCGTAACCAACCGCTGGAGCGATGCCCGTATGAAGCCTCTCTTGGCCGGTAACGCCGTTCGCAACGGTGAGACGTCCGTCGAGCCCCTCGCGCAGCCGTCCCCTGAGCCGCGTGCGGAGCGTCCCGAGTCGGGAACGGCGGCCCCAGGCGCCGCCGGCACGGCGCGGACACCCGATCGCGCGATCGACACCGGCCGGCTGCCCGAGGTGAACGAGGTGCTCGGCCGGCTCGGTCTCGGCCGGTTGACGCCCGAGAACGCTCGCGCTTTCCCCGGGCGCAACGACAACTGGAGCGGGCGCACCACCTCGGGAGAGCAGGTCTTCGTCAAGCGGATCGACGGGCAGGCGGAGAGCGCGGCGCGCCGGCTCCATCGCCTCATCGCCTTCGAACGGGGGAATCCCGGCCTCCCGGCACCGCGGTGCCTCGGCTGGGACGAAGCCGCGCGCCTGGTGGTGTTCGAGCTCATCCCCGACGCCAGGACCGGCAACGACCTGGCGGCCGACGAGGCGTTCGACGACGTGCTGGCGCATCGCGCCGGGAGGGTCGTCGGCCGGCTGCACAGCGCCTGGGCCGATCCGGAGGACCTCGACGACTCTCCACCCGACCTTCCTCCGGTGCCGTGGTTGCACGCACTTCCGGACGCGGTGTTCACCGCGTCCAGCGCCGCCGCCCTGGAGGTCTGGCGGCTGTTGCAGGGCGATGACGAGCTGATCGCGGCCCTCACGCGCATGCGCGAGAAGGAGACGGCCGCCGTGCGGACCGCGACCCACTGCGACCTGCGACTCGACCAGTTCCTGCTGGCCGCGTCGGAGCTGTACCTCACGGACTGGGAGGAGTTCCGCCTCGCCGATCCCGCGCGGGACGTCGGAGGCTTCGCCGGCGAGTGGCTGTACCGCGCCGTCACCGCCATTCCGGAGAGCGCCCGTTCGGACAGTGGATCGGACGCGCCGTTGACCCACCGGCAGATCCTCAGCGCGGGCGCCCGGGAGATCGAGAGGAGACGGCCGCTGGTCGCCGCCTTCTGGTCGGGCTATCGGGCGGAACGCGGCGCCGTCGACGCCGGCCTGGCCGAACGCTCGGCCGCGTTCGCCGGCTGGCATCTGCTGGACCGGGTCCTCTCCCTGGCGGAGCACAGTCCCCGGATCCGGGCCGTGGACCGAGCCGCCTTCGGGATCGGCCGGCGGGTGCTGCTCAACGCCGCCGCCGCGGCGACGACCCTGGGGCTGGGTGATCTCTCATGACCGGGCTGCTGACACCCCGCGTCGAGCACGTCCTGCCGGAGGTCGAGATCGACGCCGGCCGCCACCGCGGCGCCGTCTGCGGCCGGGAGATCCACGCCGCCGACGCGGCCGAGTTCCTGGAGGTCCTGGGCCAGGCCCTCTACCTCGCCTGGCACGTCAGGAACCCTACGGCGATCGACGACCGCCCGACCACGCGCCGCGATCCCCTCCTGGAGGAACGCCTGAGCTCGGGGATGCCGCATCGGACGACGAGGGCCCCGGCGATCCTTCGGGAGATCCGGGCCGACGGCGAACGGCTCGTCGTCGAACGGGACGGCGTCCGAGTGCTGAGCGGACGCGAGGCCGTACGGCCGGGGCGGCCTCTCGCGGTCGGCCGGCCGGTCGAGCTGCGGGTGCCCGCCGCGCGTCCCGCGCTGTCACCGGGATTCTTCCTCGCCGACGGATCGAACGGTCCCCCGCACGGCGCCTCGATCCTCCGGATCTACGTCCACGTGAGCGGCCCGGCGATGGTGCCCGCGCTGTGGACGTCAGCCCTGGAGCTGCTGGAAGACGCGGACGTCCGCTACCGCGCGAAGATCGTCTCGGCCTCTCCGATGTTCGCCCGCAGCGACGGCCTGGTCCTCTACCTCGACGCCGGCGCCGCTCAGTCGGTCGTCACGGATCTCCTCCGGCTGGCGGGCCGTACGGCAGACGTCGGTACGGCCACCTCCCTCTTCGCCGAGCCGCTCGGCGACGGCGTGGCCATGGCCTGGGAGCCGTCGGACGCCCGACGGGGCTTCACGTCGCTGAGCCTCGGCGAGCATCGCGCCCGCGTGGTGGCCGCCGGTCTGCTGGCGCACGCGGTCTCGCCCGACGCGGCCGACCCGGCCACCGCGGTTGCGGCGGCCATGCGCGCGGCGAACATCGACCCGCTCACTCCCGCCCGCAACCTCGACTCGCCCCCCTTCCCCCGGGTGACCTCGCGCGCCGAGACCCCGGTCGGCGGGTGAGGCGAGGGCGGCCGGCACCGGACCGCCACGCCCGAAGAGCTTCCGGCCGAACCGGCCGGGATGAAGGAACCAGCACCGCGAAAGGAGGTGTCTCATGAGCCCGACCGACCTGGTCGCAGGTTACGACCTGCACACCGACGCCAACGAGCTCGGTACGGCGGCCGCCACCGAAGCTCCGGCGACGTTCACCGCGATCACGATCATCTGCGTTTCGGTCACCGTCACGATCGACGTCAGCTGCTGACGGTGAATCGCCTTGTGCGGGGCCGGGATGACGCCGGGAGAGGGTCTCCCGCTCCATCGGATCACCCGGTCCCGCACCTCGCTCCGGCGGGCGGGCCGATGCCGCACCTCCGCCCGCCGGAGCACCGACCCGCCATCGCCTCCGCGGAGGACCTCATGACCGCAACCGACCTGGTCGCAGGGTACGACCTGCACACCGACGCCGACGAACTCGGAACGGCGGCCGCCACCGAGATGGCCGCCGACACCTTCACCCTCGTCACCTGGCCCTGCTGTCCCTTCCCCTCGTTCACGGCCGCGGGGATCCTGGACGGCCACTGATCCGAGCCGCACGGAGGATTACATGATCGCAACGGACCTGGTCGCGGGTTACGACCTGCACACCGACGCCGACGAACTGGGGAGGGCGGCCGCCGCCGAGGTCGCCGCCGACTCGTTCACCCCCTCCACCTGGTACGTCTTCTGCACCGACTGCTGCGTGCGGCCCTCCGAGGCCTAGGAACGCGCAGCCGCCGGACGCACCCGGAGCAGTGGTGACCTCGTCTCCGCCCGGCCGGGCCGCGTGCCGGTCACGCGGCCCGGCCCATCGGAGCTCCGGTGGGCCGCCTTGAAGGGATGTCTGCTGTGAAATACGGAATTCTCCTGCCATTCATGGCGCATCATCCAGAGCAGATCGCGCCGTTCGCCGCCCTCACGCGAGATGCCGGGGCCGACCGTCTCTGGATGGGGGAATCCCTGCTTCTGGAGAGTCACCAGGCGTTCGCGTACCTGGCGGGGCGGGGGCTGCGTCCGCCCGTCGGAACCAGCGTGTCGCTGATGCCACTGCGGCATCCGTACAAGGCCGCGATCGAGATCCGTTCGATCGCGGCTCTGACCGGGCGGCCGGTGGTCGCCGGCTTCGGGCCGGGCGCGGCCCGCCTGGTGGAGGCGCTCCGCGGCGCTCCCTACGAGAGCCCGCTCACCGCGACGCGGGAGTACATGACGGCGCTGCGCGCCCTGATCGACGGGCGGCGGCCCCGGTTGCCCGGCACGTACGTCCACCTCCACACCGGGCTGCCGCCCCTCGATCATCCGCCGGTCGAACTCGGACTCGGAGTCCTGCGTCCGGCGATGGCGCGACTGGCGGGCCAGGTCGCCGACGTCGCGATCACTTGGCTGACGCCGCCGGACTACCTGCGCGAAAAGCTCATCCCGGCCCTGCGTGAGGGCGCCGAGGAGGCGGGACGACGGGCACCACGAGTCATCGCCGTCGTCCAGGTCGCGTCGGCCGCCGCCGCGCGCGACCCGCGCGCGCTCGCCGAGGTCGCGACCCGCGCGCACGTCGCGGGGCCGCACTACGCGGACATGCTCCGCCGCGCCGGGGTCGACCTCCACGGCAGGAGCCCCCTCGACGTGGGCGCCGCGCTCATCCACCACGACCTCTTCATCACCGGCTCGCCGGAGACGATCGCCGGTGCTCTCGACCGCTACACGGACCTCGGCGTCGACGAGGTCGTCCTCAACACCGCGGGGGTCGCGCTCACCGAAGGGCTCGACGTGGCCTGGGACGAGTGCGCGGCGATCCTGAAGGCGGCGCTGTCATGAGATCCAGGACGTACGACCACCCCCACCCGGTGATCGCCGCCTACGGGACCGACCTCATGCGCACCTCCGTCCTCGACCTGGGAGACGACCGGTTCGCCTGGGTCCGGAGCCCGGGGCCGGCCATGGCCACGCCTCTCGCGACGCCCCCGGCGAGCGTCCGCGACCTGATCTCGCGGTTGTCCCGGGACGCCGTGCGGCCGGTCCTGCCCGAGCGCGTCCAGGACGGTGTTCGGTACGAGGCGCCGGGTCCGGTGTCGCTGGCCGGTGCCCTCCTCGCGGGCGACGACCCGGCGCGCACCGGCGCCGGGCCGCTGCTGAGGGGCGTCGGCCGGACGCTCCGGCGCGTCCACGAGTCGCCCGTGCCGGCCGACGTCGCCGCGCGCCCGCCCCGCGGGCCCGCCCGTCTCGCCGAGCGGCTCTCCGCGAGGAGCGAGGTGGGGCGTACGGCGCGGCTGCGGACGCTGATCGACGAGGTGCTCGGCGCGGATCGCCTGTGCCGGGTGTCCACCTGGTGCGAAGGACTCATGCGGACGGAGGGCGCGCCGGTGCTGCTGCACGGCGGCCCGAGCCTCGGGACCCTGGTTCCCGATCGCGCGGATCCGGGCCGCGGGGTCCTCTTCACCGGTGAGGACGTGACGCCGGGGCCGTGGACGTTCGACCTCGGCTGGCTGCTCGGCGAGATCCTGGAGCTGGGCGTCGGGCTCCGGGCGGTCCGGCCCGGCACTCCACCCCCCGGCGACCTCGCCCAGGCGCTCTTCGCGGGCTACGGACGGTCGCCGGTGCCGCCCGCCGGGCGAGCCGCCGCCGTCCGGATCCTCACGCACGCGTACGACTTCGCCGCCTTCGCGGGATGGCACGAGGAGTCCCTGCGCCGATCGCTGACGCTCGTCGCGGATCTCGTCGACTCCGACGGTGCCGCCGCCCTCACCTGGTAAGGCCGATGACCACGGACTCGAACTCCCCCGCCCGGGAGACCACCACCAGGCGGATCACGCTGGCCAACGGCCTGCGCGTGCTGCTGCGACCCCACCCCGGCCGGGCGACGCTCGGCGTCGGCGTGCACTACGGCGTCGGCTTCCGGACCGAGCCGCCCGGACGAGCCGGCTTCGCGCACCTCTTCGAACACCTGATGTTCCACCGTGGCGAGGACGCCGAGACCACGTCCCATGTCGGGGAGATCGAGCGGGCCGGGGGCACGGCCGACGGCTCGACGCATCAGGACCACACCGAATACCACCAGCACGTGCCACCCGAGGCCCTGGACCTCGTCCTGCGGCTGGAGGCGGACCGGATGCGCGGGCCGCGCATCACCGAGACCGTCCTCCGCGGTCAGGTGGACGTCGTGAAGGAGGAGATCCGCCTCAGGGTCCTCAACCGGCCCTACGGCGGATTCCCCTGGCCGTTGCTCCCCGCCGTCCTGTACCGGACGTTCCCCAACGCCCATGACGGCTACGGCTGTTTCGAGGACCTCGAGAAGGTCACTCCTCAGGACGCCTCGGACTTCTTCGACGCCTACTACACCCCGGGCAACGCGGTGCTGACCCTGGCGGGGCGGTTCGACCCCGGTCAGGCCGCCGATCTCGTCCACCGTCACTTCGGGGATCTCCCGCCCCGGGACGCGGTGCCGGCCGGCCCGCTCGACGAGCCGCCGCCGGAGGCCGCCATCCGGGCGCACCACGAGGCGCGGATTCCGGCGGCGCCGGCCGTGGCGATCGGTTACCGGGCACCGGATCCGGGCCGGCACCTCGAGCGCTACCTCGCCCACGTCGTCCTCCAGGACCTGCTCACCCGGGGCCCGGTCGCGCGGCTGCGGCGACGGCTCGACGACCAGGGGGCGTGGGTCCACGCGCTCGATTCCGGCTGCGGCTTCTTCGGGCCCCTCGACGCCCGTCACCCCGACACCCTTCTCCTCACGGCCGTCCACGAGCCGGCCGTCGAGGCGGACCGGGTCATCGACGCGCTCGACGCGGAGCTGCTCGACCTCGCGGACCGCGGTCCGTCGGACGCGGAGCTCGCCCGCGCGATCACCGTACGGGCGGCGGGCGTTCATCGCGACCACGATCCCGTGGCGGCGCAGGCCCGGGCCGTCGGCAGGCTGGAGATCCTCTTCGGCGACGGAACGCTGCTCGATCGACTGCCGAAGAGCTTCGGCGAGGTGAGCGCCGAACAGGTCGCCGCCGCGGCCGAGTCGCTGCGGCGCGCGCCACGGGCGGTGCTCACCCACGGGCCGACACGTCAGGGATCACCTCGGCCGAGCAGGCGACACGACGTGCCGCTCTGGCGCGAGCCGGTCGACCGCAGGCTGCCCGGCGGCCTGCGCGTCGTGGCCGTACCGGACCGCTCGGCCCCGCTGGTCGAGCTCCGGCTTCACCTCCCGAACGAGATCGCCGGCCCCGCCGACGCCGCGCGCGCCGAACTCCTCTGCCGTACGGTCCTCGGCGGCGCCGGTGGGCCGGTCGCCCAGGCCGCGGAGACGGCCTTCGGTGACAGCGGAGGTGCGCTGCGGGCCCGCCGGGAACGGGAGTGGATCGTCTTCTCGGGCCATGCCCGCTCGGATCACCTGACCACGCTGCTCCGGGTGCTGGCGGAGGCGGTGGCGGACCCCGACGGCGATCGATACGGGCGGGTCGCCGCCGAGCGCGGCCGCGTGGCCGCGCTGGCGGAGGCCGGGCAGACCATGCCCGGACGAGTCGGCCAGGCCCTCCTCTACGAGCGGTTCTTCGGCGAGCGGGCGCTGCTGCTCGCGCCGCCGAGACCCGCCGACCTCCGCACGGTCACGACCGATGACGTGCTGCGCTACCACCGGTCCGTCATCCGGCCGCAGTCGGCGACCCTGGTGATGGTCGGTGATCTTCCGCCCGGCCGCATGGTCGCCGCGGCCGAGACGGCCTTGGCGGGCTGGGCGCCGTCACCTCGGCCGGCCACGGCGCCCCCGGACGGCCGGCCGCCCGCGGAGCCCGGCATCGAGATCGCCGCCGGTCGCACGGGCGCCGAACAGAGCCACATCGCCCTCCTCGCCGCGGGCGTCGGCCTCACGGACCCCGGCGGGCCGGCCGGCCGGCTCGCCGACCTCCTGGTCGGCGGCCGTCCCTCGGCGCCCCTGGCCACCGCCGTCCGCGAGCGCCGGGGACTCGCCTATCACGTGTCGACCGCCGTCGACGTGGTCCTCGGGCGGCCCATCGTCCAGATCCAGGCCGCCACCGCCACCGCGACGACCGCCGAGACGCTCCACGCCATCCGGGAACTGCTGGAGCGGGCCGTCGCCGAACCTCCGGCCGCGGGCGAGATCGCCGAAGCGCGCCGGTACGCGGTCGGTGAGCTGTACCGTGCCTGCGACTCCCAGGCGTCCCTCGCGACCTGGCTCTCGCACATGCTCCGGTGCGGCCACGACACCACCCGCCTCGAACGTCTGCCGGCGTCACTGGCCGACACGCCGGCCGACGACGTCATCCGCATGATCGGGGAGCTGTTCCGGCCGGAGCGGTTCACCGGGGTCGTCGAGTGCGACCCCGAGGCGTTGGCCGGACCTCCGGCCGGGCTCCGATCGTCCTGGCCGGCCCGGCGCCCGGACCCGGAGGCCGGCGAATGAGCGCCGCACCCGGGCGACCGGCGCCGGATCCGGGACTGCTGAGCGGCGCGCACGCCGAGCGCGCGGCCGAACTCATCCGGCTCATCGCGGAGCGCCTCGCCGACCCGGTGACCGTCGCCGCGGTCTCGGCCGCGGACCGCACGCCCGCACACGGCGGCTGGGCGGCGACCGGGCTCGCCCGCGGCCACCCCGGCGTCGCGGCGTTCTACGGAACCCTCGCCTGGAGCGACTCACGCTGGGCCGCCACGGCACACGCGCACCTCCGGAGGGCGGTGGACGCGATCTCATCGGAGCCTTCGGCCGGGCTCGCGCTCGGACCGGCCGCGGTGCTGTCGGCCGTTCAGACCTGCGGTGCGCGCGAGGGCGACTATGGCGCGTTGCGCCGGAACCTGCTCGGCGCGGTCGCGGGCAGGCTGCGGGAACGGCTGAACGCCCCCGCCGGCGCCCCCGGCACGGCCGGCGTGTCGGGGCGCGAACACGACCTCATCAGCGGCTGCACCGGAGTCGGGCGGCTGCTGCTGGACGCGGTGGACGACGGAACCGCCGCCCACCCCGACACGGTCCCGGCCCTCCGGGCGACGCTGCGGCGTCTCGTACGGCTGACCGAGCCGATCGAGGTGAACGGCCGGACCCGGCCGGGCTGGTGGACGGCGGCGTCGAAGGGGACGCCCCTCCCGGCCGAGGGCTCGGGCGACGTCTTCGAGGTCGGCGTGGCGCACGGCGTCGCGGGACCGCTGGCCCTGCTCTCCCTCGGCCTGTCCCGCGGCCACGCGGTGCGCGGACAGGCCGATGCGATCGAGGCCATGGCCGAATGGCTGGTCGCCCAGGCCCGCCGCGACGCTCACGGGCCGTACTGGCCCGCCCGGACCGGCGACGAGCAGGAGCCGGGCGAGGGCGGTTCCCGGTCCACGGCGGCGTGGTGCACGGGTACGGCCGGAGTGGCCGCAGCCCTGCACCTGGCGGGCGTGGCCCTGGACGACGCCGGCCGGCGAAGCCTCGCCGTCGAGGCGTTGCGGGCCGTCATGCAGCGGTCCGAGGAGGAACGGCGACTCGTCGGCCCGACCGTGTGCCACGGCCACGCCGGACTGATCCAGGCGCTGCATCGCGTCGGCACGGCCGCCCGGGACCCGGCGCTGCTGGCCGGAGCCCGGCGGATGGCCCTCCGCATGATGGACGAGGCGGACGAGGACGCCCCCTTCGTCTTCCGGCACTCGGTCCCGGACATCGAGGCCGGCAGGGTCACGCGCTGGACCGGCGTGGACGCGGCCGGGATGTACGAGGGCGCGGCGGGCTGTGCCGCGGCGCTGCTGACGGTCACCCCCGGCCACCTGCTCGGATCCGGACGGCGCGGCGCCGGCGGGGACGTGGCGGCGTGGGACCGGATCCTGCTGCTCTCGTGACACGTCACCGGGCCCGGCGGCCGGCGGGACCCCGGCTCCCACCAGATGATCCCCCGCCCAGGAAGGCGACGAACACCGTCATGGACGACCACGACCAGACCTCTCCCGGCATGCCGGCCCTGGGGCCGCCACCGCCGTTCACCGCGGACCGCCTGCTGCTCTTCGGCACCGGCTCCCTCGCCGCGGCGCTGCTGCCGTTCTGGATCAACTGGTTCAGGAACTTCTATCCCGAGCCTGACCTGCGGATCGTCATCACCCGCAGCGCCGAGCGCTTCGTGTCGCGCGGCGCGCTGGCACCGCTCATCGGCCGTGACGTCCCGCTGGACACCTGGCCCGAGCACCCGGGCGCCGACGTCCCGCACGTCCGGTACGCCGAGTGGCCGGACGCGATCGTCGTCTACCCGGCGACCATGCACTTCATCGCCCGGTTCGCGCTGGGATTCGCCGACACCCCGATGCTCGCCGCGCTCCAGTGCACGACCGCCGCGATCGCCGTCGCGCCGACCCTGCCGCCCGGAGGCGAGAACAACCCGGTGACGCAGCGCCATCTGAAGGACCTCGGAGACCGGCCGAACATCGAGGTCGTGCCGCCCGTACCAGGGCGGAGCGCGTCGTCCGCGCGCGGCGGGGGAAACGCCGCGCCGCCGCTGCCCGCCGTGCTCGACCGGCTGGAGCGGCTCCGTTCGCGTATCCGGGAAGACGGAAGGGCCTGAGCCGTGCGCGCACCCGACACCCCGTCCCAGGAGACCGGCGAGGGACGTGCGCCGGCCGGCTCCGGTACGGCGGGCTCCGATACGGCCGGCCGCGTCTACCGGCCGTCCCGGCTCTTCGACTGGCTCGACCGGATGCGCCGTGATCATCCCGTCTGGCACGATCACCGGCGCGACGTCTGGCACGTCTTCTCCCACGCGGAGGCGCTGACCGTCCTCTCGGACTGGTCCACCTTCTCCGTCGCGATGATGGACGGCATCCGGACCCCGGACGGCCTGGAGCTGTTCTACAGCGGGAACTTCTCCTGGATGGACCCGCCGCGGCACGGGCGGCTCCGCGGCCTGGTGTCGCGCGTGTTCACCCCTCGCATGATCGAAGGGCTCGCGCCGCGCGTCGCGGCCGTCGTCGCCGAGCTGCTCGACAAGGCCGACGGCGGGGGCGCGTTCGAGCTCATCGACGATCTGGCGCATCCCCTACCGGTCGTCATCATCGCCGAGATGCTCGGTGTCCCGGCCGAGGACCGGGTGCTCTTCCGCCGGTGGGCGGACATCCTGCTGGCCGGGGGCGGCACCGCGCCCGGCACCGGAGAGGATGATCTCCACTTGGCGGACATGGAGCCCTACCTGCTCGAGCACATCGAACGGAGGAGGGCGGTGCCGGGTCCGGACCTGATCAGCGGCCTGGTCCGGGCGGAGGTCGAGGGGCGCCGGCTCTCGAACGACGAGATCGTCGGGTTCACGGGCGCGCTCCTGATCGCCGGGCACATCACCACGACGGTCACTCTCGGCAACGCCGTGCTGTGCCTCGACGAGAATCCCGGCGTCGCCGCCGGACTGCGCCGGGATCCCGGGCTCATCCCCGCGACCGTGGAGGAGGTGCTCCGGAGCCGCCCTCCCTTCACCAGCACGGCCCGCCGTACGACCCGGGAGACCGAACTCGCCGGGCGGCGAATACCGGCCGGGCGTTTCGTCAACGTGTGGCTGGCGTCGGCCAACCGCGATGAGCACCTGTTCGACGCGCCGGATCACTTCGATGTCCACCGGCCATCGAACAGGCACCTCTCCTTCGGGCACGGAATCCACTTCTGCCTGGGCGCACCGCTCGCCCGCCTGGAGACCAGAATCGCGCTCGAGATGCTGCTGAGCCGCTATCGGGAAATCCGCGTCGCCTCGCCTTCGGAGGTCGAACCTCATGACCAGTGGACGATGATCGGGGCCAAGCGGATTCCGGTGGTGGTCGAACGAACTGCCACGAAAGTGTAATGGCGTGACGCCCACCGCCCGTGATTGGCTCACTCGCGGATTCTTCCTCTCTCCGCGAAACCCAAGGAGCAACCATGAAGCGCACGTTCAGCAGGTCCGCGCGCGCCTGGCGGAGCACGGCCGGGAAGGTCGCGGCGCTCGCGATCGCCGCGACCGGCGCGATGGCGCTCGGCCCGGTCACCCTCGCGCAGGCCTCGACATGGGAGGGATGCCCGGACGGCGCGGTCTGCATCTACCCGCAGAATCAGGACAATAGCACCAGTAACCCAGAAGCCGTCTTCTGGAGCTACGGATACCACAACCTCAGCAACGAGTACGGGTTGCACCAGATCGCGAATAACCAGACGGGCGGCGCTAGTCTCGATCTGTGCTATGGCTATAACGGCACGAACTGCACCGTGCCCAACGGCCATATCGCCGCTCAGGCGATCGGCGTGAACTACGACTTTACGCCGATCAATTCCGTTCGCCTCAACCCGTGGCCCTGACCGGCCGATCCAGCTGACGCGACTGCGGAGGGCCCCGGCGGTTTCGCCGGGGCCCTCCGCGGTTCGAGCTTCTTCCCGACCACGGGCACCGGTTAAGGTCACGCATCGTTGGAATACCGGACCCCGCGTCGTCCACGCGAGGCGGTCGCCGGCCCCGTCGGCCGCCCACCGCCACATCGGGAGGAAGCATGGACAGGACGCCCGCCCGGTCGTTCATCGGCAGACGGCGAGAGTACGAGAGGCTCGCCACGGCACTCGACCAGACCGCCGGGGGCAGACCACAGGTCGTGCTGGTCGGTGGCGAGGCGGGCGTCGGCAAGACCCGGCTGGTCGAGCGGTTCACCGACGCGGCCGAGGACTCCGGCGCGCTGGTCCTGTCCGGGGCGTGTGTGGAGTCCGGATTGGAGGGCCTCCCGCTCGCGCCGATCATCACGGCGCTCCGCGGGCTCGTCCGCGGGCTCGGTGTGGACCGGCTGGTCTCCTTGCTGCCCTCCCTGCCGGAGCTCGCTCAGCTGTTCCCCGAGCTGTTGCTGCCGGGCCCCACCGGAGAGACGCCCGCCGGTCAGGCCCGGCTCTTCCACCAGTTCGCCGTGTTCGTCGAACGGCTCGGGGCCGAGCGGCCCGTGGTGCTCCTCATCGAGGACCTGCACTGGGCGGACCGGTCGACGCGGGCGCTCCTCGACGTCCTGGCGCGCAGCCTCCGGGGCACTCGCGCTCTCATCGTCGCGACGTATCGCACCGACAACCTCTTCCGGGGCCATCCGCTCCGGCCGTTCCTGGCCGAGTTGAATCGCGTGGAGGGCGTCCAGCGCATCGAACTCGGACGCTTCACCCATGCGGAGACCGCCGAGCTGATGACGAGCGCGCTCGGCACGGAGCCGCCACCCGCGCTCGTCGATCGGATCTTCGAGCGCTCCGGCGGGAACGCGTTCTTCGTCGAGGAGCTGGTCCGGGTATGGCGCAGCGGGATGTCCAGCCTGGACGACTCTCTGCGCGACCTTCTGGTCAGCCGGGTCGAGCGCCTCCCCGAACCGGCGCAACGGGTGATCCGGCTCGTCGCGATCGAGCGGTCCCGGGTGTCCCATCAGGTCGTGGCGGCGGTGGCCGCCATGCCGGACGAGGCGTTGCTCGACGCCCTGCGCTCGGCCATCGACGCGTACGTGCTCGCGGCGGACGGTGATGGCTACGACTTCCGGCACGCTCTCGTACGGGAGGCGGTCTTCGACGAGTTCCTGCCGGGCGAACGCATCCGGCTGCACCGCGCGTACGCCCTCGCGCTCGAGGGCCGGCCGGAGCTCCTGCCGCCGGAACATCTGCCGAGCAGCCTCGCGTACCACTGGGCGGGAGCGGGTGAGCCGACCCGCGAGCTGCCGGCCCTGTTGCGGGCCGCGGCCGTCGCCAAGGGGCTGAGCGCGCACGTCGAGCAGTACCAGTTGCTCCGGCGCGCGCTGGACCTGTCGGCTCACGTGCCGGAGGCGGCCGACCGGCACGAACTCGAGTACGAGGCGGCGCACGCGGCGTGGCTCGCCGGCGAACATGAGGAGGGTCTCGTCCTGACGGAGCAGGCCCTGGCCAATGTCGACCGCGCTCGGCAACCCGAGAGAGCGGCGCTGTTGCTCGCACGCCGTGGCAGGCTCCTGCTCCGCCTCGGTCATGCGGACGCCGTGCCCGCTCTCGAGGAGGCCGTGCGGCTGGTCCCGACGGGAACGTCCGTCACCCGTGGCACCGTGCTGGAGATCCTGGGCTCCGCGCTGACCACTCGGGGAGACGCCGCCGCCGGGAGCCGGGTGAGCGGGGAGGCCGTGCGGATCGCTCGCGCCCTGGGAGACGACGAGCTCCAGGTGGCCGCCCTGACGACGCAGGGCACGGCGCTCGCCTACGACGGCCGCCACGAGGACGCGGTGACCGTGTTCGAGGCGGCGCGGGTGCTCGCCAAGAGCCGCAACGACCTGCCCGGGCTGACACGCGCGTGTGTCAACCTCTCCGTCCAGCTCTGGGCCGTCGGCCTCTACGCGGAGGCGGTGACCGTCACCCGTGAGGGGCTGGACGCGGCGCACAAGAGCGGCCTTTCCGCCACTCTCGGCGCCTTCCTGACCGCGAACCTCGGCATGGCCCTCTTCTCGATGGGGCGCTGGGCCGACGCCGCGGCGGCGATGGAGGCGTCGGAAGAGAACGTCAGCGGTGTCTTCGTGGCCTATCTGCACCTGCTGCGCGGTGACCTCGCGCTCGCACGCGGTGACCTGGCGGCCGCCAAGCGGTACCTCGGGCTGGCCGCCGGCGAATTCGGCCCGGATTTCGGTCATGAGGACGGTCTCCTGCCGATGGCGCGCCTCGACGCGGAGATCGCTCTGCGGGAGGACCGGATCGATCACGCCCGGCAGGTGCTGGCGCGGGCCCTCGACGCGGCGCCGGAGCGCGGCCAGCTCGTGGTCCACACGTGGGCGCTGGTCACCACCGGCGCGATGGTCGAGGTACGGGCGCGGACGCGGCTGCGCGCGTTCGCGGAGTCTCACGCGGCCGGCAGCCTCACCGAGGTCCTCTCCGCGGTGGCGGCCCGCCTCCCGGCCGACACTCCGCCATGGCACGCCTACGCCGCGCAGTTCGCCGCCGAGATGGATTCCCTCGAGACGACCAGCCCGGCCTGGCACGAGGTCGTCACCGCGTGGGAGAAGGCGGGCAATCCCCATCTCGCCTGTCACGCGCGGGTACGCGCCGCCGAGGCGGCCATCGCACTACGCGACAACCGCACCGCGCGGGCGCTGCTCGCGTCCGCCGCGGAGGAGGCCGGTGCTCTCGGCGCCGGATTCCTCCAGGAGGAGATCGACGCCCTGGCCCGGAGCGTACGCCTTCCGGCCTCCGATGCCTCCGAGGCGGCGGAGGAGACCCGGAAGATCGACATGCTCGGACTCACCCCGCGCGAGGCCGAGGTACTCCGGCTGCTGACGGACGGTCACTCCAACCGGGAGATCGGTGCGAGGCTCTTCATCACGGAGAAGACGGCCAGCGTCCACGTCTCCCGGATCCTCGCCAAGCTCGGCGTCACCTCGCGCGGGGAGGCCGCGGCCACGGCGCACCGCCTGCGGCTCTTCGGCGGTTGAAGCGGACGGACCTCTCCTGAGCGCCGCGCCCGGCGTCCGGTCGGGCCCGGGCGAGGAGGCGCTCGATCATCGCTGTCAGGCCTCGAGGTTCTCCCTGCGGATGTACCAGACGTGCCAGGCGATCAGACCGGCCATGGCGGCGAACCACGCCACGGTGGTGACCAGGGAGATCAGGTCGATCGGCAGCGTGTAGACGAGCACGATGTGCACGATCGCGTTGGCCAGCAGCACGGCGCCCCAGGCGGCCGTGTCGATGCGCAGCCCGCGCCGGAAGCGGGCGTCGGTGTTCCAGCGGTCCGCCCACGCGGCCGCGCCCTCGGCGCCGCGCTTGATCTCGGCGATCGCGCGGCCCAACGTGAGCTGGGCGGGTCTGCCGATGAAGACGGTGACCAGCATCCACGCGCCGAACAGGCCGCCCAGCGCGGCGGTCCACCCCTCCCGGATCGCGAGGGCGCGCGGGTCGTCCGACAGCAGGCCGAGCACGACGGACAGCACCATGACGCTCACGGCGACCAGGGCGAGGAGGTCGACCCGGCGGTCGCGCACCACGGTCCACACCACGTACGGCGCGGCCACCAGGACGCCGGCCATCAGCGCCCACCACTGGCTCACGCCCACGGCGCGCAGGCCGTAGAACAGTGCCATCGGCACGACCACCTCGAACACGACGGTCATCACGTTCGCGCGGACCACCCGGCGCAGGCCCGCGTCGGGCACGGGCCTCTCGTCGATCATCATGCGGTCTCTCCCTCGGGATCGGCTGCGGTCGCCCGCACGTAGAGATCGGCGAGCTCGCGGCCCAGGCGGGCGAGCTCGGCGGGTTCGGGTACGGCGGCGGATGCGGTGACGACGACCGCGTCGAGGCCGGTGATGAGCGCGATCGCCACGGTCCGCGTGTCGAAGGGACGGAAGACGCCCGCCTCCTGCCCGGTGCGGAAGTGCTCCTCGACCATGGCGAGGCGTCCGTTGACGGCGGCGCTCTGCGAGCCGGAGTTCCGCACGATGTCGATGAGCGCCCGGACGGCGGCGGGGTGCTCGCCGACGAGCGCGAGGTTCGACTCGACGTAGGCGCGCAGCTGCGCGACGTGGCCGTCGGCGGCGTCGATGTGCGGTTGCATGAACGCCTCGGTGACCTGCTCGATCTCGGCGACGCACGCCGCGATCAGGTCGTCCTTGCCGGCGAAGTGGTAGCTGATCATGCCGGTGCTCGACAGGCCGGCGCGCTTGGCGATCCGGCTGAAGGACGCCTTGGCGTACCCCACCTCGGCGATCACCTCGATCGCCGCCGTCACGATCTGCGCGCGCCTGCCCGACTCGGTGAAGGTTCTTGCTCGCATGAGCAAAAATTAGCTCGTCCAAGCAAACCCCGCAAGCGGCACCTCGGCATGCCCTGCGGGCGTGCGCCATGAGCCGCTCGACACTGGAAGATCGTGATCGCCGTCGATCCC
The DNA here is from genome assembly GCF_024055675.1 of Actinoallomurus rhizosphaericola. Classification (NCBI taxonomy): domain Bacteria; kingdom Bacillati; phylum Actinomycetota; class Actinomycetes; order Streptosporangiales; family Thermomonosporaceae; genus Actinoallomurus; species Actinoallomurus rhizosphaericola. The sequence continues at coordinate 210,580 of NZ_JAMXMW010000016.1, read as the reverse complement.
GGACCGGGTCGACGTCCGGACGAGTCCTCGTACGCAACGGGAGCATGCTCTTGAACGCCGATATCTACGACCTGATCCATCGCCGCCGCGACGTGCGTGCCGAGTTCACCGGCGCGCCGATACCCGAAGAGGTCCTGCACCGCATCCTCACCGCGGCGCACGCCGCGCCCAGCGTCGGGCTGTCCCAGCCCTGGGACTTCATCCTCGTGCGGGACCCGGCCGTCCGGCGCGCCTTCCACGACCACGTCCAGCACGAGCGCGCCGAGTTCGCGGCCACGCTCAAGGGCGCCGACGCCGACCGCTTCGCCCGGATCAAGATCGACGGTGTGCTGGAGAGCAGCCTGTCGGTCGTGGTCACCTACGATCCCGAACGAGGCGGCCCGGCGGTGCTGGGGAGGCACGCCATCGCCGACGCGGGACTTTACTCGGTCTGCCTGGCCATCCAGAACCTGTGGCTGGCCGCCACCGCCGAGAAACTGGGCGTCGGCTGGGTGTCCTTCTACCGGGAGCCGTACCTGCGTCAGTTGCTCGGCGTCCCGGCCGGAATCCGTCCGGTCGCCTGGCTGTGCCTGGGCCCGGTCACTCACCTGGAGACCGTGCCGGACCTCGAACGGCACGGCTGGCGCCGCCGGCGCCCCCTGGAGACCGTGCTCCACCACGACCACTGGTGACCGCTCTCGATCTCAGGGCCGCGTGGTCGAAGTGATGGCGTCTCGGGACATAGGGCAGAATGGAAGACGGCAGAGGTGATGGGGCTCACCTGAACCGCGGCGCCGCCGCTGACGGTCCCTGGCTCGAGGTCAGGGAGGTGGCATGCAGCCGAACGAGAGGATGCCGTGACCTCCCCGTCCCCCGACGGCCCGGTCGGCCACCCCGTCGAGGAGCCCGCCGACCTGCCCATCGACCCCGACGTCGACCTGAGCAACGACCCTGACCGCGACGTCTTCGCGCCCCGGCGATCGCCGCGCCGCGACCGGCAGTGGAGCGTCCTGGCGGTGATCTCGCTCGGCGGCGCGCTCGGCAGCGTCGCCCGCTACCTCATCTCCGCGGCGATGCCGGTCAAGCCCGGTCACTTCCCGTGGGCCACGTTCTCGATCAACCTCACCGGCTGCTTCGCCCTCGGGCTGCTCATGGTGCTCGTCCTCGACGTGTGGCCGCCGAACCGGTACGTCCGTCCCTTCCTCGGCGTCGGTTTCCTCGGCGGTTACACCACTTTCTCGACCTTCGCCGTAGAGATCAGGAATCTGGCGGGACACGGCGCGTGGACGCTCGCCGACGCGTACGTGGTCAATAGCCTGGTGGGCGGTCTGGTCGCGGTCTGGTGCGGAATGGCGCTGGCCCGCCTGATCGCCGGGCTGCCCGTACGCCGGAACCGAGGGAGTGAGCGGGCATGAGACTCCACGGCACCGCCTGCCGCGTGACGATCCTCATCGGCGAGACCGACCAGTACCACCACAAGCCGCTCTACGCCGAGATCGTGCACCGCGCCCGCGAGCGCGGGCTGGCCGGCGCGAGCGTGTTCCGCGGCATCGAGGGATTCGGCGCCTCGTCCCGGATCCACACCAGCCGGATCCTGTCCTTGAGCGACGATCTGCCGCTGGCCATCGTGATCGTCGACGCCGAAGACAAGATCGTCGACTTTCTCCTCGAACTCGACGAGCTCATCGACGAGGGGCTGGTCACCCTCGAGCCGGTCGAGGTCTACCGCTACGTCGGCCGCGACAAGGGGAAGGAGGAGCGGTGACCGTCCTGTTGGTGCTGCTCGGCGGTGCCCTCGGAGCGCCCAGCCGTTACCTGATCGACCGGTTCGTCCAGCAGCGCGGCAACGGCGTCCTCCCCTGGGGCACCTTCACCGTCAACCTCATCGGCTGCCTGATCCTCGGCCTGCTCACCGGCGCCGCCCACGACCTGCCGAAGCCGGTCGTCACCCTGGCCGGCACCGGGTTCTGCGGCGCCCTGACCACCTTCAGCACCTTCGGCTTCGAGACCACCCGTCTCCTGGAGGAGGGCTCGCTCCTGGAGGCCGGCCTCAACGCCTTCGGGAGCCTGGCACTGGGGCTGCTGGCCGCGACCCTCGGCTACCTCCTCGGCACCGCCGTCTAGTCCGGCGGTCGTCCAGGACGGACCACCCTCAATCGACCCTAACGTTAGGGTAGGCGCCCGGGTGGGAGAAGACGGGCACGTACGGGAGGGAACGCCAGGGTGACAGCGGTCGAGCAGGAGACCGAACGGGTCACGGACGTCGTGGAGCAGGCCGCCCGGCGCCGTACCTTCGCGGTGATCAGTCACCCGGACGCGGGCAAGTCCACGCTGACCGAGGCGCTGGCGCTGCACGCGGCGGCCATCGAGCAGGCCGGCGCGGTCCACGGCAAGGCCGGACGGCGCGGAGTCGCCTCCGACTGGATGGAGATGGAACGCGACCGCGGCATCTCGATCACCTCCTCGGTGCTGCGGTTCGAGTTCGGCGACACGCTCCTGAACCTGCTGGACACCCCCGGCCACGCCGACTTCTCCGAGGACACCTACCGGGTGCTGGCCGCCGTCGACGCGGCGATCATGCTGCTGGACTCCGCCAAGGGCCTGGAGGCCCAGACCCTCAAGCTGTTCGACGTGTGCCGCCATCGGGGCATCCCGGTCATCACGTTCGTCAACAAGTGGGACCGGCCCGGCCGTGAGCCCCTCGAGCTGCTGGACGAGGTCGAGCAGCGCATCGGCCTGCAGCCGGCTCCGCTGAACTGGCCGGTCGGCGTCGCCGGTGACTTCCGCGGCCTGATCGACCGCGCCGGCGGGACGTACACCCGCTACCGCCGTACGCCGGGCGGGGCCAGGCGGGCGATCGAGGAGACCGTGCCGGCCGGGCGGGCGGCGGCCGAGGAGGGCGACGCCTGGCACACCGCGCAGGAGGAGCTCGCCCTCGTCGCGGAGATCGGCGCCGACCTGGACCTGGAGGCGTACCGGGCCGGCATCTGCACGCCGGTGCTGTTCGGCGCCGCGCTGCCCAACTTCGGCGTACGGAACCTGCTGGAGGCGATCCGCGCGCTCGCCCCCGCGCCGACGCCCCGGGCCGGCGCCGACGGGCGGGAACGCCCGGTCGACGGGCCCTTCTCCGGACAGGTCTTCAAGGTCCAGGCGGGAATGGACCGGGCGCACCGCGACCGGCTCGCCTTCATCCGCGTCTGCTCCGGCCGGTTCGAGCGCGGCATGACCCTGATCCACGAGCCGACGGGTCGGCCGCTGGCCACGAAGTACGCCCAGACGGTGTTCGGCCGGGACCGCTCCACCGTGGACGTCGCCTATCCCGGTGACGTGATCGGCCTGTCGAACGCCGCCGGCCTGACCGTCGGCGACACGCTCTACGTCAAGACCCCCATCGTCTTCCCGCCGATCCCGGCGTTCGCGCCCGAGCACTTCATGGTCGCCCGGGCCAGGGACAACGGCCGCGCCAAGCAGTTCCGCCGCGGCATCGACCAGCTCGGTTCCGAGGGCGCGGTCCAGGTGCTGCGCAGCGACGTGCGCGGCGACCAGGCCCCGGTGCTGGCCGCCGTCGGCCCGCTGCAGTTCGAGGTCGTCGCGCATCGCATGGAGCAGGAGTTCGGCGCGCCGATCGAGCTGAGCCGCCTGGAGTACACCACCGCCCGCGTCACCGACCAGGCGTCGGTGGAGGCCCTCGCCGGCCGGCGGGGCGTCGAGGTCCTCACCCGGGTCCTGGACGGCTCCCTCCTCGCCGTCTTCAGCGACAAGTGGCGCCTGCGCACCATCGAACGCGAGCACCCCGACATCACCCTCACCCCGCTGCTCGCGGCCGGAATCGGCGACTGAGGCACCGGCCCGGCGGCGCCCATGGCCGGGCCCGGCCGTAGATCGCGCCGGACGGCGCGAAGTGGCAAGCTTGAGCGATTACGGCAGGCGACGTGGGTGATGACGCTGGAGGACGTGGATGGGCGCAACGCACATGCAGATCGGTGAGGTCGCCGACCGCACCGGGCTGAGCCTGCGCACCATCCGGCATTACGAGGAGGTCGGACTGGCCCCGCCCTCCGCGCGCTCCCAGGGCGGATTCCGCCTCTACACCGAGGCGGACGTCACCCGGCTCATGGTCATCAAGCGGATGAAGCCGCTCGACTTCACGCTCGAGCAGATGCGGGACCTGCTCGGCGTCCTGGACGAACTCCAGACCGACCCGTGCGCCGAACGCCGGTCCGAACTGACCGGACGACTGACCGGCTACCGCGACATGGTCCTACGGCGCTGCGAGGAGATCCGCACCCGCCTCGCCGACGCCGAACGCTTCTCCACCGAACTCACCGACGCCCTGAAATCCGCGTCCTGAGCCGGCGGTCCACCGCCTCATGCGGACGGGGCGGCCGGCAGCTTCTCGGTGATCCAGATCCAGCTGCCGTTCGGCTCGTTGAGCCGGCGCTGGACCTGCTCGACCTCCCCGAGCGGAACCTCCAGCACCGTCCGCCAGTCCCCGGCGGCGCGCTCCTCCAGGCGGACATGGTGAAGGTCGGCGCACAGTCGTAGCGCCTGGACGGTGCGCAGATCCCCGTCGTTCGTTCGGACGCGGTAGGTGGGCACGATGATCCTCCGTGATGGGGCGATGGGCGGCAGGCGGCGGCCCCGCACGGCGTGCCGGGTGCAAAGAGGGAGGATGTCCGGCCGGCCGCGATGAGCGGACGCGATGACCAGGACGGGGCGACCGCTCCCGACCCGGTGACCGGGCAGGGTGACCGCTCTCGACCGGGCTTCACCCTACCGTCACGTAAAGGTAGTGTTGCGGCCGGGGGTTCCCCCTGGCGGAGCGGGTCTGCTACTTCGCTGCGTGCGGCCCGCTTCGCCCCCGGCCCCCGCCGCGCCTCCCCATCGATGCCGTCCGGCGGTACCCCGCGGAGCTCCGGGACACATCCCGCCCACGCGGCCGGGCCCCGGCGGGGCTGGTTCGGTGGCGGGGATCGGGGAACGTCCCGGTTGGTACGGCTCCGGCTGATCTCAGATGGGACTGATCGACGTGGGTGATGGCATGACGGGTGAGCCGGCCGGCTCGGCCGAGGCGCGGCCCGCGAGCCCGGGACAGGACGGTGGAACGCCCCCGCTGGCCCTGGACGAGGACGAGTGCCTGCGGTTGATCTCGTCGGGCGGTGTCGGGCGGCTGGCCTACGTCGGCCGGTACGGTCCGACGATCCTCCCGGTCAACTACAAGCTGCACGAGGGCACGATCGTCTTCCGGACCGCCCAGGACAGCCCGACCGATGAGGACCTTCGCACCGGGATCTCGAACGCCGAGTACCAGGTCGCGTTCGAGATCGATGAGCTGGACCCGGCGGCGCGTGCGGGATGGAGCGTCCTGATCCAGGGTTCGCTGCACCACGTGGAGTCCGAGGAGGAGCGCGCGTCGGTCCGTGAGGCGGGCGTCGAGCCGTGGGCGGGCGGTGTCCGGGAGCTCTACCTGCGGATTCGGCCGAGCCGCATCACCGGCCGCCGTGTCGGCCAGGCCGGCTGAACGGCCGCTCGGGGCCGGAGGACTCCCGCGCACCGTTCGTGGTCTTACGTCGTTCCGGAGTCCTCGCCGTGAATGCGCGAGGGGAGAGCGCGGGCCTTCGCCACGCGCTCTCCCCTCGGGGACCGTCACCGTCACTTGAGGATGGGAAGGCGGCGGACCAGGCGGGTCCCCGCCCACCAGCGGCCCAGGCCGATGGTGTCGCCGGCGCCGACCAGGGCCAGGCCGATCGCCAGGAGGGCGTAGATGAGGTGGTCGTCCATGAACACGTTGTTCTGCGGCGGAAGGACGACACTCCACATCATGACCAGCATGACCGAGCCCGCCGCGGCCGCGATCCGCATGCCGATGCCCAGCATCAGCGCGGCCCCGATCCCGGCGAGGCCCAGCATGAACAGCCAGTCGGCCCAGGACACGCCCGCGATGTTCTGGTAGAAGCCCTTGAACGGGCCGGCCGCCGAGAACTTCAGGAATCCGAGGGTCGGGTGGCCGCCGTGGATCCAGGCCTGCTTGGCCGTGGTCTCGTGCCCCAGCCCGAACAGCTTGTCGAGGAAGGCCCAGACGAACACGAAGCCCAGCGAGATGCGCGCCAGGGCCCACACGTAGCGGGCGGCCGGCCGCTCGGTCACCGGCTCGGCGTGGAACGGACGGGCGTGCGGGCGGTGGGTCGCGGGGCGGCGGTCGGTGACGGCCATCGTCTTCACCTCATTCAGGCGGTGCCGGAGCGGTTCCGGCTGCCTTTACTCAACCGCGAACCGCTCGGCCCGTCGCAGAGGCCAAAGCCGCGCCACCGGCGGGACCTTCGTCCCCGCCGCCGTGGGTACTTCAGGCGCCCCCGTGCTCCGGGGCATCGCCGTGGATCACGACGACGGGGCAGTGCGCGTGATGCACGCACTGCTGGCTGACCGAGCCGAGCAGCAGTCCGGCGAACCCGCCGTGCCCGCGATTGCCGACGACCAGGAGCTCGGCGTCACGGGAGGCGTTCACGAGCACCTCGGCGGGGTTGCCCTCCACCACCGTGGATCGGATCGGGACGGAGGGCTCGTCCCCGGCGACGGCCCGCACCGCCTCGGTCAGCTCCTTGGCCGCGTCGCCTTCCCAGTCCACGTCCGCCGGCGGCACCCATCCGTACGCGGTGGGAAGCTGCCAGCTCGTGATCGCCTCCACGCTCCCACCGGTCACGCGGGCCTGGCGGATCGCCCACTCCAGGGCCCGCTTCGACGGCTCAGAACCGTCCACGCCGACCACGATGCGTCCATTACCTGCTTCGTTCGTCATGATCAGATGCTATTTCGAGCGTCTCCCGGCCGATCATCGGGGCGGTCCGTACGGAGGCGGGTGATGAAGGCCGCCGCCTGCGTACGGCGGTTCATGCCGAGCTTGGTGAAGATCCCGGAGACGTAGTTCTTGACGGTCTTCTCCGCCAGGAACAGGCGTTCGCCGATCTGGCGGTTGGTCAGGCCGTCCCCGATGAGGTCGAGGATCCTGCGTTCCTGCTCGGTGAGGTCCGCGAGCGGGTCCTGGCGGGCAGGGCGGCGCAGGCGTTCCAGCATCTTCGCGGTGCTGCTCGGGTCGAGGAGCGACTGGCCGGACGCCACCGTGCGGACCGCGCCCACCAGATCCGAGCCGTGGATCTGCTTGAGCACGTATCCCGAGGCGCCGGCCATGACGGCGTCGAACAGCGCCTCCTCATCGGAGAAGGAGGTGAGCATCAGGCAGGCCAGCTCCGGCATGCGCGAGCGCAGCTCCCGGCACACCGTCACGCCGTCACCGTCGGGGAGCCGCACGTCCAGCACCGCGACGTCCGGCTGGAGGGCCGGCACCCGGGCCAGCGCACGCTCGGCGGTGTCGGCCTCACCCACGACGGTGATGTCGTCCTCGGACTCCAGCAGGGCGGCGACACCCCGCCGCACGACCTCATGGTCATCGAGGAGAAAGACCTTGATGGGGGTGGTCATGCCCACGACCGTACCGCCGTCGGCCCGCCATGCCGGTCCAACGACGCGTCCGCCCTCGGTCAGCGCAGCGGGAAGCCGAGGTCTCGGGCCGCCTCGCGCAGTTCCCCGCGGGCGTCGGGGTGCGCCACCCGGTCGACGATCTGCTGCGCCTGGGACACCGCGTCACGGCCCCAGATCGCGGCGGTGCCCTGCTCGCTGACGATGAAGCTGTGCTGGAAGGAGGTGACCGGTCCGGACAGCCGCGGGATCACGGTCGAGACGTCCGCCTTCGGATGCCAGGACGGCAGTGCGATGATCGCGTGGCCGCCGGGAGAGTGCATCGCGCCGACCACGAAGTCGGTCTGCCCGCCGAAACCGGAGTAGATCATCCCGTGCACCCGCGCGGCGTTGGCCTGCGCGAACAGGTCGACCTGCAGGGCCGAGTTGACCGAGACCAGGCGCGGTTGCCGGGCGATCAGGCCGGGGTCGTTGGTCTTCTCCGTGCGCAGCATCCGTACCCGCTGGTTGCGGTCCAGCCAGTCATAGAGCTCCTGCGACCCGAACGCGAAGGACGCGGTGATCGGGTGCGCCGACGACAGCGCTCCGGCCTTCTCCAGGCTGAGCACTCCGTCGCTGAACATCTCCGACCAGATGCCCAGTCCGCGCCGGGTTCGCAGCGACTCCAGCACCGCGTCCGGCACCGCCCCGATGCCCAGTTGCAGCGTCGCCTCCTCCGGCACCAGCGCCGCGACCCGTTCGCCGATCACCCGTGCCAGCGGACCCCGTTCGCGCCGTACGGGCACCGCCAGCGCGCGGTCGGCCTCGATCGCATAGTCGATCTCACCGACCGGCAGGACCGCGTCGCCGTACGTGTACGGCATCTGCGGGTTGACCTGCGCGACGACCAGCCCGCCCCGCGCCCGCGCGGCCTCGATCGCCGCCGGCAGCACGTTCACCTCGATGCCCAGGGACACGGTCCCGTCCACCGGCGGGGACGTCTGCACGATCACGAGGTCGGGCACCAGCACCTCGTTCAGCAGCTGTGGCACCAGCGACAGCCGGCACGGGAAGTACCGCAGACCGGCGCGCCCGCGCTGGCCCGGCCCGACGAACGGGGTCTCCAGCACGACCCCCTCCCGATCCGGCAGGCCCGCCTGGCCGTTGAGCACGAACAATCGGTACTCCGCGACCGCCTCGTCCAGCACCGCCAGCGCCTGCCAGGGGGTGGCGAAGTTCCCGCCGGCCACCACGCGCGGCCGGTGTGGCAGTCCCGCCAGCACCGCCGCCAGCCGCGACTCCGAGACCACCCGCATCAGTCACTCCTCACGCTCGCCCGGACGGCCCGCTCCGCGGGCGCGCGCCCGGCTCGGTACCGACCGCTCCAGCAGACACGGCCGGCCGCTCGATCCGCCACGGCCGAAGGTCCCGCCTCTTCCGCGGGCGGCCCTCCGAGCGCCGGCGACCCGACGGCGTGCCTCAGGCGGAGGCGCGCCGTACGGCGAGGAGCGCGACGTCGTCCTGCATCGGCTCGCGGCCGACGAGCGCCGCCATGACCGCCGCGCAGACCGCCTCGGGGCGGTCGGGGCGCACGGCGTCGCACAGTCTGCGGATGCCGTCGTCGATGGAGGCGTTGCGGCGTTCGACGAGCCCGTCGGTGTAGAAGCACACCAGGCCGCCGGGTGGGATCTCGATCGTCGACGTGTGGCGCTTCACCGTGGTGTCGGCGCCGATCACCAGGCCGGAGGGGATCAGCGGTTCGAGGGACACGGTCGGCTCACCCGGCCGGGCGAGGACCGGGGGCAGGTGGCCGGCCGAGGACACCCTGGCGCGTTCCAAACCCGGGTCGCAGATCGCGTACAGGACGGTCGCCATGGCTCCGGGCTCGAAGTGCTGCATCTTGCGGTCGAGCTTGTGCAGGACCTTCGCCGGGTCGTCGGTCTCGAGGGCGTAGGAGCGCAGCGCGCTGCGCATGCGGCCCATGATGACCGCCGCCTGCAGACCGTGCCCGGCGACGTCTCCCATCACGATGCCCAGCTCCCCGGAGGGCAGATCGAACACGTCGTACCAGTCGCCGCCCACGCTCGCCCGCCCCGGGCTGTACCGCGCGGCCATCTCGACGCCGTCCAGCTCCGGCAGCGCGGCCGGGACCAGGCTCCGCTGAAGTTCGCGGGCGGCCGTCTGCGCGGTCTCCGACAGCAGCGAACGCGCCGCCAGGGCGACACGGTCGGCCGCCATCCTCATGAACTCGACCTGCTCGCCGGTGAACCGGTGGGGCCGGATGGTCCCCACGTGCATGACGCCCAGCAGCATGCCGCCGCTCACCAGCGGAACGCCGAGCAGCGAGTGCAGCCCCTTGTTCATGAGGAGGGGGTTGACGATGTCCGCCGTAGGGACGTCATCGATGATCACCGGCTCGCGCCGTGCGGCGACGCTCCCGGCGAAACCTTTGCCGACCGGTACTCTGACGGCCTGGTAGACCTCCTCCTCGATGCCCTTGGCGGCGGTCGCGACGAGTTGCCGGCCGGAGTGGTCGAGCAGGAGGACGACCGCGGTGTCGGCCTCGAGGATCTCTCTCACCCGGTCCAGCAGCTCGTCCAGCACGTCCTCGACGCCCATGTGCGCGAGCGCCGCGTCGGTGATCGCCCGGATGTGGGCGAGCTTGACCTCTGCGGTGTTCGGCGGAGCGTCGGGGCGGGGGACCATGCCCGCCAGAGTAATGCCGGTTGCGACCTGCTTCCCCGGGTGTCCGCTCGCCGAGCAGACCTCCTCCGGCGTGTCGCCCGCGGCGGCGGATTCGCCGTGCGCCGGGTTTCACCGCCCCCGACCGGGGCACGGCCTCCAGTAGGCCGTCGCGGAAGCGACTTTCGAGGTGCCGGAATGAGCCCATCGGACGATCTGTGCAGCGTCCTGACCGAGGACCACCACGAACTCCGGCAACTCCTGTATGAGCTGGATCACCTCACCGCGCCCGAACCGCTGTGGCGTTCGCTGGTCGACCTGCTGATCGCCGAGATGATCCGGCACTCGATCGCCGAGGAGGCCTACCTGTATCCGGTGGCCCGCGACCGCCTGCCCGAGGGACCGCGGTTGCTCGAGCCGTACATGGACGAGCACGAGACCATCGAGGCCCTGGGGAAGCGGCTGGAGAGCCACGATCTTCCGAGCGCGGAGCTCACCAGCCTCCTGGCGCAGCTGAGAAGGGACGTCTGCGCCCACATGCGGTCCGAAGAGCAGAAGCTGTTCCCGCCGCTCGCCGAGCACCTCGGCGCGGACGAGCTCTCCGCTCTCGGCCGGAAGGCGGCCGAGGTGAAGGCGAAGGCGTCGGTCCGGCAGCGCTCCTCCGACCGTCCGCTGCTGAACACGCTCATCGAAACCGGAACGGGGCTGGTCGAACGGGTCCGCACCTACGTACGCGGCCGCGCGTACCCGATCTGATCCGTTCTCCTCGACACCGGTGAGGATCTCGGGGAACGCGGCACGGCCGTGACCCGCGCGGAGGCGTGGGTCACGGCCGTGGACCGCGATCCGGCTCAGGCCGGACGAGCGCCGGTCAGCCCTTCGGCCGGAGCCGGACGACCTGCGGGTCGTGGTCGCTGGTCTGGCCGGCGAACTCGGCGTTGATGTGAACGACGTCGTAGTCGGCGCCGCCGCTCACCCGCGGGCTGGTCAGGATGTGGTCCAGCACCTGCGAGTTGCCGTCGTAGACGTAGCTGTACCGCTCTGGAAGCGGCAGGTCGCCGATCAGGTCCTCCAGCACGCCACCGGCGGTGAGCGTCTGCAGGGCCGGGGAGAACTGGTAGTCGTTGAAGTCGCCGACGACCACCACGTTCGCCTTGCGGTCCGTCTTCAGCAGGTCCTCGACGAACCCGTGGACGACCGCGGCCTGCTGCCTCCGCTGGACCTCCGACGACCGGGTGGGCGGCTGGAACCGGCTGTGCAGGCTCTGGTCTCCGCCCTTGGAGTTGAAGTGGTCGGCGACCACGATCACCCGGTGTCCGTGGAACTCGAACATGCCGGCCAGCGGCTTGCGGCTGTCGGTCCAGGCCGCGTTCCCCGGGTCGACGCGCCCGGGCGACACCGACAGCCCGGCCTGGCCGTGGTCGCCGACGACCTGGACCGCGGTGGTCGAGTCGCCGCCGGGACGGTCGATGAAGGACACCCGGTCCGGGTTGAACAGGAAGGCCACCCGGATGTTGCCCCCCGGCTGGCCGCCGTCGGCGTCGTTGACCGGGTCGATCTCCCGCCACTGGTACCGGGGGCCGCCCGCCGCGACGATCGCGTCGACGAACTTCCCGAGCGTGACGTCCGCCGCGACCGTGCCGTCGTCGACCGCGCCGCTGTTGTCCTGGATCTCCTCCAGGGCCACGACGTCGGGCGTCGCCAGGTTGTGCACCACGCCCTTGGCCAGCCGGTCGAACTTGGACTGCGCGTCGCTCGGCGCGAGGTTCTCCACGTTGTACGTCGCGACCGCGAGCTCCTTGTTCTCCTGCCTGCGCGTCACCTCGGGGGTGAGACCGCCGTCGTGCAGGGCGCCCAGGGTCGTGGCCTGCAGCTCGTATCCGCCGTAGCCGACGTAGTCCAGCGGGCCCTCGGTCGTGCCGGTCAGCGCGTCGCCGACGTTCGCCTGCGGGAAGGGGTGCTCCGCGTCGGGGAGCAGTGAGGTGACCTCCAGCCGCCCGCTGTTCGGGTCGTCATAGGAGGAGTAGAGGACTCCGCCGTGGGCGCTGCGGTGGTCCGCCGGTCGCGTGGTGACCCACAGCTCGTCGTACGCGTTGGACGGAGCGATCACCGGCGCGTCGTCGACCCGTACGCGCATGCCCTCCAGCGACTCGAACAGGTCGAGCGCGTACGTGGACGGCTGAAGCGCGAGCGGCTCGATGCTGCCCCCGCCCGCGTCCGGCGTGTACGCCGCGGGGACGGTGTCCGGGCCGAGGGCGAACGCGGCCGGGAGCGGGTTCCCGGAGGAGAGCACCGTCCACTTCGGCTTGCTCAGCTCGGTGACCGACTGGTTGCCGCTGGAGGCCCCGCCGGGGTAGTACTCGGAGATCGTGCCAGAGACCAGCACCGAGTCGCCCGGCTTCACCGCCGGCGTGCCGGAGCCGGTGAAGACGAAGAGACCCTCGCTCGTACGGGGGTCGTCGTCCGGCTGCGGGTCCTGGAACCAGAACCCGCGCGACGAGCCGGTCGCCCGGACCCCGGTGACGATCCCCGGAACGTTCGTGACGGGCTTCCCGTTGTCCGGGGAGATCCGCGTCGTGCCCTGGATGTCGTGGATCCGCACGCTGCCCGGCGTCGGCGTATCGGTCGGGGTGGGCGTCGGCGTCGGCGACGGGTCGCCGGACCCTCCGCCGCTGTTCGCGGGCGTCGGCGCCGCCGTGGCGAAGTCGGTCCCGTTGTCGTCGGTGTCCGCGAGGCCGGCCCCGCGGTTCACCGAGGTCGTGTTGCTCGGCGCCGGGGCGGAGGTGCCCTCGCGCACCACGGCGCCGCCGAACCCGACGAGGTCGCGCACGCGCGAGTCGGCCGCGCAGTCCGCGGCGGTCAGGCAGGTCAGCGCGTCGGAGCCGGTGACCAGGGCGACGGTGCCCGCCGTCGCGGACATGCTGATCGAGCCCGTGGCGTCCGGCGTGGGCAGGGCGACCGTGCCGCCGCTGCCCTTCGCCTCGGCGACCAGGTAACGCCCGCCGGCGGGGATGCTGCCGGTCAGCCTGGTCACCTGCCACTTCGAGGTCGGGCCGGGCGAGGCCGACAGGTACTGCACGCTCCACCCGTCCACGGACACCGGCTGGGAGCCGCGGTCGGCCAGTTCGACGAAGTCCTGTGTGAGGGTGGCGCCGGAGTTGCCGCCGCCCCCGTACACCTCGGCGATCAGCGCGTCGGACGAGGGAGCGGCGCCGGCGACCCGGGGGACGACCAGGGCGCCGAGTGCCAGCGTGGCGGCCACCGCGCCGAGCGCGCCCGCATGGCGAAGAGGGACAGAAGACACCGTGGTCCTCTCGGAGGAGAAAGATCGGACGCGAGGCATCCTCGTGGTGGTCAATTAAGACAGGCAGGCGACTTGGTCACGTCTGGATTGCGTAATGATGTGCGCTTTGCCTACCTCGGTCGATACGGGGCCGGTGCCGGGCCTTCACGGAACCCGTCTTGGGACGCTCTGAGGCCCCTCCCTCACCCGCTGCGTCTCCGCCGGCGGTCCTCCTCCCCCCGGGCCCGAGGCCGGTCTCTCACCGCAGGACGGCACAATGTTCCGTCGGAGTTCCGTCTGAGCACGTCGGTCGAGGAGAAGGGATCGCACATGGACTGCCCCGCGTGCGGGAGCGAGGTGCCCCCAGGCCGGTCCGCCTGCCCGCGGTGCGGCACGCTGCTCCCGTCGGCGGGAGAGCACCCCGGCCCGGGCCCGCACTCCCCCATGGGAATGCCGGGCGACTCACCGACCGCACCGCCCAACCCGCGGACCGAGCCCCTCCCGTCGATCTGGGACGCGAGCGAGGATCGCCCCTGGACCGCGCCGCCGGACCCCCGGCCGGCCGCCGGCGCGGAGGACGGCCCGGCCGATCCCGGCAACGCCACGCAGATCCTGGGCCCTCCGGCCGGCGGGCCGATGGCGCCCGACCTCCCCTCCGCCGGCGGGCCGCTGGCGCCCGACCTCCCTTCGGCCGGGGGACCGATCGCGCCCGATCTGCCGCCGGGCGGAGGGCCGATGGCGGCCGATCCGCCTCCGGCCGGCTGGAGCCCCGGCCCTCCGGTGGGAGGTCCGCCGCCGTCCCAGCCCTCCCCCGCCCCCTGGAACACTCCGGAGACCGAGCCGGCGCCGTACCTCGGTCCGCCCGTCGGCCCGCCCGCCGGGCAGCCCTTCGGCGGCCCGGGGTACGGCGCCGCGCCGCCCGGCTACCACCCGAACGGCTGGGACCAGGGCGTTCTCCCGGCCGCCGGGCAGCCCGGGGAGTCGCCGGACACCGGCGGTAAGAGGAACAACCGGATGATTCTGCTGGTCGGCGGGATCGCCGCGGCGGTCGTGGTCGTCGGCGGCCTCGCCTACGCCCTGACGCAGGGATCCTCGGGAGGCGGGGGCGGGACGCCCACCTCACAGAAGACGACCGCCGACACCGCCGCGCAGCAGGCCTCCGCGGTGGACCAGGTCCTCAAGACCGGGCAGACGGCGCGCGGGCACCTGCCCGCCCGCCTGCGGACGTGCGACGACGTCTCCGCGGGCGTCGCCGGATTCCAGCGGGTCGTACGGGACCGGCAGCAGGAACTGTCCCGGACGAAGGCGCTCAGTGTCGACCGGCTACCGAACGGCTCCCGCCTCCGCCAGGCGATGATCACGGCCTATCAGAACTCCCTGGAGGCCGACCAGGCGTACCTCGCGTGGGCGAAGAAGGTCCGGGCACGCGGGTGCGGCGGCAGGATCGCCCCGCTGACGGCGCCGTACCAGGACGCCATCGCCGCCAACGACAAGGCCGGTCCCGCCAAGCGCAGGGTGGTCGCCCTGTGGAAGCCCATCGCCTCTGCGCACGGCCTGCCCACCTACGTGTGGAACCGCCTCTGACCGATCTCCGCACCGACGTGCGGAGTCCCGGGCATCGGGAGCCTTGTGATGCCCGGGACCCATGATCACGGTGATGGACGACGACCGGCGGCTCGCCGACCTATCGGTCCAGGACCGCGATCCTGTGCTGCCGCGACGGCAGGAGCGCCATGCGGAAGGCGGCCGTGCCGAGGTTGATCGGCGTTCCGCAGGTGAACGTCGGGTTGACGGTGCACGCGGACTGCAGAACCTGGTTGTTGGTGCCGCGGACGGTGACGTGCACGTTATTGCCCATCGTCGTCACGGTGACGCAGTTCGGGACGAATCCCGGGAACGCGTTGGTGAACACCGAAGTGAAGTTCTGGAAGGTGCCGGGCGTGGGTGTCGGCGTCAGCCTGACATCCTGAATGAAGACCTGCCCGTTCTGGGTCAGTGCGACGAACTTATCGTTGCCCTGAACCGTCGAGTCGATGCAGGCCGTCTGACCCGAAGGTCCGGTCGGACCGGTCGGACCCGTGGGGCCGGTCGGACCCGTCGGGCCGGTGGGGCCCGTCTGGCCCTGCTGACCGCCAGGTCCGGTCGGACCCGTCGGGCCCGTCGGGCCGGTCGGACCGGTGTTGCCGCGACGGCCCCTCGGGCCGGTCGGACCCGTCGGGCCGGTGGGACCCGTCGGGCCGGTCTGACCGTTCTCGCCGCGCGGACCCGTCGGGCCCGTCGGACCGGTGTTGCCGCGAGGACCCGTCGGGCCGGTCGGACCCGTGGGGCCGGTGGCGCCGCGGCGGCCCATGCGGCCCTCGCGACCCTCGCGGCCCTTCCTGCCGCGGATTCCTCGCGGCCCCTCGGGGCCTTGTGGGCCTTCCGCGCCCTCGATGCCGGGCAGCGCGTGTCCGCCGCCCTTGACGATCGCCTTGGCTCCCCCGTGCCCGAGCGACGGGACTCCGGGAAGGCCGTCGCCGTCGCCGCCGCCGCCGAGGTTCTCCCAGCAGCTGATGTCGTTTTCTTCGCAGAAGTCGTAAGCCGGGAGATTCACCGACCGCAGAGAGGACGCTCCGGGCATGATGCGCTGAGCGTCGGCCGACCCCGGCAGTGCCATCGCGACGCCGAGGCCGCTGACCACCGCGGCGGTCGCCAGAGGTACGACACGCGACCGCATCTTGCCGCGAGCCGCCCTTCGTTTTCCGTAACCAGTCAATTTGGACACCTATAACAAGTCGAGAAGGCTGGATTTCGGATTGACCGAAGATTGCGCGATGTGAATACCCCGTGGCTCGCCGCCCGACGCGCGCCTCGGTTAATGATCGAGCAAGACTCATTCCCGCTGAAAAGGCGACCGTCACCTTTGGTCCAGGACCGTACGAATCACGGCTTAGGGGACGCGTACCACTTGTTCGTCACCGGCGCCGCCAGGCGACCCAGCTCCCAGAATCGGACCAATGAGCCGAGATAGGAACGAATTCCAGTGGAGCGGCGGGCCACGTTCCTCTCGGTGGCTGCTGAGGATCCCAGGGCACGATGACCAGCGTCAGTCCCCGGGGCAGCGTCCGGGAGTCGAAGCGGTCGATCGGCTGCAGATGGCTTTGCACCAGGAATGCCTGAGAGACCCAGATCTGCCAGCGCATATCCCGGTAGTCGATTCCGACGCGGTCCTCAGGGCGGAGCCCGGCGTCGGACAGGCTGCTCGCCTTGGAGAGGGTGTCCGCCCAATAGCGGGTGTCCCGCCCGACGACCGCGGCGACCAGGGCCAGGTTCGCGGCGGTGACGAGGGCGGCCAGGACGGGTCCGGCCCTCCGGCCCTTGGCGAGGACGAGGCCCGGGAGGAGCACCAGGACGGCCGCCGTGACCCACCAGAGCCGCAGGCGATCCCAACTCCACGTCAGCGCGCTCATCTCGGGGAAGTCGAGGGACAGGAAGAAGGAGCGGGTGAGGCGGACCCCCGCGTGCAGCCACACCACGAGGGCGCACACCGGCATCAGAACGGCCGCGGCCGCCACCGCCTTCGCCGCGGTCACCCGCGTGGCGCGTGCGACGCAGGCGGCCCCGGCCAGGAACAGCGCGGGAGCGAGACAGGCCACGTACCGGCCGTAGGCGAAGTTCGCGACCGTGCCCTCATCCGGTGTCGCGGCCGAGGTCGCCAGCGCGATCCCGGCCAAGGTCGCGAGGGCCAGACCCGCCGTCGCCCGCGTCGGGAGCGGCGTGCTCCGGCGGAGCACGGCCCGCGCGGCGGCCACCAGGCCGACCCCGGCCAGCCCCCAGGTCGAGACGGTGAGATACCAGATCTTCCCCACGGCCAGGCCGAGCGTCCAGCCCCATCCGTCCCACGTGGTCAGCCGCTCGACGACCAACGGCCCCAACGCCATGGGACCACCGGGGTAGATCTCCGCGCGGACCCAGGAGTTCAGTGCCCACCCGGCCACCACGCCGACGGCCAGCACCGCGGCGGACGCCGCGAGGTCGCGCCCGGAGAGCCGGCGGCGCACCAGCAGGACCACCAGGAGCCCCCCGTGCACGAGGACGACGATCAGGCCGCGGACGTGCGCGCTGCAGCAGTAGGCGGCCAGCGCGCTCGCGGCGATCCCCCATCCCGGCCCCCTCCGGGCGACCCAGGAGTGGACGCACAGCAGCCAGGTGAGCACCACCAGCGGGAGCACCGCGTCGCTCATCGCGTACTGCCCGTAGTAGACCACCGACGGCAGGGACGCCGTCACCATCGCCAGTGGGAAGGCCCGCCGCCGTGACAGGCCGAGCCGTCGTAGCGCCACGTGGGCGGGCACCAGAAGCGACGCGCCGAGCACGGCGTTGATGACCAGGACGATCCGGTAAACGGTCACCGGATCGCCGCTGAGCCAGAACGCCGGGCAGATGAGCAGCGAATAACCGGCTTGATAGAACACGCGCCCGGACAGGTCGCTCGACGCGCCGCCGGCCAGCAGCCGTGCCGCGAGCAGATACCCGGATTCGTCCGGGATCAGAATTGGAAATCCGTGGAAAGCGGCCAGAACGACCCGGACCACCACCTGCGCCAACCAGCCGCCACACATCGCGACCGGCCACCAGCGCATTCGGCGTCCGGCCCGGCTCGCCGGCGAACGCTCGGATTCCTGCCCTCTCGTCCTCCCGAGCAAGCTCATACCGTCTCCCCCGAAGAACCGGCCCGTCGCATATTTCTCACCCGGCCGGCGAGCCTGCGCCAACAGATCAACGACAGAACGTTAAGCGAGCGGCGTCCCGCTCCCGGCGAGAAGACGAGAAAAAGCGCTTCCGCACCACGCAAAGAACCATCGCGTGCGGGACGACGAAAACCGGCCGCCCCCGCGAGGGAACGGCCGGTGCGCGACGGACGAACGGCGGCGGCGCGCGGTCGTCACGGGGTGGCTCTGTCGACGGCCTCCCGTGCGCCGAGCCTCTCGATGCGCCGCCGCGCGCGCTCGATGTTCTCCGGGGTGGGGTCCTGGCCCTCGGCCATCGCCAGGTCCTCCGGATCGATCGGCGTCTCGGAGCCCGTACGGAGATTGGGCCGGCGGGGCTCGGGTTCCTCGGTGTGCTCGGACATCGTCGTCTCCTCTCAACCGTCTCCGTGTCAGCTCTTCGAGCGGGCCTTGGCCGTCTTGCGGTCGTTGGCCTTCTGGAGGGCGTCGACGAGTTCCTTCTTGGTCATGTTCGAGCGGCCGGAGATGTCCATCCTCTTGGCCAGGTCGTACAGGTGCTCCTTGGACGCGTTCATGTCGACACCGCCGGCGCTCTTGCGCGACGTGTCACGGCCGCCTTCGGACTGCGGGTCGGAGGGCCCCTTGGCACCCTTGTCCTTCGGCTCCCAGTGGTCGCCCACCTTCTCGTGCGTGTGCTTCAGCGCGCCGTACGCGACCCGGTGGGCCCGCTCGCCCTCGCCGTACTCCTTGACCGCCGAGTCGTGGGCCTTGGCGAACGTGCGCTGTGCCTTCTCGTCCGAACGCTCGATCGTGCTGGGCAGTTCGCTCTTCTTGGCCGTTCCCTTCTTGGTCGTCTTGGGCATTCCTCGCTCCTTACGCGTTGAAGGTCCGACGCTTTCGGCCATACCCCGAGGGACGCCGCCACACCTGCCGACGAGGGCGTTTCCGACCACGGCCGGAGGGTGGCCGGCATCGCGTTACGCCTCCCCCCTCACGGGTAGGCGCTCAGCCAGGAGATCCAACCCCCCTACGGAGCTCACATGGCGGTGAACAGGCGTGCGGCCAGCGCGGTCGCGCGGACCGAGCGTGCGATGGACGAGAGGCTCGGCAGCGCGGCGTTCCTCCGGCGGAACATCCGCAAGGCGTTTCCCGAGCACTGGTCGTTCCTGCTCGGCGAGATCGCGCTCTACTGCTTCGTCACCCTCATCCTCACCGGGGTGTTCCTCACCCTTTTCTTCAAGCCCTCGCAGGCGGAGACGGTCTACACCGGCTCCTACGCGTTCCTGCACGGCGAGAAGGTGAGCGAGGCCTATGCCTCCACCGTCCACATCTCCTTCGACGTGCGCGGCGGCCTGCTGGTGCGGCAGATCCACCACTGGGCCGCGATGCTGTTCGTCGCCGCGATCTGCGTCCACCTGATGCGGATCTTCTTCACCGGAGCGTTCCGCAAGCCCCGGGAGATCAACTGGGTGATCGGCACGACGCTGTTCGCGCTCGCCGTCGCCGAGGGCTTCGCGGGCTACTCACTGCCGGACGACCTGCTGTCGGGCACCGGCCTGCGCATCATGCAGGGCATCGTGCTGTCGATCCCGCTCGTCGGCACCTACCTGAGCTTCTTCGTCTTCGGCGGGGAGTTCCCCGGCCACGACTTCATCCCGCGGCTGTTCACCGTGCACGTCCTGCTGATCCCGGGGATCCTGCTCGCGCTGATCAGCGCGCACCTGATGATCGTCTGGCACCAGAAGCACACGCAGTGGCCGGGTGAGCGGCAGACCGAGCAGAACGTCGTCGGCGCGCCGACGTACCCGAAGTTCCTCGCGCACACCATCGCGTTCTTCCTGTACGTCCTGGGGGCGCTCGCGCTGCTCGGCACGTTCGCGCAGATCAACCCGATCTGGATGTACGGCCCCTACCGGCCCGACGCCGACACCTCGGGCGCCCAGCCGGACTGGTACGTCGGGTTCCTCGAAGGCGCCCTGCGCATCATGCCCCGGATCGACTGGGACTTCGCGGGGCACTCGATCGCCTGGAACGTCTTCCTGCCCGCCGCCGTCCTGCCCCTGTGCTTCTTCACGCTCATCGGGCTGTACCCGTTCTTCGAGCGCTGGGTGATCGGCGACTCGCGGCCCCATCACCTGTGCGACCGGCCGCGGAACGCGCCGACCCGTACGGCCCTCGGCGTCGCTGCGATCACCTGGTACGGCAATCTGTGGGCGGCCGGCGGCAACGACGTCCTCGCGGAGGTGTTCAAGGTCCCGCTGGAGTTCACCACCTGGTTCTTCCGCGTGGGCTTCTTCGTCTTCCCCGTGGTCGCGTTCGCCGTCACCCGGCGCCTGTGCCTGTCCCTTCAGCGGTCCGACGCCCGCAAGGTCACCGAGGGCGTCGAGAGCGGCACGATCAAGCGCCTGCCGAACGGGGAGTACGTCGAGGCCCACGACCGGCCGGAGCGCGAGCAGGCCGTGGTCGCGCGGACCGTGCACCCCGACGACCTGGTCGAGGCCCTCCCCGACCACATCATCCCGCTGCCGACGCCCCGCCGGATCATCGCCCAGGTACGGTCCCGGCTGAACCGGGCCTACACCAAGTACGCCGCCGAGGTGCCGACCCCGGAGGAGCGCCGGGAGCTGGAGGAGCGGGACGCCTCGCCGGCGCGGTCCGTCACCGGCTGATCGCCGCTCAGTCCTCGGGGCCCCGCGCCTCGACCGGCTGCGCGCGGCCGAGGCGCGGGTAGTGCAGGTCGATGGCCGGGCGGGTGGAGCGGATCTTGGCGATGGCGCGGAAGTTGTGCCGGGGCGGCGGGCAGGAGGTCGCCCACTCCAGCGAGCCGCCGAACTCCCAGGGGTCGTCGACGTTGACGCGCTCCCCCGAGCGGTGGGTGCGGTAGAGGTTCCACAGGAACGCGAGGGTGGAGGCGCCGAGGAGGAACGCGCCGATCGAGGAGATCATGTTGAGGGCGGCGAAGCGGTGGGGGTAGTCGGCGTAGCGGCGGGGCATGCCTTCTGCTCCGAGCCAGTGCTGGACGAGGAAGGTCGTCTGGAAGCCGACGAACAGCGTCCAGAAGTGGATTTTGCCCCAGGTCTCGTTGAGCATCTTGCCGGTCATCTTCGGCCACCAGAAGTAGAACCCGGCGAAGGTCGCGAACACCACGGTGCCGAACAGCACGTAGTGCATGTGCGCGACGACGAAGTAGGAGTCGGTGAGGTGGAAGTCCAGGGCCGGGGAGGCCAGGATCACCCCGGTCAGGCCGCCGAACAGGAACGTCACCAGGAACCCGACCGAGAAGAGCATGGGGGTCTGCATCCGCAGATGGCCCTTCCACATCGTCCCGATCCAGTTGAAGAACTTGATCCCGGTCGGGATGGCGATGAGGAAGGACATGAAGGAGAAGAAGGGCAGGAGCACCTGGCCGGTGGCGAACATGTGGTGCGCCCACACCGTCATCGACAGCCCGGTGATCGCGATCGTCGCCGCCACCATCCCGATGTAGCCGAAGACCGGTTTGCGGGAGAAGACCGGGATCACCTCGGTGATGATCCCGAAGAAGGGCAGCGCGACGATGTAGACCTCCGGATGACCGAAGAACCAGAAGAGGTGCTGCCACAGGAGCGGCCCGCCGTGCGCCGGATCGTAGATGTGCGCGCCGAGCTTGCGGTCGGCCTCCAGCGCGAACAGGGCCGCGGTCAGGACGGGGAAGGCCATCAGGACCAGGATGCTGGTGAACAGGCTGTTCCAGGTGAAGATCGGCATCCGGAACATCGTCATGCCCGGCGCCCGCATGCAGATGATCGTCGTGATCAGGTTGACGCTGGTCAGGATGGTGCCCATGCCGGACAGGATCAGCCCCATCGCCCACAGGTCACCGCCGGCGCCCGGGGACCGCACGGAGTCGGACAGCGGAGTGTAGGCGAACCATCCGAACGACGCCGCGCCCCCGGGTGCCAGGAAGCCGCCCAGCACCATCAGCCCGCCGAACAGGAAGAAGTAGTAGCTGAGCGCGTTGAGGCGGGGGAAGGCCACGTCGGGCGCGCCGATCTGCAACGGCACCAGGACGTTGGCGAACCCCGCGAAGGTCGGCGTGGCGAACAGCAGCAGCATCACCGTGCCGTGGATCGTGAACAGCTGGTCGTACATCTGCTCGTTCATGACCTGCAGGCCCGGCTGGAGCAGCTCCGCCCGCATCATCATCGCCATCAGCCCGCCGGCCAGGAAGAACGCGAACGACGTCGCCAGGTACAGGTAGCCGACGACCTTGTGGTCCGTCGTCCCCAGGACCTCCCCGATGCGGCTGCCCAGCGAATGCTCCGCCAGCACCTCGCTGGTGGGAGTCCGTACCCGATCCTCGACCGTCGCCATGCGTACCCTCCGCCCACCCGCGACCGACCGGCCCTCCGGGGCCGTACCAGCCTGCTATCCACTCAAAGGGAGACCAAACAGCCGGTCAACGGGCGGCCTCGAGACGCTGCCGCTGTGGGACGACCGTGTACTTGGGGTCCTCCGCCGACTGCGTTCCGGCGTGGAAGACGCCGAACCGCGTGCAGGCCGAGGCGGCCAGGAGCGCGGCTCCGCTGAGGACCGCCGTCGTACGGCGGCGTCCGCCGAGCGCCGCGCCGGCCGCGCCGAGCACGGACAGCGCCTCGGCGGCCCGCATCAGCCGTCCGGCCCTGCCCTGCCGGTACGTCTCGCCGACCAGCCCGAGCCGGCGTTCCATCACCTTGGCGGCGGCGGTCTCCAGCGCGACGCCGAGGACGGCGGCGCTGCGCGCGGGGGCGTTCTCCCGCACCGGAGAGGTGATCAGCGCCATGCCCGACGCGGCGGCGGCCGCGGAGCCGACGAAGACGAAGGGCAGCTCCCGGTAGCCGCCGTGCCAGGCGGGCACGGCCGTGTCGGCGGCCAGCACGGCGGTGTAGGCGGCCACCGCCGGGCCGAGGGCCGCCGCTCCGGCGGTCGCCGCGCGGCCCAGGCGCGGGAACAGCCCGGTGACGTCCAGGACCGCCGCCGCGCCGGCCGCCGGGCCGTACGCGGTCAGCAGCCACGAGCCGACGCTCATCGGCGAGGTCGGCTTGAGGACGCGCAGCATGTTGGCGAACCGCTCCGGCCTGCCGAGGTCGTGGACCAGGGCGGCGGCCGAGCCGGTGATCGCCACGAGAGAGGAGATCTTCAGCGCCCGCGCCGTGCTGCGGCGGCCGGTGAGCTGAGCGCCCGCGGCGAGGACCGACCCGGCGCCCGCGAGGCCGCCGAGGAAGAAGTACCCGGCGATGTCGAGCGGCGCCCAGGTCGGGGGGTTGAGGATGGGCTTGCCGTAGTAGGAGGTGAACTTCGCCTCCGGCACCATGGCCCGCTCGCCCCGCCGGCCCTTGCGGCGGCGGGGCATGCCCTTGCCGACCAGGGCCTCCCGGTCCGGGCGCTCGCCGCGGATCCCGTCCTTCGTGACGTCCGACTCGCTCATCGCTTCCCTTCCGGCCGGCCGTGGGCGGCGAACACGGCGGCCAGCCCGCCGAGCAGGGTCAGTGCGGCGACGCCGGCGTGCCGCCACATCGAGGGAAGGTCGCGGGTGGTGACGACCGGGTCCGGCGGCAGCCCGTACACCTCGGGCTCGTCGAGGAGCAGGAAGAACGCGCCGTCACCGCCGACCCCGTCCTCCGGGTCGCGGCCGTACAGCCGCGCGTCGGTGACCCCGGTCTCGTGCAGCTGCGCCACGCGCTCATCGGCGCGGGCCCGCAGCTCGTCGAGCGGGCCGAACTGGATCGACTGGGTCGGGCAGGCCTTGGCGCAGGCCGGCTCCTGGCCCGCGCCGAGCCGGTCGTAGCACATCGTGCACTTCCAGACCCGGCCGTCCTCCTTCCGCTGGTCGATCACGCCGTACGGGCAGGCGGGCACGCAGTACCCGCAGCCGTTGCAGACGTCCTCCTGGACGACCACGGTGCCGAACTCGGTGCGGAACAGCGCGCCGGTCGGGCAGACGTCGAGGCAGGCGGCGTGCGTGCAGTGCTTGCACACGTCCGAGGCCATGAGCCAGCGCAGATCCGTGCCGTCGCCTTCCTCGTGCGCGACGCCGTCTTCACGCGCGACGCCGGCCTCGGCGTTCCCGAGGGGCTTGCGCTGTTCGATGAAGGCGACGTGCCGCCACGTGGAGGCGCCCAGGCCCTGGGTGTTGTCGTAGGACATGCCGGTGAGCTCGAGGCCGTCCTCGGGGATGGCGTTCCACTCCTTGCAGGCGACCTCGCACGCCTTGCAGCCGATGCACACCGAGGTGTCGGTGAAGAACCCGACGCGCGGCGGGTGGTCGCGGTGGCCGGCGTCCCCGGCCGGGTCGGGCTCGTTCCCGGCCAGCAGGTTGCGTCCGATGAGGGACTCGGTCATCCGCGGACCTCCATTCCGGTCTCCTCCGTGATGCCGGCGCGGCGGTGGTACTCGGCGAGCAGGCGCGGCACGGCGGGGCCGCGCGGGCGGCGGCCCGGCCGGATGTCGCCGCTGAGCGCCTTCACCTCCTGGATGTGGGCGTTCGGGTCGAGGGCGACGGCCGACAGGTCGTTGGCGGAGTCGCCGGTCGTGTAGCCGTTCGACCCCCAGTGGTACGGCAGCCCGATCTGGTGCACCGTGCGGCCGCCGACGGTGAGCGGCGTCATCCGCTCGGTCACCAGGACGCGCGCCTCGACGACGCCGCGCGCGGTGACCAGGTGCGCCCAGCCACCGTGCTCCAGGCCGCGTTCGGCGGCGAGCTCCGGCGACACCTCGCAGAAGAACGCGGGCTGCAGCTCCGCCAGGTACGGCGACCACCGGGTCATGCCGCCCGCGGTGAAGTGCTCGGTGAGCCGGTAGGTCGTGACGACGTACGGGAAGACCTCCGCGCCCTTCTCGCCGGGGCCGGGGTGGAAGCGGTTCTCCGGGCGGGAGAAGACCTGCCGGACCGGGTTGCGCTGCTGCCCCTCGTACAGCGGGTTGCGCACCGGCGAGTCCTGCGGCTCGTAGTGCGTGGGCAGCGGGCCGTCGGTCAGGCCGGCGGGCGCGTACAGCCAGGCCTTGCCGTCGGCCTGCATGATGAACGGGTCGACGCCGCTGATCGCCTCGACGCCGGTCGCCCCTTCGGGCGGGCGGTAGGACGGCGGCCGGTCCGCGACGTAGTCGGGGATGTCGTGGCCGGTCCAGCGGCCCTGTTCGGCGTCCCACCACACGAGCGCCTTGCGCTCGCTCCACGGCTTGCCCTCGGGGTCGGCGGAGCAGCGGTTGTAGAGGATGCGCCGGTTGGCGGGCCAGGCCCAGCCCCACTCCAGGGCCATCCAGTTCTGCTCGGTGTACGGTTTGCGCCGGGCCGCCTGGTTGACGCCGTCGGCGTGGACGCCGCAGTAGATCCAGCAGCCGCAGGACGTGGACCCGTCGTCGCGGAGCTGGTCGTACCCGTCGAGCGGGCGGCCGCCGACGTGGCTGCCGCTGATCTCGGCGAGGATCGCCTCGGCGTTGGGTTCGGCGATGGTGCCCTCGGTCGGGTAGTCCCAGGTCAGGTCGAGGAGCGGCCGGTCCATGGGGTCGGCGGAGCCCGCCAGCCGCTCCTTGATGCGCCGGCCCAGGTGGTACATGAACCACAGGTCGCTGCGGGCGTCGCCGTCGGGCTCCTTGGCCGCGAAGTGCCACTGCAGCATCCGGTTCGTGTTCGTGAACGACCCGGCCTTCTCGGTGTGCGCGGCGGCGGGGAAGAAGAACACCTCGGTGGCGATGTCCTCGGTCCGCAACTCGCCGGTCTCGATCTCCGGACCGTCCTTCCACCAGGTGGCCGACTCGATCAGGGAGAAGTCGCGGACGACGAGCCAGTCGAGGTTCGCCATGCCCAGGCGCTGCATCCGGCCGTTGGCCGAGCCGACCGCCGGGTTCTCCCCGAGGAGGAAGTAGCCCTTGCAGGTGCCGTCGAGCTGGGCCTGCACCGTCTCGTACGTGCTGTGCGAGCCGGTCAGCCGCGGCAGGTGGCCGAAGCAGTAGTCGTTGTCGGCCGTCGCCGCCTCGCCGAAGTACGCCTTGAGCAGGCTGACGACGTAGGCGCGCATGTTCGACCAGTAGCCCTTGTCGGTGCGGACCGCCTCGACGAAGGTGTCCAGGTCCTCGTGCTCGTGGGCGTGCGGCATGGGGATGTAGCCGGGCAGCAGGTTGAACAGGGTCGGGATGTCGCTGGAGCCCTGGATGGACGCGTGCCCGCGCAGCGCCTGGATGCCGCCGCCCGGCCGGCCCATGTTGCCGAGCAGGAGCTGCAGGATGCTCGCGGCGCGGATGAACTGCGCGCCCATGGTGTGCTGGGTCCAGCCGACCGCGTAGACGAACTCGCTCGTACGGTCGCGGCCGGAGTTCTCCACCAGGGTCCGGCACACGCGCAGGAACGTCTCGCGCGGGATGCCGCAGGTCTCCTCCACCATCTCCGGGGTGTAGCGGGCGAAGTGCCGCTTGAGGATCTGGTAGACGCAGCGCGGGTGTGTCAGCGTCGGGTCCCGCCGCGCCTCGCCGGAGATCGCCGGGCCACCGGAACCGTGCGACTCCGAGCGGCCGGAGGCGGCGACGCTCCGGCCGTTGCCGGTGCGCTCCTCGTACAGCGAGTCGCGCTCCCCGGAGGCGGCCTGCACCTCGGTGCCCTCGTACTGCCACGTCTCGACGTCGTAGTGGCGGGTGTCCTCCTGCAGGCCGGAGAACACGCCGTCGAGGTCCTCGGTGTCCTCGAACTCCTCGCTCACGATGGCCGCGGCGTTGGTGTACTCCAGGACGAACTCCCGGAAGTCGGCCTCGTTGCTCAGGACGTAGTTGATCAGCCCACCGAGGAACGCGATGTCGCTGCCGGCGCGGATCGGCACGTGCAGGTCGGCCAGCGCGCTCGTGCGCGTGAACCGCGGGTCGACGTGGATCACCGTCGCGCCGCGCGCCTTGGCCTCCATCACCCACTGGAAGCCGACGGGATGGCACTCGGCGAAGTTGGAGCCCTCGATGATGATGCAGTCGGCGTTCTGCAGGTCCTGCAGGAAGGTCGTCGCCCCGCCCCGCCCGAACGTCGTGCCGAGCCCGGCCACCGTGGAGCTGTGACAGACCCGCGCCTGGTTCTCGACCTGGATGATGCCCAGCGCCGTGAACAGCTTCTTGATGAGGTAGTTCTCCTCATTGTCGAGCGTGGCGCCGCCGAGGCTGGCGATCCCGAGGGTCCGGTTGACGCGCTTGCCGTCGGCCTCCCACTCCCACGTACGGCGCCGGGTCTCGAGGATCCGGTCGACGACCATGTCCATGGCGGTGTCCAGGTCGAGCCGTTCCCAGTCGGTGCCGTGCGGCCGCCGGTACAGGACCTCGTAGCGCCGGGCGTCGCCGGTGGTCAGCTGCAGTGACGCCGAGCCCTTCGGGCACAGCCGGCCCCGGCTGACCGGTGAGTCCGGGTCGCCCTCGATCTGCACGACCTTGTCGTCCTTGACGTACACGTTCTGGGCGCAGCCGACCGCGCAGTACGGGCAGACCGACTTGACGACCTTGTCCGCGGTCTCGGTTCGCGGGCGCAGCCCCCGGGTGGTGGCGGACATCGCGGCGGCGCCGCGGCTGAGCCGGTCGCCGTCGGTGAACTGCCGGTAGACCGGCCACTCCTTGATCCAGGTGCGCACGCCCATCCGCCTCTTGGCCTCCCTTTCGGTCGCCGGTCTACCCACGCCTCGCTTCCCGAGGAGACTCTCCTTACACACCGCGCTGATCCCTTTACGGATTTTTGACCTGTGCATCGATGTATCGGCCGGAACCGGGTGTCGCGCCCCTCACCTGGGCGATCTCCGCATCCGGACGGCCGCTCGGGGTAGGCCCTCAGCGGAGGTACGGGTCGTCAGGACGGAGGAGAGACGGGTGCGGTGGGTACGCCGGGTCGACGAGCGCGTGATGAGGGCGGTGACCTCCGCCGGCTGTGCGGCGCTGGACGAGGTCATGCCGCGGGCCTCGCGCGTCGCCGACCAGCTCCTCGTGTGGTGGCTGATCGCGGGCACCCTGCGGGCCGGCGGCGGCCGGCGGTCACGGCGCGCCGCCGCGCGTGCGGCACTGGCGATGTCCGTCGCGGGAACGCTCGCCAACGGCGTACGGATCTACGTGTTCCACCGGGAGCGGCCGCCCGAGGTGCTGAGCCGGCGGCGGCCGGGCCGGGTCCCGGACTCGCCGGGATTCCCGTCGGGGCACAGCGCGGGCGCGGCGGCCTTCGCCACGACGCTGGTGTGCGAGGCGCCGCGGCGGGTGAGCGTTCCGGTCGCGGCGCTGGCCTCGCTGGTCGCCTACTCCCGCGTCTACACCGGCGCGCACTACCCCGGGGACGTGGCGGCCGGCGCCGCCACGGGCGTCGCGGTGGCCCTGGCCGTCCACGGCCTCTTTCCCGCGGAGGAACGAAGGTGATCGAGATGACAGAGCCAAAGATGATCGACCGGAACGGCTGGGCCGGTTTCTTCGACCAGCTGAGCGCGGACCACCAGGGGGACATCACCGCCATCGAACTGTTCGACACGGACTTCGGCGACCAGTACGAGACCGAGCGCCTGCCGTTCACCTACGCCTCGTACGACCGGAAGGACGATGTGATCGTCATCGGGGTCGGCGGTAACTCGGCGCGGTCCCCGGTCCTGCTCCGCCGCATGATCCACCGTCCGGTCGAGGTCGACGCGGCCGTGCCGGCGCCTGGCCAGTCCGACATCCGGATCGTCGCCGAGGACGGGACGACGACCATGGTCCACCTGCGGCCCGGCGCCGCGCTGCCCGGACCCCGCTGAGCCGGCGTCCGACCAGGTCGCGGGCGGTCGGAGGCTCTTGTACGGCCGATCGCCGTGTGCTCGCCGCCCCGCGCGGTGAGAATGGGACGCATGGGCAGGCTCGCGTACGGCGCCGCACTGATCGTCCTCACCGCCGCGACGGCGTGCGGCTCCGGTGGAGGGTCCCGTGCGGACAGCACCGCACCGGCGCCCGCCGGGACCGCCCCGGCGCCCGTGCGCCCGGCGATCTCCTGGCCGACGTACCACGGCGCGAACGACCGGGCGGGGTTCGCCGCCGTGTTCCCCGCGCCGCGCACGCTCGGCGACGTGTGGACGGCGGGCCTCGACGGGGCGGTGTACGGACAGCCGATCGTCGTGGGCGGCACCGCGTACGTCGGGACGGAGAACGACACCGTCTACGCGCTGGACCTGGCGACGGGGCGGCAGGTCTGGCGGCGGCACATCGGCACGCCCGTGCCCCGGTCGGCGCTCCCGTGCGGCAACATCGACCCGCTCGGCATCACCGGGACCTCGGCGTACGACCCGGGCACCCGCACGGTGTTCGTCGCCGCCGAGACGACCGGCGGGCGGCACACCCTCGTCGGCCTGAACGCCGCGGACGGACGGGTGCGCCTGCGGCGCGACCTCGACGTCGTGCCCGGCCGGGACCGTACGTCCGAGCAGCAGCGCGGTGCCCTGGCGGTCGCCGGCGGCCGGGTGTACGTCCCGTTCGGCGGGCTCGACGGCGACTGCGGGAACTACGTCGGCTACGTCGCCGCCGCGCGCGCCGACGGCGGCGGCCGCGTCGCGTCCTACGCGGTCCCGACGCGCCGGATGGGCGGCATGTGGGCGCCGTCCGGCCCGGCCGTCGGCGCGTCCGGCGACGTCTACGTGGCCGTCGGGAACGGCGCGAGCCTGGGCGGCGCGTACGACGGCAGCGACTCCGTGCTGCGGCTGTCGGCCGACCTGTCCCGCCGTCTGTCGTACTTCGCGCCGAAGAACTGGGGCTCGGAGAACAGCGCGGACCAGGACCTCGGCTCGACCGGCCCCCTCCTGCTGCCCGGTGACCGGGTGATGATCGCCGGGAAGACCGGCGACATCTACCTCCTCGACGGCCACGACCTCGGCGGCGTCGGCGGCGGGCGTGCCTCCCTGCACGGCTGCGTCTCCTTCGGCGGCATGGCGCGGGACGGCTCCTCGGTCTTCCTGCCCTGCGAGCAGGGGCTGCAGCGCGTGGACGTCACCGGCGGCGACGCTCTGCGCCGGGTCTGGCGGGCGCCGGGGAACGTCAAAGGCTCACCCGTGGTCGGCGGCGGCGCGGTGTGGACCCTCGACACCGACGCCGGCGTCCTGCACGCCCTGGCGGAGTCCGACGGGCATTCGCTGGCCTCGCGCCGGATCGGAGAGGTCAGCCGGTTCGCCTCGCCGACCCTCGCCGGGTCGCTCGTCCTCGTCCCCACGATGCGCGGCGTCACCGCGGTCAGCGTGCGCTGACGAAGCCTGGTCGGGTCCGCGTCACGGCCCCACACCGTGACGAGGACGCGCCGTGGCCCCGGGCGGGCCCGCTCGGGGCGGCAGCGCGGGCCTCGGGCGCCGGCGGCGTGGTCAGCCGCGGCCGGGCTTGCGGCCGAGCAGCCGCTCGATCTCCCGGCGGTCCCGCTTGGTGGGCCGGCCGGCGCCGCGTTCGCGGCGCGCGATCGGGAGCAGCGCCGCGCGCGGGGGCGGCGGCGGGCTGTGGTCGGTGTAGCACTCGACGGCGACGGGCGCGCCGACGCGCTTGCGTACGACGCGGCGCACGACGACGACGCGTTCGCGCCCGGCCAGGCGCACCCGCACCTGGTCTCCGGGTTTCACCGCGGCGGCGGGCTTGACGCGCTCGTCGTTGACCCGGACGTGGCCGGCCCGGCAGGCGGCCGTGGCCAGCGAGCGGGTCTTGACGAGCCGCACCGACCAGATCCACACATCGACCCGTACGGTCTCCTGATCCGCCGCCATGGAAGGAACCTTAGTCCAGCCGGTGCCGTAACCGCCGTTTCGGCGGCGCATGAATCGGGTAGTGCGCTTCGCTCCGCGGCAGCCGGGTACTCAAGCGATCATGCGCACCGCCATCTTGGACGTCGGGTCCAATGCCGCCCATCTCAAGGTCGTCGACCTCGTCCCGGGCTGCCCCATACGGACCGTCGTCTCCCTCAAGAAGCCGACACGGCTGGGCGGGGCGATCCCGGCCGACGGCCGGCTCGGCCGGGCGGAGGCCGACCGGGTGGTGGCGTCGGTGGCCGCGGCCGCCGACGCGGCGGCGAGGATCGGCGCCGCCGAGCTCCTCCCCTTCGTGACGTCCGCGATCCGCGACGCGCCCAACCGGGATGAGGTCCTCGACCGGGTCGCCGAGGAGACGGGCGTGGAGCTGGGGTTCCTGACCGGCCCCGACGAGGCGTGCCTGACCTTCCTGGCCGTGCGCGCCTGGTACGGCTGGTCCGTCGGGCCGATCCTGCTGGCCGACATCGGCGGCGGCTCGATGGAGATCGCCACCGGGGACGGGGCCGAGGCCGACGCGGCGCTGTCGATGCCGCTCGGCGCGGGCCGGCTCACCCGGGAGCTGCTGTCCGGCGACCCGCCGGACGGGCGGCAGCTCGAACGGCTCCGCGCCCACGTCGCGGAGCGGCTGGCCGCGTACGGCGTCGACCGGCTGACCGACGGGTCCTCCGGCCACCACGCGGTCGCGACGTCGAAGATCTTCACCCAGCTCGCCAAGCTCTGCGGGGAGCGAAGGCCGGACGGCCGCCGGACGCTGGAGCGCCGGGCCCTGCGGCGGCGGATCGCCGGCCTGGCGGTGCGGACCACCGAGGAGCGCGCACGGCTCAAGGGGGTCTCGCGCGCCCGCGCCCGCCACATCCTGGCCGGCGCCGTCGTCGCCGACGAGATCATGGCCGCCCTGGGGGTGCGCCGCCTGGAGATCTGTCCCTGGGCGCTGCGGGAGGGCATCGCGCTGCGCAGGCTGTGGCGGCTGGAGGCGGAGGCCGGCCGGGCGAACGAGATCGAGCACCTCGTGCGGCCGCTGCGCGCGGACGGGATCACCGCGGACACCGAACCGGGAAAGGACGAGGGCCCCGCCGGAACGTCGCCCGGCGGGGCCCTCGATGTGTGTACCGGTGTGCGGGTCGCCTCTCGGCGAAAGGCACAACGCGGCTCCAGCCGAACGGTAGTCCGCGAAGGCGATAGATGAGGCCCGGGGACACCAGGCACACCGGCCACGAGAGATGTAACACGACCCGGTGGGCCGTTGTTCCCACCCTCGCCACCGAAATTCGCGGCATCCCGATCGGCACGTGACGCGGCGATCATTGCATGGAGCAGCAATCTTCGGGCAAAGCGCTCTTCATGGGTGATCTGCCATCGTTGGTGTTGCTCGTCCTGTTCCTGCTCAGTGCCGGAGTCATCTGGTACGCCGGGATACGGCTGTCCGACACGACCGACGTCCTGTCCGAACGCCTGCACCTGGGCAGCGCGCTCGGCGGCCTGATCCTCCTGGCGGTCGCGACCAACCTCCCGGAGGCGGCGATCACCGTGAGCGCAGCGCTGTCCCACCACCTCGACGTCGCGGTCGGCAACATCCTCGGCGGCATCGCGGCGCAGACCGTCGTCCTGGTCGTCCTGGACGTCGCCGACGCCGGCGCGCCGCTGACGTACGTCGCGGCCAGCCTCAGCCTCGTCCTGGAGGGCGCGCTCGTGGTCGCGGTGCTGGCGGTGGTCGTCATGGGCACCCAGCTGCCCGGCGGCCTCCACTTCGCCCGGCTCGACCCCGCCTCCGTCCTGATCGCCGTCGTCTGGGTGGCCGGTCTGCTCCTGCTCAGGCGGGCCGGCCGGGGCCTGCCGTGGCACGAGGGCGGTGACGCCCCCGACACCCAGCCCGAACGGAAGGGCCACTCGAAGACGAAGAAGGAGGCGCAGGCCACCTCCTCGGGGATCGGAACGCGGCGCGCCGCGGTGATCTTCGGCCTCGCCGCGATCGCCACCCTGGTCGCGGGCGTGGTCATCGAGCGCAGCGGCGAGGAGTTCTTCGGCCGGCTCGGCATGAGCGGCGTCGCCTTCGGCGCCACCGTGCTCGCGGCCGCCACCTCGCTCCCGGAGATCAGCACCGGGCTGACCTCCGTCCGGATGGGCGACCACCAGCTGGCGATCAGCGACATCTTCGGCGGGAACGCCTTCCTGCCGGTGCTGTTCCTCGCCGCGTCGCTGATCTCCGGCCGGCCGGTGCTGCCCGACGCGCACCGGTCGGACATCTACCTAACCGCGCTCGGCTCCCTGCTCACGCTGGTCTACATGGCGGGGCTGATCTTCCGGCCCCGGCGCGACCGGCTCCGCATGGGCGTGGACAGCCGCACGGTGCTCGCGCTGTACGCCCTGGGCGTCGCCGGCCTGCTGGCCATCGGTGGCTGAACCGGGTGGCCCTGCCGCGTTCTCCCAGGTCGTTCCGGGGTAGCCCTGCCCGCATGACGGGGATTCGGAATCTACGGAAGATCGCCGGAACGCGGTTCGGCATCGACGAGCTGCGGCCCGCGCAGGAGGAGGCGGTCAAGGAGCTGGTCGGGGGCCGCGACTGCCTCGTGGTCATGCCGAGCGGCGCGGGGAAGTCGGCGATCTACCAGCTGGCGGCCGTCGCCCTCGGCGGACCGGCGGTCGTCGTGTCGCCCCTGCTGTCCCTGCAGCGGGACCAGGCGCAGGGGCTGCGGGAGCAGGGACTCACCGCGATCAGCGTCAACGCGGCCGTCGGCGAGAAACGCCGCGACCAGGCGTACGCCCTGCTCCGCGAGAGGGCGACGGGCTTCGTCTTCCTCGCGCCGGAGCAGCTCGCCCGGCCCGACGTGCGCGCGGTACTGGCCGAGGCGCCGCCCGCCCTCATCGCGATCGACGAGGCGCACTGCGTCTCCGCCTGGGGCCACGACTTCCGCCCGGACTACCTCCGCATCGGCGGCATCATCGAGGGACTGCCGCACCGGCCCGTCGTCGCCGCGCTCACCGCGACGGCGGCGCCGCCCGTACGGGAGGAGATCGTCGAGCGGCTGCGGCTGCGCGACCCGGCACGGATCATCCGCGGCTTCGACCGGCCCGAGATCCGCCTGTCGGTGACGATGTTCCACGACGCGGCCGAGAAGGAGGACGCCGTCGTCGACCTGGCCCGTCGGCTGCCCGGCTCGGGCATCGTGTACGCCGCGACCCGCCGGGAGACCGAGGAGTACGCCGAGCGGCTCGGGGTCCGCGCGTACCACGCCGGACTGCGCAAGACCGAGCGGGCCGAGACCCAGCAGGCGTTCATGGACGGCGAGACGATCGTCGCGACCAGCGCCTTCGGGATGGGCATCGACCGGCCCGACGTGCGCTTCGTCGTCCACGCCTCGGTGCCGGGGTCGCTGGACGAGTACTACCAGGAGATCGGCCGGGCCAGCCGGGACGGCGACCCCGCGGAGGCGATCTGCCTCTACCGCGCCGAGGACCTCGGACTGCGCCGCTTCTTCGCCGGGGGCCTGCCCGACGAGGAGCTGCTGGCCCGCGTCGCCGCGGCGATCGACGGCCCGGTCTCCCGGCGCGACCTGGCCCGCCGCGTGGATCTGTCGGACCGGCGCGTCACCGCGCTGCTCAACCTGCTGGAGACGGCCGGCGCGCTGCGGCTGCGGCGCCGCGTCGAGCCGCTCCCCGACGCGCCGCCGCCGGCGGAGGCCGCCGCCCTCGCCCGCGAGATCGCCGAGAAGCACCGTACGGTGGAGCGCTCCCGCGTCGAGATGATGCGCCGGTACGCCGAGCTGACCGACTGCCGCCGCCGCTTCCTGCTGCGCTACTTCGGCGAGGTGGTCGAGGACCCGTGCGGGAACTGCGACAACTGCGCGTCGGGGAGCTCCACTCCCGCCGACTCCGAACGCCCGGCGTTCGCGCCCGGCGCCCGGGTCGAGCACCAGGACTGGGGACGCGGCACCGTCCTCGGCGCCAAGGAGGGCCGTCTCACCGTGGTGTTCGACGAGGTCGGCTACAAGGAGCTGCTGGCCGGGACGGTACTGGAGGAGGGCCTGCTCGCTCCGCTGAGCGGCTGACCGGAATGGCGTCCGGGGCGCTGGGTAGGGGCGGCGCATGAGCCGACCAGAAGCACCCGTGTCCATGACCGAATACCCGCGCATCGCCCTCATCACCGGCGCCGACTCCGGCATCGGCAAGGCGACCGCGGTCACGCTGGCCGAGCGCGGCTACGACGTCGGGATCACCTTCCACTCCGACGAGGACGGCGCGAAGGGCACGGCCGAGGAGGTACGGGGCCTCGGCCGGAACTGCGCCGTACGCCGCCACGACCTCACCGACCCGGTCGCCGCCGCGCGGGTGGTGGACGAACTGGCCGACGAGCTCGGCGGCGTCGGGGTGCTGGTGAACAACGCCGGAACCGGCAGCAGCCGCCCCGTCCTGGAGATGGACTACGACGAGTGGCGCTCCGTCGTCTCGGTGGACCTCGACGGGGCGTTCCTGTGCTCCCAGCGCGCCGCCCGCCGGATGATCGACCAGGGCGGCGGCGGACGGATCGTCAACGTCACGAGCGTCCACGAGGAGTACCCGCGCGTGGGCTCCGGCCCGTACTGCGCCGCCAAGGGCGGGCTGAAGATGCTGACCCGCGTCCTGGCGCTGGAGCTGTCGGCGTACGGGATCACCGCCAACACGATCGCGCCGGGCGAGATCGCCACGCCGATGACCGGCCAGGCGGACCAGCCGCCCGAGCCCGGCAGCCGGCCCGGCTACCCGCTCGGCCGGCCGGGCCACGCCCGGGAGGTCGCCGCCGCGATCGCGTTCCTCGCCGACCCCTCGGCCTCGTACGTCACCGGGGCGTCGTTGTTCGTCGATGGCGCGCTGGGGCTGATGGGACCGCAGGCAGCGGGGGCCCTGCAGTCCGCGGACTGGCGCGAGGGCTGAGCGGGCCGGCGCCGCCGGTGAACGGGCCGATCCCGCCGGGAACGGCGATCACGCCGGTGAACGGCGGCCGCGCCGGTGAACGGCGGCCGCGCCGCTCACCGGCGGGGCTT
The DNA here is from genome assembly GCF_024055675.1 of Actinoallomurus rhizosphaericola. Taxonomy (NCBI): domain Bacteria; kingdom Bacillati; phylum Actinomycetota; class Actinomycetes; order Streptosporangiales; family Thermomonosporaceae; genus Actinoallomurus; species Actinoallomurus rhizosphaericola. The sequence continues at coordinate 174,690 of NZ_JAMXMW010000016.1, read as the reverse complement.
CCTCGTCAGAGCTCGATGACCGTTCCGCGCTGCACGACCTGGATCCTGTCCTGGAGGCCGCGCCGGCGGACCTCCCCGTCGAAGTCCGACAGCGGGGACTTCATCACCGTGTAGTCGTTGTGATGGATCGGGACGACGCGGGCGGCGTTCACCAGTTCCACCCAGTCCGCGCCCTGCTTGCCGTCCATGGTGACCAGCAGCGTGTCGAGGATCTTCGTGCCGCCGAGGTGCACCACGCCGACGTCGATGGCCGGGTAGCGGCGCGGGATCTCGGCCAGATCGTCGTACATCAGGGTGTCGCCGCTGATGTACATCCGGAGGTCGACCTGCCCGCCCCGCGACCCGAACTCCAGGATGCTGCCCATCACCGGCGGGAGCATCAGCTGGAACGGCCCCGGCGCGTGCCGCCCGGGGGCCGAGGTGATCCGCACGACCCGGTCGCCCTTGACGAACTCGTGCTCGTCCCAGGTGCGCAGGCCGTAGGAGTTCCCGAAGCCCTGGGGCTTCAGCCGCCGTGCCGCGTGGGTCGTGGTGACGATCGGCAGCTCCTTGTCGAGGCTCCGCCGCGCCACCCGGTCCCAGTGGTCGCCGTGCAGGTGGGACAGGACGATGCCGTCCAGCGGCGGCAGGCGGTCCACGGAGATCGCCGGATCCAGGAGCCGTGTGGTCATGATGCCCCAGCCGAGGTGGACCTTCTGTCCCCGGCGGATGAAATTGGGGTCGGTCAGCAGGGTGAACCCGCCGTACCGGATCACGGTGGTGGCGTTCCCGACGAAGAACAGCCCCCCGGACTTCGGAATCAGGTCCTCTTCGGTCATCGCGGTCCCCCGGTCGGGGGCGGGGCTCTCCGGGGTCAGTCTCCCGGCCGGAACACCGCCCGTACGCAGCCGTCCTTCTTGTGCTTGAACAGGTCGTACCCCTCCGGACCTTGATCGAGCGGCATGACGTGCGTGGCCAGGTGAGCGGTGCTGATCTCGCCCTTCGCCATCCGGTCCAGCAGCATGGGGATGTAGCGCTGGCCGTGCTGCTGGGCGCCGCGAACCGTCAGCCCCTTGTTCATCATCGCTCCCAGCGGGAACTTGTCGACCGCGCCGCCGAAGACGCCGAGGACGAAGACCGATCCGCCCTTGCGGCAGGCGTAGATCGCCTCGCGGACCGCGGCCGGCCGGTCGGTCTGCAGCCGGAGCTGCTGCTTGGCCTGGTCGTAGAGGTGCTGTACGCCCGTGTCGTGCGCCTCCATGCCGACGGCCTCGATGCACACGTCGGGGCCGCGCCCGCCGGTGCGGGCGCGCAGCTCGGCGCCCACGTCGGTGGCCGTGTAGTCGATCGTCTCGACCCCGAGATGCTCCTCGGCCTGGGCGAGGCGCTCGGGCAGGCGGTCGATGACGATCACGCGTTCGGCGCCCAGCAGTGTCGCCGCCCGCGCCGCCATCTGGCCCACGCCGCCGCTCCCCCAGACGGCCACCACGTCACCGGGACCGACGCCGCCGAGGTCCGCACCCATCCACCCGGTCGGCACGGCGTCCGAGGCGAACAGCGCCGTCAGGTCGTCCACGGCGTCGGGCACGGTGAACGCGCCCTGGTCGGCGAACGGCACCCAGACGTACTCGGCGTGACTGCCCTTAAACCCGCCCATCGCGTGCGAGTACCCGAAGACCGCGCCGGTCTCATAGCCGAACAGCGCCTGGCCGATGCCGGGGTTGGTGTTGCTGTTGTCGCACAGGGAGAACATCTCGTGCTCGCAGTACCAGCAACGGCCGCAGCTGATGAAGGAGCAGACGACGACCCGGTCGCCGGTCCTGTGGCGGCGTACTCCCGGCCCGACCTCGACGACCTCGCCGAGGAACTCGTGGCCGAGGACGTCGCCGGCGCGCATCGCGGGGATGTAGCCGCCGAGCAGGTGCAGGTCGGAGCCGCAGGTGGTGGTCAGCCGCACCTTGACGATGATGTCCTGGTCGTTCTCGATCCTCGGGTCGGGGACGTCCTCGACGGAGAGCCGGTTCACGCCCTCCCAGCAGACCGCCTTCACAGCCGCCCCTCCCCTCCGGACCGGCGGGTGACCAGGTCCAGGACCTTCCCCGCGGGTGTCGGATGCGTCGAGGGCGGCGTGTCCGCCCGCAGCACCTCCCCCGTCTCGAGCAGCGACTTGGCCTCCCGCAGCGCCTCCCGTACGGGCTGCCGGGGGTCGTCCCCGGTGACCCGTGCCGCCGCGCCCCGCACTCCGGTGGGGACGGGGGCCGTCATCCGGGCCTCGATCTCCGTGCCCCGGTCGCCCGGCGCCGGCCGTACGTCGAACTCGGCGAGGTCCCCGACCCGCCGGAGCGGCTCCGGGAGCCGCCCGCCGGGCGCGACGTCCTCCGGCGACCGGTTCACGGTCACCGCCAGCGGAAGATCGGCGGCGCCGCGCTCCTTCCCGGTCATCCGGCGGGCCACGACCAGACCCGCGCCGGCGGCCACCGCCGCCGCCCCGACAAGTCGCTTCATCCTCATCCACTCCTCCTACGGACGTCTGCTCCGCCTACCCGGATCAGGCGGCTTGACCCGTGGTGGAGCCCGACCGCAGGTAAAAGCCGCGAACCGGCCGTGAGGTCCCCCTTTCACCGGGTAGTGGTCTGCGGCACGGAGGGAAGGCACCATGCGCAGCATCGAGAAGTTGAGTGAACTGACGGAGCTGGTGAACGGCCGGCAGGACCTGTACCTGCGGCACTCGGGCGGCCCCGAGTCGGACGCCGACGGGGCCAGCCGTGACTACGAGAGCGGACTGGAACTGCCGGGTCTGTCGGTCGTCCCGTTGCAGGCGCCCCGGTGGTGGAGCCGGCCGCTGGAGGACTGGATCGCCCGCCAAATCCGGAAATACGCGCACCTGGCCGAGAAGGGGGACGACCGGCATGCGTGGGTCCTGTCCGGCGAGCCCTGCGACTTCGGCCCGGATCACGAGCCTCTCATCGCCGACTTCGAGCCCGTCGCCGCCCTGAGCGATGACCTGTTGAAGGAGGCCGAGGAGCGCTACCACGAGCGCTTCGAGGTGGGCCGCGACTCGCTCCAGTGAGTTCCCGGACCCGCGTGGGTAGGGCGTACCTCATCGAGGAGGGGGGCCTTGACGATGGCTCAGGACTTCATCGAAGTGCAGAAGTATCTGTCCGGCGTGGACTACCCGGCGTCCAAGGAGCAGCTCCTGGAACACGCCAAGGAGAAGGGCGCGCCGAAGGAGGTGTTGGACGACCTGAAGAAGATCCCGGAGGAGGAGTACGACGGCCCCAACCGCGTCAGCAAGGCCGTCTCCAAGACCTGACCGCCCGACCACACGTCACCGGCCGCCGTACGGTCCCGCACGGCGGCCGGGAACGGTCGCTCCCGCCGCCGGTGTGGGAAATCGCACCGAATCGGGCGTCCAGGCGGGTCCGCCTTCAGCGTGTGTCCTCTCAGGAGGAATTCGTTCCTCCTGACGGGACAGCGTCCAGCACGACCGGGCACTCCGGCGAGAGGGAACGTGCCGCCACGGGACGCTCAGTCCTCCTCGGCGGCGCGGCGCTCCGCGCCGGTCTCGCCGGCGTAGCCGACGTCCTGGCCCTGCACGCGGCCGACGAACGTCTCGTTCGGCGTGGTCCCCGTCGTCGTGCCCTGGTCCGGCTGGTCCGGGTCGGGTTCGCCGCCCACGTCGCGGCTGTTCGCCACGCCCTCGTCGAGCGGCACGTCCCGTTCCGGCTTCTTCCCGCTCATCGTCTGCTCCCTTCGGGGCCGGTCAACCGTTCGCGCTGAGACGCCGGTAGGTGGCGGCCGTGACCATCCCGTACGCCAGGTGCGGCACGACGTCCGAGATCCATCCGGCGGCTCCCCACGTACGCGGGTCGGTGAGCCCCATCGCGACGGCCGGTCCCTCGCTCGCCACGGACGCCGCCGCCCCGAGCGCCAGCGCGTCGGGCAGGGTCCGCGCCCGCGAGCGGATCAGGCCGTACGCGACGCCGACCCCGATGCCCACGCCGAATCCGAGCAGGGCGCCGAGGGCCTGGCGGCGGTTCTCCGCGGTCTCGTCCTCGCCGAGCGACACTCCGGCGCGCTCGGTGGTCTTCTCGACCATCTGTTCCGGGATCTGGCTGCCGGAACGCCCGCGCAGGGCCATGTCGGCGTACGTGACCGCGTTGAGCGCCGCCGTACCCGCCGCGCCCGCCAACGCCCCGGAGAGCAGACCGTTCACGATGCGTCCCCCTGACTCTCCTCCGCTGCCGTCGCGAAGAAGGCCCTTTCCCTGGACGGGGGAGATAATCCCGTCTGCCCGAATGCTTGCTCCATGCGGGGGTAGACGGGGGGCGTGACAACGACCGACGTGGAACTCTCGCGCAGCGATCTGGGGTGCGCGGGCATCCGGCGGATCCGCTGCGGGCGGGGCTTCCGCTACGTCGACCCCGGCGGCAAGCCCGTACGCGACCCGGAGACCCTCGCCCGCGTCAAGGCCCTGGTGATCCCTCCCGCCTGGGAGAACGTCTGGATCTGCCCCTACGCCGACGGCCACATCCAGGCGGTGGGCACCGACACGGCGGGGCGGCGCCAGTACCGCTACCACGACCTGTGGCGCGAGCAGCGGGACCGGGAGAAACACGACCGGATGCTGGAGTTCGGCCGGGCGCTGCCCCGCGTTCGCGAACGGGTCGAGCGCGGCCTCAGGGAGAAGGGGCTGACCCGGGACCGCGTGCTCGCGGCCGCCGTCCGCCTCATCGACCTGGGGTTCTTCCGGCCGGGCGGCGAGGAGTACGCGGCGGAGAACGGCACGTACGGCCTCGCGACGATCCGCAAGGAGCACGTGACCCTGACCGGCGGCCAGATCATCTTCGACTACATCGCCAAGGGGTCGAAGCAGCGCGAGCAGGCCGTCGCCGACGACGACGTCTGCGCCGTCGTCCGCAGCCTGAAACGACGCCGGAGCGGAGGGGAGGAGCTCCTCGCCTACCGCAGCGGGCCGCGCTGGCACGACGTCACGTCCACCGACATCAACGACCACCTGCGGGAGCTGTCCGGCGGGGAGTTCTCCGCCAAGGACTTCCGCACGTGGCACGCCACCGTCCTGGCCGCCGTCGGCCTCGCGGTGTCCGAGCCGGCGGCCGCGGCGGACGGCACCCGGAAGCGCGCCGTCGCCCGTGTCGTCCGCGAGGTCGCCGACTATCTCGGCAACACTCCCGCCGTCGCCCGTGCCTCCTACATCGACCCCAGGATCATCGAGCTGTACGAGAACGGGGTCACCATCGCCCCGATCCTCACCCGGCTCGGCGAGAACCGCGACTTCGGCGACCTCGCCACCCGCGGCTCCGCCGAACGGGCCGTCCTGGAGCTGCTGACCGAGCACGGCTGATCATCAGGCGAGGGCGGCGCGGTCGGGCTCGGGGATCCACAGGCGATCGTCGCCGGGGTCGGGGACGGGCGGAACGGGCAGCGCGGCGAGCAGGCCGCGGAGCCGGGGATCGCGGTTCTCCCGGCGCCAGGTGATGGACCACACGTGCATCACCACCGGCTCGATGATCGGAATCCGCCGCATGCGCGGGTCGTCGGGCAGGTCGGTGCCCGCCTCGCTGAGCATGACGGCCTTCCTCTCCCCGCGCATCTGCTCCCCGTACCCGCGGACCCCGATCGCCGGCTCATTGAAGCGCACCGGGACCTGGAGCTCGTCGCGGAGCCGGAGCAGGTAGCCGCGCCATTCCTCGGCGCCGCCGGCGTCCGGCATCGCGATGCCCGCCGCCCGGAGGTCGGCCAGCCGCAGCACCGGACGGCCGGCGAACGGGTGGTCCGCGTCGACGAACGCGTGCAGGGGCTCGAGGTGCACGGGCCGGTGGTCGAGATCGGTGGGCCAGGGCAGGCCGAGGTCGTGCACGCGGCCGAACGCCGCGTCCAGTTCCCCGCTCCGCACCGCCGGCAGCGCCGTCGCCAGTCCCTGGCGCATCGTCGGCTCGACCCGCAGGCCCGGAAGGCGGCCGACCGTCTCCCGCAGAATCCGCAGCGGCGTGAAGCGCTCAGCGAACACCTCGACGCGCAGCGGCCCGGTCGGCTCGCGGACCGCGGCGACGGCGGTGTCGTACGCGGCGACGGCGTCCCGGGCGAGCGGCAGAAACCGCCGGCCGGCCGACGTGAGGGCGACCCGGCGCGTGGTGCGGTCGAACAGCGGCACTGCCAGGGCGTTCTCCAGCCGGCGGACGCGTTTGGACAGCGCCTGCTGCGTGAGGAACAGCCGCGCGGCCGCCCTGCCGAAGTGCAGTTCATCGGCGACGGCGACGAAGGCCCGCATCCCCTGCAGATCGGGTTCCACCCGAGAGAGCCTCGATCGACAACCGCCGGTTGTCAAACGGCCGCAGAAGTTGTTGGACGCGGCGTCTGAGCCGCCGTTTTCCTGACGCCATGACCGTCTACCCGGAGATACTCCTCGAACCGACCCTTCGTACCGCCGAGGCTCCCGCGCCGCCCACGACCGAGCAGGTCTTCCAGCGGCTGCTGCGCGAACGCATCATCGTGCTCGGGCAGGAGGTCGACGACGAGATCGCGAACCGGATCTGCGCCGAGATGCTGCTGCTGTCGGCCGAGGACCGGCACCGCGACATCCACCTCTACATCAACTCGCCCGGCGGCTCGGTGACCGCCGGCATGGCGATCTACGACATCATGCAGTTCATCCCCAACGACGTGGCCACCCTGTCGATGGGCTTCACCGCCTCGATGGGGCAGTTCCTGCTCTGCGCCGGAACCGCGGGCAAGCGGTACGCCCTGCCGCACACCAGCATCCTCATGCACCAGCCGTCCGGCGGGATCCGTGGCGTGGCCGCCGACATCCGGATCCAGGCCGAGCACATGCGGGCGGTCAAACGCCTCATGTTCGAGCGCATCGCCCAGCACACCGGACAGCCCGTCGAGCGGATCGAGGCCGACGCGGACCGCGACCGCTACTTCACCGCCGAGGAGGCCCGCGCGTACGGCTTCGTCGACCACGTGGTGCACTCCGCGGACCAGGTGCTCCCCCGATGACCGAGCGGAGTGAGGGCATCAATCCCATGACCGGCGCGCCGTCCGTGGTGACGAGGCCCGTCCCGTACCGTCACGGCTCCGCCGCCCTGGAGGGCGTGCTCATCACGAGCGAGGCGGTCCCCGCTCCGGCGCCCACCGTCCTGATCTGCCACGGCGCGGAGGGCTTCAGCGACGCCGTGATCGAGATCGGCCGGGAGCGCGTCCTTCCGCTGGGGTACCAGGCGTTCGCCGTCGACCTGTTCGGCAAGGGCGTCAGCGCGTCCACGCATGAGGGGTTCGACGCGAACATGGCGCCGTTCCTGGCGGACCGCGCGATGCTCGCGGACCGGCTGGCCACGGTGGTCTCCGTCGCCGCCGGGCTGCCCGAGGTCGACCCCTCCCGCATGGCCGCCATCGGGTTCTGCTTCGGCGGGCTCTGCGTGCTCGACATGGCCCGGACCGGCGTGCCCGTCAGGGGCGTCGCGTCCTTCCACGGGGTGCTGAAGCCTCCGCCCGGCCGGCCCGTACGGCCGATCGACTGCGCGGTCGCCGTCTACCACGGCTGGGAGGATCCGTTCGCCCCGCCGGAGGACGTCGTGGCGCTGGCCGCCGAGCTGACCGAGGCCGGCGCCGACTGGCGGATCGAGGCGTTCGGTCACGCGAAGCACGCCTTCATGGCCACGTTCGCGAACAGCCCGGAGCGCGGCATCCAGTACGACGCCCGCACCGCCGGGCGCGCCTGGGCCGCGATGGCGGGGTTCCTCGCGGAGTGCCTCTCCTGATCCGGACCCGTCTCCGGGCGGCCCCGGACCGGCCGCCCCGCGCCGTCACAGATAGTGGCCGTACGTCTCGGCCTCCGGGACGGAGCGGGGCGGCAGGTCCTCGGCGCGCAGGGTGACGAGGTCCGTCCGGGAGGGCCGGTCGAGGCCGGTGACGCGCTGCGCCTGGCGGGCGACGGCGGCGTCCATCAGGTTGCGCATGAACCGCCCGTTGCCGAACGACGGTCCGCGCGCCGTACGACGGAGCACCGCCCGCAGCGCGTCGCCGACGCCCGGCGCGAGGACGAGACCCTCGTCGGCGGCCAGCCGCTCGAAGACGGCGCACAGCTCCTCGTCGGTGTAGCCGGCGAAGTGCAGCTGCCGGGCGAATCGCGAGTCCAGCCCGGGATTCGCGGTCAGGAAGTCCGCCATCTCCCGCTCGTAACCGGCGACGATGACGACGAGGTCGTCCCGGTGGTCCTCCATCAGCTTCACCAGCTCCGCGATGGCCTCCAGGCCGTAGTCGCTCTTGAACGACGGCTGCGTGAGCGTGTAGGCCTCATCGATGAAGAGCACGCCCCCGAGGGCCCGCTCGACCAGCCGGCGGGTCCTCGGGGCCGTCTGCCCGATGTACTCCCCCACCAGGTGCGCCCGCGACGCCTCGACCAGGTGACCGGAGGACAGCACCCCGAGGTGCTTGTAGATCCGGGCCAGCAGCCGGGCCACCATGGTCTTGCCGGTGCCGGGATCGCCGGTGAACACCATGTGCCGCGTCGGAGCCGTACCGGGCAGCCCCCGCTCCCGGCGCAGCCGGTCCGCGCGCGTCATCGCGACGAGCAGGCCGATCTCCCGCTTGATCGTCTCCAGCCCCGTCAGGGCCGCCAGCTCGGCCAGCGGGTCGTCCTCGGTCGCCGACGTGCCGAACGCGCGGGGCACGTCGGCGCGCTTGACGATGAGCTCGGCGCCCGGCTCCGTACGGCTCCGCGCGGCCGCCACGGCCCGGTCCGCCAGGTCCGGGACGAGACGGGCGTTGCGGAGCGTCTGCGTCGGCGGGGTCGCGGCGAGCAGCTCACCGGCGGCGTCGCGGGCGCGTTTGTACGTCCGCATCCCGCGCCGGCGCACCTCGCGGTCGAAGAGCTCGGCGTACTCCTCCGCGGTGAAGGGCCGGGTACGTGCGACGCGGAACCGGTGCAGCAGCGCCGGGTCGGCGTCCCGGATCCGCTCGGCCCCGTCCTCTCCGCACAGCGCGGCCAGGTGCAGGTCCGGGTGCACCGTCAGGAGGCGGTGCAGTTCACCGAGCAGCTCCCGGCCGTTGCCCGCCTCGTCGGCGAACTCGTCCAGGCCGTCGATGACCAGCAGCCGCTCCCCGGCGGAGTCGCGGACGTCGGCGTGCAGCCTGGCGGCCGCCTCGTACAGGGGACGGCCCGCGAACAGGGTGTGGGTCAGCCAGAGCGGTTCGCGGGGCAGCCGCAGCGCCGTCGCCAGTTCCTCCACGGCGAGGCGCCGGCCGGTGCCCTCCGGCCCGGACAGGAGCACGCGCACGGTCCCGCTCTCCTCGGTGACCTCCCCCAGCAGGGCGGTGACCTCGGGCTGCCCCACGAGGCCGGTGGCCACGTCGGAGGACGCGGTGCCGTCCTGACGGGACGCGGGCCGGTTCTCCCGGTCCTTCCGGTCGTCCGCGAGCCTGTCCACGAGCGGGTTGACGACGCGGCGCCGCCTGCCGTACAGCCTCCGCAGGTCGCGCTGGAACTCGTCGATCGGCGTGTGGTCCCGCGCGCCGGTGCGCTGCGGTTCGCCGGGCAGGCCCTGGGCGCAGGCCACCATCCGGGTCGCCATGTCCAGCCAGGCACGGCAGACGTCGGCGGCGCCCTCGACCAGCGCCTCGGCCAGCCACAGCCGGGTCTCCTCCTGCCACGCGGAGGCCCGGAATCCGCTCCGCTCCCGCCGGAACCGCGCGGACACCTCCTTGTACAGGTCCTCGCCGAGCACGACGGACAGCTCGACGGGCACCCGGTCCAGGCCGCACTGCAGCAGCAGCCGGCTCAGGTGGGTGCCCACGAGCCGGGAGTTCGGCACCACCCCGGACAGGTGGTCGGTCGCCGCACGGAACCCGGACCACACCCACTCCAGGTAGCCGACCGGTCCGGCCAGCTCGGGCAGCTCCGCGAGGATCTGGTCGTCGGCGTGCGCGGCCCATCGCGCGCGCAGTCCGCTCTTCGAGAGGTTCACGTCGCAGTCCGGCGGGGCGTCGTACAGCCGCAGCAGCGCGCGCCGCCGGCCTTCGAGCGGTTCGATGCCCTCCAGCACGGCCAGGCAGTCGCGGGCGAGCCGGATCGCGAGCTCGCGGTCCGGCACCTCGATCAGCCAGTCGAGCGGCGGCCGCCAGAGGTTGGTCGAGGTGCCCCACCAGGTGTTCGACGTGGTCAGCGGAGCGGGATCGCTCAGGTGGCGGCGGAGGAGCCGGTCGGTCAGCTGGCACTGGGAGCCCGCGCGGATCGCGCTCACCCCGGGCAGGAAGCCGATGATCTGGTACAGGTCCGCGGCGACCAGCGAGGCGGGCAGCGTCAGCAGCTTGTGATCGTCGGTGGTGAGGTCGGCGCAGCGCGGGTCGGCGAGCAGATCGTCGATGCGGGCGGCGATCTCCTCGAACAGCCCGTCGGGCACCCGCCACGGGCCGTACGCGTAGACGTCGAGGACCGGCTCGTCCGTGAGCAAGAGCTCCAGATGTTCCGGCAGCGCCACCACGATCCCCCATCACCTCGGACGAACCGGACAGCAGCCTACGGCGAGTCGATCACCGCGGGGACCGGTTGTCCGACCCCGGGTGCAGGATGGCCCCATGTGCAGGAGCATCAAGACGCTGCGGCCGCCGGCCGCCGAAGACGTCACCGACGAGGACATCCGGGCGGCGGCGTTGCAGTACGTCCGCAAGGTGTCGGGCTTCCGGAGCCCGGCAGCGCACAACCAGGCCGTCTTCGACCGGGCGGTCGACGAGGTGGCGCGCGCGACCGCCGCCCTCCTCGCCGACCTGGAGATCCGGGGCGCCCGCTCCCGCACCTGACGGCGGCGGGACCCGGTCAGCCGTAGAGGCGCTTGGTGTAGTGCTCCGGGCTGTAGTAGCGGTCGAGCTCCTCGAACGTCTCCTCGGTGTACTGGACGTCCTTGACGATCCGCGCGTGCGGAGGGAGGGCGTCCGGGTTCCACGTCTCGGGCTTCCACAGCTCCGAGCGGAGGAACGCCTTGGCGCAGTGGAAGAAGATCTGCTCGATCTCCACGACGATCGCGAGGCGGGGACGGTGGTTCTTGACCACCATCGCGTCGAAGAAGGGCGCCTCGCGGACGATCCGGGCGCGGCCGTTGATGCGCAGCGTCTCGGTCCGGCCGGGGACCACGTAGACCAGGCCGACGTGCGGGTTGGCCAGGATGTTGTGGAACCCGTCCACGCGCCGGTTGCCGGGACGGTCCGGAATGGCGATCGTGACGTCGTCGATGACGTGGGTGAATCCGGGCGGGTCGCCCTTCGGGGAGACGTCGCAGGCGCCGGTCGCGTCGGCGGTCGCGATGAGGCAGAAGGGCGAGGCCGCGAGCCACTCGCGGTCCCGCGCGTGCAGCCGGACCCGCTCCTTGGCGAGGGCGCGCGGCATCGGCTCACCGAGCAGGTCGCGCAGCTCCTCCGCCGAGGTGATCTCCGCGTACTCCCCCGCCGAGGTGTTCTCCGTGAGCGCCGTCACTTCCGTCATCCCGCCTCCCCGTAACGATCATGAGATCCTCAGCGTAACCCCGGCCTCCGGTTCGATCCATGGGCTTTTCCGCCGGTCGGAACCACTGCCGTGTCCGGCACACGGCGCGACAACGGCGGCCGTTGCCTGCACAATGCTTCCCGAAGCTCAGTGAGAGGTCACATCGTGTCGACGTCGATTCACCAGAAGATCGCCGAAGAGCTCGGCGTGCGCGAGCGACAGGTCCAGGTCGCCGTCGAGCTGCTCGACGGCGGCGCCACCGTGCCGTTCATCGCCCGGTACCGGAAGGAGGCGACCGGCGCGCTCGACGACGCGCAGCTGCGCACGCTCGAAGAGCGGCTGCGCTATCTGCGGGAGCTGGACGAGCGCCGCGCGGCGATCCTGGAGTCGATCGAGTCGCAGGGCAAGCTCGACGACGCCCTCCGCGCCCAGATCATGGCCGCCGAGACCAAGGCCCGGCTGGAGGACATCTACCTCCCGTACAAGCCGAAGCGGCGTACGAAGGCGCAGATCGCCCGCGAGGCGGGTCTCGAGCCGCTCGCCGAGGCGCTGCTCGCCGACCCCGGCCTCGACCCGCAGGCGGAGGCGGCGAAGTACGCAGGCGCCGACCTCGACGCCGCCGCGGCGCTGGACGGTGCCCGCGCGATCCTCGTCGAGCGCTTCGCCGAGGACGCCGACCTCATCGGCGACCTGCGCGAGCGCGTCTGGTCGCGGGGCCGGATGGTCGCGAAGGTCCGGGAGGGCAAGGAGGAGGCGGGGGCGAAGTTCTCCGACTACTTCGACTTCGCCGAGCCGCTGTCGGAGCTGCCCTCGCACCGCATCCTGGCGCTGTACCGGGGCGAGAAGGAGGACGTCCTCGACCTCACCCTGGAGCCCGACTCCGAGGAGCCCGACCCGGCGCGGCCGAACCCGTACGAGCTGGCCATCGCGCACCGCTTCGGCGTGCCGTCGAGCGCGAACTGGCTGATGGACACCGTCCGCTGGGCCTGGCGTACCCGCATCCTCGTCCATCTCGACCTGGACCTGCGGCTCCGGCTCCGCCAGGAGGCCGAGGACGAGGCGGTACGCGTGTTCGCCGCGAACCTGCGCGACCTGCTGCTGGCCGCGCCCGCCGGCACCCGTACGACGATGGGCCTGGACCCGGGGTACCGCACCGGCGTGAAGGTCGCGGTGGTCGACCCCACCGGCAAGGTGGTCGCGACCGACACCATCTACCCGCACAAGCCGCACGGCCGCTGGAAGGAGGCCCTCGACAGCCTGGGCCGCCTGGTCGAGCGGCACGACGTCGACCTGGTCGCGATCGGCAACGGCACGGCCTCCCGCGAGACCGACCAGCTCGCGGCCGACCTGATCAAGAAGTACTCCAAGGTCACCAAGATCGTCGTCTCGGAGGCGGGCGCGTCGGTGTACTCGGCCTCGCCGTACGCCTCGCGCGAGCTGCCCGACATGGACGTCTCCCTGCGCGGCGCGGTCTCGATCGCCCGCCGGCTCCAGGACCCGCTCGCCGAGCTCGTCAAGATCGACCCCAAGTCGATCGGCGTGGGCCAGTACCAGCACGACGTCTCCGAGGTGAAGCTGTCCCGCTCGCTCGACGCGGTCGTCGAGGACTGCGTGAACGCCGTCGGCGTCGACGTCAACACCGCGTCGGTCCCGCTGCTCACCCGCGTGTCGGGCATCGGGTCCGGGCTCGCCGAGAACATCGTGACCCACCGCGACGCCAACGGCCCGTTCCGCACCCGTGAGGCGCTCAAGAGCGTGCCCCGGCTCGGCCCGAAGGCGTTCGAGCAGTGCGCGGGCTTCCTGCGCATCCAGGGCGGCGACGACCCGCTGGACAGCTCCGCCGTGCACCCCGAGGCGTACCCGGTCGTGCGCCGCATCCTGAGCAGGACCGGCGGCGACCTGAAGTCGCTGATCGGCAACAGCACGGCGCTGCGCTCGCTCAAGCCGCAGGAGTTCGTGGACGACACCTTCGGCCTGCCCACGGTCACCGACATCCTCAAGGAGCTGGACAAGCCGGGCCGTGACCCGCGCCCGGCGTTCAAGACGGCGACGTTCAAGGAGGGCGTCGACAAGGTCGCGGACCTCCAGCCCGGCATGGTGCTGGAAGGCGTCGTCACGAACGTCGCGGCCTTCGGCGCGTTCGTCGACATCGGCGTCCACCAGGACGGCCTCGTCCACGTGTCCGCGATGTCCCGTACGTTCGTCAAGGACCCGCGCGACGTGGTCAAGTCCGGTGACGTCGTACGCGTGAAGGTCCTCGACGTCGACATCCCGCGCAACCGGATCTCGCTGACCCTCCGCCTCGAAGACGACGTCGAGCGCCGTCCGCAGGGCGGCGCCGGCCGCCGCGAGGGCGGCGGCAACCGCCAGGGCGGCCGTCGCGACGGCGGCGACCGTACGGGCGGCCGGCAGCGGCGCGACCGCGGCGGCTCCGGCGGCGGAGGCGGAGGCGGAGGCGGCGCGATGGCCGACGCGCTGCGCCGCGCCGGCCTGGACAAGGGCCTGGGCGGCCGCTGAGACGAGATCGCCGGCGGTCGCTGCCTGCCGTGGCGCAGCGACCACCGGTGATCACCCGGTGTGGGACGTCCGTACGAGCCGGTCGCCGGGCCGCCCCGCGACCGATCCGGTCCGATGGCGCGACCGGGGTGTTCGTCACCAGGCGAGAAGGCCCCAGTACACCGCCCACGGGATGAAGATCGCTCCTGCCGTCGCCACCACGGCGACGCGGACCCGCCCGCCGGCCGCCGGCGTACGCCGGTCCCGCCAGGCGGAGACGGCGGTGACGACCGTGGCGACGGCGACGATGACGGCGAGGAGCTGGAGGATCAGCCAGGAGATCGGGCGACCGGCGAGGACCGGGTCGCCCAGCCGCCCGCCGGTCGCGAAGATCGCGACCGTGTACAGGAGGGTTCCGGCGACGGTCACCAGACCCGTCGCCGCGAGCAGGCGGGCCGGTCGGCGGGCCGGGGCCGCTGCGGTGCGCCCGAGGATCCGGCGCGCGATCCCGGTGACCGGGTATCCGGCGAACGCCAGCAGAAAGAACGCGATCGCGGCCCACTGAAGGCCGTTGGCCTCGTACCAGGCGCCGTTCGACGCGGCACGGCTGGTGAGCGCCTGCCGCGGGGGCGTGGCGGCGCTGGACATCGGCGGGTGACCGGCGGCGACCTGGTGGATCCACGACGTCATCGTGTCCGCGTAGCCGGGCGGGAGGGCACCCAGCGGGTGACCGCCCAGCAGCGGGCCGCCGAGATTCTCGAACCCGTCGCTCGTACGGTGGCCGTTGTGGCCGGCACCGGCGACGAACCGGATGGTCACGTGGTCGTTCCCCGCGCGGGCGAGGACGCGTTGGAAGATCTGCGCGCTCTCCCGTGGCGCCGCCTGGGTGTCATGCTCGCCCCACAGCGCGAGCACCGGCTGCCGCAGGCGCTGGAGCACGGGCACCGGGTCGTGCCCGCCCTCCGGGAACAGGCCCGCGCCGTCGACGAGGTGCGCCGCCGGCCCCATGATCGTGTCGAGGAGTGATCCGGAGACGTGGTCATGCCGCAGATGCACGGCGAGGTTCCAGGTCTGCGTGCGAAGCGGCGTACGGCCGGGGCCGCCGATCGTGATCAGGTAGGCGACGTCCGAGGACCGTGACGCGGCCAGCGGCGCCACCCAGCCGCCCTCGCTGAACCCCCACAACCCGACCTTCGCCGGGTCGACGCCCGGACGGGCCCGGAGGGTCCGTACGCCGGCGAGCGCGTCGGCGGCCAGGAGGGAGAAGTCGCGGTGCATCTTGGAATAGCCGATGGTCCGCTTGTCGTAGACGAGCGTGGCGACGCCGCCACGGGCGAACGCCTCGGCCTCCTGCGCGTACTCCTGCCGGGGCCCCGGACCCGAGCCGCCCACCAGGACGATGCCCGGAACGCGGCCCGTGGTCCTGCTCGGCGCGACGACCGTCCCGTGCAGGATCAGGCCGTCGCCGCCGCGAAAGGAGACGTCGGTGCGCGTCAGACCGTCGCGGGCGGCGCGCGGCGCGGCGGCGTACGCGGCTCGGGCCGGCGTCACCGGCGACGGCGCGAGCGCGAGCAACGACGGCACCAGCAGGCCGATCGCCCACCCGACCGCGCGGACGCGCCGGGATTTGAACGAGAGCAGCATGACGTGCTCTCCTTTCTCTGGGATTCGTGTACGCGAAGACACGCCGCATGGACGTGGTGACACGGACTCCGCACACCGGGTCGCCGAGTTGCCGCTCGGCGGCCCGGATCATTCCGCGGAGCCCGCCTCGGGTTCGGTGGCCGCCGCCTCGGGAATGCCGAGCAGCCGGAAATGCACCGGGCGTGCGCCGGGAGGCGTCTCCTCCGCCGGCCGGGAGAAGCGGTAGACCAGCGCGATGTACTCCTCGAAGAACTCCTTCACCTCATCGAGCGTGAGACGAACGGTGGCGCGGGAGAACAGGAACGCGTCCGCCCACTCGCCCAGCGCCTCAGGGTCGTCCGCGAAGCGTGAGAACAACTCGACGAACTCCGCGATGTTCTGCCGCGCCATCTCCGAGAGCGCCACGCGCATCTCCGGCGTCTGGCGGCTGTAGGGCGGGAACCGCCGGTCGCCGGGCACGGCACGCCACCAGCGTTCCCGTCCCTTGGACAGCTCGGGAACCTCCTCGATGAACCCGTGCTTGGCGAGTTGCCTGAGGTGGTAACTGGTCGATCCGGTGCTCTCGCCGAGCGCCCGGGCGAGGGTCGCGGAGTTCATCGGCCCGTCGCGCAGGCACCTCTCGATCTTGTGCCGCAGCGGGTGCACGAGCAGCCGGAGCGCCGCCACATCGCTGATCTCCTGAGCCGGAGGACGATCTGCCACCCCCAGATCATAAACAGTTGCAAAGACTCTTTGCAAAGACGCTTTGCACACGACCGCCAGGAACCGCGGCCGCCGGGCGGGCTTGACCTTCGAGCCGACTCGAACGTTTACCGTCGGTCCCGTGACCTCGATGCGCATCTCCCAGCTCGCCGAACGCTCCGGCGTCCCGGCCACCACGCTGCGGTTCTACGAGACCGCGGGCCTGTTGCCGGCCGATCGCACCCCGGCCGGATACCGCGTCTACGGTCAGGACGCGATCGAGCGGCTGTCGTTCATCGATGCCGCCAAGCACCTGGGCCTGCCGCTGGAGGAGATCGCCGGACTGCTCGCGGTCTGGGAGTCCGGCGCGTGCGCGGACGTCAAGGCCGGCCTGCGACCCCGGGTGGCCGCCCGCCTCGCCGAGGCCGAGCGTCGCATCGCCGAACTCACCGCCTTCACCGGGACGCTCCACCGGGCGCTGGCCCACCTGGACGCCCTGCCCGACCGGGCCGGCCGGTGCGATCCCGGATGCGGCTTCCTCGGCCCGGCGGCACCGACCGCACCGCCGCCCTCGGAACCGTTCCCACGCCCGGCGCCGGAGGAGGAACGGCCTCCGCGTCCGGAGGCGGAGGCGGAACACTGGCGCGGCGCCCCGGTGGCCTGCTCGCTCACCGGCCCGGAGGTGACCGAGCGCGCCGCGCACTGGCAGCGGGTCCTGACCGGCGCCGAGCACGAACCCATCGACGACGGCGTACGGCTCACGCTGCCCGCCGAGCACGCGGCTGAACTGGCCGCGCTCGCCGCCGAGGAACAGCGGTGCTGCCCGTTCTTCGACTTCCGCCTCCACCTGAACGGCGCCGTCGCGCACCTGGAGGTCCGCGCCCCCGCCGACGGCGCCGCACTGCTCACCGACCTGTTCGGCGCAGCGACCTGACCGCCCACCTGCCCTCCGGAAGGACCGCGTACCGCCATGCTCGTCGCCCGCTCCATCGCCCTGTTCGTCCTCGCCGCGCTGTTCGAGATCGGCGGTGCGTGGCTGGTCTGGCAGGGCGTCCGAGAGCACCGCGGGTGGATCTGGATCGGCGCCGGCGTCATCGCGCTCGGCGTCTACGGGTTCGTCGCCTGCGGGCAGCCCGACGCGCACTTCGGCCGGATCCTGGCAGCCTACGGCGGTGTCTTCGTCGCCGGCTCACTCACCTGGGGAGTGGTCGTCGACCGCTTCCGTCCCGACCGCTGGGACGTGATCGGCGCGCTGATCTGCCTGGTCGGCGTGGTCGTCATCATGTACGCCCCGCGCGGCCGCTGAACGCCGGAGCACTGGTGGTCGCTGCGCTCTGGGAGCAGCGACCGTCAGTGATCAGAGGACGTCTCAGCCGGGGAGCCTTGGCAGGCCGGTGAGCGCTACGACCTGCCAGCCGCCCTTCCGCCGCTCGGCCGAGCACCGGAACGGGTAGCCCGCGAGCGCGGTCGGCGCACCGGGCGGACCCGGAGATCGGAAGACCGCGAGGACGGACCCCCGGACCGTCGCACGGCCGTGACCGGAATCGACGTTCACCTGCTCACCGGAGAACTCCGCCCGGAACTCCCTCAGCCGATCCTGAACGGACCGCTCGCACGCCGCCTTCACCTGCGCCGGCCGGTCGTCCCGCCTCCCATGGCCGCCGCCACAACCGGCCGCGAGCACGACGACGAGCAGACCGATACCCGCGGCCCGGGAACCCTTCGGTCCAGTCATGTCCGCCAGCATGCCGGTGATCGGTCACTCCCGAGACCGCCGTGGCCGCTGCCGGACACCCTCGAACCCGTGGATCAGCGGTCGGTGAAGTCCTGGGGGACCATGACGCGCAGGGCGTTGGGGCGGACGCGGATGTCGACCGGGGTGCTGCCGCGGATCTCGCCGTCGACGTCGAGGGGCAGGACGGGGTCGGTCTCCAGGTGCAGGTCGCCGGCGGTGAGGAACGGCTCGTCCTCCATGCTCAGGTACGACCCGGCGAGGGCGTGCCGGACCGCGGAGCCGATCAGGTGCAGGCGGCCGGCCGCGCCGAAGCGGTACGCCAGCAGCAGCCGGTCGTCGATGTCGGCGTCGCGGGCGATGCGGCGGCCGCCGTGGAAGGCGCCGTTGGCGATGTTGAGCTGGTGCGTCTCGAACTCCAGCTCGGTGTCGCCGGCGGTGATGCGGGCCTGGAAGGGCCGGTGCCCGGGGAGAGCCGCCAGCGCGGTCAGCGGGTAGGCGGTGCGGCCGAGGTGCCGCTTGAGGCGATGCGGCACCCGGCCCGCCACCTGGACGGACACGCCCAGGCTGACCATGTTCGTGAAGGCGTCCGGACCTGCCTGGCCGAGATCCACGTCGGCGACCTTGCCGGACCCGAGGGTCTTGATTGCACTCTCCAGGTCCCCGGACCAGCCGATGCTGCGGGCGAAGTTGTTGGTGGTCCCGACGGGCAGCACGCCGAGCGCCAGGTCCAGATCGGCCACGCGCTTGCCCGCGGTGCTCAGCGTGCCGTCGCCGCCGGCGGCGATGAGCAGGTCGGGCTTCTCGGCGACCGCCTCGTCGAGGGCCTGCGGAAGGCGGTCCGGCCGCCGCACGTTGATCACCCGGGCGACGGCGATGCCCTGCTCGGCCAGCCGCCGGGGGGCGTGCCGGAGGAGGGCCGCGCCGGTACGGGCCCGGGTGTTGATCACGAGGACGGCCGGGCCGCCGTTCCTGATGGCGGCCGTCAGGTCGGCTTTGTTGCGCATGCCAGTGGTGATACCAGTTCCTGGACCTTTTAATGATCCTTTACTCAATCCTCGGCGGCCCTCAGCCGCGCGGGGGCGCGCCGCCGGGCGTACAGGCTCGTCGCGGTCACCGTCAGCAGGGTCACGACGATGACGGCCAGGGACAGCGGCGTGGGGACCTCCGGGACCTGCGGCCAGGGGCCGTGCGCCCAGTGCAGCACGAGTTTCACGCCGATGAACGCGAGGATGACGGCGAGGCCGTAGCCCAGGTGGACGAGCTTGCTGAGCGTGTTCTGCAGGACGAAGTACAGCGCGCGCAGGCCGAAGAGGGAGAAGGCGTTCGCCGTGAAGACGAGGTACGGGTCCTGGGTGACACCGTAGACGGCGGGGATCGAGTCCACGGCGAACACGATGTCGGCGGCGAACACCGCCACGACGACCAGCGCGAACGGCGTCAGCGCCCGCCGGCCGCCCTGTCGCACGAACATCCGCGGCCCCTGATAGTCGTCGGTCACCGGCATGAGGCGGCGCAGCAGGCGGACCGACCGCAGTGAGGAGACGTCGACCGCGTGGTCGGTGTCCTTGACCGCGTCCTTGAGGATCTTCACCGCGGTGACGAGCAGCACCCCGCCGAACAGCAGGAACGCCCAGTCCACCGCCTGCAACGCCGCCGCGCCGACCGCGATGAAGACGGCGCGCAGCACGAGGGCTCCCGCGATGCCGTACAGCAGGACGCGCTGGCTGAGCGCCCGTGGCACGGCGAACGCGGCGAGGAGCAGCATGAACACGAACAGGTTGTCCACGGACAGCGACTTCTCGACCAGGTAGCCGGTGAAGTACTCCGTCCCGGTCCGCGCCCCGAACCACT
The DNA here is from genome assembly GCF_024055675.1 of Actinoallomurus rhizosphaericola. Lineage (NCBI taxonomy): Bacteria > Bacillati > Actinomycetota > Actinomycetes > Streptosporangiales > Thermomonosporaceae > Actinoallomurus > Actinoallomurus rhizosphaericola. The sequence goes on along the minus strand of NZ_JAMXMW010000016.1, from coordinate 154,804 downwards.
TCCAGGCGAAGACGCCGTACAGGAACGGCAGGGCGATGTAGAAGCCGGACCACGCCAGCGACTCCCGCAGCGAGGGGGTGTGCGGCCGGCGGGTCATGATCAGGTCGACTGCGAACAGCGCGATGACCCCGGCGATGGTGATCGCCCACAACAGCGGCGATGCGACGGATTGAGACACGGGGAACTCCCGGCACGTCGATACGGCCGAGGTCTCCTTCACCCGCCGTCACGCGGCGGACCGCCGCCCGGGGACCTCGTGGGAGGCCCGTACTGACCGGGTGGGCGCTGGGAAGTACTCCCCTCTTGTCCCACCATATCCGGTTCGAGCGATCCGGTGCCATGACCGGCTTCCACCAGCCGGTCGAGGCAGCGACCGTCCGGTCAGGAACGATCGGTGTCGGAGGGCAGCGGCAGCAGATCGGCGTGCTCGACGGTGAAGCCACCTTCGGTCACGGGGGCGAACGGAGCCGGTGCCATGCTGGTTCCGATCTCGGCCTCGTTGCCACCCCACATGCCGTCGTGTTTCACCATGTCGGCGTACTCCCATGAGAATCCGACACGGTCGCGGGAGTGACCTGGAGCGTCTTTGCCGCCGTCGTACACACTGAACCCCAGCCGCATGCCCACCCACGGAGGTCCGCCGGGGCTGACCTGAGTGATGACCGCGGTCAGGGTCGCGACCCCCGGGGCGGTCATCAACGAGTCGACCCGCCCGATGGCGGTGTAGGTCGTATTACGTTCTGCGGAATAGTGCGAGACCTTCACTGTTCCGGTCGCATCGTTCGGGGATCCGGGGAGCGTACGCCCGTCGGCCCCGGGCACCGGACCGTGGGTGTACGGCACGCCGTGCGCGTTGATGCTGAACGTGCGGATGTCCTTGTCGGCGAGATAGGTCAGCCGGACCTGCGCGGTTCCAGCGACGCTCGCGACTTCGGGCCGACCGTGTTCGTGTTCGGGAACGGCGCCGACCGCGGTCGCGGTTCCCACGGTGGCGGCGGTGGCCACCGTGAACAGCGTGACGATTTCTTTCAGGTGCATGGAATCCCTCCGGATTCGAACGAGGCGTTTCATTGAGCGGAGCGACGGCGGCGCAGGTGGTACTGGACGGTGACCAGGGCGAGCAAGGGCCCCCAGAGCACCAGCGGCGCGTAAGTCGGCCAGCCCGAGGTTGAATCCGGCGGCCAGTCCGACCCGCCACAGGCCGGACGGCACGTTCACCAGCGCCGCTCCGTGCGCGGCCCAGAAGGCCCAACGGGGGACGCCCGGCACCGTGCGCCCCGACGACAGGCTCACATACGTGTCCGCATCCGTCGGACGGGCAAGCGACATGGGCATGGCGATCTCCAGGGATAACCGGCTCAGCGGACCGAAGAGCGGGTGTCTCGGCCACGGCAAACATCTCGTTGAACCGGTACCGTCCGACTCCCCCGGCGGAGCGGGGCTGGCACGGTGCCCTCCCCCTATCGAGGGAGACCCGCTCGCGGGCCGGCCCTCGCGATGATGTGCGGCCATCCCCGCCGGCCGGCTACCGGCGTGGCTCGCCGTACCGTCGCCTCGCCCGGTGACGCTGGACGTTGACCGCGTTCGCGCATCGCACACCGCAGAACGTACGCCGGCCGTTGCGCGAGGTGTCCACGAAGACGACGGTGCATCCTTTTCGCATGCAGCGGCCGAGCCGTCCGGCGGCGCCGTCCGCGATCAGCTGAGCCAGTCCGGCCGTCGTGAGGGCCTTGACCCGAGTGGTCACCTTCGCATCGAGGGGCGCGTAGTGCAGGTGATGGGGCAGCCCGTCGTGGGTGACCAGCCGAGGGCGGCAGTCCGCGGCGACGAAGAGTGCGTCGACCACGGCGGCCTGCTCGGTCCCGGTCGTCTCGAAGGCCGGCCGCAGTTCGTCGGCCCAGCGGTGCAGTTCGGCCGCTGCGGCCTGATCCATGCTCGGCCGGTGGACCTCATGGCGCTCCAGCAGGAGGGACAGCCGCGTCGCCGAGGCCGACGGTTCGTTGACGAGTTCCGCCGCGACGAGAGCCCCGGCCACCGTGTAAGTGTTGAACTGCACAAGGCCATTACAGCACCGTGGGTCCATGAACCCGTCCCCCAGCACGGACACGATGGACACCGCCGAGGCCGGGCATGCCGCCGATGCGGCACGACCGGTCATCATCGCGACGCTCAGCGGCATGGCCGCGGTGTTCATGTGGGGGCTCGCTCCGGTGGCGACCCGAGCGGCGGTCGCCCAGCTGGCACCGCTCCCCCTGACGGTCCTGCGCGCGATGATGGCCGGGCTCGCGTGCCTGCCCTGGTGCGTGAGCGGGCTGCGGCGCCTGGACCGGGCCGGCGCTCTGCGCGCGATCGCGGCCGGCCTGCTCGGAATGGTCGGTTACAACCTGCCCGTGGCCCTCGGCGTCCAGTGGCTTCCCGCCTCGACGGCAGCCCTCGTCCTGGCCACGGAGCCGGTGTGGATCCTGACCCTGGCACGGTTGTTCCTCGGCCGGCGCACTCCCCGCCGGGCCTGGATCGGATCCGCCGTCTCCCTGGGCGGAGTCGCCGTCATCGCCGGACCGGAGGCCGTACCCAGCGGCTCCGGCGCCCGGCCCCTTGAAGGACTCGGACTCGTCCTACTCGGGACGCTGCTGTTCGGCGCCTACACGATCGTCCTGCGTCCGCTCAGCACCCTGCACGGCCCCCGCACCGCCACCGCCATCTCCACCACGATCGGCGCCGTCCCGTACCTGGCGCTCGTCGGCACACTCGCCCCGCACCGTCTGGCCGCTCTTCCCCCCGGCGCCTGGGGCGAACTGATCTTCCTCGCCGTCGGCACCAGCGTGGTGGGCATGCTCATGTGGAACCTGTCCGTCGCCCGCATCGGCAGCACCCGAGCGGGCCTCCTGCTCTTCCTGGAACCCCTGGTCGGTGTCACGGGGAGCCTGGCACTCCTCGGCGAACACCTGACACCCGCAAGCGTCACCGGCGGCGCCCTGGTCATGACAGGCGTCGTCACCGCATGGATCGCCCAGCGCCGCGCCGGCCAAGCCTGACGCGTCATCGGGATGCCGGCGCGGACGGCCGTCGTCCCCTCGCCGGTAACGGCGGCAAGGTCGTTCTCGCGGCGCTGGGATCGTGAGGTCTCGGCTAGGGCCTGTCCGGTAGATCTTGACGCTCGCCTGAGGCTGATCTTGTAACGGGCTTTGATGGTGGTCATGGTCCGGCGACACGAGTTAACCGATGCGGCCTGGCAACGGATCGAGCCGTTGCTGCCTGCTCAACCGGCCCAGGGTGGGCGGTGGCTGGATCACCGCACCGTGCTGAACGGGACGTTGTGGAAGCCGGCCACCGGCGCACCGTGGCAGGACCTGCCTGGATCAAACTTTTTTGCCTCGGGTCAGGATCATACAGAGCAGCCAACGCATTTCAGCGAATCCACCGGACCGGAGACTCCCCATGAACCTCGATGACCTGATCATGATCGCGATGCTCGTCGGCAGCCCCGTGCTCGCCGGGGCCGTCACTTACGCGCTCACCGGCCGTGACCTCAAGGGACCTGCCAGGGTGGCGGCCTCTCTGCTCAGCGCCTTCCTTGTGGGTGCGACGTCGCTGTTCGTTCCCTGGCTTCCCCTGCTCGCCTTTCTGGCCACCATGGTGGGCTATCTGGTAATGCGCCGCCTGCTCAAGCCCGGCCTCGCTCTTGCCGCCTCGGCGGTCGTTCTCTTCGGCGGTCTCTCATCCGCGGTAATGCTCATGGCCGCCGCCCTGGACCGAATGTGACAGTGGAGCGGACGCCCGCAGGAGAACCAAGTGATGCTTCCAGGCGGACACGGCGTCAGAAAAGCGCCGGAAAAGCGGCGCCCGCGCCGGACGGACTCAGGCGCGGGCTGCGCGGGCGTCAGTGCCGAGGATCGTCGTTGCTGGAGGCACCACGATCCTCGGCACTGAGCGAAGGAAACGGCGCCCGCGCCGGCTCCGTTGCCGGCGCGGGCGCCGCCCGGGGTCAGTTGGAGCTCAGTACCCAGCCCGCCGGCTGGAAGCGGGCGGCGTCGGCGGGGCGTTCGCCGTTGAACACCACGTGGCCGTCGGCGTTCCAGGCCCGTACGCCGTCGACGTAGACGCCGCGGCCCTGGTAGGCCGGGTCGGAGGTGTAGCGCCAGCGGACCGCGGTCGTGCCGGCCGGGAGCGTCGCGGTGGCCTTGGCCCAGCGCCGACCGGAGAAGCCGGAGAACGACCCGTTCACGGTCCAGCTGTTGCGCCCGGACCGCAGGGACAGCGGAGCCGGTGTCCAGGTCGTACCGTCGGTGGTGGTCTCCAGCACGCCGAGGTCGGTCTCCTCGGTGTCGTACCAGAGGTCGAAGGACAGCTTGGTGGCGCCCGCCGGCATCGGCGCGGTCAGCGTCGCGGTCTTGCCGTCCGCCATCTGGGAGAACCACGCGTCCCGGCCCTCGGCGGGCCGTACGGGGACGGCGCGGCCCAGGTCGCGGGCCACGGCGCGGCGGGCCGGGTTGATGCTGGGGCCGTTACGGGTGGGGTGGACCCGGTTGGTGAGCAGGATGACGAACGACCGGGAGATCGGGTCGATCACGATGCTGGTGCCGGTATAGCCGGTGTGCCCGATGGTGACCGGCGAGGTCATCGCGTCCTCGTACCAGCGCAGGCCGATCTCGAAGCCGAGCCCGTGCGCGTTGCCGGGGAACGCCGTGTTGAAGTCGGTGAACAGCAGCCGGACCGAGTCCTCGTCCAGGACGCGCGCGTGGCCGTACCGGCCGCCGTCGAGGATCATCTGGGCGAAGATCGCGATGTCGTGGGCGGTTGAGAAGACTCCGGCGTGGCCGGCGACGCCGCCGAGGGCGTAGGAATTCTCGTCGTGGACCTGGCCCCAGACGAGGCCGCGGTCGAGGGCGGCGTACGGCTTGTGCTCGTACTCCGTCGCGGCGATCCGCGGCTTCTCCGACGCCGGCGGGTTGTAGCCGGTGTCGCGCATGCCGAGCGGCCGCGTGATGCCGTCCCGTACGAGCACGTCCAGCGTCTTGCCGGTCACCTTCTCCAGCACGAACTGCATCGTGATCATGTTGAGGTCGGAGTAGATGTACGCGGTGCCGGGCGTGGCCTGCGGCGTGTCCGCGAACAGCGCCGCCTCCTGGGAGGCACGGTCCGGATAGTTGTAGAAGGGCAGGTCCGGCCGCAGGCCGCTCGTGTGGGTGAGCAGCTCCCGGATGGTGATCGTGTCCTTGCCGTTCTGCCCGAAGGCGGGCAGGTAGTGCGCGACGGTCTGGTTCAGGTCGATGCGGCCGCGCTGGATCTGCTGGATCGCCGCGACGGTCGTGAACAGCTTCGACATGGACGCCAGGTCGAAGATCGTGTCGTTGCGCATCGGGATCCACTGGTCCCGCGGCAGTTCGGTGGGCTTGTCGTCGGAGTACCGCAGCGCGTACCCCATCGCGTCCTGGGCCGCGACCACGCCGTTGCGGGCGGCCAGCACGACGGCGCCCGGGTAGTACGGCATCGTCGGCGAGGGGTTCATGTAGCTCGCGGCGTCCTTGCCGATCGCCGCGACCGCGTCGGGCGACAGGCCCGCCTGCTGCGGCGTGCCGTCCCGCAGCACCCGGCCGGGGGTGAACCTCAGGTCGGCGGCGGTGACGGTCGGCGGTCCGTCCGTGGTCGTACGCGCGGGGGCCGAGGCGCCCTTCACCGGGGCGGCCGGTGGCGGGGCGGCCTGTGCGACCGCTGCGGGTGCGCACAGGCCCGCGAGGGCGAGGAAGATCGGCAGGGCACGGCGCATCGTATCTCCTGGGGGATGCGGGGGCAGGGAGGAGAGCGGTACGGGAGCGGAAGGGGTTCAGCGGTACAGCAGGTAGCGCTGCCGCTGGGCGCGGAACCGCGCCAGGTCGGCCTGCCACCCGGCGACGACCTGGTCGATGGTCGCGCCGCCGTCGATCGCGGTGCGGACCTGGTCGGATCCGGTCAGGAGGTCGATCCAGTAGGGCGCCTTGCTCTCCCGCCAGGCGAAGTCCTTCGGGTAGAGCCGGCGGGCACTGATGATCATGGCGAGGGCGGTGCGGATCGGGTCGAAGCGCCGCCGGTCGGTGACGAACAGCTGCACGCCGCCGCAGTTCTGGTTGACCCACTTGCTGAAGGTGGGCGCGAAGTAGGCCTCGCGGAACCGCACGCCGGGCAGGCCCAGGCCGTTCAGGTCGTCGGCCCAGTGCCAGTCGACGTACGGCGCGCCGACCATCTCGAAGGGCACGGTGGTGCCGCGCCCCTCCGAGAGGTTCACCGCCTCGAACAGGCCCATGCCGGGGTAGGCCACCGCGGTGTTGATCGTCGGCATGTTCGGCGAGGGCAGCACCCAGGGCAGGCCCGTCTCCTCCCACGTCATGCCGCGCCGCCAGCCGCGCATCTGGACGACCTGCGGCTTCGCCTTCCCGCCCAGGAACTCGCCGTCGAACAGGCGGGCGAGCTCGCCCACGGTCATGGCGTGCTGCTGGGCGATCGGCTCGCGGCCCACGCCGGAGGCGTACTCGGTGTGCAGCACGGGGCCGGTCGCCTCGACGCCGCCGAGCGGGTTCGGCCGGTCGAGCACGACGAAGCGCTTGCCCGCCTGGATCGCCGCCCGCATGCAGTCGAACATCGTCCAGATGTAGGTGTAGAAGCGCGCGCCGACGTCCTGGATGTCGAAGACCACGGTGTCGATGCCGGACTTGGTGAAGTAGTCGGCGATCTGTTCCGGGGTCTTGGCGTACGCGTCGTAGACGGGGATGCCGGTGCGCGGGTCCTTGTAGGACCCCTCCGATCCGCCGGCCTGCGCCGAGCCCCGGAACCCGTGCTCCGGGCCGAACACCGCGGCCAGGTCCACCCCGGAGGACCCGTGCATGACGTCCACCTCGTGGCTCAGGTCACGGATCACCGCCGTCGGGTTGGCGACCATTCCGACCTTCTGGCCGCGCAGCTCGCGGTAGCCCCCGGCGCGCAGCATCTCGAAGCCCGTACGGACCCCGCCGCCTCGTGCGGCGGGTGCGGCCGGGTCGGCCTGGGCGCCCGTCGAGCCGAGCGCGGCGAGCGGGACGGCCGCGCCGCCGGCGGCGATGCCACGGAGCACTCCACGTCGTGTCGTCATCAGCGAATTCCCCTCAGGTCGGCCACGACGGGCCTGTGGTCGGAGGCGAGCGTGTCCGGTACGAACGCGCGGGTGACACGCGGGCCCGGGGTGAAGGTGATGTAGTCGATGCGCTTGACCGGGGCGTCGGCCGGAAATGTGGGCGTCGCGGACTGCCCGGCGACCGTCAGCGCGTCGTTCAGCCGCGTCCAGAGCGGCGCGAGCTCGGGCGCGTCCGGCTCGGCGTTGAAGTCCCCCAGCAGCAGCTTAGGACCCTGCCGCCGCGCCATGATGGCCGCCATGTCGGCGACCTGCGCCCGGCGTACGGAGGGGTCGGCGCGGTAGTCGAGGTGCGTGTCGTAGACCCAGATCCGCTTTCCGCGCGCCTTGATCAGCACCTCGGGGAAGCCGGGGGCCGGCTCCGGTACGGGGTTCGCCACCTGCGTGGACAGCCGCGTGATCTCGTGGTTCTCCGCGCGCAGGATGGGGAACCTGGACAGCACCGCGACGCCGAACTCCCGGTCGGGCGCGCCGGCCCGGTCGGGCGGAAGCGTGTAGATCGGCGCGAAGAACACCCGCATGTGCAGCCGCCGGGCGAGCCAGGACGCCTCGTCGGCGTAGTCGCTGCGCGTCCCCCAATGGACGTCGACCTCTTCCAGCCCGACGACGTCGGGATGCTGCGCCTCGATCGCGCGGGCCTGGCGTTCGAGGTCGAAGACGTGGTCGGCGCCCGCGCCGGCCTGGAGGTTGTACGTCATGACCCGCAGCGACGCCCCTCCGGCGCCGGCCGCGTGCGCGGGCGGACCGGCGGCCAGCGCGGCGACGAAGAGGGCGAGCCCGGTGACGACCCGAGGGCGCGTACGGGCGGACCGGCGGACGAGCGAGGGCATGGACTCTCCTGCCGCGTTCGTGGGTTGTAAAGAATCAACGGACGGATTCGGCCTAATGAAAATTAGATACGGATGATCCCCAACGTCAATAGCCTCGCCGAACCGTCCCCGGGAGCGCGGCGATGGGAGGATGGAGGGGTCATGCCCAACGATCCGGTGTTCCGTCTGGCCCGCGCGGTGGTCTTCGCGGCCGTCTGCACGGCCCTCGCCGTGGCCGGACACGCCGTCGCCTCGCACGGGCCGGTTCCGTCCGCGGCGGTCGGCGCGGGGCTCGCCGGGCTGACCGTCGTCGCCGCCGTCCTCGCGGGCACCGAGCGGTCCCTGGGCACGATCCTGGCCGGGCTGCTCGGCGGGCAGTTCATGCTGCACGTGCTGTTCGCCGCCGCACAGCACGGCCAGCACCTGACCCACCATGCCGGGGTCCACGGCTCCCACGGCGCCCCCGCGATGACGCTCGCGCACGTGGCCGCGGCCGTCGTCTCCGCCTGGTGGCTGCGGCGCGGCGAGCGCGCCGTGTGGCGGCTCGCCAGGAGGGCCGCGGCCGCCGCCGTACGACCGCTGCGCGCGCTGCTGGCGACGCCCGCTCCCCCGCCGCCGGCCCCGTACCGGCGGCACGCGGCCACCGGCTCTGCCGCCCGTCCACCGGATCGGGGCCTGCGCCACGTCCTCACCCGGCGCGGACCGCCCGCTCCGTGCCCGGCGTCCGGCTGAACACCGGGCCGCACGTTCCTCCTCCTCCCGGGTCCGGCCGATCCGGTCACCCCGCACGCTCAGCGAGCATCACGAACGGAGAGATCCCATGCACATCCCGCGACTCCCCCGCCTCTCGCGGGCGGGCCGGAGGTCCCTCACCCGGCTGGCGGCGGCGACCGCCGCCGTGGCCGCCGGCTGCCTCCTCACGGCGCCGCCCGCGTCCGCCCACACCACGCTCGTCGCGGCGAAGCCCGCCAAGGGCGCCAAGGTGGCGTCGCCGGCCCAGATCAAGCTGACCTACGCCGGGCCGGTGCGGTTCCCGGGCGTCGTCCTGCTGGACGCCAAGGGCGGCCACCACGAGTCCGGCAAGGCGCACGCGGCGGGCGCCAACGTGACCGAGCGGGTGGCCGGCGTCCTGCCCGCCGGCGTCTACACGGTCGGCTGGCGCGTCGTCGCCGAGGACGGGCACCCGGTCACGGGCGAGTACAAGTTCACGGTCGTGGGCGGGGGCGCGTCGGCGCCCGCCCCGGCCGGATCCGCGCCCGCCGTGTCGACGGCCGACAGCGACCCGTCGGCGGCGGCCACGCCGTCGAGCACCCCGGCCGCGCAGAAGACCGCGAAGACCTCCAGCGCGGGCTGGTGGTGGGTCGGCCTGGGCGCCGTCCTCGTCGTCGCGGCGGTCGGCGGCGCCGAGCTCTCCCGCAAGCGCCGCGCCTCCCGTAACTGACCGGTCCGCGCCCTCGTCCGAGACCGCCCACGGCGGTCTCGGACGAGGGCGTTCACCGGCACGGGAACGGCCGGCGCGAGCGCGGCGGGCGTCGGCCGCGCACGGTGGTAGCCGATGCGCCCCGCCCTGCTCGCCCAGGGGGCGTCAGCCGCGCACGGCGGTGAACGCGACGCGTCGGCCCTGCTCGCCCGGCGGGCGCCGGACGCCGTTGACGTACACGTCGACCGCCCCGGCGTCGCTCAGCACCACGTTGAGGCGCGCGTCGGCGAACCAGAGGGTCTGCCCGCGCACGAGGGTGCGGTTCACCAGGATGTCCCCGCCGGGAACGCCGACGAAGACGCGGCACCGCGGGCCGGTGACGGACAGCGCGAGCGTCGCGGCGGGGACGGCCGCGGTCGTCCGCCGCGGCGGTGCCGGCTCACGGGCCCGCACCCAGATGGAGTGGCCGGCGAAGGCCAGGACGCCGGTCAGGACGACGATCCCGACGAGGGCGAGGACCGTCACCCCGCGGAGCGACCGCATGCGCTGCGGCGAGACATGACGTCCCACGGCGAAGAGTCTAGTCAGCCGTTATTCCGCACTTCAGTCATCTCATTCTGTTATGTCCGGAAACGGTCGCCGTCGTGTGTTTGGCGTTTCATCATGCGACGTCCGGGACGCCGGTGGCGTAAGGGATGCGGCCCGTCGAGACCCCTCAGGCGGAATGTCCGGAAGTGAGCGTTATTCGCAGGTGCCGACTGGATAATTCTTCCGACGGGTGACGGGAAGCCGTCAATGAGCGGACGGACACCGCGGATGCCTTATTCTCGCCGCGCCACCGGGACCAAGGCACTGGGCACGCTGCTGGTGATGCTGCCCGCCCTGGCCGCGTGCTCGCTCGGCTCCGGCCCGAGCCGGTGCGACGGCCGGGCGATCACCGTCGCGGTCGCCCCGTCGATCGCCCCGGCGATCGAGCAGGCCGCACGCCGGTACGACTCCGGAGACGCGTGCCGTGTCACGATCACCCGGCAGCGGCCCTCCGACGTCGCGGCCGCCCTGTCCGGTCAGGGATCCGAGCCCGGCGCGCCCCGCCCCGATGCGTGGATCCCCGACTCGTCCCTGTGGCTCCCGATCGCCCGCCGCACCGCCGCCGGCGCCGCCGCCGTACGGGCGTCCGGCGCGTCGGTCGCGATGTCGCCGCTCGTCCTCGCGGTGCCGCGCGGTCACGCGCCCACCACCGCCACCTGGCGGCTCCTGCTGTCCCCCCGGCTGCCCGGGACCGGCGGCCCGCCGCCCGCCCTCCGGGTCCGGTTCCTCGACCCCGCCGGCGACGCCGCCGGTCTCGGCGCGCTGCTGCTCGCGCAGCACGCCGCGGGCTCGGGCCGGAGCGGGCTGTCCACCTTCGCCGTCACCCTCTACTCCGACCTCGGCGCCGCCCTCCCCGACGAGCGGGCCGCGTACGCGCAGATCGCCTCGCCCTCCCGGCCGCCGACCGCGGTCGTCCTGTCCGAACAGTCGGTCTGGCGGCACGCGCACGCCGGCGACGCCCCACCCGTCGCCGCGCTGTACCCGGGCGGCGGCACGATCGCGCTCGACTTCCCCTACGTCTCCACGACGACCGACCGGCAACGCTCTCAGACGGTCGAGGACTTCCAGACCACACTGGCCCAGTCCCAGACCCGTGTCGCGCTGCAGGGGCTCGGGCTGCGCACTCCCGACGGCGTGGCCGGCACCGGCTTCGACGAGCGGTACGGCGTCGTGGCCCGCGCTCCGGCCCGGCTGCCGGCGCCCGACCCGGTCAACGCCGGCCGGGTCCTGCAGATGTGGCAGCGTACGGTGCTCGGCGCGCGCATGCTGATCCTCCTCGACGTCTCGCCCTCCATGAGCGACCCGGTCCCGGGGACCCGGGACACGCGCATGCAGGCCACCGCCAAGGTCGCCACCGGCGGGATCAAGATCCTCAGTGACAACTCCCAGGTCGCGCTCTGGGAGTTCTCCACCGGGCTCGACGGCGCCCGCGACTACCGCCGGATCGTGCCGTACCGCACGCTCAGCGACAAGGTGGGCGCGGGCACCCAGCGCGACCTGCTGGAACGCTCCTTCGGGGCGGCGGCGCCGGTGCCGGGCAGCCGCACCGGCCTGTACGACTCGGTACTGGCCGCCTACCAGGAGGCGGTTCGGACCTACCAGCCCGATCACAACAACGTCGTGGTCGTGCTGACCGACGGGATGAACTACGACCCGGGCCGTACGATCTCGCTGCAGACCCTCGTGAAGGAGCTCGCCCGTGCCGGGGACCCGATGCGGCCGGTGGCGATCGTTCCGATCGCGTTCGGGCCGGACGTCGACCCGGGCCCGTTGCAGCGGATCGCCGCGGCGACCGGCGGGCAGGCGTTCGTGACCCTCGACCCACGGCAGGTCCAGCAGGTGTTCCTGCAGATGCTGATCCGCCTCACGTGCGGGGAGACCTGTCCCGCGTCCTGAGATGTCCGGGTAAGGTCACGGTGCTGTGAGGTCACTCCAGTGGCTGGGCATGGCCAGGCATGGCGAGAGCACCGGCAACGTCGCCGCGCACGACGCGGCGGCCCGCGGGCTCGACGCGGTCGACATGACCCTGCGCGACGCCGACGTCCCCCTGTCCCCGCTCGGGCGGGAGCAGGCGACCGCGCTCGGCCGCCGGCTGGCCGCGCTGCCCCCGGAGGAGCGGCCGACGGCCGTGGTCTGCTCGCCGTACCTGCGGGCGAGGGACACCGCGCGGCTCGCCCTGGAGCAGCTGGCCGACCCGCCACCGGTCGTCCTGGACGAGCGGTTGCGCGACCGCGAGCTCGGCGTGCTGTTCATGCTGACGCAGCGCGGCATCCAGGCGCGCCACCCCGAGGAGGCGGAGCGCAAGCGCAGGCTCGGGAAGTTCTACTACCGGCCGCCCGCCGGGGAGTCGTGGGCCGACGTGGCCCTGCGGCTGCGGAGCGTCCTCGCCGACATCGAGCGGGAGCACCCCGGCGGCCGGGTCCTCGTCGTCGCGCACGACGCGATCGTCGTCCTGACGCGGTACATCATCGAGCGCCTCTCCGAGGAGGAGCTGCTCGACATCGAGCGCAGCGTCGTGGCCAACGCCTCGCTCACCGTCTGGGCCCGTGAGGACGAGGAGTTGCGCCTCGTGACGTTCAACGACACGAGTCACCTCAAGGACGCCGGCCTCCTCTGACGGACGTCCCGCGGGCTCAGTCCTCGTCGTCGTGGACGAACAGGTTGAGCAGCCAGCTGATCACGCCGACGACGATCGCGCCCCAGAACCCCGCCCAGAAGCCGGACACGTGGAACGGCAGGTGCATCCTGCCCGCCGCCCAGCTCGCCAGCCACAGCAGCAGGCCGTTGACGACCAGCGCGAACAGTCCCAGGGTCAGGACGTAGAACGCGCAGCCGACGGTCTTGATGATCGGCTTGAGGAATCCGTTGATCAGGCCGAACACCACCGCGACGACGATCAGCGTGCCGACCTTTCGCGGTGTCGTGGCGGCCGTGACGTCGATGCCGTTGACCACCAGCGTCGCCACCCAGAGGGCGACGGCGGTGATGACCACTCGAATCAGGATCTTCACGACACGATCGTCGCACGGAACACCCACCTCGGGACGAATCAGCCCACCGTCCCCGAGTCCGGACCCGCACCGCTCCTTCCGCCCGGCGCGGTCACGAGCCCGCGGCGCGGCGGCGTTCGTAGGCCTCGGCGAGGATCAGATAGGCGCTCGCGGTCCAGGTGTAGGCGCGGTCCCGGAGCCCGGCGCCGGTCAGGGCGTCGAAGTTCTCCGCGAAGCCCGACCTCTCGCACAGCGCGCGGAAGCGGTCGCTCACCTCGTCGGCGAGGTCGGCGCGCCCGCCCCGGCGCAGGCCGTCCTCGATCAGCACGGTGGAGGGCGCCCAGATGGGGCCTCGCCAGTACCCGTCGGCCCGGTAGTGATCGGAGGCGGGGAGTTCGGACGCGAGGCCGTACGGCGTGAGGTGCGCCTCGATCCGCTCGGCGAGCGCGGAGCGCAGGCCGGGAGGCAGGTGCTCGCCCAGCACGATCGCCATGAGGTCGAGCAGGCTGAAACCGCCCCACGTGCGGCCTGACCCGACCGCGCGGGCCACGAACCGCTCACCCGTCCACAGCTGCTCCAGCAGGTCGGCGTGCATCCGGTCGGCGGCCCGCCGCCACCCGGCGGCGTCGTCCGCGCGCCCGAGTTCGGCGGCGAGGCCGGCGAGTTCGCGCATCTGCAGGATGAGGAACGCCGCCAGGTCCGAGGTCTGGATGACGTGGCCGGGATCGAAGGTCGTCGCGTTGTCCCAGCCGCTGTCGTTGCCGTGCTGGTAGTGCGGCAACGACTCGCCGGGGGCGCGCCGGGCGGTGAGCCAGAAGTTCGTCCACGCCTCGATCCGCCGGTACGCCAGGGACAGCTGAGACGGATCGAGGCCAGCGGGAAGGCGTTCCCGGAGACGGCGGAGGGCCCAGCCGTGGATGGGCGGTTTCACGAAGTTGTAGAGGACCTCCGAGTGGGTCACCGAGTCGGGCAGGCCGCCCGTGTCGTCCTGGTGGTCGAAGACGAGGTGGAACTGGTCCCAGGCCAGCTCGGGGGCGCCCGCCGCCAGCGCGAGCGCGTTGAAGCAGTGATCCCAGCTCCAGACCTTGTCCATCCAGTGCTTCGACATGAGCACGGCCGGGCGTCGCAGGAACCCGGCCGGCCGTACGGTGGCGGACCAGAGCACGTACGCGGCGAGTTCGGCGGCCGGGGTGCGGGCGGAGCGCCACGGGGCGACCGCGTCGGCGAAGGCGGCGAACTCCCTCTCCACCGCCGCGACGACCTCGTCGAAGGCGGCGGAGGGCGTGTACGGCCGCCGGGCGCTGTCGAACTCCTCGATGGCGGCCTCCCAGCGTTCGCCGTCACCGGTCAGCAGGAGGCCGCGCTCGCCGTGGCCCAGGCACTGCACGCCGACCGCGTCCTCGGCGCGGCCGGACAGCACCGTCACCCGGTACCGCCGCCCGGTCTCGTACGTGGTGAAGACGTGCGCGCCGTCGACGGGATCGCGGTACAGGTACGTGCCGCTGAAGGGCGTCAGCTCGGGCTCGGCCGCGCCGACGCGCAGGCCGAGGCCACGTCCGCGCAGCCGGATCGTGTCGGTCCCCTCGTAGGCGAGGTCGACGCGCCCGCCGTCACCGGCCCAGCCGAGCCGGCTCGGCGTCGCCTCGACCGTCGTCCGTACGGGGGCACCGCCCGCCGTGGGCGTGAACCGCAGGATCGGGTGCATGCCGGTCTGGTGCGAGACGAGGTGCAGATCGTCCGCGCGGACGTTCTGCGCGATGACCGGTGAGACGTCGAACCACGAACCGTGGTGGCTGAAGGGGATCTCCTGGACGGAGAAGGCCGGGCCCGGCATGAACGGTCTCTCATTCCTCTCGAGCGGGGAGTCCACTAGTCCTTCACCGCTCCGGCCGTGACGCCGGCGGCGACGTAGCGCTGCGCGACGATCAGCAGCACCGTCGCGGGGATCGAGGCCACGACCGCGGTCGCCATGATCGCGTTCCACTGCTGGTTGTTGTTGCCGATGTAGTGGTAGATCCCCAGGGTGATCGGCCGGCGGTCGCCGCCGCCGTCGAGCGTGCCGGCGAAGATGAAGTCGGACCACGCCCAGAGGAAGGCGAACAGCGAGACGGTGACGATCGCGTTCCGGCTCACCGGAAGGACGATCGACCAGAAGACGCGGAACCTCCCCGCGCCGTCGATCCTGGCCGCCTGCAGGAGCTCATCCGGGATGCCGGACATGAACGCCGTGAAGATCAGCACGCCGAAGGGGACGGCGATCGTGGAGTCGGCGACGACGAGGCCCACCGGGGAGTTGAGCACGCCCAGGGAGAGATAGATGGCGTAGAACCCCATCGCCATGATGATCCCGGGGATCATCTGCGCGATCAGCAGCACGAAGCTCAGCGCGCCCCCGCCCCGGGGGCGCAGCTTGGCCAGCGAGTAGCCGGCCGGCGCCGCCAGGACGACGGTCAACGCGACCGTGCCCAGGCCGATCAGCAGGCTCGTGCCCAGGTACGGCAGCTGCTGGTCGATGACGGCGCGGTACCCCTCCACCGTGCCGTGGAACGGGAACCAGTCCGGCGGGTCCTTGCGCATGTCCTGGTCCCGGGTGAAGGACACGTTGATCATCCAGTAGACGGGGAAGAGCATCAGCGCGGTCAGCACGAGACCCACGCCTGTCTTCCACCAGGTCGTCCTGCCGGTCATGTGAGCTGCCGCCTTCGCTGGATGCGGATGTAGATCAGGCCGAAGACGAGGGCGATCAGGATCAGCAGGTCGCCGACCGCCGCGCCGGGGCCGAAGGCGGGCAGGAGGTTGCCGAAGCCGAGGCGGTAGGACCAGGTGGCGAACGTGGTGGACGAGTCCGCCGGGCCGCCCCGGGTCATGATCCAGATGATGTCGAAGACCTTCAGCGTGTAGACCAGTCCCAGCAGCAGGGTGATGGCGGAGACCGGCCGGAGCAGCGGGAAGGTCACCCGCCAGAACCGCTGCCGGCCGTTCGCCCCGTCCAGCGCGGCGGCCTCGTACAGGGACGCGGGGATCGTCTGCAGGCCGCTGTAGAGCACGACGAGGTTGAAGGGGATGCCGATCCAGACGTTCGCGATGATCACCGAGGTCAGCGACCACTGGGGCGAGGTGAGCCAGTCGACCGGCGCGACGCCCACCCAGCGCAGCACGGCGTTCACCACGCCGGACTCGCTGTTCAGCATCCAGGACCAGGTCGACGCCGACACGATCAACGGCAGCAGCCACGGCACCAGGAACAGCGCGCGCAGCGTCGCCGACAGCCGGAAGTGCCGGGCGAAGAACACCGCCAGGGCCATGCCGATCGTGAACTGGAACGCCAGCGACACGAGGGTGAACACGACGGTGTGCCAGAGCGCGGGCCCGAAGACCGGGTCGCGCAGGACGGTGCCGTAGTTCTTCCCTCCGACGAAGGGGGCGTCGCCCTGCACGAACGAGCGCACGGTGTAGTTCCGCAGGCTGAGGTCGAGATTGCGGTAGAGGGGGTAGGCGTAGAAGAGCAGCAGGTAGACGGTGACGGGGGCGAGGAACGCCCAGGCCGCCCACTGGCCGGAGGACCCTCGTCGCGACCGGGCGTTCACCGGGTCGCGGTCGCCGCGGTGGACTGCGCGGCGGTGAGCGCCGCCTGCGGCTGCTTCGAACCGCTGAGGGCCGCCTGCACCGCCGTCCACATCGGCTCGGAGATCCGGGGGTACTTGGTGCCGAGATCGTCGCCCGTACGCGCCTTCGCCGCGTGCACGGCGTCCGCCCAGACCTTCAGCGCCGGGGTCGCGGCGACCTGCTTGGCCTGGACCGCGCCGGTCGGCGCGATGTACGACAGCGTCGTGTCGGTCGCGTAGAGGTTGTCGGTGCTGGTCAGGCAGGCCACGATCTTCTCGGAGGCGGCGTAGCGGCCGGTCTTCTTCTGCACCGGCACCGTGACGAACTCACCGCCCGTCGGCGCGGGCGCCGTCCCGCCCTGCGCGCCCGGGATCGGGATGATGCCGTAGTCGAAGCCGGCCTTCTTCGCGTTCGCCAGCTGCCAGGTGCCGTTCTCGGCGAACGCGAACCTGCCGGTCGCGAACTCCTGCCAGCTCGTCGTCTGGGTGTTGTTCAGCACCGAGTTGGGGGCGTACCCCTTCTTCACCCAGTCCGTCCACAGCGACACCGCCGAGACGCCCGCCGGGGAGTCGAGCCGCGTCAGCTGCGCTCCGGCGCCCCAGAACCACGGCAGGAACTGGAAGCTCCCCTCCTCGGTGCCGATGGCCGAGAACGTGATGCCCTTCTTCCCCGCCGCGGTCACCTTGGCGAGCGCCGCGGTCAGCGAGGCCCAGTCCCGCACCGACGCGACGTCGACGCCCGCGCTCTTGAGCACCGCCTTGTTGTAGTAGAGGGCGAGCGTGTTCGCGCCGATCGGGGTGCCGTAGGTCTTCCCGCCGATCCGGCCGGCGCCGAGCAGGTTCGGCTCGATCGCGGACGTGTCGATCCCGGTCTCGTCGTTCGAGGTGAGCACGCCCGCCTGGGCCAGGGTCGAGACGACCGGATTGTCGACGATCAGCACGTCCGGGGCGTTGCCCTGCTGCGCCGCGAGCAGCGCCTTGTTGGTCAGGTCGCTCGTGTCGTATCCGGTCCGCTTGACGGTCACCCCGGCACCGCTGCCGCACTTGGCGAGCAGCCGCGCCCAGGCCGAGCCGCCGTCGAACTGCGGGTACGGGTCCCAGATCGTGTACGTGCCGCCGCCGGACGCCTGCCCCGTGTCATCGCCGGACGACGCGCAGCCGAGCATGCTCCCGGCCAGCGCGACGGTGACGAGACCGCAGCCGACGATGCGTCGTTTCAACGGTGGTGTCCTCACGGGGCTTCTCCTCTCACGCCGAATCGCGTGCAGCGCCGACCGGGCCACGCGGTGCCGGCCTCGGTCCGCCAGGGGGTGCCGTGCGATCGGCCCGGCCGATGGGTCGAACCGGTTCGCCTTTCGGTTCGACAGACCCTAGGCCCGGTGGCAGAAGAGGTCAATAAGGGCGGCTCGCTAGACTGATCCTCGTACCGAACCGGTTCGCGCCCGCGGATCCGGCCGGGCGCTCGTGAACTCTCCTCCGGAGGCATGTTTGAGTCGGCTCGAATCTTCGTCGGTGAACATCCGTGAGGTGGCGCGCCGCGCCAAGGTGTCGCGCAGCACCGTCTCCTACGCCCTGTCGGGCAAGCGACCGGTCTCGGAGGCGACCCGCCGCCGCATCCAGCAGGTCATCGACGAGATGGGGTACCGGCCCAACGCCTTCGCCCGCGCGCTGGCCCGCGGGGAGACGAGGACCCTGGGCCTGGTGTTCCCTCCGGCGGGCAGCCACTACACCGACATGCAGCTGAACTTCATCGGCGGCGTCACGGAGGCCGCCGCCGCCCGCGACTACGACGTGCTGCTGTCCGTCGCCGACGCGGGTGAGGAGCAGTCCTTCCAGCGGCTGATCGGCGAGCGGCGCGTCGACGGCGCGATCCTCATGGAGATCCGGCTGCGGGACGCCCGCGTCGAGCGCATGCGGGAGAGCGGCTTCCCCTTCGTGACCATAGGCCGCACCGGCGAACCGGACGGCACCGCCTGGGTCGACCTGGACCACCGGACGCTCGTACGACGGTGCGTCCAGCACCTCTCCGACCTCGGCCATCGGCGCCTGGCGTTCGTCAACCGGTCCGAGACGCTGCTGCGGGCCGGATACGAGTCGGCCCACCGCGGCCAGGACGGTTTCGAGCGCGCCGTCCGGGACCTCGGGCTCACCGGTGCCGCCTATCCGTGCGACGACGACGCCATGGCGGGCGAGCGGTGCGCGGAGCGGATCCTGGCCGACGATCCCGAGACCACCGGCATCGTCACCGTGAACGAGGCGTCCCTGGGAGGGCTCTACCGTGGGCTCGCGAACGCCGGTCGCAGGATCCCCCAGGACGTCTCCGTCACGGGCATCGCCGGCGCCCGGTGGGCCGAGGCCGTGACCCCCGCGCTGACCGCGGCCGACGTGCCCGCCCACGAGATGGGCCGGATCGCCATCGAGCTGCTCCTGGAGCGCGTCGCCGACGCTGGCGCGCCGCCGCGCGACCGGCTGCTCACGCCCCCCGTCGTGCTGCGCGCCAGCACCGGATCCGCCCCTCGCCCGGCGCCGTGACCGGCCCCTTCGGCCCGCCCTCGCCTCAGCGGCGGAGGCGGGACGGAAGGGGTCGGCGTACGGGGCGCCCTGGACGGCCTGACGGTCAGGACGCCCTCGCCGGCGCCGCGGAGTCGGGGGCGGGGGTCCGGCGGGCGGCGAGGACCGCGATGGCCGGAGGGCCCGCGAGCGCGACGAAGACGGCGAGGACCCCGGGGAGGGCCAGCGCGGTCCGCAGTGAGGTCGCCTCGGCGAGGTGGCCGATGATCGCCGGACCGGCCAGCAGCCCGCCGTAGGTGAAGCTGGTCAGCAGCGCGATGGTCCGGCCGGCCGAGGCCGGGTCCGCCCCGGCGGAGCTGAAGCCCACCGGCACGACCGTCGCCAGGCCGATCCCGACGAGGATCCAGCCCGCCCACGCGCATCCCAACGCCGCGCCCCCGGCGGAGGGGGCCAGCAGCACGAGCGCGTAGCCGCCGGCGGCGACGGCGCCCGCCAGGCGCAGGGTCCGCCCGGCGCCGAGTCGGCCGCGGAGCCGGTCGCCGAGAAGCCGCATGGTGGTCATCGCCACCGAGTACACCGTGAAGGACAGCGGCGCCAGGTCCGCCGAGGCGCCCAGCACCCGGCGGGCGTGCATCGCCGCCCAGTCCATCGCGCCGCCCTCGCAGATCGCGCCGGCGAGCATGACGACCCCCAGCAGCAGGATCACCGCGGGGACGCGGCCGCGCCCCGTACGCGCCGCCGCAGACGCGTCTGCCTCCGCGCTGGCCGCCGGAGACGCGTCCGCCGCGTCGCGCGCCGGGCTGCCGGGGAGGAGAAGGCGGGCGGGGAGGAGGAACAGCGCCGCCATGGTGAACGCCGTGCCGACGAGCAGGGTCTGGACGCCGAGGCCGCCGCCCAGCCCGGCCGACGTGACGACGCCGCCGACCGCGCCGCCGAGGCTCCACATGCCGTGGAACGCCGACATGATCGGCCGGCCGTAGCGGACCTCGACCTCGACGGCATGGGCGTTCATGCCGACCTCGAGCAGTCCGAACCCGAGGCCGAAGACGACCGCGCCGGCGAGGAGCGCCGAGTAGGAGCCCGCGAGCGCCGGTCCGAGCAGGAGGAGGGCGTGCAGGGGGCCGGCCACCCAGGTGAGCCGCCGGCTCGACCAGCGGTCCGCCAGTCGTCCCGCGGCCTGCATCGAGACGAGCGCGGAGAGGGAGACCAGGAGCAGCGCGGTGCCGGTCCGCCCGGGGCTCAGGTCGAGCCGGTCGGCGAGGGCGGGCAGGCTCGCGGCCCAGATGCCGACGTTCAGGCCGCAGAGCCCGAAGTAGCCGAAGACGCCGACGCGGGCGCGCCTGGCCACGGAATCGAACACGGTCCCCTCCTAATTTGCTCTCGCCGAGAACATAATCGATGAGAGCGGGCTGACACAATCGACGGGTGCGTACGGTGACCGGAGCGACGACCAGCGGCGAGCTTCGCCCGCACAACCTCGCGCGCCTCCTGCGGGCCGCGCACGACGGGGCGGGCCGGGCCACCCGCTCGGAGCTCACCCGCGGTCTGGGACTCTCGCGCGGAACGGCCGCCGTCCTGGTCGCCGACCTGGCCGAGGCGCGGCTGGCCGAGGAGCGGCCCGCGCCGCAGCGGGCGCGCGGCCGCCCCACCGCGATCCTCGGCCCGCACCCCGAGGGCCCCCTCGCCCTGGCCGTCGACCTGCGAGAGGACGCCTGGACGATCGCCACGGCCGAGATCGGCGGGGATCTCACCGTGCGCGAGGAACGCCCGCATCCCGGGAACCCACCGGAGACCGCCCTGGGCGGCCTGGCCGCGGCGATCGACCGGCACCTCACCGAGCTCGGCTCCCGCGTCGTCGGCGTCGGCGTCGCGCTGCCCGGCCCGATCCGGGACGGCCGCGTCGTGGACATCCCGCACCTGTCCTGGCGCGACGTCCCGGCGGCGGAGATCCTGCGGGCGGGCCCCACGCCGGTCTTCCTGGGCAACGACGCCGCGCTCGCCGGCCTGGCGGAGGCCCGGCGCGGCGCGCTCCGCGGCGTCGCCGTCGGCCTGCACTTCCACGT
Organism: Actinoallomurus rhizosphaericola; assembly: GCF_024055675.1. Taxonomy (NCBI): domain Bacteria; kingdom Bacillati; phylum Actinomycetota; class Actinomycetes; order Streptosporangiales; family Thermomonosporaceae; genus Actinoallomurus; species Actinoallomurus rhizosphaericola. The sequence goes on along the minus strand of NZ_JAMXMW010000016.1, from coordinate 133,677 downwards.
CGACTTCGACCTCGGCGGCACCCTGCTCGTCGACGGGAGCCCGCTGCGGGGCGCGCGCGGCACGACCGGGGAGGTCGGCCACATGCCGCTGGGCGGCTCGGACCTGCCGTGCGACTGCGGCGCCGTCGGGTGCTGGGCGCTCCAGGTCGGCGCGAACGCGCTGCTGCGGGCGATGGGGATCCCGGTCGAGCCGGCGCGCGGCCGCGCGGAGGCCCTGCGGATCCTCGCCGGCGCCGCCGCGGGCGACCCTCGTTGCGCCGCCGCGCTCGACGAGGTCGCCCGCGCGTTCGGAGCCGGCACCGCCGCCCTCGTCAACGCGCTCGACCCGCAGCGGGTGACCCTGTCCGGCCTGGGCGTACGGCTCCACGAGCAGGCGGCGCACACCTTCCAGGCCGCCTACGAGACCGGCCTCATGGCCTTCCGACGCGACGAGCCGCCGCAGGTGCTCCCGGCCGCGCTGGGCGGGGACGCGACCCTCGTCGGAGCCTCGGAGCTGGCCTTCGACGCCTTCCTCACCCCGGAGGGCCTGACCGCCTGGCAGGCCGCCCGCTGATCAGGCGTCGGCGTCCAGCGCGGCGGCGACGCGCCCGGGAGCGAGGCCCCCTGATCAGGCGTCGGCGTCCATCGTGGCGGCGACGCGCTCGGGGGTGAGGTCCCCCAGGTCCTCGGCGACGTACGCCGCCAGGGCGAGGGCGTCCGGGGCCGGTGGGTACTTCGGGTGCGGCACCGCGATCACGCGCATCCCGGCGGCGTGCGCGGACCGCAGGCCGTTGCTGGAGTCCTCGACGGCGACACAGGCGGCGGCGTCGACGCCGACCCTGCGGGCGGCGAGGAGGTACCCGTCGGGCGCGGGCTTGCCCCGGGCGACCTCCTCGGTCGAGACGGTCGCCCGGAACGACGCCGCGAGTCCCGTACGGTCGAGGACGACGTCGATGAGCAGGCGCGGCGAGGAGCTGGCCAGCCCGAGAGGCCAGCGGGCCGCCAGCCGCCGTACGGCCTCGACGGCGCCCGGCATCAGCGGGACGCCGTCCTCGTACCGGCGGGCCATCTGCTCGACGACTCCGCGCGCGACCTCGTCGGCCGGCATCCGGACGCCGAGCTCACCGCTCAGGTAGGCGGCCCACTCGGAGGTGCTCATCCCCATCAGGCGCTGCTGGGTGTCGGGCTGCCACCGCCCACCGTGGTCGGCGACGAACGCCCGCCGTACCTCTTCCCAGACCGGTTCGGAGTCGACGAGCACGCCGTCGAGGTCGAAGACCACAGCATTCATGCGGATAACTCTGACAGCAGGGGAAGAGTCAGCACGAAGCAGGCACCCTTGTCGTTGTCGGTGAGGGTCAGCGTGCCGCCGTGGGCGTGCGCGATATCGCGGGAGATCGCCAGGCCGAGGCCGCTGCCGCCCGGGTCGCGCTGCCGCGCGTCCGGCAACCGGATGAACCGCTCGAAGATCCGTTCGCGGTCGGCCGGAGGGATCGGCTTGCCGTCGTTGAACACCTCCACGACCGCCTCGCCGCCCTCGCGCCGTACGGTCACGGTGACCTCGGCCTCGGCGTGCCGCGCGGCGTTGTCGAGGAGGTTGGTGAGCACCCGGCTGATGTCCAGCCGGTTCGCCCGGACCACCACGCCCGGCTCGGTGACGACCTTCGCGGTGATCCGCCGTGGCACGCGGCGTACCTCGCGTTCGGCCAGGTCGCCGAGCTCGACGGGGCCGTTGCGGCTGGGCAGGCCCGCGTCGCGGCGCGCGAGCGCGAGCAGTTCGGTCACGATGTTCTGCAGCCGGTCGATGTTGGTGAGCGTCCTGCCGAGCGCCTCCCGCAGGTCGGTGCCCTCCGGGTCGATCAGCGCGACCTCCAGTTCGGCGCGGAGCCCGGCGATCGGGCTGCGCAGGTCGTGGGAGACGTCGGAGACGAGACGGCGCTGCTGTTCGACGGCCGCCTCCAGCCGGTCGAGGGTCGCGTTGACGGCCATCGCCAGCCAGTAGAACTCGTCGCGCCGCTGCGGCATCGAGACCCTCCGCCGCAGGTCCGCGGCGTTGATCGCGTCGAGTTCGTCGCGCAGCGCCTCGATCGGCCGCAGCCGCCGCCCGGCGGCCCACCACCGCCAGACGCCGCCCACGCCGATGCTGACGGGGATGCCGAGCGCCAGCAGGACGGCCAGGCCCGGACGCGGGAACAGTCCCGGCTCCGGCGCGATCGAGTGGATGATGACCGCCTGGCCCGGACCGGTCACCCGCTGGGAGACCACCGTGAGGCAGTGGCGCCGGTCCACGCACACCCGCTGCTCGATGCGCTCGCCGTCGGCGGGCCGGCGGGCGTGCAGGGCGGGCAGCCCGGACACGCTCCGGGTCGCCGCGACGACCTGGCCCCGGTCGTTCTGCACCTGGACGAGCTGATGGCCGCCGACGATGACGGGATTGGTCAGGTGCCCGGCGCGGGCGAGCGCGGCCACCTGCCGGGTGGTGTACGTCAGCTCCGTCGAGAGCCGGTCGGCCACCTGGTACTGGATCAGGGCGAGCACCCCGATGTAGACCAACACCGCGACGACCCCCGTCACCGTCATCGCGATGACGGTGGCGCGCTGTCGGATCGTCTGGTCCCTGTGTCGCACTGGCTGTCCCCCGCGGCCACGGCGCCCCCTGAGCCATGCCACAGCACCGGACAACTACCCAGCGGGGGGCTCCCTATGCATTCCGTCACTCTGCGGTGTACACGCGGCGGGGCCGAACGGCCACTGTCGGCCGCCCGTACGGACATCGCCGCACCCCGGCCGCCGGCCGGGGAACCTGCGGGAACCGGCACGCGACGAGAGAATCGTCTGCCCCTCAGGAGGAATCTGGACGGGATCCTTTTCGGACTCCCGCGAGGACGACGCGCCTGCATACGGGTTTGAGCAGCACCATGCCCGGTACGTCCGATTCGTTGAATGGAACGTGGCAAAGGTCGCCCACTACGGGTCGTCTCGATGCACGCATCTGTGTCAGAGTTGACACGCGACAGAACACTGGGAAGCGGTGATACTCAACTGGAGGAGACGTACGGCCGCGAGGGCGGTCGCCCACGGGGGCGGCCCGGCCGGTGGAAGAACTGGACAACGAATGACTGCCGTCCGCGCCACAGATGGGCGACAATAGCGGCGTTCGATGGGAGGCGGGAGCGCCAATGAAGAAGTACCTGACCTGGGCACTTATAGCCTTTGTCATCTTCTACCTGCTTACATCCCCCAATGGCGCAGCCCACGTCGTGCACAACGCACTCGGCGGGCTGGTGTCGGCGGGCAACTCCTTGTCGAGGTTCGTCAACGCACTGTGACCCCCTGACGGCGCGAGGCCCTCTCGCGCCACGCCCTACGTCCCCGCTGGTCCCCCATCACCGCCGAGGTCCGGGGTTCTTTTCATGCCCGGTCCCCGCAGGCCGCCGCGCGCTCCTCTAGAACCACGTTCTAGAGTGAGCCGCGAGGCCGACCTGAGGAGTGAACATGGGACCACTGCACGGTGTTCGCGTCATCGAGATCGCGAGCCTGGCGCCGGCGCCGTTCGGCTGCATGGTGCTCTCCGATCTGGGTGCCGACGTGCTCCGCGTCGACCGTCCGTCCACCGTGGCCGGCGCGGCCACGGTCGTCGGCGGTGAGGCGACCGCGGATCCGCTGAGCCGCGGTCGCCGTTCCATCGGGCTGAACCTCAAGGATCCGGCCGGCGTCGACCTGCTCCTGCGTCTCATCGAGTCGGCCGACGTCCTCGTCGAGGGCTTCCGCCCGGGCGTCGCCGAACGCCTCGGCTTCGGCCCCGACGTCTGCCACGAACGCAACCCCCGCCTGGTGTACGGCCGGATGACGGGCTGGGGCCAGGAAGGCCCCATGGCCGCCATGGCCGGTCATGACATCAACTACATCGCGATCGCCGGCGCGCTCGACCCGATCGGTCACGCGGGCGAGCGGCCCGTCCCCCCGCTCAACCTCATCGGCGACTTCGGCGGCGGCGGCATGCTCCTCGCACTCGGCATCCTCGCCGCGCTGTACGAGCGTTCGCGGTCCGGCCGGGGCCAGGTCGTCGACGCCGCCATGGTCGACGGCGCTGCCCTGCTGACCTCGTTCATCCACGGCATGCGCGGCCAGGGCCTCTGGCGCGACGAGCGCGGCACGAACCTCCTCGACGGCGGTGCGCCGTTCTACGACACGTACGAGACCGCCGACGGCCGGTACGTCAGCGTCGGCGCCCTGGAGCCGCAGTTCTACGCCGCCCTGCTGCGCGGCCTGGGCCTGGAGGACGAGGACCTGCCCGCCCAGCTCGACCAGGAGCGCTGGCCCGAGCTGCGGGCGCGCTTCACCGAGGTCTTCAAGCAGCGCACCCGCGACGAGTGGACCGCGATCTTCGACGGCACCGACGCCTGCGTGGCGCCGGTGCTCGGTCTCGGGGAGGCGCCCGCCCACCCGCACAACCAGGCGCGCGACGGCTTCGTGGACATCGGCGGCCTGCCCCAGCCGGCCCCGGCGCCGCGCTTCGGCCGCACCGCCGCCGAGACGCCCCGCCCCCCGGCCCGGCCGGGCGAGCACACCGACGCCGCCCTCGCCGGCCTTGGCCTCACCGAGGACGAGATCGCCGCCCTCCGCGAACGCGGCGCCATCGCCTGACCACCCCGCGGCCCGGGCAGGGCGTACGGGCACGCGTCCGGCCGCCAAGCCCAGCCGGTCTCCGGTGGAATGGGGCGAAAACACCGGGTCGTCTCCGTCAAATGGGGGATCTGCGCGGCTGTCCCGTCCGTCATCCTCGGCCCATGAGGTTCTCATGAGGTCGATCCGTGTCCTCATCGTCGACGATCACGCGCTCTTCGCCGAGGCGCTCGCGGCCCGGCTGGCCGCGGAACCCGACCTTGAGGTGCTCCCCGTCGCGGGCGACGTCCGGCGCGCCGCGGCGCTCGTCGCCACCGAGTCGCCCGACGTCGTGGTGCTCGACTTCGTCCTCGGCGAGGAGAGCGGGCTGGACGCGCTCGACCTCCTGAGGGGCCGGCGCCCGGAGGCGCGCGTCGTGATCCTCAGCGCGATCACCGACATCCCCCCGATCGTGACCGCCCTGCGGCACGGCGCGGTCGCCTGGGTCCCCAAGACCGAGAGCGCCGACCTGGTCGCGCGGGTGATCCGCGGCGCGGCGGGCCGGGGCGGGTGGATACCGCCCGACGTCCTCGGCGACGTGCTGCGCCGTCTGGTGGCCCCGGGCGAACAGTGCGAAGGGGCGCTGAACGACCTCACCCCCCGCGAACGCCAGGTGCTGCAGGGAATGGTGGACGGCATGAGCCGGACGCGGCTGGCCGAGCGCCTCGGCCTGTCCGCCAACACGGTCCGCACTCATACCCAGAACCTCCTGGCGAAGCTCGGCGCGCATTCGGCGGTGGAGGCCATCACCATCGCGATGCGCGCCGGGGTCGCGCCCACCGATCCGGGCGATGACCCCCCGCGCTGACCCGCGTTTCCCTTCCGACGCCGCGATTTCAAGCACGGTTCACTCACGGTGACGACGTGACCACCTGTGGCCAGGTTGGGTCTGGTTACGGCCACTCTCCTGGACACCCGCGTCGTACAGGGTGACCGTCGGTACGGTCGGTCACTACACAAGACGGGGGTCTTCGATGATCAGTGCGCAGGCCAGGTCCTCGCCACCGCACGCGTCCGCCCGCACGGGCCGCGTCGCGGGTTCCACCGGCGCGCCGCAATCACCGCTGCTCGACAGGGACTCCTGCGACGCCACGCTGTGGCGCCGCAGGATCCGGCACGACATCCGCCACGAACTCGGCACGATCATCATGCTCGCGTCCGCCGTGGCGGTCTCCGACGACATCGGCCCGGTGAGCCGGGAGCGCGTCGAGGCGCTGCTCGGCGAGACGCGCTGGCTCGACCATCTGCTCCGGCAGCTCGACGCGGAGGAGGAGGGTCCCGTCCCGGCCGGTCCGGAGCGGGTACGGGTGGATCGGCTCGTCGGCGAGATCACCGCCGGGCTGCGGCTGTCCTCGCCCCGGCGCGTCTCCTACACGGGCGATCCGGCCTGGGCGCACATCGATCCGCTCGCGCTCTGGCGCGCGGTCCGCAACGTCCTGGACAACGCCCACCGCATCGCGCGGGACCGCGTCGAGGTGCGTGTGGGCGTGGAGGCGGGCTGGACGGTCGTCCAGGTCGACGACGACGGCCCCGGGTTCGGAGCCGGGACCGGCGGGCTGGCGTCCCTCGGCCTGGGGATCGTCGCCGACCTGGTGTCCGAGTACGACGGTCTGATCGAGATACGGGGGTGCGAGCTCGGCGGGGCGCGCGTGCGAATCCTGCTGCCCTCCTCGGACCGCCCATGAGGGTGTTCATCTGCGACGACCACGCCGTGTTCGCCGACTCGCTCGCCGTCGTGCTGCGCGAGAAGGGACACGACGTGGTCGGCGTGGTCTACTCCCCCGAGGCCGCGCTGCGGCTGCTGCCGGGCGTACGCGCCGACGTGTGCCTCATCGACCTGAGGTTCCCGACCGGCTCGGTCTTAGGCAGCCTGCCGGAGCTCGTCGCGGCGGTTCCCGGCACCAGGTTCGTGGTGCTGACGGGCTCGACGGACCCGGGGACGGTCGAGACGGGGCTGGCCGCGGGGGTGCGCGGCTTCGCGCACAAGGGTCAGCAGGCCGGCGAGATCGTCGACCTGCTGGCCCGGGTCCACGCCGGTGAGGTCGTCGTCGATCCGGAGACGGCGGGCCGGCTCCCGGCGCGTCCGCGTACCGAGGCCCAGCGGCTCGCCAACTACCTCACCCCCCGCGAGCGCGAGGTCCTCACCCGCCTGGTCCGCGGCGAGAACACCGCGACCCTCGCCCGCGGCATGGAGATCACCCGCAGCACCGCGCGCAGCCACGTGCAGAGCGTGCTCACCAAGCTCGGCGTCCACTCCCAGCGGGAGGCCGTCATCGTCGCCGCGCGGCACGGCCTGGTCAGCGTGAGCACCGGCGAGTGGCTGCTGCCCTGAGGCCGGTCACCTCGGAAGACGTCTCGTTCCCCACCGCCTGCCCAGGTCACCGGCATCACTCCGATCACATGCACATTCGTGCGCGGTCCGCGCGATGTACGATCAGCAAAGCTCAGGGGTGGCAAGTGGTCTAATCGTTGACCTGCGCCCTGCCCATCGCTCTGAGCAACTGGCGGAGGGAGGCGCGGGTGAGCAGATACGAGCGCTGGAACGACCTGCTGTCGCTGCTGGCGAGCCGGGGACGGCTCAGTGTCGAGGAGGCCGCCGCCGAGCTGACCGTCTCGACGGCGACGATCCGCCGCGACTTCGACCAGCTCGCGCAGCAGCAGATGCTGACCCGCACCCGCGGCGGCGCGGTCGCCCACACGGTCACGTACGACCTGCCGCTGCGCTACAAGAGCGCCCGGCAGGCGTCGGAGAAACAGCGGATCGCAGCGGCCGCCGCCGAGCTCGTCCAGCCGGGCGCGGTCATCGGCGTCAACGGCGGCACGACCACCACCGAGGTCGCGCGGGCCCTCGCCACCCGTGCCGACCTGCACGCCGAGAACGGCGCCCCCGCCATCACGATCGTGACGAACGCCCTCAACATCGCCAACGAGCTGGTCGTACGGCCGCACGTGAAGATCGTGCTGACCGGCGGGGTGGCGCTGCCGCAGTCGTACGAGCTGGTCGGGCCGCTCGCGAACGGCGTGTTCGACCAGGTGACGCTCGACATGGCGTTCCTCGGCGTCAGCGGCCTCGACGTGGAGCGCGGCGCCACCTGTCACAACGAGGACGAGGCGAACATCAACCGGCAGATGGCGGTCCGCGCGGAGCGGGTCGTCGTCGCGGCGGACAGTTCCAAGCTGGGCGAACGCGCCTTCGCCAAGATCTGCGGGATCGGCGAGATCGACATCCTCGTCACCGACGCGAGCGCCGACACCCGGGCCTTCGAAGAGGCCGGCGTGAAGGTCGTCCCCGCCTGAGGCCGGCCCCCGGCTGACCCCGTCGACGGCCCTCGGCCCTCCCGGCTCGCCCGTCGGCGGCCCTCGGTCCTCGAGGCGATCGAAGTGACGGCCGGAACCGGCCCTTGGTCTTCGACCGGCGTGCGGGATACGGTCCTTAGACGCGGGAGGGGAATCCATGACTCAACGACGAGTCGCCACACCGGTCTCGGATACCGACCTGATCTACAGTCCCGACACCTACGTCCGGGGCGTGCCGTACGACGCGCTGGCACGGCTGCGCGGATCCACGCCGGTCGTGTGGATCGAGGAGCGACCGGCCGACCACGAGCCCGCCGGGTTCTGGGCGGTGCTCCGGCACGCCGACGCGTGTCACGTCCTGCACAATCCCAAGCTCTTCGCCGCGCGCGGGTCCGCCGATGACGACTCCGGCCACGGCCGGGGCAGCACGTCCGCCGCGGCCCCGCCCGTACGCTCCCGGCTGCGCCGGCGACTGCCCCGGGCGTTCGGCGCGCGCAACGTCGAGGGCCTGGCCGAGCGCATCGAGCGCCGGGCGTACGCCCTGGTGGACGCGGTGGCCGAGAAGGGCGAGGCGGACTTCGCGACCGAGATCGCGGCGGATCTGCCGCTCCTGAGCTTCGCCGACCTCCTCGGGGTGCCGGACTCCGACCGGTGGCTGCTGTCCGACTGGTCCGACCGGGTCACCGGCCGTCCCGTCGCCGGGTACCCGGTCGGGTACTCCCCCGAGACCACGGCCGATCCGGCCGCCTGCACCGAGATGGCCCGCCGGGCGGTCGCCGCGCGGCCGCACGGCCCGCTCGATCCGGAGACGGCCGCACCGGGCGGGCCCGGCACCGAAGCGACCGCGCGGGGCGGGCAGGGCGCGGGAGCGGCGCAGGGCGGCCCCGATGCGGGAGCGACCGCGCCGGACGGGTCCGGCGCGGAGACGGACGGAGGGCTGCCCGACCTGCGTCTCTACGCCGGTGAGCTCGCCGAGTACAAGCGCCGGCACCCCGCCGAGGACCTCATGACGGTCCTCGTGCAGCACTCCGGCGGCAAGAACGGCCCGGTTCCGGCGGAGGAGTTCGAGAGTCTCTTCCGGATGTTCGCGGCGGCGGCGAACCACACCGTCCAGGGCGGGCTGTCCGGCGGGATGCTCGCCCTGCTGAAGAATCCGGCGGAGGTCTCGCGCCTGCGCGCCGACCCGGGCCTCCTCGACGGCACGGTCGAGGAGGTGCTGCGCTGGTGGTCCCCGGTCATCCGCGTCGGGCGTACGGCCACCGCCGACACCGTCGTCGGCAACGTTCCGGTCCGCAAGGGCGAGCGGCTCGTCGTCTGGCTCGCCTCCGCCAACCGCGACGAGCCGGTCTTCGAGGAGCCCGCGCGGTTCGACGTCGGGCGCGCGCCGAACGACCACGTCGCCCTCGGCCGCGGGCCGCGGGCCTGCCTGGGCGCGCACCTGGTCCGGATGCAGATGCGCGCGATGTTCGCGGCCGTCCTCGACCGGTTCGACGCGATCGAGCCGGCCGGCGACGCCCGGCGGCTGCGGTCGAGCGTCCACAACGGCATCACGCACCTGCCGATCCGCTGGCAGCCGCGCGGCCGCGCGCCCGAGGCGTTCGGGACGCGCTCCGCGTAGGAGGCCCGGAAGAGGCGTCGAGCGCGCGGTCGGGGTCGGCTCCGTGCCTCCTGCGGCGCTAGGGGCCGCTCGTAGGCTGTGCGGCGCTCAGGGGCCGCGCGTGCCCCGTTGCGGCGCTCAGGGCCGTCCTCCGTACGTCCTGTGGCGGGTCAGGGGCCCTCGTGGGTCAGGTGGGCGCTCATCCACTGCAGGGCGCTCGGCGTGACCCGCTTCCAGGTGTGCGGGTTGTGGCCGCCGCCGGGGACCAGGATCTTGTCCGTGGCCATGGGCGCCGCGGCGAGCTGAAGGAACTTGCGCGCCTCGCCGTAGTCCTTCTCACCATCCGGGCTGGTGGTGACGAGCACGGAGATGGGAGGCGGCGGCAGGTGCTGCAGGCGCCAGATCAGGCTGTTGTCCGACTTCACCTGCTTGTTGCCGGCGTACAGGTCGCCGGTCTGCCAGTCCTGCCGCGGGTAGAAGTAGCCGGCCATCGAGACCGCCGCGGTGAACCGGTCGGAGTGCATCATGGCCAGCTTGACCGCGCAGTACCCGCCGGTCGAGTCGCCCATCACGCCCCAGCTGTGGTCGCCGGTCGCCACCCGGTAGGTGGACATGAGGCGCTCGGGCAGGTCCTGGGAGTAGAAGGACATCACCTGCGGGCCGCCGGGCACGTCCGTGCACTCGGTGTCCTTCGGCATGAGCGACGTGGGCGTCGGGCGCAGCATCACGATGACCATCGGCTGCACCTGGCCGGCGTTCATCTCCCGGGTGGCGGTGGCCGGGACGTTCATCCGGGTGATGAGCTGCTCGGGGACGCCGGGGAAGCCCGTGAAGTCGTACATCACCGGGAAGCGGCGCTTGTCGAACTTCTTCTGGAAGTACTGCGGAGGCAGGTAGACGTACGCCTGGGTGGTCAGCCCGGTGCGGTCACCGCGGATCTCCACCTGCTCGATCTGGCCGTCCTTGGCGGGGTCGGCCTTCTTCTTCTGGCCGATGGTCGTCACCTGGCGGGCCAGGGGCTGACCGGCGCCCTGGGGCCTGCTCGGGCCGCTGCTGTTGTTGTTCAGCTGCACGTTCACGCCCTGGTTGTTGGTGCCCATCAGGTCGGACCAGGAGGCGTAGAACAGGAAGTAGTTGTTCACCCCGGCGAGCAGCACCAGGATCAGCGCGAACTGGGCGGTCAGGAACAGCCCGATCCGGGCGAGGAACGGACCGATGCCGGACCCGGCGAACTTCGGCCACCACCAGATGATCACGGCCGTCGCCGCCACGGCCACCACGATCAGAAAACCGAAGAAGCCCCCGCTCGTCAGTCCCACTGGGTGTCCTCTCAGATCCGGCTCGTCCGCCGACGGAACGTGCCTGAAACTCATCGAGCTCTCAGCATCGCGCAATGCCGCGCTCAGCCGACTACGGTATCGGCGAACCCGCACTCCCTAATCACAAGATGCCTGAGGCACCGAAAAAGTTGCCAGAACCGCGCAAAACAGGCGGGCCCGAGCCAGTATCGGGACTCGATGGCTATCGGCCGGTAAACCCAGGTGCAGCGGAACGGGTACTCCCCGGGGCGTACGCGGGATGCCGACCGCGACCGGATGCCTGCCGCGCGGCCGCATCCTAAAGTCCCCCTTGTGAGTACGCGATGGCGGCCCGGCGCGCTGCCGGTGTGGGTCGTTCCGCCGGTCGTCGGTTTCATCCAGGTGATGGGCTCGACGGGCGCCGACGTCCACATGCGCTACCAGGCCGGGCACCTGGACGCGCTCGCGTACGCGCTGCTCGTCGCCGGGCCGCTCGCCCTGCTCGCGCGGCGGCGTCTCCCGGTCGCCGTCCTCGCGGTCGTGCTCGCCGTGACCTGCTGCTACGTCCTTCGCGGGTACGTCTTCGGCCCGGTCTTCCTGAGCGTGGTCGTCGCCATCGTGGCGGCGGTGGGCGCCGGGCGTCGCGTCGGCGCCTGGATCGCCACGGGTGTCGGGTCCGGCCTTCTCGCCCTCCTGGGCGAGCTGGCGCCGTTCGGACCGTTCCGGTTGCGTACCTGGTCGGCCACGCACGCCCTGGTCACGCTGACCTGGCTGCTGCTGGTGCTCACCGGGGCCGAACTGGCCCGCATCCGCAGCGAACGCGCGGCCGAGGCGCGCCGCACCCGCGCGGAGGAGGAACGCCGCCGGGCCAGCGAGGAACGGCTCCGCATCGCCCGCGAACTGCACGACGTCCTGGCGCACAACATCTCGATGATCAATGTTCAGGCGGGCGTGGCCCTGCACCTCATGGACGAACGCCCCGAGCAGGCGCGTACGGCCCTGGCCGCCATCAAGGAGGCGAGCAAGGAGGCGCTGACCGAGGTGCGCTCCGTGCTCGGCGTGCTGCGGCAGGTGGACGAGGACGCGCCGCGGGCGCCCACCGCGGGCCTGGCCCGCCTCGACGACCTGGTCTCCCGGGCGCGCGCGGCGGGCATCACCGTCCGGACCCGCGTGACCGGGCGGCCGTACCCACTGCCCGCGGGGGTCGACCTGGCGGCGTTCCGCATCCTCCAGGAGGGGCTGACGAACGTGACACGGCACGCCGGGCCGGGCGTCACCGCCACCGTGCGCGTCGCGTACGGGCCCGGCGAGCTCCGGCTGGAGGTCGAGGACGACGGACGCGGCGCCCCCGGCGACCTGCCCGGCGGGGGCGACGGCATCCCCGGGATGCGCGAACGCGTCACCGCCCTCGGCGGTGAGATCGTCACGGGGCCGCGGCCGGGCGCCGACGGCTTCCGGGTCCGCGCGACCCTCCCGGTACCCGCGGACGCGACGAGGGCGGGAGCTCCCGGCCGGGACACGATGGAGGCCCCTCCTCAGGAGGCGGAGGCCTCCGCTCAGGGCGAGGCGGGGACGGCCGCTCACGACGAGGCGGAGATCCCCGCTCAAGGCGAGGCGGGGACGGCCGCTCACGACGAGGCGGGAACACCCGCTCGGAACGAGGCGGAGACCTCCGCTCACGACGAGGCGGGGATGCCCGCCGGGGACAAGGAGCACGATTGATCCGCGTACTGCTCGCCGACGACCAGGCCCTGGTACGGGCGGGGTTCCGGGCGCTCCTCGACGCACAGCCCGATGTCGAGGTCGTCGGCGAGGCCGGAGACGGCGCCGAGGCCGTGCGCCTGGCGCGGCGCGAGCGGCCCGACGTCGTGCTGATGGACATCCGGATGCCGGTGCTGGACGGGCTGGCCGCGACCCGCGAGATCGTCGGTGACGACCGGCTCGCGGGCACCCGGGTCGTCATCCTCACGACGTTCGAGCTCGACGAGTACGTCTTCGAGGCGATCCGCGGCGGGGCCAGCGGCTTCCTGGTCAAGGACACCGAGCCGACCGATCTGATCCGCGGGGTACGGGAGGTCGCCTCCGGCGACGCGCTGCTGTCACCCGGCGTGACACGGCGCCTCATCGCGGAGTTCGCCGCGAAGGCCAGGAAGCCCCGGTCCGCGGCGGAACTGCGCGGCCTGACCGACCGGGAGCGCGAGGTCATGGCGCTGGTGGCGGAGGGACTGTCGAACGAGGAGATCGCCGAACGCCTGGTCGTGAGCCCCGCGACCGCCAAGACGCACGTGAGCCGGACCATGGTGAAGCTGCACGCCCGCGACCGCGCCCAGCTCGTGGTGATGGCGTACGAGACCGGCCTGGTCAAGCCGGGATGGCTGCAGTAGGACCTCGTGGCGGGCGGCGCCGCGCGGCGCCGCCCGGCGACGCGCCGACCGACTCCGGCCGGCGGGCGGCGAGGGCGGCTCGGAAAGCCGGTCAGCGCACCGGCGTGGCGCAGCCGCAGGGCGCCGGCGCCCAGGCCGACGCCGACCGGGTGGCCAGGCGGAACCAGACCGTCTTGGAGCCGGCCGCGTAGGTCACCCCCCAGGCCGCGGCGAGCAGCAGGGGCATCAGCAGTCCGCGCCCGCTGACGCTGAGGTCGTCCGCCTCGCTGGGGGCGGGGAGCAGCCGCGCCGGATCGTGGTCCACCACCTCGACCTGCACCGAGGAGTCGTCCACGCGGCAGATCACCTCGAAGGGGGTTCCCGCGTGCGTGATGGCGTTGGTCGCCAGTTCGCTGGTCAGCAGCACCGCGTCGTCGAGCGCGTCCTCGGCCCCCCACGCCGTGAGCGTGTCCCGGACGAACCGGCGCGCCTGCGCCACGGCGGTGCGGTCCGCCGGATAGGCCGCCCGCACAGTCGTATGCACGGGAACTCCCTCCACGAAGTCTCTCGCGTCATCTGCGCCTTACATCGTGACAGAGAGTGGTGATCGATTACTCCTTGTAAGGAAAATGGCGGCCAGATCGTCGGGTACGCGTCACCGGGGGGCGGGCCGGAAGAACTTGAACGCCGCACCGAAGTAGGTGCCGGCGGCGGATCTGCTGCCGGCGGCGGCCATGATGGCGTACTGGGTGCGGTTGACGGTGAAGCCCCGGTCGATGGCGTACAGCTTCCCGTGGCTGCCGGCGTTCCAGCTGTACTCGGCGTCGCCCGCCTTCCAGCCGCGCTCCGTCACAGAGGTCGGCGAGCTGACCCATTGGAACCCCGGGAGGTGCTGCGGCGCGTCGTGGCCCCACTTCACCCAGTGCTGCACCGGGTCGGACGTGCCCCAGGGGATCGTGTCCACCTCGACGCGGTTCCCGGTGGCCTGATCGATCCAGAGCTCGGACTGAGGACCGTTGGTCTGGTGCTCCCAGCCCTTGGGCACCACGAGCGTCGCCCCGTCCTGTGCGGTGACCTTGTGGTAGCCCGCCGGAACGGTGGGAGCCGGGCTCCTGGTCGGCGACGGGCGCGGCGTCGGGGTCGACTGCTTCGTCGCCGCGTCGTACGGCGCCGGCCGACCACCGCCGCCGGAGTTGTGGATCACCGCCGCCACGGCGATCCCGGCCGCGACGAGGACGGGGATCAGGGCGATCGCCACCGCCCTTCCCCTCCGTGCGCCCGTCACGGGCGCGGTGGTCGCCTGCGCGGGCTGGCCGGAGGTCCGCATCCACGCCTCGTCCTGTGCGCCGGAGACGGAGCGCGTGGGACCCGCCGGACCGCCTGCCGGGCCGGGCGGCGAGCCACCTGCCGGGCCGGGCATCGACGGCGCGGGTCCGGACGGCGGTCCGGCGGCCGGGCCGGGCATCGACGGGGCGGGTCCGCTCGGCTCCGGACGGCCGGAGCCGGACGGCGCCGGATCCCGTACCGTGGCCGGGCCGTACGGCCACCCGCCGGCCCCGGGCTCCGCCATGGCGACCGAGGGATGATGCGGCGGCGGAGGGTCGGCGGTCAGGCGCCAGGGAGGCGCCGGCCGGTCGTGTCCATCGCCCGGCTCGTCGCCGGTCGCTCCGTCGTCGGCCGCGGTCCGGTCGCCGGTCGCGGATCCCTCGCCGTTCGGGGACGCGGGGGTCGGCAGCAGTCTGGTGCTCTGCGCGGCCCGGGTCAGGCCCTCCGCGGCCTGGTCCGCCGTCAGGCGCCGCGCCGGGTCCTTGTCGAGCAGGCCCATGAGCACCGGCGCGAGCGCGCCGGCATGGCGGGGCGGCGGCGCCTCCTCCGAGATCACCGAGGTGAGCGCCGCCATCGCCTCGGGCCGGTAGTGCGGCGACTGTCCCTCGACTGCGGCGTACAGCGTCGCGCCGAGCGACCACAGGTCGGAGGCCGGCGAGGCCTTGTCGCCGCGCGCCCGTTCGGGGGCGACGTAGGCGGGCGACCCCATGATCAGGCCGGTCTGGGTCAGCGTCGAGTCGCCCTCCATCGTCGCGATGCCGAAGTCGGTGATGACGACGCGCGTGGAGCGGGAGATCGGCTCGTCCGAGTCCCCGGCGAGCAGCACGTTGGCCGGTTTGACGTCCCGGTGGGTGATGCCCGCGGCGTGCGCGGTGCGCAGGGCGGCGAGCACCTGCGCGCCGATCTCGGCGACCTGGGCGGGCGGGAGCCGGCCCTCCTCGTCGATGACCTCCTGCAGGGAGCGCGCCCGTACGAACTCCATGACGATGCACGGCCGGCCGTCCTCCTCGACGACGTCGTGCACCGTGACGATCCCCGGATGGTTGAGCCGGGCCGCCGAGCGCGCCTCGCGGAGCGTGCGCTCGTACAGCACCTTGTGCTCGTCGTCGGTCAGTCCGGGCGGGAAGAGGACCTCCTTGACCGCGACGTCGCGCGCGAGGAGGTCGTCATGGGCACGCCATACGGTGCCCATGCCGCCTCGCCCGATGTGCGAGAGCAGTCGGTAACGACGGCCGAGTACGGAACCCTCCCCCAGTGGCATAGCTGAGGACGATACCGATCGGAGATGACGGATCGGCACCGTTTGCCGTGAGTTACCGCACGAGAGTAAGGATGATCAGGCCGATGACGATCACGGCGAGGACGACCGCGATCGCCAGATTCCCATGCCGGCCCGAGAGCCAGACCGGCCGTCCGTCCTCGGCGACCGCCGCATCGTATCCGGCGTGGTCGACCGGCGTGTCGCGGGCCGCCGGGTCGTCGGTCGCCGTCTCGCCGGGATCCGCCGGGGTCATGACCTGGCCGGTGATCGGCATGGCCGCGGGATCACCGGAATCCGTCCGGGTGCTCGCGGCCTGAGCGCCGGCCGTCTCCATCACCCGGGTCGAGCCGGACGTGTCCATGAGGATCCGGTCGAGCATGACCCCGGCCTCGGCGGCGGTCAGCCGCGTCTCCTGGTCCTTGCGGAGGAGACCGGCGATGACGGGGGCCAGCGGCCCGGCGTGCGGGGCCGGCGGGGGTTCCTCGGTGAGGACGGCGACGAGGCTCGCCATCGCCTCGGTCCGCTCGAACGGCGACTTGCCCTCCACGGCCGCGTACAGCGTCGCGCCGAGCGACCACAGGTCGGAGGCGGGCACGGCCTGGCGGCCCTTGGCCCGCTCGGGGGCGATGTAGGCCGGAGAGCCGATCAGCATGCCGGTCTGGGTGAGCGTCGCGTCGCTCTGCGCCCGGGCGATGCCGAAGTCGGTCAGCACGGCCCGGATCGACCGCCCGTCGATGACCAGGACGTTGCTCGGCTTGACGTCGCGGTGGAGGATGCCGGCCTCATGAGCGGTCATCAGGGCGCTCAGCATCTGCCGCCCGATCTCGGCGGCGCGCCGGGGCGAGAGCGGGCCGTCCTGCTTGATCATCTGCTCGAGGGATCGGGCCCGGATCAGCTCCATGACGATCCAGGGCCGCCCGTCCTCCTCGACGACGTCGAAGACGGTCACGACGCCGGGATGGCTGAGCCGGGCGGCGGTGCGCGCCTCGCGGAAGGTCCGCTTGTGCTGGATCTCCCGCTCCTCGTCGGAGAACCCGTGCGGGAGGATCACCTCTTTGACGGCGACGTCCCGGCCGAGCGCTTCATCGCGGGCGTGCCAGACCGTCCCCATGCCACCACGCCCCACTTCGGTGAGCAGGCGGTAACGCTGGGCAAGAAGGGGTTTTTCCGGCATAGTCCATGCACGATACCGACAGGCGGAGCGTTCATTTGGCCTGACGCTCACCTAATCCCCGGTACAAAGAAAGAATGTGCGGCATGACGACGGGGGTGCGATGAAGACCACGGTGGCCCGGGGATGGGAGCGGGTCGTCGAGGCCGTACCCACGGCCCTCTTCTGGTATCTCCGGGTTTCGGGCGTTTTGTCCGTTTTGGCCTGGTTGTCGTCCGGCCTGATCCAGTGGCTGTCCGGCATCTGGGTGCTGCGCTCGATCAACTACTTCGGCTGGTACTCCAGCCTCCCGTACGGCCTGCTGCTCATCCTGCTGTCGGTCGGCGTCCGCCGGCGCAAGAGGGCCGCCTGGCGCATCAGCGTGGTCTTCTTCCTGCTGTTCTTCGCGGTCTGGGCCCTGGCCAGCACCGCCGGCGGCGGGGGCGAGCTCGCCACGGCCGCCGCGTTCGGCATCATCGTGGTGGTGCTCGTCGCCGCGCGCGGGCAGTTCTCCGCCCTGCCGGACCGTGCCAACCGGCGGCTCGCCCTCCTGGTGTTCACCGGGCTGCTGATCGTCGGCGGCGTGGTCGGCACCAGCCTGGTCTTCCTCACCGACCGCGACCCGCGCGGCGCCGAGTGGACGCACCTGGTGTACGCCGGCCTGCAGACGCTCCTCGGCGCGGGCGTCAGCGGCCACGAGCTCAACGTCGACGTCCCCGGCTGGGTCGACGGCATCCTCGGCGTGCTCGGCAGCGGCCTGCTCGTCGTCACCGTGTGGGCGCTGTTCCGGCCCGGTCAGCGCCACGCCGTCCTCACGCCCGACGAGGAGCTGCCCGCCCGCTCCCTGCTCGCCGAGTGGGGCGACCAGGACTCCCTGGGCTACTTCGCGCTCCGCCGCGACAAGGACATCATCTTCTCCCCGAACGGCCGGGCCGGCATCTCCTACCGGGTCGAGGGCTCGGTCTCCCTCGCCGCCGGCGACCCGCTCGGCGACCCGGAGGCCTGGGACGCCGCCATCAAGGAGTGGCTCGCCGAGTGCCGCGCGCACGCCTGGATCCCCGGCGTGATCGGCGCCAGCGAGCGCGCCGCCGCCGCGTACGGCCGGTGCGGGCTCGACGCGCTGGAGCTCGGCGACGAGGCGATCCTCGACCTGCGCGAGTTCAACCTCGAGGGCCGCGACATGCGGCAGGTGCGCCAGGCCGTCCGCCGCGTGGAGCGGGCCGGCTACACCGTCCGCATCCGCCGGCACGGGGCGATCGACCCGGAGGAGATGGCCGAGCTGATCGCCGACGCCGACCGGTGGCGCGACGGCCACACCGAACGCGGGTTCTCCATGGCGCTGGGCCGCCTGGGCGATCCGACGGACGAGCGCTGCGTCATGGTCGAGGCGTTCGACGGCGTGGGGCGGCGGCGCGGCCTGCTCAGCTTCGTGCCCTGGGGCCGCCCCGGCCTGTCCCTGGACCTGATGCGCCGCGACCGCGACGCCGAGAACGGCCTCAACGAGTTCATGGTCGCCAAGCTGGCCGAGAACGCCGCCGTCATCGGCGTCACCCGGGTCTCACTGAACTTCGCCATGCTGCGGTCGGTGTTCGAACGCGGCTCGGCGATCGGCGCCGGGCCCGTCAGCCGGCTGGCGTACCGGCTGCTGTCCTTCGCCTCGAAGTTCTGGCAGCTGGAGTCGCTCTTCCTGGCGAACGCCAAGTACAACCCGGTCTGGACCCCGCGCTTCGTGTGCTTCGAGCAGAACCGCGAGCTGATCCGGATCGGCCTCGCCATGGCCCGCGCCGAGGGGTTCCTGCCCACGCCGTTCGGGCCCCGCCTCGACACGCCGACCCCCTCCCCGGCGCTGGTCGAACGGATCAAGCAGATCGAGGAGTCCGCGGACGCCGCCCGGATACCGGCGCGGCGCCTGTCCGAGCAGGAGCGGGTGCGCCACGCCAAGCTCGACCGGCTGCGCGAGGCCGGCATCGAGCCCTATCCGCTCGGCTTCGAGCGTACGGCGACCGCCGCCGAGGTCCGGGAGCGGTTCGGCGGCCTGGCCCCGGACACCCGCACCGGCGAGGAGGTCGCGATCGCCGGGCGGGTCATGCTCGCCCGCGAGCACGGGAAGCTGATCTTCGCTCGGCTGCGCGACGAGACCGGCGACCTGCAGGTGATGCTCGCCGCGGACGTCATCGACGCCGAGGCCCTGCGGGCGTGGAAGCAGCTGATCGACCTGGGCGACCAGGTCGGCGTGCGCGGCGAGATCGTGACGTCCCGGACGGGCGAGCTGTCGGTGCTGGCCTCCTTCTGGACCCTCACCGCCAAGTGCCTGCGCCCCCTTCCCAGCGGCTTCAGCGGCCCCGGCAAGGCCCTGTCCGACGAGTCCCGGGTCCGGCAGCGGTACGTCGACCTGATCGTCAACGACGAGAGCCGGCGCATGCTGCGGATGCGCGGCGAGGTCGTCACGGCCCTGCGCGACCGCCTGCGGCAGGAGGGCTTCCTGGAGGTCGAGACGCCAATGCTGCAGCCGGTGCACGGCGGCGCGGCGGCCAGGCCGTTCACCACCAGGATGAACGCCTACAACATGGACCTCTTCCTGCGGATCGCGCCCGAGCTGTACCTCAAGCGCCTGCTCGTCGGCGGCGCCGGCAAGGTGTTCGAGCTGAACCGCAACTTCCGCAACGAGGGCGTGTCCCCACGACACAACCCCGAGTTCACGATGCTGGAGGCGTACGAACCGTACGGCGACTACGACACGATGGCCGTCCTCACCCGCGAGCTCGTCACCGACGCGGCCCTCGCGGCGAACGGCTCGACCGTCGTCGTCCGCGACGGCGTGGAGTACGACTTCGGCGAGCCGTGGCGCGAGATCACGGTGTACGGCTCGGTGTCCGACGCGCTCGGCGAGCAGGTCACTCCGGGCACCTCACTGCGCACGGTGCAGAAGCACGCCGACCGGGTCGGCCTCGCCTACGACCCATCGTGGGAGCAGGGGAAACTCGTCCAGGAGCTGTTCGAGTGCCTGGTCGAGCACACGCTGCAGGCGCCGACCTTCGTCCGCGACTACCCGGCCGCCACCTCGCCGCTCACCCGCCCGCACCGGGACGACCCGCGGCTCGCCGAGAAGTGGGACCTCATCGTCTTCGGCCTGGAGCTCGGCACGGCGTACTCCGAGCTCATCGACCCGATCGTCCAGCGCCGCAACCTCACCGAGCAGTCCCTGCTGGCGGCCGGCGGCGACCCCGAGGCGATGGACCTGGACGAGGACTTCCTGCGTGCCCTCGAGTACGGCATGCCGCCCTCCGGCGGCCTCGGCATGGGCGTCGACCGGCTGCTCATCACGCTGACCGGCCGCAACATCCGCGAAACGATCACCTTCCCGCTGCTCCGGCCGGGGTCGTAGGACCGGCGCCGGGCGCGGGCGACTTCCGCAACCGGCGATCAGCGCTCGCGAACGCCTATACCCTCGGTGTCGTGAGCGACAAGGACGACAACGTCACACGGCTCCCGACGAGCGAGGTCGAGGGATACGACGACCTCCTCGAATTCGACGCGGACGAGTTCCTGCGGGAGTGGCAGGAGGCCGACCGTGCGGCGGTGGAGATCCTACGGGAGGCACTGCCCGAAGTGGTGGCCACCGCCGTTCCCGCCGAGCACCTCCGCCCGGCCGCCGCACGCATCCGCGGCGCGCTCAAGGAGTGGCCCTACCGCCACCTGGCCACGGCCGCCGGCTGGCGCGGGGGGCCGCCCGCGGACGACGAGGTCCTGTGGACCCAGGCCGCCGGGGCGCTGATCGCCATGAACGGCGAGTCGGGGCTGGGCACCCACGAGGAGAGCGCGCTGATGAACCTCCAGCACGCCGACTGGGCGGGCGCGGTGATCGGCCTGGCCAGGGCCGGCGTCGGCGCGCCGGCCCGGCCCTCGGACCTGTTCGGGTACGCGGACGGCTGCCCCGAGATCGAGGGCTCCTACGACCCGGACGACCGCGAACCGGTCGAGCAGGGGTTCGAGCTGATCGTCCCCGTCTGGGAGGCCCTCGGCGCCCTGGACCAGCACCGGCGCCTCACGCCGCTCGGGCACTGGGGTCTCCCCCGCGCCCTGGCGTGGGCCTGGGACGGTTCTTTCGACGAGGGCTGACGCAGTTCAGAGGAGGGCCGCGCCGCCGGACCGGCGCGACCCTCTGTCTTCCAGCCGTGGCCGGAGACCCTGGATAAAGAATCGGGGTTTCGGGCCGACCGCACTAGATCCTGCGGTCCCCATCCGAACCGGGACTCCGGTCCCAATGCCGCCCATTCGGGCAGGGATCAGGCGGTGTCGGCCGGCAGGTCGTCGAGCAGCACCGGCACGAGTCGGTCCTCGCGGACGGCGCACCCCTCCCTGGCCATCTCGACCGCGAGGCGTTCGTCCCAGGGAGTGGCGGCGCGGACGCCGCGCAGCGGGTCGCGGGCCGTCCGCACGGCCTCCAGGTAGTCCTCGGCGCCCATCCGCCAGGGCAGCGCGGCGTACCGGTGCACGGCCGCGGCCGTCATGCGCAGGGCCGCCCAGTCGAAGTCGCTGTGCCACCGGATCCGCGCCCCGGCGGCGACCGCCGCGGTGAGGAGACGGCGGCAGGCCACGGACGCCCGGCCCTCCGTGCACACCAGCGCGGCGCACCCGGCGCCCAGCCGGGCGGCCGCCGCGCGGACCACCGCCGGGCTCTGGCAGACGAAGACCTCCCGCGCCTGCGGCGTCAGCGGACCGCTCATCAGCTGCTGCAGAGTGGCGCGGAACGGCATCCCCCCGGCCGCCGCCTCACCCAGCCACCGGGCGACCGCGTGCTCCTCGGCCACGCGCAGGTTGAGGACCAGGACCTGGCTCGTCAGGTCATCGACGAGCACGCCGGCGTCGTTCCAGATCCGGCGCTCGGCCGCCCGGTCGGACGGCTGCGACGCCCCCTGCCAGAGCCGCAGCGCCCGCAGCACCAGGTCGGCCAGCGGAGTGGCGTACAGCGCCGTCGCATCGCCCGTCGCCCACTCCGCGAGCACGGGGAGCGGCACGTCCTCGGCGGGCAGCCGGTCGAGTACGGCCCCGGCCTGGGCGAAGAGCTCACCACGCCCCTCCCGTACGAGCCGGGCGGCGGTCCCGTCCCGCGAGACCTGGCCCAGCCACGCCGAGTACCATCCCTCGCCCGCGTGCCGACCGCGCAACGCGGCCTGCAGCGCCGCGGCCATGCCCGCCGGCGGCTGCGGCGCGTCCATCCACGCCAGGACGGCCAGCAGGCCGATGCCGTACGCCCGGCGCAGCATACGGTCCAGGTCGCTCATCGAGACGGTGAGCCGCCGCGCGCGCGTCCCGTCCGCGGTGGAATCGGTGATCCGGGCGACGATCCGCCGCTCGTCCTCGGAGGGATCGGTGAGCGTGATGACTCCGACCGGCTCTCCGCCGGTCTTCAGCAGCCGGCGGCGGGCCGCGGCCAGCAGCCGCCGCCACTCCGCGTCCCGCAACTCGTCGAGCGTCCCCATGAAAGTGAGTCTGCCCCGGACGAACGCCGGACGGCATCACCGCCGTCATCGCCGACCGCCGGGGCCGGGGAGCGCCCGGCGGCCCCGCGTGACGCGGCAGAGCGGGCCGTCTCAGCCGCCGGCCACGGTGCTGGCGTTGGTCGCGGCGACCGCGGCGGACGTCGCGGCGACGACCGCTAACTGGATCGCCGCGATGGCCTTCGCCACGGCCCGCCCCGCCCACTGCTCCTCGGTGATCTCTTTGACGCGCCGGCGCAGGACCTGCCTGTCGACGTCTGGGAACGCCTTCCGGTCGAGACGACAGGCGTGGACGATCGCGAGCAGAGCGCTGGACCGTTCGTCGGCCGGAGCGCCGCCCAGCACCGCTCGAAGTCGGGCGCGGAGCTCCTGTTCGGGCCGGGGATCACGCTCCGGATAGGTGGTGTGCCGGAAAACGAGAACTCTGTGCTCCCGTGTTCCCAAGATGCCGATCGCCACGAGACGGGCCAGGCGTCGCTTCCGGATCCCGGCGCGCGCCCGGTCCACCCACTGCTCGGCCTTGCGGCGTCTGCCGTCCGCCGTGATCCTCGCCAGAAGAGCATCCAGGTCCGGATCGCCGAGCGGAGACGGGTCGACCGCGACGACGCGCCCGTCGACGAGCTGGACGCGTTCGGCGAGCGCGAGCTCGGCCAGCAACGCGCCGGCCATACCGCAGGCCAGGTCGGTCGACCCGATCATCGCGCTTCCGTCCTGTTCCCGCAGCGCCAGCAGCAGAAGCTCATCGGCCAGTGTCAGCATCCACTCACCTCTCACCACCTGATGCGATCTTCGACGCCGCCGGCCTCCCAGAGGTTCCGGCACTGGCCCGGCCGGGGCGACGGGAGACGGACGGAGCCCGCCTCCCGTCGTCGTCAGAACGGCAGGCCGCTCCACGCGACGACGAACCGGCCCGCATAGGCGATCTTCTGCCACTGGGTCGCCTTCAGCGTGCGCTTGCCGTGCGCGGGGTCCCAGATGAGGTAGGTCGACTGGTCCCAGCTCGTGGTGTCGTCGAAGCCGTAGATCACCACGTAGTGGGCCATGGTCTTCGGCGCCTTCGGGTACCAGCTCTTCCTGGAGTAGACCGTGATGACGACCGGTCCCTCACCGTAGTAGTAGGCGCCGCGCACCCCGTCCCAGAGGTTCGGGTTCGTGATGCTCCGGTACGCCTTGTACTTCGTGCCCTTCCGGTGCCACGCCTTGTTGATGTAGTTGGTCATCTCCCGGCCCATCGCGATGGGCGAGGTGAAGCCGATCTTGTCGGTGGCCATCTTCTTCGCCAGATAGCTCTGGGTGCTCGACGTGACCTTGACGTCGGTCTGGTATGTCAGAGCCGAGGCGGCGGCGGCCGGGCCGCACCAGTTGCCCTTCTTCTGCTTCTGGCCCTTGATGGACATGGACTTCCAGTAGTGGGCCGCCGCGGTGACGTCCGACGGCGGCTCGGCGAGCAGCTTGTAGTGATGGCCGCCCTCGGTGACCTGCGCGGCGGCGGGAGCCGCCGCCTGCGGGGTTCCGGCGGCGGGAGCCTTCGGAGCGGCGGAGGCGACCGAAGGGCTCGCCGCCACGACACCGGCCGCGATCAGTACGGAAGCGACACGAACAGGGGTACGCGCCACGTCTTCTCCCTGGAAGAGGGGGGATGGGGGGCTGAGACTCGGATGATCGTTCCACCCCCCGATCCGGCCCGACAGTGACCCAGGGTTCAATCACCGCCATGACCGACGCCCCAATCGCCGGCCGGAGTCACGCGATCCTTCGGTGACGAGCCAGCTGACTACAGAACCCGTTCCTCTCTTCAAGGACGCGACCTACTCTGTGGGACGGCTCATCGAAGACATCCAACGTGGCGCTATCGCCCTTCCTGACATCCAGCGCCCGTTCGTGTGGCAGGCGGCCAAGGTCTCTGCTCGTTCGACTCCATGCACCAAGGGGTTCCCGGTCGGATTACCCTCCTCGTCCGAGAGCGCTGCGCCTCAACCAGACGGAAGGAGTGACGCACCTCGACAGAGGTTGTGTCACCCTTCTACGGCGTGCGACAGTTCTGGCGAGTCACCGTCGCAGGCCGAAGGAGATCGCCGTGCAACGTCCCTGGGAAGCGGACAGCGAAGCGCGGTTCAGGCGCCGACTCGGCAAGACCGCAGCCGAATTAGGAAACAGCCGCACCACCAACGACTGTCCGGACATCTGGGAACTGGACAACGGTGACATCGCAATCGTCGGGCGCGACATGACGACGGCGTTCGCCGACCGGCTGCCCGCAGACGTCCGCATCGGCGTTGACGAACGCTTGATCGTCATCCCCGGCAACATGCTGAGCGCCGCGAAACCGGATATTCGGGATGCTTGATCGCATTCGCAGGATTCCGGGACAGACGCTGGACGTCGCGTCCTATCACGCCCTACGGCGACAAGAGACTCAGCACCTTACCGGGCCGATCTGGAAACTCGAGCGCTCCCAGTACTTCCACGAACCCGACGACGACCCCAGCTGGCGGGCCTTCGTCGAGAATGACTGGGCACGCGTCATCGCCGTGTTCGAGAGCGAACGAGCCGAGGCACGGGCCGAGGTGGAGAGTTACGCCCGGCAGGGCAGCGAGCTTCGACGCCTACGCGTCGTCGAGCGGCCCGTGTCGCCGTACCTGCTGTGGGAGATGCAATGGTTCAGGATCCTGGCCGACGAAGGAACCTTGATTCGCGTCCTTGACGCAAGGCAGATCGAATCCCTTGAACGCGACGCCGTTCTCCCCGAGATCGTCGTCGACGAGCACGCGCTCTACCACGTCAGCTATGACGAGGACTGGCGGGCCTGCGGCGCCAGACGCATCCACGATCCCCACGTGATGCGTGAAGCCACCCGGGAGATCGCGGCACTTTGGGAGTCGGCGGAGCCATTCGCGGGTTACTTCACCCGTGAGATCATGACGCTCCTGCCGTCGGCCCCGTGACCAGCCGGACCCATCAAGAGGTATGAGCCGAAGCACCGGTAACCGAAGCGTCAGAGGGGCGCTCACCACGACCCTTCTCCTGCTCATCGCCCTGACGGCCGTCGCCCTGATCGGCATATCCCCGATCGCGCTGGGCGCCTTCCACGGTGCCACGGATCGATGGGAGCGGCTGAGCTTCATCGGCCAGACGTACGGCGCGGCGTCCGCCATCATCTCGGTGCTGGCGCTTGTCGGCATCGTCCTTACCTTGAGCTATCAGGCACGGGAGACGAAACTCGCCCGGGAAGAGACCCGCCGCCAAACCATCGGCGATCTCCTCAAGATGGCGATGGAGGACCCCGACCTCGACGAGTGCTGGGGCCCGGTGCCAGAACCCGACGATCCGAAAACGCGGAAGCAACTGCTCTACACCAACATGATCATCGCTGAGTGGTCGCTGTCCTTCGAGACCAGGGCTCTCCCGGAAGCCCGCCTACGCGTCATCGCGAACGAGATGTTCCAGGGGCACGTCGGGCGTGAGTACTGGAGCAACGCCCGAGAGACCCGGCTCTCCACGTCGGCGAGCCGCCGCGAGCGGCGATTCCACGAGATCCTCGATGAGGAGTACCAGCGCGCCCAGCCACCGGTGAGCACCGGACGCATCGCCGCGTCACCCATCGTCGAACCTAAGGTTCCGGTGAAGGAACGTTTGTTCTGGATGAGCACAGGCGCCGCTACAGTCGCGCTTCTCCGGATGATCCGCCGGGGCTCTGGTCGACGATAAGACGCGCGGATGACGAACAGCGCTCGAGTTCGAACCACACGGTGTTGCCGGCCCCCTGGCGGAGGACACCCCAGCGGGCCGCGAGGTTGTCCAGAAGTTCGGTCCCCCGCCCGTTGGTGGCACCGAGACCGGCGCGACACCAGCAGGGCAGCCGGGCCGAGCCGTCGTCGCGGACACTGACCCGCGCCCAGGCGTCGGTGTACTCGATGCAGACCGTGAACGTACCGCCCTCGGCCCCGCTGTCGGAGTGGTTGATGGCGTTCGTCGCCGTTTCGCTGCAGAGCAGGACGGCATCGTCGAGGCAGGGATGAGCGTCGCCGAGCGCAGCACCCACAATGCGCCGCACCCTGCGGACCTGGTCCGGCGTGCCGGGGAGTGTTTTCGTCAGCGTCTGTACCACGCCAGCTCCTTCTGGATCATGGCCGGCGCGCGCCGGTCGTCGGTGAGCGCGTATCCCCGCTGCCACATGTACGCCCAGCGGCCGTCGGACGTGAGCAGGCACGCGACGAACAGCACGCGTCGGCCGCGGGTCACCCGCAACAGCGCCGCGCCACCGCTCGTGGTGACCGGCACGGCCACCAGACCCCGAACGAGGAGCTTGTCCGCCAGACGGCGCAACATGACGCGGCATAGAGCGGTATCCTGCATGGCCATGAGCATGCGGTAGCTGTAGGTAATCCTGCAACTGCTTTGAGTCGACAGCTCCAAGATTTTTCGGAGGATCCCCACCATGCGAGAGACATCCCCCACCGCCCGTCGTCGCCGGCTCGGCGCGGAGCTGCGCCGCTTCCGCGAGGCCGCCGGCCTCACCAGCTACGAGGCCGCCGAACGCCTCGGCTGGGCGTCGAACTCCAAGATCTCCCGCATCGAGAACGGCCGCATCTCGGTCACCTGGAACGACGTCGCCGCCATGCTCGACCTGTACGGCGTAGGCCCTGGCGAGATCCGCGACCGCCTCATCACGCTCGCCCGCCGGTCGAAGGAGAAGAGCTGGTGGCAGCCTTACAGCGACCTGCTGGACAACAAGGAATACGCCACCGTCATCGACCTGGAGACCGCAGCCTCCTCAGCACGCCTATTCCATCCGCTCATGGTGCCCGGCCTGCTTCAAACGCCGGACTACGCTCGCGCGATCATCGCACGCAGCGGCCCCCTCGCCCTCGACGACGTTGAGATCGAACGACGCGTCGAACTCCGCATGGAGCGTCAGGCCGTGCTGGCCGAAGGAGGCAACATGCACGGCCTATGGGTCGTGATCGACGAAGCCGCGCTACACCGCGTGATCGGTAGTCCACAGATCATGCGTAAGCAACTCCGACATCTCAGCAGCGAGGCACGACGTCGGCCGGTAACGGTCCAAGTCATTCCCTACACCGTTGGCCCGCACGCATCTCTGGCTGGCGCTTTCGGCATCTTTTCGTTCCCGGAAGCAGATGCTGGAGACGTTGTCTTCGTTGACACCCTCGCCGGCAATCTCTTCCTCGATCGAGGGACTGACGTCCGCACGGCTAGAATCGGCTTCGATCACCTCCGCGCGTCGGCGCTCAGCGCGGCAGAGTCAGATGACTTGATCATCCGCATTGCGGAGACGTACGAATGACCGGAAGAGGAGACCGATGGCGACGAGAAACCCCGATCTCAGTCGTGCCGTCTGGCGAAAATCGACTTCCAGCCAAACTCAAAGCGACTCATGCGTCGAGGTGACAGTGGCAACGAACGTCACAAAGTAGAAGCGAAGAAATTAACGAATCCCGCTATGGGATCGCGGAGTCATGCCGGTAAGGGCACGGGGCCGGCCGGTACGCAGCGGTCGAACGCGGCCGCTTGCGACGCGGGATGGCGCTCGGTGCGGGCAGTGCTGATCCCTGGCGTCCGCCCTATCTCTCCGCTCGGCGGGCGCCAGGGATCAGCCGTTCTCGGGGTCTCCGGGTCAGGAGACCGTGCAGGCGGTTCCGTTGAGGGTGAAGGCGGACGGCGCGGCGGCGTTCCCGGTGTGGTTCGCCTGGAAGCCGAAGCTGGTCGACGCGCCCGGTGCCAGGGAGCCGTTGTAGGAGACGTTGGCCGCGGTGACCTGGCCGCTCGAACCGGTGAAGGTCGCGTTCCAGCCGGACGTGATCGTCTGGCCGCCGGGCAGGGTGAAGGCCAGGGACCAGCCGTTGATCGCCGAGTTGCCGGTGTTCTTGATGGTGATGTTCTCGGTCAGACCGGTGTTCCAGGCGCTCACCGTGTCACTGACCGTGCACGGGCCCGACCCGCCCGGCGGAGTCGGCGTGGGGGTGGGGGTCGGGGTGGGCGTCGGAGTCGGCGTCGAGCCGTCGCCGATGAGACCCATGAAGCGCAGGGCCAGCTCGCCCATTCCGGTCTGGTAGACGCCATGGCCGGCGCCCTGAACGCTGATCCCCTCGACCGGCGCGGTGGTGCCCGTCGCTCCGTACCGGGTGCGGGTCCACGACGACTGCGGGTGGTCGGTGTAGCTCGGCGTCTGGCTGACGCCGAGCACGTTGGTCCACTCCTTGATCTCCTCGCCGAAGTTGTTGTAGTTCAGCGTGGCGTCCGCCGTGCCGTGCCAGACCTCCATGCGCGGACGGGGCCCGGTGTAGCCGGGGTAGGCGGCGCGGACGAGGTCGCCCCACTGCTGCGGCGTCTTGCTGATCTGGCCGTTCGCGCAGGCGCTGTTCCACAGCGAGCCGTCGGTGGTGGCGAAGCAGCCGAACGGTACCCCGGCGAAGGCCGCTCCGGCCTTGAAGACGTCGGGGTAGTCGCCGAGCAGCACGTTGGTCATCATCGCGCCGGAGGACTCGCCCGTGGCGTACACCCGGCTCGCGTCGGCGTTCCGGTGCTGTTCCTCCCACTGGACCATCGACATGATGCCGGCGGGGTCGCTGGTGCCGTTGTGCTTGAGCGCCCCGGCCGTCGACACGTCGAAGCAGGAGCCGCTGCGGGTCGCCGAGGGGTAGACGATGATGAACCCGTACCTGTCCGCGAGCTGGGGGAACTCCGGACGGCCCGAGTACATCGCCGGGCCCGAGCCGGTGCAGTAGTGCGAGACGACGAGGATCGCCGGGTGTGCGGCGACCGAGTTCGGCACGTATTCGTACATGCGCAGGTTCGTCGGGTTGTTGCCGAAGTTCGTCACCTCGACCAGTGACGCCGCCGACGCCTGGTGCATGGACGCCAGCCCACCGGCCGCGGCCAGCAGTGCGGCGAGCAGCGTCGCCAGACCCCTTGTCTTCAGCTTCATGACCGCGTCGATCCTCCTCACGATGCGGTGGGCTGGGTGGGACAGCGCCGTGCGGTATACGGAAATCCGTTCGGTATGCCGGACGCGTCGAACGGTAAGAACCGTTCGACGGAACGGTCAACGCCGTGGGCGGGGAGGCGCCCCCGACCTGGTGTCCCGCGCGAAAGTTTCATGCCCGGCGGGCCGGACCCGGCGTATGGGGCGGGGAGCCGTCACGGGCCTCCCGGCCCCGGTACCAGGCCGGATTCCCCGGCTCCTCGACGGCGCCCGTTCGGGCCGTTCCCGGATGCCGACGAGGTCCGTTGACAGTCCTGGGGCGGGATCTCAGCATGAGGCGACCTTGATCACCGGTGATTGGACCCCTGATGAGGATGCGCCTACGTCCCGCCGTCGCCGCGGCGCTGACCGCACTGGTCGCGGCCGTCTCACCGGCCGGACTCACCTCGGCCCGCCCGAGTGCGGCCGACACGCCCGTGAAGGTCACCGTGAACGCCCGCGCGGGGCTGGCGACCATGCCCGGCACCGGGCTCGGTGTGAACGACGCCATCTGGGACGCCGAACTCGGCACCACCGCCGTGTCGGACCGGCTGGGAGCGGCCGGCGTGCGGATGATCCGGTATCCGGGCGGCTCGTACGGCGACATCTACCACTGGAAGACCAACACCGCCCCCGGCGGGTACGTCGCCCCGAACACCGACTTCGACACCTTCATGGCCTCCGTCCGGCGGATCGGCGCCCAGCCGATGATCATCGCCAACTACGGCACCGGGACGCCCGAGGAGGCGGCCGACTGGGTCCGGTACGCCAACGTGACCAAGGGGTACGGCGCGAAGTACTGGACGATCGGCAACGAGAACTACGGCAACGGCCACTATGGGTCCGGCTGGGAGGCCGACGACCACGCCGACAAGAGCCCGGCCGCGTACGCCAAGGGCGTCGTCGCGTACGCCGACGCGATGAAGGCGGCGGACCCGACGATCAAGGTCGGCGCGGTGCTCACCATGCCGGCGAACTGGCCGGACGCGGTGGTCGGCGACGGTGACGCGGCCAACTGGAACCAGACCGTGCTCTCCATCGCCGGGTCGAAGATCGACTTCGTGGACGTGCACTGGTACCCGGGCGGCACCACGGCCGGCGAGGCCCTGGCCAAGCCGGAGCAGATCGACGACGCCGTCTACCTGCTGCGGCGGCAGATCTCCCGCTACGCCGGGGCCGGCGCCGACCGCATCGGCATCAGCCTCACCGAGACGAACGTGGGCGTGGGCGAGGACACCCAGCCCGGCGCGCTCTTCCTCGCCGACGCGTACAGCGGACTGCTCGCGAACGGCGTCTTCACCGTCGACTGGTGGGACGTCCACAACGGCATCGGCACGGTCTCCACGGTTGCCGGCCAGACCGACTACGGCGACTTCGGCATGCTCTCCAGCGGAGGGTGCACGTCCGACGGCGCGACCTGCGAGCCGCCGCTCAACACGCCGTTCGCCCCGTACTACGGCCTGTCCATGATGAACCAGTTCGCCCGGCCCGGGGATCAGTTCGTACGGGCCGGCACCGACGAGGCCCTGGTCACCGCGCACGCCGCGCGCCGTCCGAACGGGGACCTCGCGGTGCTGCTGGTGAACAAGGACCCGGACAACGCCCACCCCGTGAGCATCGACTACGCCGGTTACACCCCCGCCGACGCCGCGCCCACCGTGTACTCGTTCGGCAACGGCGACACCTCCGTCCACTCGGCCCAGACCGGCAGCGCGACGAGCCAGACCCTGCCGCCGTACTCGCTGACCGCCCTCGTCCTGCACCCGGCGAGCACGCCCGCCGGCGCGCCCTCGGCGCCCGGTCTCCCGGCCGCCTCCGGGGTCACCGACCAGGCGGCGACGATCTCCTGGCCGGCGGCCGCCGCGGGGACGCACCCGATCGCCAAGTACGAGGTGTACCGCCAGAACGGCGCGGTCAGCGAGGAACTCGGCGAGACCGCGGGCACCTCGCTCACCGTCGGCAACCTCGGCCCCGGCACCCGGTACACGGTGAACGTCCTGGCCCGTGACACGGCCGGGAAGGTGTCCTGGGCCTCGCCGCCGCTGACGTTCACCACCGGCAGCCCCGCGACCAGCGCGTGCACGGTCCGCCTCACCGACCAGAACGACTGGGCCAGCGGTTACGTCGCCGGAGTCGACGTCACCGACAACGGTCCCGACCCGCTCGACGGCTGGACCCTCACCTTCACCTGGCCGACCGGCCGGCAGCAGGTGAGCAGCGGCTGGAACGCCAGCTGGACCCAGGACGGCCGGGACGTCAAGGCCACCAGCCTCGACACGAACGGGAAGCTCGCCGCGGGTGCGAGCGTGAGCATCGGCTTCGTCGGCGCCTACACCGGCCCGAACATCCCCCCAGGCGTCTTCCGCCTGAACGGCACGGTCTGCACGACCGCCGAGTGACCGCAGGAACGCCGGCACCGACGAAGCCGACGTCACCGTCCGGCCGGGCCGAGCGTAGGACCTGCCGCATGGCCTCGCCGGTGTCGACGGGTCGCGGGTGCGGCCGCCGTCGAACTTCCGGGCCGGCCACCGGCGGGAACGAACGGTGGGCGGCCCGGTCAGGTGTGATCAGGGAGCGAGCACGACCGTCTTGCCGGTCAGCCGCCCGGCGCCGGCGTCCTCATGCAGGGCGGCCAGCTCGGCCACCGGGCGGCGGGCGGCGACGTGGAGCCGGAGCCTGCCGGCATCCACCTTGGCGACGAGCTCGGCCAGCTGGGCTCCGTCGCTGCGGACCCACAGGTTCGCGCTGCGCACCCCCCGGGCGGGGTCCTCGGGAATCGGGCCGGCCGTGCTGGCGGCGACCCCGCCATCGGCGACGTAGTTCGTCAGCTGCGCGAGCTCCTCCGGGGAGACGCGCACATGGTTCACCACGACCTGGAACGGACCGCCCACGGCGGCCGGGCCCGCGGTGAGGTCGAGGGGGCCGACGACCTGGTCCGCGCCGTAGTCCCGAAGGCGGTCGGCGTGCTGCGGCGCGTCCACCGCGGTCACGTGCGCTCCCGCGTCGACGGCGAGCTGCACCACGAGGCCGCCCACCGCTCCCCCGGCCCCGTTGACCAGAACGGTCTGACCGGGCTTCAGCTCGGCCAGCTCGAACGCCGTCTGCCAGGCCGCCAGGCCGGTCAACGGCAGCGCCGCGGCGTCGACCAGCTCGGTCGTCCGGGGCGCCGGGGCCAGGGACTCGGCCGGGGCGAGCACATACTCGGCGGCGCCGCCGGCGGAGTCGAGGGGCAGCATCGCCACGACCCGGTCGCCGACCTCCAGGCCCGTCACGTCCGCGCCGAGTTCAGCGACGGTGCCCGCCAGGTCGATCCCCGGCACGTACGGGAGAGTGATCGGGATCATCTCGGCCAGGACACCGGCGCGGATGTGGTCATCGACCGGATTGAACGACGTGGCCGCCACCCGCACCAGTACCTGCCCGCTGCCGGGAGCGGGACGGTCGACGTCCTCGTAGCGCAGGACCTCGCTGCTGCCGAACTCGTGGAAACGCATTGCCTTCATGGCACTTTCCTCCAGGGTGTATTGATGTCATCGCCAAGGGATGAGGCGATCAGAAAGGTGAGGCACGTCAAGGTGCTCAGGTGAGCTGCACCGACCGGGTTGAGTTGCCCATCACCATGCGGTCGATGGCGCTCACGGCGCTGCCGGGGTCATCGGCGGCGCCGACGGTGAGCAGCAGCGGGACGAAGTGGTCGGCCGTCGGATGGGCGACTGCGGCGCTGGGTGCCTTGTTGCGGTAGTCGGTGAGGGCGTCGGCGTCGCCCCGGGCCAGGGCGTCAACGGCCCATTCGTCGAAGGCCCTGGTGTCGGCGGCGAGCTCCGGGTGGCGGAAGACGGCGAAGCTGTGCGTCATGAAGCCCGAGCCGAGAACGAGGATGCCTTCTTCGCGCAGGGGCCGCAGGCGTGCCCCGAGCTCGAGCAGAGCGCTGGGGTCGAGGCTGGGCATCGACAGCTGCACGACCGGGACGTCGGCCGCGGGGTACATGGCCATGAGCGGGATGAAGGCGCCGTGGTCGAGGCCGCGGCCGGCGAACTCGTGCACCGGCGTCGGGCCCAGCAGGCCGGTGAGCCGCCGGGCCAGGTCGGTGGCGTCCGGGGTCGCGTAGGGAAGGGTCTTGTAGCGGGGGTGGAAGCCGCTGAAGTCGTAGAAGAGCGGGGTGCCGGCCGCGGCTCCGGATATCGCGACCGGCGCCCGTTCCCAGTGAGCCGAGATGACGACGATGGCCCGGGGTTTGGGCATCGACCGGGCCCAGTCGAACAGGTCGCCGAGCCACTGCGGGTCGTCGAGGGTGAACGGGGCCCCGTGGCTGACGAAGAGGCTGGGCAGGGGACCGTCGGAGGGGTTCCACACCCGCTGCTCGCGCGCCTGTGGCAGGACCCGAGCGAGGAGGTCGTCGTACGCCGCGGCCGGTGGGGACGACGGGAAGGGGGACGTCAGGCCGTTCGGGGAGGCCAGGCTGCTCCTGGTGGTCATCGAAATCAGCTCCTTCACTTGCCTCGGCAAGTTTTTCACTTTCCGAGGCAAGTGAAAGGTAGTCCATCATGACTTGCCCAGGCAAGTGATACGAGTTGCCTGGGCAAGTATGATGGGGCTCATGAACACCCAGTCGGCCTGGCTCGACGACGACCAGCAGGACCTGTGGCAGGCGCTCCTCACAGTCGTCATCGCACTCCCGGCGGCCCTCGACCGCCAGCTGCAGCGAGGGGCGGGCATCTCCAACTTCGAGTACGGGGTTCTGGCCCGGTTGTCCATGGCCGACGAGGCCACGATGCGGCTCAGCGAGCTGGCCCGGGTCTGCGACAGCACCCAGCCCCGCCTGTCGAAGGTGATGGATCGCTTCGAAGCCCGCGGCTGGGTCGCCCGCCGACCCGACCCCAGCGACGGTCGATACACTCTCGCCACCCTGGCCGACGCCGGCCGGCAGAAGCTCGTCGAGAGCGCGCCGGAACACGTCGCACAGGTCAAGCGGCTCGTGTTCGACCCGCTCAGCGCCGCTCAGCGCCGCCACCTCGGGGCCGCACTCACCCGCATCGCCGCTACCGTGCGCCGGGAACTCGAAGGAGGCTGAGCGCCGGTATGGGGGGATCGGTGGTCCATGGATGCCTCTGACCGCAGGCGGTAGAAACGGACTGTCACCGCGAGATGAGGGGAAATCCATGATCGATCGCACCGGGCTCGCGGAGTTTCTGCGGAGTCGCCGGGGGGCGCTGCAACCCGAGGATGTCGGCCTGCCACGCGGTCCTCGTCGCAGGACCGACGGGTTGCGGCGCGAGGAGGTCGCGGCGCTGTGCCTCATGTCGACCGACTACTACTCCCGGCTCGAACGGGAGCGCGGGCCGCAGCCGTCGAGCCAGATGCTCGCGTCGATCGCGCAGGGGCTGCACCTGTCGCTCGACGAGCGTGACCATCTGTTCCGCCTCGCCGGGCACAACCCGCCGCCCAGGGGAGCGTTCAGCGAACACATCAGTCCGGGCCTGCTGCGCATTCTCGATCGCCTGATCGACACCCCCGCGGAGATCGTCACCGAGCTGGGCGAGACCTTGCGGCAGACCCCGATGG
The DNA here is from genome assembly GCF_024055675.1 of Actinoallomurus rhizosphaericola. NCBI lineage: Bacteria > Bacillati > Actinomycetota > Actinomycetes > Streptosporangiales > Thermomonosporaceae > Actinoallomurus > Actinoallomurus rhizosphaericola. Next base: position 98,693 of record NZ_JAMXMW010000016.1, on the reverse strand, counting down.
GCGTCGCGCTCACCGGCGACACGACGCGGTACACCGGACCCGCCCGCAGCGTGGGGTACCGGTGGTTCACCGACCCGGCCGTCCGGCGGCTCTACGCGCCCGAGGAGCATCCGTTCCTCACCCGCATGTACGCCTCGGGGCTGCGCGAGATCGCCACCCTCCGCGGCCGGGACTCCCGAGCCGCGCACCTCGCCGACCTGCTTCTCGCCCGCAGCGAGGAGTTCAAGCGGGTGTGGGAGGAGCACGAGGTCGGGATCCGCCCCCACCACGTCAAGCACTTCGTCCACCCGGAGGTCGGCGCCCTGGAGCTGACGTGCCAGCGGCTGGTCGACCCCGACCAGGGGCACTCGCTGCTCGTCTACACCGCCGTCCCCGGCAGCGAGAGCCACGAGAAGCTGCAGGTGCTGTCCGTCATCGGAGCGCAGGCGCTGCGATGAGCCCGCTCCGATTCCCATCAGGTGGATCGGCGATCCGTGGATAGCCGGGCCCTGAATCCGCGGGCGGCGAGGTTCGAGCATGGACTTCACACGCCGACCCGCAGCGGATTCGCCGCGGGAAGAAGGAGACCTCTCATGGCCCGCACCATCGACATCGCCATCCCCGACCTGGCCGGAAGGCTCGCCGTCATCACCGGTGCGAGCGACGGCATCGGGTTCGTCATCGCCACCCGCCTCGCCCAGGCGGGCGCCGAGGTGATCATGCCGGTCCGCAACCCGGCCAAGGGCGAGAAGGCCGCCGACCGCATCCGCGACCTCGTCCCGGGCGCGAAGATCGCCACCCGCGCCCTCGACCTGTCCTCGCTCGACTCGGTGGCCGCCCTCGTGGACCGGCTCGTGAGCGAGGGTCGCCCGATCGACATCCTCATCAACAACGCCGGCGTGATGACACCGCCCAGCCACCAGGTCACCAAGGACGGATTCGAGCTGCAGTTCGGCACCAACCACCTCGGCCACTTCGCCCTCACCCTGGGTCTGCTGCCGCTGCTTCGCGAGGGCAGGGCCCGGGTCACGCACCAGACGAGCATCGCCGCGCGCAGCGGTGCGATCAACTGGGACGACCTGAACTGGGAGCGCACTTACGACGTGCGGAAGGCATACGGCCAGTCCAAGATCGCGATCGGCCTGTTCGCCCGCGAGCTCGACGCGCGCAGCAAGGCGGCAGGGTGGGGCATCACCAGCAATCTCTCCCACCCCGGCATCTCCCCCACGAATCTGCTGGCCGCGCAGCCCGGCATAGGGCGGCAGAAGGACACCGGCGCGGTCCGCGTGATCCGCACGCTCTCCCGCATGGGCCTCATCGTCGGCACCGTCGACACCGCCGCCCTGCCCGCGCTGCTGGCCGCGACCGGCCCGGACTCGCAGGGCGGCCGGTTCTACGGCCCCAAGGGACCCGGCGGCCTCGGCGGCGCTCCCGCCCGGCAGGAGCCGTGGGCTCCGCTGCGCGACATGGACGACGCCCGCAGGCTCTGGGAGGCATCCGAGCGGCTGGTCGGCGTGCGCTTCCCCGTGTGAACTCCCCCGCACGTCTCACGGGGCCGGGGCGATGAGGACCTCCAGGGTGCGGGGGCCGTGGACGCCCTCCACGCGGTTCAGCTCGATGTCGCTGGTCGCCGACGGGCCGCTGATCCAGGTCTGGGGGCGCGCCGGGTCGAGGCGCCCCAGCGCCTCGGGGACCGTACGGACGATCTGGTCGCGCCGGACGACGCACAGGTGGTAGTCGGGGATCAGGGTGAGCGCGCGACGGCCCTGGTCCGCGGCGCCGTCCAGGACGATCGTGCCGGTCTCGGCGATCGCGACCGCGCAGCCGGTCACCACACCGTCCAGGGCGTCGAGCTCCGTCGCGGACAGGGCGGGGTCGTCGCGGACCGCCTCCACTCCCCCGAGCCACGCGGCGGGGACGCCGGCGGGCGCGGCGACCCGGCGGGCCCCGCGCCCGGCCAGCGCGTCCGCGACGGCCGCCGCCACGTCGGTGACCTCGCGCACGACCGCGCGGTAGTCGACGAGGCGGTCGATCAGCAACTCGACGACGTCCGGGCCGGTCCGGCTCCGGTCATAGGCGCGCGGCACCTCGACGTCCTCCGGCGCCTCCGTACGGGGGACGTCGGCGAGCGCCGCGCGGACGCGGGCGAGGATCCGGTCGCGCGAGCTCATCGATCACCTTCCTCGTCCGCCCGCCGCGCCCACCAGTCGCGGAACGACTCGCGGGGCGGTACGGGCACCTCACGGGTGTCGGACCAGGCCGACAGCGGCCCGGGCAGGCGGCGCGGGGTCCAGCGGCGCAGCCGGCCGGCCGTGCGCTGGGCCAGGGCCAGCCACCTCGGATCGTCCAGGACGCGGCGGGCGGCGGCCATCGCGAGGCGCTCGACCCGATGGTCCTTCGCGACGACCTTGGCGCGCAGGTCGAGCAGCACCTCGGGGATGTTGATCGCGACCGGGCAGACCTCGTAGCACGCGCCGCACAGCGTCGAGGCGTACGGGAGCGACTCCTCCAGCGGCCCGGTGAGGCCGCGCAGCTGCGGCGTGAGGATCGCGCCGATCGGCCCGGGGTACACCGAGCCGTACGCGTGGCCGCCCGCTCGCTCGTACACGGGGCAGACGTTCAGGCAGGCCGAACAGCGGATGCAGCGCAGCGCCTGGCGGCCGACCCGGTCGGCGAGCACCGACGTGCGCCCGTTGTCGACGAGGACGAGGTGGAACTCCTGGCCCTCGCTCGCCCCGGTCCACGTCGAGGTGTACGGGTTCATCCGCTCCCCCGTCGACGAACGGGGCAGCAGCTGCAGGAAGACCTCGAGGTCGCGCCAGGTCGGCACGATCTTCTCGATGCCGACCACGGAGATCAGCGTCTCGGGCAGCGTCACGCACATCCGGCCGTTCCCCTCGGACTCCAGGAGGACGAGGGTGCCGGTCTCGGCGACCGCGAAGTTGGCCCCGGAGATGCCGACCCTGGCGCGCAGGAAGCGTTCGCGCAGGTGCAGCCGGGCGGCCTCGGCGAGTGCGCGGGGATCGTCCGTCAGTCCCTCGGGCGCGGGGCGGCCCCAGGAGGCCATCCGGCCGCGGAAGATCTCCCGGATCTCCGCGCGGTTGCGGTGAATCGCCGGGACCAGGATGTGCGAGGGCAGGTCGTCGCCGAGCTGCACGATCAGCTCGGCCAGGTCCGTCTCGTACGCGCGGACGCCCGCGGCGGCCAGCGCGGAGTTCAGCTCGAGCTCCTGGGTGGCCATCGACTTGACCTTGACGACCTCCGTCTCCCCGGTCGCCCTGACCAGGTCGACGACGATCCGATTGGCCTCGGCGGCGTCCTCGGCCCAGTGCACGTGCCCGCCGGCGGCCGTGACGGCGGACTCCAGCCGTTCGAGGTACACGTCGAGGTGCCGGAGCGTACGGTCCTTGATCGCCGCACCGGCGGCGCGCAGCTCCGCCCAGTCGGGCTGCTCACCGACGACGGCCGCGCGCTTGGCGCGGATCGTTTGCGTGGCCTTGCGCAGGTTGTGGCGCAGTTGCGCGTCGCCGACCGCCCGCGCCGACGCCTCCGGGAAGGCCGGCATCCCCACGAAGGTGGCCATGGTCAATCCTCCTCCGTCGATGCGAGGATCTGGGCGAGGTGGAGGACGCGGACGCCGGCGCGCTGACGGATCAGCGAACCGCCGATGTGCATGAGGCAGGAGTTGTCGGCCGCGCAGAGCACCTCGGCGCCGGTGTCCAGGACGTTGCGGACCTTGTCGGCGCACATCGCGGCCGACACGGCGGGGTTCTTGAGCGAGAAGGTGCCGCCGAACCCGCAGCACTCCTCCGCGCCGCCCAGCGGAACGAGGGTGAGGCCGCGCACCCGGGACAGCAGATCGAGCGGCCGCGAGCCGACCTTCAGCGACCGGAGCGAATGGCAGGTCGGATGGTAGGTGACCGTGTGCGGGAAGTACGCGCCGACGTCGGTGACCTTCAGCACGTCGACCAGGAACTCCGACAGCTCGTACACCCCGGACGGCGGCGTGACGCCGAGCGTGGGGTACCACTCGCGGACCATCGCGGCGCACGACCCGGACGGCACCACGACCGCGTCGTAGCCGTCGAACACCGCGGCGAAGCGGCGGGCCAGCGGCCGCGCGTCCTCGCGGTAGCCGGTGTTGAAATGCATCTGCCCGCAGCAGGTCTGCTCCATCGGGAAGTCGACCGTGCAGCCGAGGCGCTCCAGCAGCCGTACGGTCGCCTTCCCGGTGCCGGGGAAGATCGTGTCGTTCACGCAGGTGACGAACAGGGCGACCCGCATGACACTCAACTTAGTCCGTACACGCGGCGGGCCGTTCCGCCGAACACCGCCTCCCGGTCACCGGGCGGGACCGCGTCCCGCGCCAGGTCGAGGACCTGCTCGTACGACGCGGCCAGTGTGCAGACCGGCCAGTCGGAGCCGTACATCACGCGGTCGGCGCCGAAGGAGTCCAGCACGTGGCGGGCGTACGGCAGGATGTCGGCCGGTTTCCACTCGGGTGCCGCCTCCGTGACGAGGCCGGACAGCTTGACCGTCACGTTGGGCAGCGCGGCCAGCGACGTGATCCAACCCGCCCACGGCTCCCAGGCGCCGCCGGCGATGTCGGGCTTGCCGGCGTGGTCGAGGACGAACGAGACCTCCGGCAGCCGGCGCACGGCCTCCAGGGCGGCCGTGGCCTGCGGCGGCCGGACCAGCACGTCGTACACCAGGCCCGCGGCCCCGACGGCCTCGACGCCGCGCAGGGCGTCCGGCCGCAGCAGCCACGCGGGGTCCGGCTCGTCCTGGACGAGGTGCCGGATCCCGACGAGGAGGTGACCGGCCGGGCTCTCCCGCACCTCGGCGATCCGGTCGGCCACGTCCGGCGCGGTCAGGTCCACCCAGCCGACCACGCCCGCGATCGGGCCCGGCTCGTCCCCGTGCTCGAGCTCAACCGGGTCGGCCGCGACGGCCAGCAGGTCGTAGGTCTCGCCGACGTCCTGCAGCGCCTGCACGACGATCGAGTCGCGCACGCCGTACGACCCGGCCAGCCCGGCGTAGCGGGCCGCGTCGAACCGGCCACGGATGGGATCGGCCCACGGGCCGTCCATCCAGGGATAGTCGCGAACGCCGGTGTCCCACAGGTGATGGTGCGCGTCCACCAGTGCACTCTCGCTCAAAGCGCCTCCCAGAGCGCCTCGGGGATGTCCAGCTCGAACAGGTCGCAGTTGTCGTCGACCTCGGCCGCGTTCCGGCAGCCGACGAGGACGCTCGCCACGGCCGGGTGCCGGAGCGGGAACCGCAGCGCCGCCGCGCGCAGCGGCACGCCGTGCCCGGCGCAGACCCGCTCCAGCCGGGCGACGCGCTCCCGCAGCTCCGGCGAGGCCGGCGCGTAGTCGTACGTGGTGCCGCCGGCCAGCAGCCCGGAGTTGTACACGCCGCCGGCGACCACCGAGGTCCCGCGCCGGGCGCACGCGGGGAACAGATCCTCCTCGGCGGACCGGTCGAGGAGGGTGTACCGGCCGGCGCACAGCACGACGTCCAGGTCGAGGCGTTCGACGAACCGCGTGAGCATGGGGGTCTGGTTCATCCCCGCGCCGATCGCGCCGATCACGCCCTCGTCGCGGAGCGCGGCCAGCGCCGGGTACGCCGTCGCGTACACCTCCTCCTCGTGCTCGTCCGGGTCGTGCAGGTAGACGACGTCCACGCGGTCGGCACCGAGGCGTTTCAGCGACTCCTCCAGGGAGCGGCGGATGCCGTCGGCGCTCCAGTCCCAGACCCGCCGGTACGGCGGTGGGTCGGCGAACCCCTCCGGCTCGGGCGGCTCCCCCGGCCCGAGCGGGACGAGCAGCCGCCCGACCTTGGTCGACAGGACGTACCCGCCGGCCACGACCGCCCCGGCGGACGCGCCGGTCTGTGAGGCACCGGCGGACTCGCCGCTCCGGTCGGCACCGGCGGGCGCGCCGGTCAGTGCGGCGCCGAGGCGGCGTTCGCTCCGGCCGGCGCCGTAGTGCGGCGCGGTGTCGAAGTATCCGATACCGCGCTCGCGGGCACGGTGCACGGCCGCCGTGGCGTCGGCGTCGGAGACCGGGGCGAAGAGGCCGCCGATCGCCGCGCCGCCGAACGACAGCGTCGTCACCTCGACGGGCGACCTTCCGAGTCTGCGTCGTTCCATCGCTACTCCTGTGCCTGACCCGACGTGATCCGGCTGATGATCAGCGCGACGAGGATGATCCCACCGTTCAGCGCACCGATCCACTGCGCCGGGACGCCGGCGAGCGTGAGCACGTTCTGGATCATGTAGAGCAGCAGGATGCCGGTGAAGGCGCCGAAGATCGTGCCCTTGCCGCCGTTGAGCGAGACGCCGCCGATCACCGCCGCCGCGAAGACCGTGAAGATCGCGCCGTTGCCCTGGCTGGCCGCCACGGAGGCGAGCCGTCCGGTGAGCAGCAGGCCACCGAGGGCGGCGAGGATGCTCGCCAGCACGAGCGTGCCCCACAGCACCCGGTCGACGCGGATGCCGGCGGCGCGGGCCGCGTCGGCGTTGCCGCCGATGGCGTACAGCGCCCGGCCCCAGCGGGTGTAGCCGGTGACCACGATGGCCAGCGCGTACAGGACCAGGCAGATCCAGATCGAGGCGGGCAGGCCCAGCCAGACGGCGTTGCCCAGGTAGATCATGGAGGACGGCAGGTTGAAGAACGTCTTGCCGCCGCTGATCCCGGTCAGCAGGCCGCGCAGCACGATCAGCATGCCCAGCGTGACGATGAAGCCGTTCAGGCGGAACCGCACGATGAGCAGGCCGTTGACCCAGCCGATGACGGCGCCGATCACCAGCGTGACCGGGATCGACCACGCGCCGGACAGCCAGCCGACGCCGTGCGTGACACCGGGGGCGAGCACGAGCCAGGCGGCGACGCCCGGCGCGAGGCCGAACGTCGACTCCAGCGACAGGTCCATCCTCCCGCAGATGAGGATGAGCGCCTCGGCCAGGACGAGCAGCGAGATCTCCGACTGCTGCTGGAGGACGTTGACCAGGTTGTCCCAGTGCAGGAACACCGGGTTGACGAAGTAGCCGACGATGGCGATCACGATGATCGCCGGGACCAGCGCGAGGTCGCGCAGGCGCGCCAGCCGTGGCGCGGTGATCCGGCCGCGGGCCGGCGCGGCCATGGCCGTCTGTGTCTCAGTCACGGATGCCCTCCATCGCGGCGATCAGTTCGTGGTCGGCCCAGCCGGTCGGCATCTCGGCGACGACGGCGCCCTTGAACAGGACGATCACCCGGTCGCAGGGGCGGAGGTCGTCGAGGTCGTCGGAGATGATCAGGACGCCCGCGCCTCCGGTGGCCGCCGCGGAGGCCGTGCCGAGCAGCGTCTCCTTCGCCTTGACGTCGACCCCGGCGGTGGGCTGCATGAGCACCAGCACCTGGGGGTCGCCCGCGAGCGCACGGGCCATGACGACCTTCTGCTGGTTGCCGCCGGACAGCGCGGACACCGGCTGCTCCGGCCCGGCCGCCTTGATGTCCAGGTCGCCGATGGCCTTGGCGCCGAGCTCGTCGCGCCGCCGCGGCCCGACGAACCCGAAGCGGCCGAGCCGCTCGGGGACGGTCAGGGTGGTGTTCTCGGCGATGGACAGACCGGGGACCAGACCCTCCCGGTGCCGGTCCTGCGGAACGAACCCGAGACCGGCCCGCAGCGCGGCCGGCACGCTGCCCGGCCGGGGCGTCGTACCGCCGATCTCGACGGTGCCGCGGGCCGCCCGGCGCAGGCCGACGATCGACTCGCCGACGGCCATCTTGCCGGAGCCGCCGGCGCCGGCCAGCCCGACGATCTCGCCGGGCCTGACGGTCAGCGAGACGTCCTCGAAGACGCCCGGGACGCCGAGTCCGGTCACGGTCAGCGCGGGCGCGGCGCCGCCCGCCGGCGCGGGCCGGCCGGCGCCGAGGTCGATCAGCCCGGTGGCCTCGCCGGTCATCGCGGTGACCAGCGCCTCCTTGCCCAGCTCCGCGACCGGGGAGGTCACGATGTGCCGGGCGTCGCGCATCACGGTGACGGTGTCGCAGACCTCGTACACCTCGTCGAGGTGGTGGCTGATGAACAGGAACGTCACCCCCGACTCCCGCAGGGACCGCATGCGGGCGAACAGCCGCTCGATCGCCTGGCCGTCGAGCTGGGCGGTCGGCTCGTCGAGGATGATGAACCGCGAGCCGTGCGAGAGCGCCCGCGCGATCTCCACCAGTTGCCGCTGCTCGACGGTGAGGCGCTCGGCGGGCGCCCGTACGTCGACGTCGACCTCCCAGGCGTCCAGCAGCTCGCGGGCGCGGCGGCGCAGCGAGCCCCAGGAGATCAGGCCGCGGCCCTGCCTGTTCAAGAACAGATTCTCGGCCACGGACAGGGAGGGGATGACGGTGAGCTTCTGGTAGACGCAGGCGACCCGCTGCCGCCACGCCTCGCGGTCCGCGAGCGGCGGGGCGGGCTCGCCCCCGAACTCCACCGTTCCGGAGTCCGGGGGGACGAGGCCGGTGAGGATCGACACGAGGGTCGACTTCCCGGCGCCGTTGCGGCCGACGAGGGCGTGAATGTCGCCGTCGTCCACGGCGAGCGACACGTCGTCGAGCGCGACGGTCACGCCGAACCGCTTGCTGATCCTGTGGGCCGCCGCGACCGGCCGTACGCCGGCCGCGGCGCTGGCGGAATGGCTCATTTGACTTGGTTGCCCCAGAGCTGGGGGTCCGTCGCCTTCAGCGAGCCCGCGTAGGTGCCGTCCTTGGTGACCAGCGGCGCGGGCAGCTGGTCCTCGAGCAGGCCGGGCCGCGGCGCGACGATCGTCGAGTCGTGGTCGGTCTTGCCCGGGGCGAACTTCTTGCCGTCGAGGGCGGCCTTTACGTAGTACAGCGCGTACTTGGCGTACAGGTCGGCGGGCTGGGAGACGGTCGCGTCGATCTGCCCGGCCCCGATCGCCTTCAGCTCCTCCGGGATGCCGTCGTTGGAGATGATCGTGATGTGCTTCGGGTTCCCCGGCGGGAAGATCAGGCCCTTCTGCTTCAGCACGTTGAGCGTCGGGGCGAGGAACGCGCCGCCCGCCTGCATGTAGATCCCGTTCAGGTCCGGGTTCGCGGCGAGCGTGGTCTGCAGCTTGTTCGCGCCGACGTCGCCCTTCCACTCGGTGGGCAGGCCGATGACCTTGATGCCCGGGTAGTTCTGGGACATGCACTGGTCGAACGCCTCGGTGCGGTCCCGGCCGTTGATGGAGGCCAGGTCGCCCTCCAGCATCGCGACCTTGCCCTTGCCCTTCAGCGTGTCACCGAGGAATTTGCAGGCCTTCTCGCCGTACGCGCGGTTGTCGGCGCGGACCACCATGTAGACGTCGCCCTTGTCCGGGCGGGTGTCGACGGTGACCACCGGGATCTTCTTCTGCTTGAGCTGGTTCAGCGTCGGCGCCACCGCGGCGGTGTCCTGCGGCGCCAGGACCATGCCCTTCACGCCCTGGCCCATGAGCGACTGGACGTTGGCGGCGAGCTTGGCGATGTCGTTCTCGGAGTTGGTGGTCTTCAGGTCCAGGCCGTCCTGCTTGCCGTACTGCGGGACGTACTTGATGTAGGAGTTCCAGAAGTCGGTGTCGGACCGGGGGTAGTCCACGCCGACGGCGCCGCCTCCGGCCGAGCCGCCGCCGCTGCTGCTCTTACACCCGGCCGTCAGGCAGGCGGCCGCCGCGAAGACGGCACCCGCCGCCAGCATTCCTCGCTTCATCGCGTCCTCATCTCTCTGGGCGAAGTCGCAGGCCGGCCATGCCCCCGTCGACCGCCAGCGCCGTTCCTGTCGTCGCCGACGCCAGCGGGCTGGCCAGGTAGGCGATCGCCGCGGCGACCTCCTCCGGGCTGACCAGCCGGCCGCTCGGCTGCCGGGCCGCCAGGGCGGCCCGCTCCGCCTCCGGATCGCCGGTCGCGGCGAGCAGCCGGCCGATCCAGGGGGTGTCGGCGGTACCCGGGTTGACGCAGGTCACCCGGATACCGTCGCGCAGGTGATCCGCCGCCATCGCCAGGGTGAGCGACTGCACGGCTCCCTTGGTCGCCGAGTACAGCGCCCGCTGCGGCAGCCCGGCGGTGGCCGCGATCGAGCAGGTGTTGACGATCGCGGCGTGCTCGGATCGGCGCAGGTACGGCAGCGCCGCGCGGGTCACGCGCACCATGCCGAACACGTTCACGTCGAAGACGTCGCGCCACTCGTCGTCGTCGTTGTCCTCCACCGTGCCCTGCGCCCCGATCCCGGCGTTGTTGACCAGCACGTCCAGGCCGCCGAGGTGGCCGGCCGCCGCCGCGACCGCCGCGCGGACGGACGCGTCGTCCCGTACGTCGGCCCGTACCCCGTGCAGGGGCGCGGGCGGTTCGGCCAGGTCGAGGCAGGTCACGGTCGCGCCGCGCTCGGTGAGCAGCCGGGCGGCGGCGAGGCCGATGCCGGAGGCCCCTCCGGTGACGATCGCCCTGATGCCGTCGAATTCCACTCAAGACCTCCAGGCGGCGCCGTCGGGGTAGGCGTACTCGCGCAGGCTCTCGGGCCTGATCTGGGCCGACATCCCCGGAGCCGTCGGCGCGAGGTAGTGGCCGTCCCGGATGCGCACCGGGTCGGTGAAGTGCTCGTGCAGGTGGTCGACGTACTCGATGACGCGGTCCTCGGTGCTCCCGCTGACGGCGAGGTAGTCGAACATCGACAGGTGCTGCACCACCTCGCACAGCCCGACACCGCCGGCGTGCGGGCACACCGGGACGCCGTACTTGGCGGCGAGCAGGAGGATCGCGACGTTCTCCGGCACCCCGGCGACGCGGCAGGCGTCGATCTGCAGCACGTCGATCGCCTCGGCCTGCAGCAGCTGCTTGAAGACGACGCGGTTCGCGACGTGCTCGCCGGTCGCCACCCGCACGGGCCGGACGGCCCGGCGCACGGCCGCGTGGCCCAGGATGTCGTCGGGGCTGGTCGGCTCCTCGATCCACCACGGGTCGTACCGCTTCAGCGCCTCGACCCACTCGATCGCCTGACCGACGTCCCACCGCTGGTTGGCGTCGATCGCGACGCGGATGTCCGGCCCGACCGCCTGGCGGGCCAGTTCCATGCGGCGCACGTCGTCGGCCAGGTCACCGCCGACCTTCAGCTTGATCTGGGTGAAGCCCTCCGCGACGGCCTCCCGGGCGAGGGCCACGAGCTTGTCGTCGGTGTACCCGAGCCAGCCGGGCGTCGTCGTGTACGCGGGGTAGCCGGTGGCCAGCAGGGCGGCCTCCCGTTCCTCCCGGCCGGCGCGGGCCGCCGTCAGCAGGTCCACGGCCTCCTCGGGACGGAGGGCGTCGGTGAGGTACCTCCAGTCGGCCAGGTCGACGATCTGCTCGGGCGGCAGGTCCGCGAGCAGCCGCCAGACCGGCTTGCCGGCGACGCGCCCGGCGAGGTCGAACGCGGCGTTGATGATCGCGGCGGCGGCCATGTGGACCGCGCCCTTCTCCGGGCCGAGCCAGCGCAGCTGGGAGTCGTGGAGCAGCCGCCGCGCGAATCCGCCCAGGTCGGACAGGTCGAGGTCGAGGCCGACGACCAGCGGCGCGTACGCCTCGATCGCCGCGACGCACACCTCCGTGCCGCGCCCGATCGTGAACGTGAACCCGTGGCCCTCGCCGCCCTCGTCAGTGCGCAGCACCACGTAAGCCGCGGAGTAGTCCGGGTCCGGGTTCATCGCGTCCGAGCCGTCGAGCTGCCGGGAGGTCGGGAACCGGATGTCGTGGGCCTCGAGGGCGATGACCTTCATGCGAGCCTCTGCCGCTGCCGGCCGAGCCCGTCGATCTCCAGCTCCATGACGTCCCCGCGGCGCAGGAAGGGGAGGCCCGGACCGCCCAGCGCCACGCCGGCCGGGGTCCCGGTGTTGATGACGTCCCCGGGGTCCAGGACCATGAACTGGCTGAGGTACCAGATCAGGTGGTCGACCGGGAAGATCATGTCCTTGGTGGTGCCGTCCTGGCGGAGCTCGCCGTTGACCCAGAGGCGCAGCCCGAGGTCCTGCGGATCGTCGATCTCGTCGGCGGTCACGAGGTACGGCCCCAGGGGGTTGAAGGTCTCACAGGACTTGCCCTTGTCCCACTGGCCGCCGCGCTCCAGCTGGAACTCCCGCTCCGAGACGTCGTTGCTGATCGCGTACCCGGCGATGAGCGGGCGGGCGTCCGCCGGCGAGTCCAGGTAGCGGGCGCGGCCGCCCATGACGACGGCCAGTTCCACCTCGTAGTCGGTCTTCTCGCTGCCCCGGGGGATGAGCACGTCGTCGTCCGGGCCGACGACCGTGTTCGACGCCTTCATGAAGATGATCGGCTCGGCCGGGATGTCCGCGCCGGTCTCCGCCGCGTGGTCGCGGTAGTTCAGGCCGATGCACACGACCTTGCCGGGCCGGGCCAGCGGTGCGCCGATCCGCCCGGTCTTCTGGATGGGCGGCAGTTCGCCTGCCGCGTACGCCACCCTGGCCCGGTCCAGACCGGTGGCGAGGAAGTCGCCGTCGATCTCACGGGTCAGGCCGGACAGATCGAGGAGCGAGCCGTCCTCTGCCAGGACCGCGGGGCGTTCGGCGCCTTCCGGTCCGACACGCAGCAGCTTCACGTGGTCGCACTCCCTGCTCGTACGGTTGGTCCGACCTCTCCTGCACTCATCGGACCTCTTGTGCGGACATAAGACCATTAAGGGGCAATCTCCTGGCAATACCCCGTTACATAGTTGTTACTTACTGAAAATTGGTACGACCACTCTCCGTCCGGCAGGATGTGACCCACAGTCGGAGGAGGGGGAGCGCGTGACGGACGACGCCGGCGCCAGGACCACCGTCACCCAGCGGGCGATCGAGGAGATCAAGACCCGGATCGCCATGGGTGCGTTCACGCCCGGCCAGCGCCTGCCGACCGAACGCGACCTCGCCGCCGACCTCGGGCTGTCCCGCAGCTCGATGCGCGAGGCCATCCGCGCCCTGACCGTCATGGGGGTCCTGGAGGCGCGCCACGGGGCCGGCATCTACGTCACCCAGCTGCAGCCGGGCGACCTCCTGGAGACCTTCGGCGTGGTCGCGGAGATCTCCCGCGGCGACACCCTGCTGCACCTCGTCCAGGTGCGGAAGATCCTCGAGCCGGCGGCCGCGGCCGCGGCGGCGGCCCGCATCGACGACGAGGGGCTCGCCCGCCTGCGCGCCGAGATGACGGCGATGGAGCGGGGCGCGAACGCCGAGGAGATCGTCGGGCACGACCTGGAGTTCCACCGCATCATCACCGAGGCGGCGGGGAACCCGGTGCTCTCCGCGATCCTCGGCGGGCTGAACAGCCGTACGTTCCGGGCCCGCGTCTGGCGCGGCTACCGCGAGGAGGGCGTCTTCGCGCGCACGTACCGCGAGCACGACGCGATCTACCGCGCGCTGGTCGAGCGGGACCCGGACGGCGCCCGCGTCGCCGCCGCGGTCCACATCGGCGCGGTCGAGGAGTGGGCCCGCCGTCAGCAGGAAGAGGAGGAGTGACGTTGCGCGTCGCACTGCACACCCGGCTCAAACCCGGCCGCGAGGAGGAGTACGAGCAGGCGCACCGGGAGGTCCCGCCGGACCTCGTCCAGGCGATCAAGGACGCCGGCGCGCACGAGTGGACGATCTGGCGCAGCGGCCTCGACCTGTTCCACGTCATCGACTGCGACGACTACGCCGCCCTGCTGTCCGCCCTGGCGGACCTGCCGGTCAACGTCGCCTGGCAGGCGCGCATGGCCGGCTACCTCGACGTCGTGCACGACTACTCCGGCGACGGCGCCGCCAAGGGCCTCCCCGCCGTCTGGCGCCTGGCCTAGAGGGGCGTCCGCCGGCGGCCCGGCACGGGCGTACGGGCGACGGCCCCGGGATCGCGTGGTGGGGATGGCTCCACCGCCGGTCCGGGGGCGACCCTCAGGGACCCGCCGGAGTCGAATCCGTAGCTTTCCCGGGTATGAACGTTGTCGTCTTCTCACCGTCGCCCGCGCCGCTCATCCTCACATCATGATGAGTCCGCTGGACGCCGTCGCCTGGGCCCTCGTCGCCGGCTGGGCCTACGCGACCGCCGAGACGTACCTCCTCGCCCTCCGGCGCGGCCGGCGGGCGGTCCTGCGGGGCGCGACGCGAGCACGGGCCGCCGTGATCGCCTGCACGGCGGCGGCCCTTGCCCTGACCGCCGCGCTCGCCGTACTGTCCCCCTCCCGTTTCCTGGCCGCGGCCCCACTGCTCGTGCTGCCGTCGGCGGCGGCGCTGTGGTGGTCGCTGCCCCTGCTCGGCGGCCTGCTCCGCGTCCTGCGCGCCGACCCGTGGGGTCCCAGCGACCCGCCGATCCGCCGCCGCGGGGCCGAGCCCCGGCTGACCGCCCCCGCTCAGGCGGCCTGCGCCTGCGCGCTGACCGCGATCCCCCTGTCGGCGGAGCGGCCGGTGGCCGTGATCGTCGGGTACGGCCTCACCGGCGCGGTCGTCGGCGGCCTGGCCCGGTACGCGCGGCACCGTCACACCGTGCTGGAGCGCGTCCGGGCCGGCGTGCTCCGGCGCGCGGTCGCGCCCGCGCCGGAGGACGAACGACACCGCCGCCGCCTGAGGCGTCTCACTCACCCGGCATCATGACCCAGAGGATGATGTAGAGCAAGAACTGCGGTCCGGGGAGCAGGCAGGACAGGATCGCCAGCAGCCGGACCGTCCAGGCCGACATGCCGTACCGGCGGCCGAGCCCGGCGCAGACGCCGGCGATGACACGACCGTGGCGCGGACGGGACAGACCGTTCATTGCGACACTCCTTCGGTTGCCTGTCTCCGACGCTAGGCCGCGCGCCCGGCGCGTCACATCGCTCCCAGGGCCGATCCGGGCTCGTCCCGTGGACCTACGGGTCCTTCCCTTAGGGGAAGGTCGACCGATTACGGAATGTCGACCGACTCGCCCGGCCGGAGCCGGCGGAACTCCCGCTTCTGGCGCTCGCCCTCCCCGGCGAGCTGACCGTCCAGCAGCCCCAGTCCGGCGTCGTTGAGCAGGCCGTCGTGGACCGCGAACGCGCGGCGCGGCGCCACCGCCCGCAGGTACTGGATCATCTCCGGAGCCTTCATCCACGGCGCCTGCCCCGGCACGAGGAGCGTCGGCGCCTCGAGGACGGTGAACGCGTCACCCGGGTGGAAGACCTCCCCGTCGATGAGGAACCCGATGTTCTCCACCGGCGGGACGTCGGGATGGACCACCTCGTGCCGCTGACCGGCCACGGCGACCTCGAATCCCGCGATCGTCAGCGCGTCCCCCTCGCCGACCGTACGGACCCGGCCCCCCAGGTCGCCCAGGTCGGCGGCGACGGCGCGGCAGGTGTAGACGGTGAGGCGCGGGTCGTCCGCGACGGCCTTGCGCAGTCGTTCCGCGGCGTAGTGGTCGAAGTGCTCGTGGGTGATCAGGACGGCCTCCGCGCCCGCGATGGCGTCACCCTCCGGCGTGAGGGATCCCGGGTCGATGACGATGGTCCGGTCGTCCTTCTGGAGGCGGACACAGGAGTGCCCGAGCTTCGTCAGCCTCATCCTCCGATCGTGCCACGCGACCGCCGGACGTCTCCGCGCCCGGCGGCGCCATTGACGGACCAAGTAACAGCTTGGTAAACCTTGATCGACATCGGGGACACCACTGGCGGGGGCGTACGAGGAGGCCGGACATGCCCGTTCCCGACCAGCGGGATCCCGAGGTGACCCGTGCGGTGCTGACCCGATGGCTGGCGGACCGGCTGTCCGGCGGCGAGGTGACGCTGTCCGACCTCGAGATCCCCGGCACGACCGGGTTCTCCGCCGAGACGCTCCTGTTCGACGTCGCGTACGGCGGCCGTACCGAGCGGTTAGTCGCCAAGGTGGCGCCGGTGCGCTACCAGGTGTTCCCGGACCCGCTGCCGTACGCCGACCAGTACCGGCTGCTGCGCATCCTCGACGAGCGGACCACGATCCCCGTCCCGCCGATGCGCTGGTACGAGGCCGACACGACGCTTCTCGGCGCGCCGTTCTACGTCATCGACCGGGTGGACGGCCGGGCCCCCGAGGACAACCCGCCGTACCACCAGGCGGGGTGGGTCGCCGAGGCCCCGCCCGCGCGGCGGCGCCGGATGTGGACCGCGGGCCTGGAGATCATGGCGGAGGTCCACCGGCTGGACCCGGCGCCCTTCGCGTTCCTCGACCGGACCAGGTACGGGCGCGCCGGACTCGACCAGCGGCTCGGCTACTACACGCACTACATGAGCTGGGCCTACCACCGCCCGCAGCCGACCTGTGCCGCGGCGCTGCGGTGGCTGCGCGAGAACCGGCCGCCCGAGCCCGACCCGCCGGTCCTGCTGTGGGGCGACTCCCGCATCGGGAACATCCTGTACGACGACGGCGGCGAGCCGCTCGCCGCGCTGGACTGGGAGATCGCCACCCTCGGCGCGCCCGAGGAGGACCTCGCCTGGTACATGTTCCTGGACCGGCACCACTCGGAGGGCATCGGAGTGCCCCGCCTCCCCGGCTTCCCGTCCTACGCCGACACCGTCGCGTACTACGAGGAGCTGACCGGCCGGCGGATGCGGCACCTGGCCTACTACGAGGTCCTGTCCGCGTTCAAGTTCGCGGTGATCATGGCGCGGATCGGACAGGCGTTCATCGACTTCGGCCTGGTGCCGCCCGACAGCGACTTCCCCGTCGACAACACCGCCTCGCGGCTCCTGGCCGCGCTCCTCGGCCTCCGCGCACCCCGTCCCACCGTGACCGGCCCGCCCTCCGGAGGCCCGCGATGACGCTCTCGCCGCTCGACGACTACCCCGTCCACCAGGTCCCCGACGTGATGCGCCACGTGGGCACCTCCGACCGCAACTTCTACGACCGGTACTACTTCAACTGCCACTCCCGGTCGGACGAGCTGATGCTGATCGTCGGGCTCGGGCAGTACCCGAACCTGGGCGTCACCGACGCCTTCGCCCTGGTCCGGTACGGCCCGCTGCACCGCGTCGTCCGCGCCTCCCGCGAACTGGGCGCCGACCGGATGGACACGACGGTCGGGCCGTTCAGCGTCGAGGTGCTGGCGGGCCTGAAACGCCTGCGTGTCGTCCTCGGCCCGAACGACCACGGGCTGTCCTTCGACCTGACCTGGGAGGGGGCGATCCCGGCGCAACTGGAGCCGCCGCACTTCGTCCGCGCCCGGGAACGGGTGGTGTTCGACTCCCGGCGGCTCGCCCAGACCGGCCGGTGGACCGGCTCGATCACCGTGGACGACACCACCCTGCCGGTCACCCCGGACCGCTGGTGGGGCAGCCGCGACCGGTCCTGGGGCATCCGCCCGGTCGGCGAGCCCGAGCCGCCGGGCATCCAGGCGAAGGATGCCGACTCGAATTTCTACTGGGTGTACGCGCCGATGCAGTTCGAGGACCACGCGATCCTGTGCATCCTCCAGGAGGACGCGCAGGGGCGGCGGATCCTGGAAGAGGCCGTGCGCGTGTGGCCGGACGACCGTGAGCCGGAGTACCTCGGCCGCCCCGACTACCTCCCGACGTACGCGCAGGGCACCCGCGACGTCACCGAGGCGGTGATCTCCTTCGCACCGCCGGGGGGCGAGCCCATCGACGTGCGCGTCACCCCGCTCCTGCCCGTCCACCTGATGGTCGGCAGCGGCTACGGCCTCGAACCCGACTGGCGGCACGGCATGTACCAGGGCCCCGACCTGAAGGTCCAGGGCGTGACGTACGACCTGCGGCGCCCGGAGGACGCCGCCCGGATGTGGGGCATGGTCGACTCCGTCGCCCGCTTCGACTACGAGGGCGGCGTCGGCCACGGCCTCTTCGAATACTGGGCCCTCGGCCCCCACCCCACCTTCACCGGCGATACGCCCAACCCCTGACCCGCAATCGGTGGCGGTCGCTGCGGCAGCGTTGCTACCGCCTGGGCGTGACGCGATCATCGGGTGGATTCACCGGCGTAGGGTCCGCCCGGCCGCCCGGTAGTTTGGCGATCATGAATCGTGATCGGGTGATGGAGGCGTTCAGAGCGGAGTCGGCCCGCCTGGGCGAGGTGGCCTTGAGCTGGACGGATCGGGATTGGGCCCTGCCCACCCGATGCGAGCCGTGGCGGGTTCGCGATCTGTTCGGCCATGTTCGGGTGGCGCTCGCCTGGCTGCCCGGGATGCTCGCCGGAGCATCGCCGGACCAGGCCGAGGTGTCGGCCCGGCAGTACTACCGGCCCGACGAGCGGTTCTCGGCCGCTACGAACGACACGCGTATCTCGCTGGCCCAGGGACATGCCGCCGGCTTCCCGGACGGTCGCGCGCTCGCCGAGGACTTCATCGCCACCTGGCAGAACGTTCACCGACTGTGCAGCGCGGAACCCGCCGGCCGGGTGGTGCGGACGCGGCACGGCGACGCGATGCTGTTGTCCGAGTTCCTGGTCACCAGAGTGGTCGAGGTCGCCGTGCACGGGCTGGACCTGGCCGCCGCGCGGGGAGACACCCCGTGGCTGACACCTGAGGCGGGCTCCGTGGTGGAGGAACTCCTGACGGGCCGTCCCGAGGGCGCCGACCGGCGGACGCTGGGATGGGACCAGGCCACCTTCCTGGAGAAGGCGACCGGACGTCAGCCGCTCACCCCGGCCGAGGACCGGCGACTGGCCGACATGAACCTGCAGTGGCTGGCCCTCGGCTGACCCTTGGCGTGCGGACGTTCGAGGCGTGGCTAGAACTCGGAAAAGTCTGCGGAAGGACGCGTTCTGTCGGCACCACATGGTGTAGTCACTCCGTCGCCCATCGTCAGGACGGGCCGAGGGGAAGGTGCTACGGTCATGCTCGTGTCGAGCCTCGAAGAGCGGGTCAGCGCGCTCGAGAAAGACGTACAGATCCTCCGCATGGCGACCCACGGGTGGGCGGAGGTCGCGGTGGCCGCCGACCGTAAGGTCGGTGGCGTGCCTGAGCTGCTCAACCTGATCTACGGGGAGATCGCCTCGATCAAGGAGACGCTCGCCCGCCACGAAGAGCGCTTCACCGCCATCGAGTCCCGGCTGGAGCGGGTCGAGTCCCGGCTGGAGCGGGTCGAGTCCCGGCTGGAACGGGTCGAGTCCCGGCTGGAACGGGTCGAGTCGCGGCTGGACGGGCTCGAGACCGAGATGGCGGACGTCAAGGAGCGGCTCACCCGGGTCGAGACCCGGCTCACCGCCGTCGACGACCGGCTCGGCGGTATGGACGCCAAGCTGGATCTGATCCTGGACCGCTTGGCGGCCTGAGGACACCGAAGGCCCCGGGCTCGTCGGTGCGGGCCCGGGGCCGGTCGGTTCACTCGGTCAGGTCTGTTCGGCTAGGCGGAAGGTGACGTCCCCGTTCTCGTCGACACTCGCGTCCAGGGTCATCTCGTCCAGGATCGTCGCCGCGTCCGGTTCCAGGTAGACACGGGCGCCATGCTCCTCGACGATCTCGTCGCCGGCCTGCGGCCCCTCGGCCACCGCGAGGGAGAGCGTGCCCGTCTCCTCCGTCTGGCCCTGGGTGGCGATCCGCAGGCCGGTCTGCGGCGAAAGCTCGGGCTGGCTGGTGACGGTACGGATCACCTGGACCGCCGAATCGGTCAGCGTCAGCACTGTCGACAGCTCCTTCGGTCTGGATTGCAGGTCAGCACGGCGCACGGGCCCCGTGCATGCGCCCTGCCATGCCCGACGCTCCATGTCGGCAAACATCCGGGATCCGGCGATTGGCCGGAAATCAGGGAGCGAGAGCGGGCACGGCGTCCGGAATCGAGAGCTCGCTGTTCGGCAGGACGGCGAGGATCGGAGTGTCCAGACCGGCCTCGACGTAATCGCGGACGCGTGCCCGGCACGCGTCCGGGGAGCCGTGGACGACGAGCTCGTCGACGACGTCGTCCGGGATCGCGTCCAGGGCGGCCCGGCGGTCTCCGGCGGCCCATGCCTCGTTCATCGCGGCGAGCCGCGCACCGCGGCCGAGCCACTCGTGGAAGGCCGCGTAGACGGGCACGGTGAGGTACGCCGCGATCAGCCGGCGGCCGAGCGTCCGCGCCTCGTCGGCGTTCGACGTCGGGCAGACGAAGATCCGCGCGATCAGCTCCTTCTCCGTACCGAACACGCTCCGTACCGTGCGGACGTCCTCCGGCGCCAGCCAGTTGGTGATCGCCCCGTCGGCCTCGCGGGCGGCGAGCCGGAGCATGCCGGGCCGGAGCGCGGCGAGCACGATCGGCGGCGGTGTCTTCGGCGGGTTGTCCAGCCGGAAGCCGGACACGCCGAGCGCCTCGTCGGTGACCTTCTCCCCCGCCAGCGCCCGGCGCAGGAACCTCAGCGTGTCCCGGACCCGCTGGTACGGCTCGGTGAAGGGGATGCCGTTCCAGCGTTCAACAATGACCTGCGAGGACGTGCCGAGGCCGAGCACGAACCGGCCGGGGGCCAGGTCGGCGAGGGTGGCGGCCTGCTGGGCGAGCAGGGCGGGACCGCGGGTGTAGACGGGCACGATCGCCGGTCCGAGCCGCAGGTCGGGGGCCCACTGCGAGGCGAGCGCCAGCGGTGTGAAGCCGTCCACCCCGTTGCTCTCCGCCGACCACGCGTCGGTGTATCCGAGGCCGGCCAGGCTCTCCACGACCTTGCGGTGCTCGGCCAGGGGCAGGCCCATGAGCGGGATGGTGATTCCCCATCGGGACATGCGGATCCTCCTCAGGCGATGGACGGACGGACGGTCGAGCCGCCGTCGACGACGAGGGTCTGCCCGGTCAGCCAGCTCGCCGTGTCCCCGGCGAGGAAGACGACCGCCTTGGCGATGTCCTCGGGTTCGCCGAGGCGGCCGAGCGGCATGTACTTGGCGATCTGCTCCTCGTTGTTCTCCCACAGCGCCCGGGCGAGCTGGGTCTTGACGAGTCCGGGGGCGACGGCGTTGACGCGCACCGAGGGCGCCAGCTCGATCGCGAACTGCCGGGTGAGGTGGATGACGGCGGCCTTCGTGGCGTTGTAGTAGCCGATGCCGTGCTCGGTCACCATGCCGCCGACAGAGGAGATGTTGACGATCGCCCCACCGCGCGCCTGCATGGACAGCTTCCAGGCGAGCTGGGTCCACAGCACGACGGCGAACTGGTTGACCTGCACGGTCTTGTCGGCTCGCGCGGCGTCGATGTCCACCATCGGGCCGAAGTACGGGCTGGTGCCCGCGTTGTTCACGAGGACGTCGACGCCGCCGAACTCGGCGACGGCGGCCTCGACGCAGGCCCGCGCGGCGTCCTCGTCGCCGACGTGGGCGGCCTTCGGCAGCACGCCGACCTGCGGGTACGCGGTCCGGATGGCCTGCGCGACCTCGTCGAGGGCGTCCTGCTTGCGCGAGGACAGGACGACGTTGCAGCCCTCCGCGGCCAGCGCCTCGGCCGTGGCGCGTCCGATGCCGCGCGACGCGCCGGTGATCAGGGCGGTCTTCCCCGCCAGCCCGGTCTCGAGTCCCATCAGATTCGCCTTTCGTCCCGACACCCGGATCTTTCTGACAACCGAATCGGGTTCAGCCTAGTCTCGGATGTTACGTTCCTGCCATGCAGATCGCCGGGAAGAACATCGTGATCACCGGAGCCGGGAGCGGAATCGGAGCCGCGCTGGCCCGCCGGTTCGCCGCCGAGGGCGCGGCCGCGCTCTGCCTGGCCGACCTCGACGGGGACGCCGTGGAGCGGGTCGCCGCCGGGCTGGAGTGCCGTACTCTCGCGTTCCGCGTCGACGTCGGCGACGAGGGGCAGGTGCGGGCGATGATCGACCGCGCCGGCGAGGCCGGCCCGATCGACCTGGTGTGCTCGAACGCGGGCATCGGCACCGGCGCCGGGCTGGAGGCCACGCCGGAGCAGTGGGCGGCCGTCTGGGCGGTCAACGTCCAGGCCCACGTGTACGCGGCGCGGGCCGCGCTGCCCGGGATGCTCGAACGCGGCGAGGGCTACTTCCTGAACACGTGCTCGGCCGCGGGCCTGCTCACCCAGCCCGGGGACGCCCCGTACGCGGTGACGAAGCACGCGGCGGTGGCCTTCGCCGAGTGGCTCGCGCTGACGTACGGCGACCAGGGCGTCAAGGTGAGCGCGCTGTGCCCGCAGGGCGTGCGCACCCCGCTGCTCCGTGAGGCCCTGGAGGGCGTGGCGGGCCAGGTCGTGGCCGCGGCGGGCGCCGTCCTCGAACCCGACGACGTCGCCGATGTGGCCGTCGCGGGGCTCGCCGCCGAGAGGTTCCTCATCCTGCCCCACCCCGAGGTGGCCGAGTTCGAGCGCCGCAAGGCCGCCGACCGCGACCGCTGGCTCGCCGGACTGCGCCGGATGGTCTCCTCCGTCCGCGCCTGATGCGGCTGACGGCCTCCGCCGCCCACGCCTGATGCGCCGGATGGTCTCCTCCGTGCGCGCCTGAGCGGGTCAGGTCGCCGCGCGGGAGATGACGAAGCGGCGGAAGTCCTCGACGACGGGCGGGCGGGTCCGGCCGTCCACCCAGGCCAGGCCGATCGTCCGCCGGGCCCCCGCGAGGACGACCTCGGCCACGCCGGGGACCGGCTCGCCGGGGGGGACGATGGCGACGCCGAGCCCGGCGGCGACCAGCCCGCGGAGCGTGGCGGCCTCCTCGCCCTCGAACGCGATGTCGGGCCGGACGCCCTCCTCGCGGAAGAGCGCGTCGGTGATGGAGCGCAGCCCGTACCCGGCCCGCATGAGGATGAACGGCTCGCCGGCGGCGTCGGACGGGCGTACGCGGCTGCGCCTCGCGAGCCGGTGCCCGGCGGGAACGGCGAGGCGGAGGCGTTCGGTCGTGAGCGGGTGCCAGGCGAGGTCCGCCGGGCGCGGGCTGGTGATCGCCAGGTCCGCGCGGCCCTCGGTGACGGCGGCCGCGATGTGCTCGCTGCTGCCCTGGCTCAGCCGGAACGTCACACGCGGGTGCTCGCGCCGGTAGTCGCGGAGCAGCTCCGGGACCAGCGCGGTGCCCTGGGTGTGCAGGAACGCCAGGCCGACCTCGCCCCGCTCGGGGTCGGCGGCCTGGGCGAGGGCGTGGCGCGCCGCCCGTTCCTCGGCGACCAGGCGTTCGGCGTGCCGGCGGAAGATCGCGCCGTACGCGCTGAGCCGGAGCGTCCGGCCTTCCCGGTCGAACAGCCGCACGCCGAGTTCGCGTTCGAGACGGGCGACGGCGCGGGACAGGCCGGGCTGGGAGATCCGCAGCTCGGCCGCGGTCTGGGTGACGTGCCCGTCCTCGGCGAGCGCAAGGAACCAGCGCACCGTCTGCAGGTCCATGACTCATCAGCATAGGTCTCCGCCGGATCGTTCATTGGACGCATCGGTCGGGTACGGCGCAGCCTGGAACGGTGCTCGTCACCTCTCCCCCCGACCTGGACCTACGCCATCGGCGCGGCTCGCGCGGCCTGCGCCGGGTGAACCTCGCGCTGTTCGCGGCGGGCCTGACGACCTTCATGTCGCTGTACTCGCCCCAGGCGCTGCTGCCGGTGCTCTCGCGGGTCTTCGGCGTCTCCCCGACGGCCTCCAGCCTGCTCGTCTCGCTGTCGACCGGAGCCCTCGCGCTCGCGGTGATCCCGGTGAGCTCGCTGTCGGAACGCCTCGGCCGTACGCGGGTCATGCTGGTGTCGTCCGTCGCGGCGGCGCTCCTCGGCCTGCTGCTGCCGCTCAGCCCGTCGTTCCCCGTGCTCTGCCTGATCCGCGCGGCGCAGGGGATCGCGCTCGCCGGAGTACCGGCCGTGGCGATGGCCTACCTCGCCGACGAGGTGCATCCCGAGGCGCTGGGCGGCGCGATGGGCCGGTACATCGCCGGGAACACGATCGGCGGCCTGCTCGGGCGGCTCATCCCCGGCTTCGTCACCGACCTGGCGGGCTGGCGGTGGGCGCTCGGCGTCACCGCGGCCGGCGCGCTGCTGCTCACGCTCGCCTTCTGGGCCCTGCTCCCCCCGTCGCGCTGTTTCCGTCCCGCACGGACCGGGCAGGGGGTCCTGCTCCGCCACCTCCGCGACCCCGGTCTGCGGCGGCTGTACCTGATCGGGCTGGTGCTGATGGCGGGGTTCGTCACCGTCTACAACTACCTGGGCTACCGGCTCCTGGCCGCCCCGTTCGGGCTGCCGCAGTGGCTGACCGGCCTCGTGTTCCTGATGTACCTGGCGGGCACGTTCAGCTCTCCGGCGGCGGGGTCGCTGGCCGACCGGATCGGGCGCCGCCCGGTCGTGTACGGCGCGTTCGCCCTGACGGCCGTGGGGCTGCTGGCGACGCTGCCGGACACGCTGCCGGTGATGGGCGCCGGACTGCTGGTGTTCACGGCGGGGTTCTTCGCCGCGCACTCGGTCGCCAGCGGCTGGGTCGGGCGGCGCGCCGTCGGCGGCAAGGCGCAGGCCTCGGCGCTGTACCTGTTCGCCTACTACGCGGGCAGCAGCCTCGGCGGATCGGCGGGCGGCCTGGCGTACGAGCACGGCCGCTGGCCCGCCACGGTCGGCTACGCCCTGGTCCTGCTCGCGATCGCCGCCCTCGCCGCGATCCGCCTGACCGAACCCGCCTCCCGGCCGGCCGCGCCGCCCGCCGCCTGACCGGATCCGGGGGGACGTGCACCTCCCGACCGGCGGCCCCTTCCCTGCGACTAGAACACGTTATAGATTTGAGCGGTCGCTTGGTCAAATAGGAGGTCGCCGGTGGCGCAGCCCGCACCCGAGCCCGTGGTCGACGGCTGGTTCACCGTCGACCCTCCCCGTCTGACCGGCACCCGCTGCACCGCCTGCGGCACCGTGTACTTCCCGCCCCAGACGCTGACCTGCCGCAACCCGGCCTGCGACGGCGGCGACCTGGTCACCACGCCGCTGTCGGACCGGGGCCGGATCTGGTCGTACGCCGACGCGCGCTACCGTCCTCCGCCGCCGTACGTCTCGGGCGAGGACTTCGAGCCGTACGCCGTCGCCGCCGTCGAGCTGGCGGCCGAGCGGATCATCGTCCTCGGCCAGGTGGCGCGCGGCGTGAGCGTCGAGGACCTGGCCGTCGGGATGGAGGCCGAACTCATCGTCGAGGAGCTCGACCCGGGCCACCTCGTCTGGAAGTGGCGGCCGCTGTGAAGCACGGAAACGGCAGAGACGTCGCCGTCCTCGGCGTGGGCATGCATCCGTGGGGCAAGTGGGGGCGGAGCTTCGTCGAGTACGGCCTCGCGGCGGCGCGGGACGCGCTGGACGACGCCGGGCTCGCCTGGACCGACGTTCAGTACGTCGCGGGCGCGGACACGATCCGGAACGGTTATCCGGGGTTCGTCGCGGGCGCGACGTTCGCCCAGGCGCTGGGCTGGTCGGGGGCGCGCGTCTCGAGCTGCTACGCCGCGTGCGCGTCGGGCGCGCAGGCGATGAGCGTGGCACGGGCGCAGATCCTGGCGGGCCTGGTGGACGTCGCCCTCGTCGTCGGCGCGGACGCGGCGCCGAAGGGCTTCTTCGCGCCCGTCGGCGGGGACCGGCCCGACGACCCGGACTGGCTGCGGTTCCGGCTGCTCGGCGCGACCAACCCGGTGTACTTCGCGCTGTACGCCCGGCGCCGCATGGCCCGGTACGGCGCGACGCGTGACGACTTCGCCGCCGTGAAGGTGAAGAACGCCCGGCACGGCCGGCACAACCCGTACGCGCGGTACCGCGCGGAGGTCACCGCGGCGGACGTGGCCGCGTCGCCGGTGGTCGCCGACCCGCTGCGGCTGCTGGACATCTGCGCGACCAGCGACGGCGGCGCGGCCGTCGTGCTGTCCAGCGTCGAGTACGCGCGTCGACGCGGACACGGCACCCCGGTGCGGATCGGCGCGATCGCCACCGTCACCCCGACCTTCCCGAACACCGCGCTCGAACTGCCGAACTTCGCGACCGACTCGGGCCTCGCGGTCGACCCGCCCGAGCGGCCGTTCCGGTCGGCGAACGCGGCGGCGGCGTACGAGGAGGCGGGACTGGGACCGGAGGACCTGTCGCTCGCCGAGGTCTACGACCTGTCCACGGCGCTGGAGCTGGACTGGTACGAGGACATCGGCCTGTGCAAGCCGGGCGAGGCGGAAGGGCTGCTGCGCGACGGGGCGACCGCGCTCGGGGGCCGGATCCCGGTGAACCCGAGCGGCGGCCTGGCGAGCTTCGGCGAGGCGATCCCCGCGCAGGCGATCGCCCAGGTCTGCGAGCTGACCTGGCAGTTGCGCGGCCGGGCGGGAGCGCGGCAGGTGGAGGGGGCCCGCGCCGGGATCGCGGTCAACCAGGGGCTGTTCGGGCACGGCTCGGCGATCATCGCCCGGACGTGAAGAACGCGGGTGACGTGAGTTACGTCACTCACCGCTGCCAGTAAGGCATTGCTGACCTGCGTGGATGCCGCTTTGTGCGCAGGTAGGCGGCGGATCGGGCACAGTGGGTTCTTGTCGGCCACGCTACGCGTCAGTACCTTTCACTGACGCGCCAGGGTTCACTCCGTGTCGCACGCGTGTCGCGTGGACGGCGGCGTCCCACCCTGACCGCGCGCCCAGTCCGCCGAGATTCGACGCGAGGTGCCGCGCTGATGCGTCCATTCCGGGAGCGTAATCCGCTGCCGATCGGCATCGCCGGCCTGGCGACCGCCGGCCTGGCGACACTTCTGGCCTTCAACCTGCAGCACTTCGCCGGTGGCACGACGTACTCCGCGGCGTTCAGCGAGGCGGGCGGCCTGAAGCCCGGCGAAGAGGTGCGGATCGCCGGTGTGAAGGTCGGCAAGGTCGAGAGCGTGGACCTCGACGGCGACCACGTGAAGGTCAAGTTCACCAGCAGCGCGCGGTTCGGGACGCAGACGCGGGCCCAGATCAAGATCAAGACGCTGCTCGGCTCTCACTTCCTCTCCCTCGACCCCAAGGGCCCGGGGCAGCAGCCCACGAGCCGGGAGATCCCGATCTCGCGCACCACGGCGCCGTACGAGGTGGTGCCCGCCCTCCAGGACGCCAGCTCCCAGCTCGGCCAGATCGACACGAAGCAGCTGGCCAAGGCGATGAACACGCTGACCCAGACGATGGAGGGCTCGCCGGACAACGTCCGGCGCACGCTGGCGGGCCTGCAGAAGATCTCCCGTGCGGTGTCCTCCCGCGACGACGAGCTGAACGAGCTGCTGAAGCACTCCAGCAACGTCACCTCGCTGCTGGCCTCCCGCAGTGGCGACCTCGCCGTCCTCGTCCAGAACGGCGGCCTGCTGCTCCAGGAGATCAACGACCGGCGGGCGGTGATCGACCAGCTGCTGACCGGCACGGTCTCCCTGTCCCAGCAGATCACCGCGACCATCCACGAGAACCAGGCCACCCTCAACCCGGCCCTGCAGAACCTGCAGAAGGTCGAGCAGATCCTGCTGCGCAACCAGAGCAACCTGGAGAAGTCGTTCGAGGCGATGGGGCCGTTCGGCAACGAGCTGACCGACATCACCGCCAGCGGCCGGTGGTTCGACGTCTACATCCAGAACCTCATCCCGCTGCCCCTCTCGATCGCCCCGCCCAGCACGCAGGGCGACGCCCCGCAGCCGACCCCGACGCCGGGGACGAGCAAGAAGTCCGCCGGCGACACCGGCACGGCGGGCCGCAAGGCCAAGACGAAGAAGACCGGCGGCTCGTCCCCCTCGAAGACGGGCAGCCCGTCCCCGTCCAGGAGCGGCAGCCCCTCCCCGTCCAAGACCGGAAATCCCTTCCCGTTCCCGCCGTGACCGTGACCCCGGTGCGCGCGGGCGGCCGGTCCGGGGCCACGATCGGACTATGGACGTACGCGAGCTGACGACTCCGAAGGAGCTCTTCGCCGCATCCTCGCTGCTCGCCGAGGTCTGGCGGCCGACCGACCCGATGCCGTACGAGATGCTCCAGGTGACGCGGCACATCGGCGGGTACGTCGCCGGGGCGTTCGACGGGAACACGATGATCGGTGCCTGCGCGGCCTTCCCGACGGCGGACGGCGGCCTGCACTCCCACATCACCGGCGTCGCCGTCCCGGGCCGGGGCGTCGGGTACGCGATCAAGGTGCACCAGCGCGAATGGGCGCTGGCCCGGGGCATCACGACGATCGGCTGGACCTTCGACCCGCTGACCCGGCGCAACGCGTACTTCAACCTGGTCAAGCTGGCGGCGCGCGCCACCGCGTACCTCGAGGACTTCTACGGCGACATGCCCGACGAGCTGAACATGGGCGATCCGAGCGACCGCCTCCTCCTCACCTGGCCGATCGAGAGCCCGGAGGTCGCCGCGGCCATCGCGGGCCGGCCCGCGACGCCGCCGGAACCCGGGCCGGACACGCCGATCGTGCTGCGCGCGGACGCGACCGACCGTCCGGAGACGCACGGCGCGGCGGGCGCCGCGACCCTGGCGGTCGGCACGCCGGCCGACGTCACCGCCCTGCGCGCGGGCGACCCGGACGCGGCCCGGGAGTGGCGCCGGGCGCAGCGGGCGGCGCTCGGCGGCGCGCTCGCCGAGGGGTACCGTGTGAGCGGTTTCACCCGCGCCGGTTATTACCTCCTGGAGCGCCCGAGATGAAGCTCGCCGGAGTGGAGTTGCGGCGGATCCACATGCCCCTGGTCACGCCGTTCCGCACGTCCTTCGGTACGGAGATCGACCGGGAGGTCCTGCTCGTCCGGGTCTTCGGCGACGAGGTCGAGGGCTGGGGCGAGTGCGTCGCCGCCGTGGACCCCCTCTACTCCGCCGAGTACGTGAACGGCGACGAGCAGGTGATCCGTGACTTCCTGCTCCCCCGGCTGCCCGCGGACGTCACCGCCCGCGGGCTCGGCGCGGTGTTCGAACCGGTCCGCGGCCACCCGATGGCGAAGGCCGCCGTCGAGATGGCGGTGCTGGACGCCGAGCTGCGCCTGTCGGGGATGTCGTACGCGGCGTACCTGGGCGCGACGCGGACGCGAGTGCCGGCCGGGGTGTCCGTCGGGATCATGGACTCCATCCCCGAACTGCTCGACGCCGTGGCCGCCTACCTCCAGCAGGGGTACGCGCGGATCAAGCTGAAGATCAAGCCGGGCTGGGACCTCGAACCGGTGCGCGCGGTACGGGAGCGGTTCGGCGACATCCTCCTGCAGGTGGACGCCAACGCCGCGTACCGCCGGGCGGACCTGCGGCACCTCGCGGCGCTGGACCCCTTCGGCCTGCTGCTGATCGAGCAGCCGCTGCCCGAGGACGACCTGCTCGGCCACGCCCGCCTCGCCCAGGCGCTGGCCACCCCGATCTGCCTGGACGAGTCGATCGTCTCGGCGCGAGCCGCCGCCGACGCCATCACCCTGGGCGCGTGCTCGATCGTCAACGTGAAGGCCGGCCGCGTCGGCGGGTACCTGGAGGCCCGGCGGATCCACGACCTGTGCGCGGCGCACGGCGTCCCGGTCTGGTGCGGCGGGATGCTGGAGACCGGGCTGGGCCGGGCCGCCAACCTGGCGTTCGCGGCCCTGCCCGGCTGCACGCTGCCGGGCGACGTCTCGGCGTCGGACCGGTACTACACGCGCGACCTCACCGAGCCGTTCCGGCTGGTGGACGGCCTGATGAGCGTGCCGTCCGGCCCGGGGCTCGGCGTGGCCCCGCTCCCGGACGTCCTGCACGAGTTCACCGAGCGGACCGACGTCGTACGGCTCCCCTGACGTCCGTGAGTCAGCGGGTCGCATCGGTGCCGTGGATGATCTCGCCCAGATAGGCGTCGAGCTGGGTGATCATGCTCTCCGGCGTCAGGTGGCCGGCCAGTCGCTGGATGGACAGACCGTCGACGACGGCGTGCAGGCGCCGGGCGAGGATCTCGGCCGAGGGGCCCCGGGGCGTCAGGAGGCCCTCGGTGTCCAGGCTCTCGATGAGCTGAAGGCAGAGCCCGTACATGCCGTTGAAGTGGGTCCGCTGAACCTCGGCCAGGCGCGGATCGCTCAGACCGAGCGCCAGGAAGGCGAAGGCGACGGTGGCCTCGGTGTGACGCCGCGCGTCGACCGGCATGGTCTCCAGCAGCGTGTCGCGGACCGCCTGCTGGATGGTGCCGGTGTGTCGCAGCTCGGTGATCCGGTCGGTGACGCGCTGTATCACCTGCTCGCAGGCGAAGGCCAGCAGCTCGGCACGGGTGGTGAAGTAGTGCCGCAGCGCACCTGGCGACCAGCCGGCCTCCGCGGCGACCGAGCGTATCGAGACCTCGTTCACCCCGTCCCTGGCGATGACCCGGCCGACGGCGTCGGCGAGCTCCGTCCGGCGCGCCTCGTGGTCCACGATCTTCGGCACATGGTCATTATCACACAGTCGTGCTAAATATGTTTTCATACAGTCGTGCGAAATAAAGAGGCGCTGTGATCTTTCTGATCGTCGGATGCGAGATCGGCTTCTGGGTGCTGCTGATGACCGGGCTCGCGGCCCGCTATCTCCTTCACGCCCGAAGGCTCGGCAACGTCCTGCTGGTCGGCGTTCCGATGGTCGACCTCGTCCTGCTCGCGGCCTCCGTCGTCGACCTTCGGCGCGGAGCGCCCGCCTCACCCGCACACGGCCTGGCCGCGATCTACATCGGCGTCTCGCTCGCCTTCGGCCATCAGATGATCCGCTGGGCCGACCGGCGCTTCGCCCATCGCTTCGCGGGCGGCCCCGCCCCCGTGAAGGCGCCCAGGACCGGGCGCGCCCACGCCGCCCGTGAACGCGGCCAGTGGCTTCGCCACCTGCTCGCCTACATCGTGGGGGCGGCGGTACTGGGCGTCTTCACGGTGCTGGTCGGCGACGTCCACCGCACCCTGAAGCTGTGGGCGGTGATGGTTCCCTGGGGACTCGTGCTCGCGATCGACTTCGTGATCTCGTTCAGCTACACCATCGCCCCGCGCAGGCGATGAGACGTCCGGCGAGCGCAGCCGGTCAGTCCCGTACGGGCAGGTCGTAGACGCGCCGCACGCTGGACTCGACGCGGGAGATGTCCGTGCCGTAGATGTGCAGGGAGATCGCGATGTCGTCGCCGGAGTTCCGTACGCGGTGGATGTCGCCCGGCGGCGCGAAGCCGCTGACCTCGCCGACGCGGTTGTCGTTGACCCCCACGCGGACCAGGTGGTCGTCCCGCTGCACGTAGAGCTCCTCGTGCTCCACGCCCTGCAGCACGCCGAAGACGCACCACGTGACGTGGTCGTGGATCGGCGTCGTCTGCCCGGGTCGCCACACGAGCCCCACCAGCGAGAACGTGCCGCCCGGCTCGACGTACAGCGTGTGGCTGACGTACCGGTCGGGGTCGCCCAGCCGCTCCTCGGCGGTCAGCACGTCCGGCGTGGGCATGTGACGCCGCAACTCGGCCGCGACGAGCCGCGCGGTCTCCCGCCAGTCGGCGTGGCGGTCCACGGCCGCGCGCACCCCCGTCACCAGATCCTCCAGGCCAGGGCGCATGGTCTCAAGAACGGCTGTCATCTCGGCCACCTCCTCAATCCCCTCCAGGCTGCCGGAAGACGCAATCATTGGTCCAATGCCAATGCCTGGCCGCTCCCATAGACGAGGTCGATATATTGGCCGCATGCTGGACGTTTCCCGGCTCCGGGTGCTGGTCGCGGTGGCCCGTACGGGCTCGGTGACGGCCGCCGCGAAGGAGCTGCACTACTCCCAGCCGTCGGTCAGTCACCACCTCGCGCGGCTGGAGACCGAGACCGGCACCAAGCTGGTGCAACGCGTCGGCCGGGGCATCCGCCTCACCGAGGCGGGCCGGACGCTCGCCGAGCGGGGCGCGGAGATCCTCGGCCGGCTCGACGCGGCCGAGGCCGAGCTGTCCGCGCACGTCGGGCTCGACCAGGGCCGCGTACGGCTGGCCGCCTTCCCCTCGGCGCTCGGCACGTTCGTGCCACGGGCGGCGTCACTGCTGGCCGAGCGCCATCCCGGCCTCCGGGTGAGCCTCACCGAGGCCGAGCCGCCGGAGGCCGTCCGCATGCTCCGCGCCGGCTACGTCGACGTCGCGGTGATCTTCCGGTACGACCCCGGCGCCGAGGAGGACGACATCCGCACGTGGCGGCTGCTGGACGAGCCGAGCCACCTGGTGACGGCCGAGGCCGCCGAGCCGGACCTGGCGGCGTACGCCGACGCCGAGTGGATCGCCGGTTGCGACCGCTGCCGCCTGCACCTGCTGGAGATGTGCGAACGGGCGGGGTTCAGCCCCCGCGTGTCGTTCACCACCGACGACTTCGTCGCCGTTCAGGCGCTCGTCGCGGCCGGCCTGGGCGTGACGGCGCTGCCGGCGCTGACGCTCCAGGCGGCCCGCAACCCCGACGTCCACACCGTCGCACTGCCCGGCTCGACCCGGTACGTCCTCGCCGCCACGTACGGCGAGCCGCCCGAGCCCCCGGCCACCACCGCCCTCCTCGACGCGCTCCGCGAGACCACTGACGCGGAGTTCCGTCCGGAGCCCGCCATCGCCAGTACCTAGCGGCCGGCCCGGGCGACGAGGCCGCCGGCCGTCGGCTGCCCCTGCACTCCGCCGAACGGGACGTCTTCGCGATGCCCCCGCCCCTCATGTACGCCCGCGGCCGGTGGTCGCCCGCCCTTCCTGCGCGGTAGGCGGGTGTTCGGTCAGGGAGCGAGGGCGCGGGCGACGCACTCGCGTAGGAGGGCCCGGCGGCGGTCGTGGTCGGTGGCGGGCTCATCCGCGGTGGCGGCGTAGAAGCCGCTGGCCGGGGACCAGGCACAGGCCATGGCGATGACCAGGGCGATCAGGTCGAGGGGGTCGCCCTGGCGGAGCCGTCCGGCGGCCTGGGCGGCGGCGATGGCGGTGATCTTCGGCTCGTCGTCGGGGGTCTCGGTGAGGCGTCCCGCCGGGCGTCGTTCCAGCCGCAGCCAGGCCATGAGGCGGACCAGCTCGGGATGGCGCAGGTTCTCGTCGTACATCCCCACGGCCCAGCCGGGCAGGTCGTCGGCGTCGAAGGCGACGGCGCTCATGAGGCGGTCGGCGTGGTCGGCGATCACCGCGTCGAACAGGCCGTCCTTGCTGCCGAAGTAGCCGTAGACCTGCGCTTTGTTGGTGCGCGCGGCGGCGGTGATGCGGTCGATCCTTGCGCCGGCGATGCCCCACTGCGCGAACTCCTCGGCGGCCGCGTCCAGAATCCGGCGCCTGGTCGCGACGCCCTTCGGGGTGGTCGGCAGCTCGGGCATGATCCCAGCCTAGCAGACAGACTAGTTGGTTTACTTCTGGGTCGAGCGTGCCCTACCGTAGAAACAGACCGAATAGTCTGTTTGGAGGAATCCATGCGTACCACCACCGGCTGGATGAGCGCCGAGGGCACGACCACGCTGCGGCGTGTCCGGATCGAGCGCCGAGACGTGCGCGACGACGACCTCGCCGTCCGCGTCGACTACTGCGGCGTGTGCCACAGCGACCTGCACCGGATCGGCGGCCTTCTCGGCGAGGGCGCTCTGGTGCCCGGCCACGAGTTCACCGGCACGGTCACCGCCGTCGGCGCCGCGGTGACCGCGTTCTCGGCAGGTGACCGGGTCGCCGTCGGGACCATCGTCGACTCGTGCGGCGTCTGCGCGATGTGCCGGATCGGGCAGGAGAACTTCTGCTACGAGGGCCCCGTCACCACCTACGGCGGGACCGACCGCATCGACGGCACCAGGACCAAGGGCGGCTACAGCCGTGAATACGTGGTACGCGACCGGTTCGCCTACCCCTTGCCCGACGGGCTCGACCCGGCCGCCGCCGCCCCGCTGATGTGCGCCGGGATCAGCGTCTGGGAGCCCCTGCGCGCGGCCGGGATCGGGTCCGGGAGCCGGGTCGCCGTGGCCGGCCTCGGCGGGCTGGGGCACCTGGGGGTGAAGCTGGCCGCCGCGCTCGGCGCCGAGGTCACCGTCCTCAGCCGCACCCCCGCCAAAGCCGGCGACGCCCACAAGCTCGGAGCGGCCGACACCCTGGTGACCACCGACGACCAGCAGATTCAGCGGGCACGCGGCAGGTTCGACCTCATCCTGGACACCATCCCCCTCGCGCACGACCTGTCCCCGCTGCTGCGCATGGCGACCCTGGACGGCACCCTCGCCCTGCTCGGCCACCCCCTGGAGCAGCCGGTCCGGGTCCTCGACCTGGTCCAGGGCCGCAAGAAGCTGACCTCCTCCGGCACCGGAGGCCGCCGCCACACCGCCGAGCTGCTGGACTTCTGCGCCGACCACGCCATCACGGCCGACGTCGAGGTACTGCCCTCGGCACGCGTCCAGGAGGCACTCGACCGCCTCGGCCGCGGCGACGTCCGCTACCGCTTCGTACTCGACCTGTCCGACCTCGACCAGCCCGCCGGCTGAGGAACCGCAGCCCCGGGCTTTCAGCCGGTGGATGGCGGCGACGAAGTGTCCAACCGCCAGGCGTCCGGGCCCGGGGCGCCGGTGCGGCGAGGCCGCGCTGCTGGTCATCGCCCGATACGTGCGCCTGACCGTCGTCGACGCCGACCACCGGGCGATGCCCGCCCCCGATCAAGGCGGCTTCGCTCGCCGCGCCGCCATGAGGCAACACTCCCTCACCGTACGGATCTGATCACGGCACCGCCGCCAGGACCGGGTCCGGCAGGGCCTACTCAGGGCACCGATCGAGTGCCACGCGTGAAGCCGCCCCGTGCGCTTCCTCTTACTCCTGCCGGTTCGGTCCTTTCAGACCTCGGGTGCCCCGGAACACCTGTTGTCGGGACTCCGACATCATCTCAATCAGCGAGGGGGCGCACTGCTCAAAATGCGCTCGACAAGACGCCTCCCGCGTGGCCTCGGGCGAGAGCGCTGTGCGCTTGCCGGCCAGAGCATCAAGTCACGTGCTTGTGAATGACGTCGAGGTAATGCCGGTCGCGATGAGGCACGGGCTGGCCCCGGCCCGGAAGGCTGAAGACCGCGCACACATCGGCGGGTCGGGTGGTGAGGCTCGACTGCTCACCGAAGGTGAGGGTGCCATTGACTTCGTGATGGCACCCTGCCTCGTCCAGGGCTCTGATCAGGTCCTCGCGAAGGACGGTGGCCTCGAATGACTCGGAATCGGGCAGGACGAGAGGCGGGAGTTTCGCCGTCGAGCCGGGCCAAAGGTCGATCCAAATGCCGCTGACGGCCCGTTGGGTGATGACCAGCTTCAAACCGTCCCACGAGTAGGGGTAGCCGTCGATGTCGGGCCCCTTCATGAGGATGGCAGGGTGCGGGCGTCCAGGTCCGAGGAGCTGCTCGGCTTCGGCCAGGGACAGGCCGCACTGCAGCGACCCGATCCGGCCGGTTTGGGCGAAGCCGACGAGTACGTCCATCAGGTTCACGACAGCGACTCTGGCATTCCCCGACCTGATCGGCACTTCCATATCGTGCGGGTGCTTCAAGGCTTTGAGTCGGAATCATGGCCTCTATAGTCCGACTGGCCGAGAAAGCCCAGGCCAGGGGAAGATCCCAGACTTGGACCTTGCTCGTGTCAGGGCCCGGCTTCCGCCGCTGCGCGCCGTGGGGCTCTACAGTCGCTCACTGCCGAGACTTTTGGTTGCTCCCACACCCGAAACTCTCGGCGCTCAGGTGCTCGACATAGTCGGCGTCATTCAGAACGGCCACATGACGGCGAAGATTCGTATCCGGCACGCCCTACGGGCGTCCGGCGTGGACGCCGGCCCGCCGGTCATGCCGACAGGGCCGCCAGCCGGAGCTCTCATCGGACAGCCGCCCCGCGACGCGGGAACGCGGCTCGGCATTTTCCTCCGCGACCTGGACACTTGGAGGTACAGGACGCCTCGTCTAGCGAGAAGGGGACGAGAGCAGCCGACGAGGTGCTCTCCGAGAGCGTAGGCCGCTCACCGCCTAAGAGCGCCTTGATGGCACGATCGCCACCTCGACGCACGCACCCTTGTCAGTGCTCCGGACGCTCTTTCGCCAAGTCAAGGTGGTGGTACTCGCGTGGGACATGAGAACCTGCCTCGCTCGCATTGGGGACCTAGATCACCGTGAGAACAGTGGCGATCAGCACAATCGTACGTAGGGCTGCGCGCGGCAAGACCGTCCACGTCGTCATCGCAGCCCCAGGCGTCACCCTCACGACCGCGGAACTCTCCGCCCGCCGCGCCCCAGCATGAGCCGGAAGGCCAGGATCGTCGGCCGATGTGGGACGGCATGGCTGTGGACGGTCAGCCGAGTTGTTTCACCCGCTCGATGACCTCCGGTGAGACCTCGTTGTTCCGGGTGAGGTAGCGGAGCACGACCCGAAGATCGTCGTCGCTGTAGCCGGCCAGCACCTTCTCGTACAGCTCGGCCACCGGCATGAACCGCCGACCCAGCTCCGTGAACGGGCCGTCCTCCAGCACCTCGACGAGGACGCGGCGCCGGTCCTTCTCGTCCCGGCGGCGACGCACCATCCCGGCCCGCTCCAGCCGGTCGATCACGGCCGTGATGGCTCCTCCGGTGGTGAGGAACATGGCGTCCGCGAGCTGACCCGGCGTCATCGGGCCCTGCAACTGCAGCAGGTTGACGCACTGCATGTCGGTGACGTTGATGCCGGACCGGCTGGCGATGGCGTTGTGCAACAGCACCGTCCACATCGTGCTCACGCGAGCCTGGTGACTCAGCTCCGCGATGAGCTCCGCACGCTCGGACGACGCCATCGAACCTCACTCTCGGCCGACTGAAGACGCTCTCTTTTAGAGCTATCGCCCTCAGTCTATCCCCGGCCGGGAAAGACCCGAGCCTCGACGCGGCCAATGAGCGGGATGGCGTCATCGAGCAGAGGCCTCGCGCGGCCCGGGCTCGATCCTCATCCCCCAGAGTGCGGCCCGAGGTTCACGTCCGGTCTGCGGCCTGCTGGGCGATGTGTTTGGCCCAGCGGTAGTCGGCCTTGCCGGCCGGGGAGCGTTGCATCTCCGGGACGAAGGCGTACGTGCGCGGGACCTTGTAGCCGGACAGGACGGCGCGGCAGTGGGCGTCGAGGTCGGCGGCGGACGGCGGCTCGCCGTACGGCTGGACGACGGCGGCGACGCGGCTGCCGAAGCGCTCGTCGGGGATGCCCGTGACCAGCGCGTCGAAGACGGCGGGGTGGCGTTTCAGCACCGCTTCGATCTCCTCGGGGTAGACCTTCTCCCCGCCGGTGTTGATGCACTGCGAGCCCCGGCCGAAGATCGCGATCGTGCCGTCCGCCTCCACGGTCGCGATGTCGCCGGTCAGGAGCCAGCGCACGCCCTCCACCTCGACGAATGTCTTCGCCGTCTTCTCCTGGTCGTTGTAGTAGCCGAAGGCGATGTGACCGCTCTTGGCGACCTGGCCGATGACGCCGGAGCCCGGCTCGACCTCCTTGAGCGCGTCATCCAGCACCCGCAGCCGCGCGTTGTTCGGCCGGTAGCGCATGCCCGACTCCGGGGAGGAGCCCTCGACGCCCGACGCGGTGAAGCCCGACTCCGAGGACCCGAAGTTGTCGAGGATCATCACGTTCGGCAGCAGCTCCTGCAGCCGGTCCCGTACGGAGCCCGAGAGGATCGCGCCGGTGGAGCTGAGCACGCCGAGGGAGCTCAGGTCGTACGAGCCGGTGGCGATGGCGTCGGCGAGCGGCCGGGCCATCGCGTCGCCGGTGATGTTGACCGTGAAGACCTTCTCGGCCTCGATCGCGGCCAGCACCTCCGCGGCGTCGAAGCGGCGCGTGTAGACGATCGTCGCGCCCATCCACCAGCCGATGAACGTGGCCATCTGCGCGGCGCCGTGCATGAGCGGCGCGGCCGCCATCATGACGAGCGGCCCGGAACTCTTGGCGGCCTCGATGACCTCGTCGGGCGTCCTGCGCGGCTCGCCGTACGGGTTGCCGCCGCCGAACGCCATGAACAGGTCCTCGCACCGCCACATGACGCCCTTGGGCATGCCGGTCGTGCCGCCCGTGTAGATGATGTAGACGTCCTGACCGGACCGCTCCGGGAGGTCGCGGGCGGCGGGCCGTTCCGCCAGGGCGTCGGGGTAGGAGACGGCGTGCGGGGACCGCCCGCCGACGACGATCCGGTGCCGCAGTAACGAGGCGCCGGCGGCCGCCGTCTCGACGCGGTCCTCGAACTCCGCGTCGTACACCAGCGCCACCAGGTCGGCGTCGTCGTAGAGGTAGGCCAGTTCGGCCTCGACGTACCGGTAGTTGACGTTGACCGGCACCGCGCGGATCTTCAGCGCGGCGAGCAGCGCCGCCACGTACTCCACGCCGTTGTACAGCTGGATCCCGACGTGCCCGCCGGGTTCGACGCCCGCCGCCCGCAGGTGGTGCGCCAGCCGGTCCGCCTCGTCGTTCAGCTCGGCGTACGTCCGGCGCTCCGTGCCACCGGCCGAGTCGAAGACGACGACGGCGATGCGGTCGCCGATCGCCTCCGCGAGTCCCTCGAACAGGTCGGCGTGGTTGAACTCCATCGCGGGCCTCCGTAGGGCCGGTCGCCGGGTGTCAGGGTCGGTCGGAGCCGACGACCCACATCGCGTAGAACTGCGCGCCGCCGCCGTACGCGTGGCCGAGGGCCCGGCGCGCGCCCTCGACCTGGTGCTCGCCGGCCAGCCCGCGGACCTGCAGGGCCGCCTCGGCGAAGCGGATGAGCCCGGACGCGCCGATCGGGTTGGACGACAGGACGCCGCCCGAGGCGTTCCAGGGGATGTCGCCGTCGAGGGCGGTCGCGCCGCTCTCGGTGAGCTTCCAGCCCTCGCCCTCGCCGCAGAAGCCGAGGTTCTCCAGCCACATCGGCTCGTACCAGGAGAAGGGGACGTAGACCTCGGCGCAATCCAGTTCGCGGCGCGGGTCGGTGATGCCCGCCTGCCGGTACACGTCGGCGGCGCAGTCCTTGCCCGCCTGCGGGTTCACGGTGTCGCGACCCGCGAAGAAGATCGGCTCGGAGCGCATGGCGGTGCCGTGCACCCAGGCGGGCGGGTTCGGGGCCCGCCGAGCTGCGTCCTCGGAGGCGAGCACCATCGCGGCCGCGCCGTCGCTGGACGGGCAGGTCTCCAGGTAGCGGATCGGCTCCCACAGCATGGGCGTCGACTCGACCATCTCGCGGGAGATGCCGGGGATGCGCAGGTGGGCGTAGGGGTTCTTCATGGCGTTCTGCCGGTCCTTGACCGCGACGAGCGTGCCGATGTGGTCGGGCGCGCCGGTGCGCCGCATGTACGCGCGGATGTGCGGGGCGAAGTAGCCGCCCGCGCCGACGACGATGGTCGGGGACAGCGGCGGGTGCGTGGACAGCGCCCAGGTCGCGTTCGACTCGGACTGCTTCTCCCAGGCGACGACGAGGACGCGGTCGTGCACGCCGGCCTGGACGAGGCTCGCCGCGACGAGGGCGGTGGAGCCGCCGACCGACCCGGCGGTGTGCACGCGGATCATCGGCTTGCCGCGCGCGCCGAGCGCGTCCGCGAGGTACGCCTCGGGCATCATGACGCCCTCGAACAGATCGGGCGCCTTGCCGATGACGACCGCGTCGATGTCCTTGAGGGTGAGCCCGGCGTCGTCGAGGGCGCTCAGCGCCGCCTCGCGTACGAGACCGGCGATGGACACGTCGGTGCGCTTGGTGCGGTACTTGGTCTGGCCGACCCCGATCACCGCGCAGGGGTTTCCCATGCCTCAGGCCTCCAGGACGCAGACGAGGTTGTGCTGCAGGCACGGCCCGGCGGCCGCGTGCCCGAGCGTGCGGCGGGCCTCGCCGCGGTGGATCCACGACGCCGCCTCGCCGATGCGGATCAGGCCGGTGGCCATGACGGGGTTGGCGGCCAGGGGGCCGCCGGACGGGTTGACGCGGACGTCGTCGGCCAGGCCGATCGCCTCCCGCAGGATGAGCTCCTCGTGGCTGAACTGCGCGTGCAGCTCGGCCACCTCGACGCCCCGCGCGCCCGCCTTCCCGGCCGCCAGCGCCGCCGACTCCGACCGGCTCAGGTCGCGGACGCCGAGGGAGTGCGCCTCGATCCGGTGGTCGATGCCGCGGATCCAGGCCGGGCGCTCGCTCAGCTCACGGGCGTGGTCGCCGGCGGCCAGCACGACCGCCGCCGCGCCGTCGGTGATCGGCGCGCAGTCGTGCGGGCGCAGCGGCGCGACCTCGTAGCCCTCGTCCGCCGGGTCGGGCAGGTCGAGGGCGTACGGGTTGGCGCGCCCGGCCGCACGGGATCGGGCGGCCACGGCGCGCAGGTCGTCCTCCTTGTGCCCGGCGTCGAGGAACGCGCGGGCCTGCAGCGCGGCGAGCGACACCTGGTCGGGGCCGAGCGGCGCCAGGTAGTACGGGTCGAGCTGCAGCGTCATGATCTCCCGCAGCGACCCCTGCGATGACTTGCCGA
This sequence comes from Actinoallomurus rhizosphaericola, assembly GCF_024055675.1. Classification (NCBI taxonomy): domain Bacteria; kingdom Bacillati; phylum Actinomycetota; class Actinomycetes; order Streptosporangiales; family Thermomonosporaceae; genus Actinoallomurus; species Actinoallomurus rhizosphaericola. The sequence goes on along the minus strand of NZ_JAMXMW010000016.1, from coordinate 58,558 downwards.
AGCCGTACACCAGCGCGGTGTCGACGTCGCCGTGCTGCAGCCGGACCCACGCCTCGTACAGCGCCCACGCGCCGTCCATCTCGACGTGGCTCTCGGAGATCGGCGGCCAGGCCCCGACCGTGTCCAGCGCGGACACGAACGAGAACGGCGCCCCGGCGAGGTAGTCCAGCGAACCGGAGCAGGTGAACCCGAAGCGGTTCAGCCCGGTGGCCTGCTTGATCTCGGTGATGACCGGGGCGAGCAGCTCGACCTCGGTCAGCCCGGCGTCCTCGCCCGTGTGCTTCGTCTGCGCGAACGCGACGACCGCGACGTCCCTGCTCATAGATAGTCCTTGATCGCGTCGAAGGGGACGTCAGGCTCGCCGGTGGGTTCGAACCACCGGATGTTCTCCATGGTCCGGCCCCACTCCCCGCGCGGCTTCCAGGCCGCTTTCACGCGCATGCCCATCCGCACCCGGTCGGCGTCGATGCCGGCGACCAACGCGAGCAGGGAGATGTCGGAGCCGTCGAGCAGGATGTACGCCGAGACGAACGGCACCTGCGGGGCGCGCGGGTCCGGGATGTTGTTCACCGCGAACGTCGTGACCGTGCCGGTGTCGGCGACCTCCACCTCCTCGGTCGTGGGCACGCCGTCGACCGGGCACAGCCCGCGCATCGGCACGTAGACCTTGCCGCAGACGTCGCAGCGGTGCCCGAGCAGGCGCCCCTCGGACACCCCGTCGAGGAACCTGGTCAGCGCCCGGCCGGCGTTCAGGCGGTACTCCGCCCGGCTCGGCACCGTGATCATCGTGACGTCGGGCCGGAAGCACTCGATGTCCCGGATCGAGCCGGTGCGCTCGGCGCGGAACTTCGGCCGTACGCGCATGCCGGTGCGCAGGGTCTTCGGCGGGTCGGCGCCCGGTTCGAACGTCCCGACGTCGAGGGCGTGCAGGAGTGCGGTGTCGGCCCCGTCGGGCCGGATCAGCGCCCAGGCGAACGGCCGGTCCAGCGGATGGACCGCGCGCGGCCGCGGCACCCACGACCAGGACGTCACCGTGCCGCCGGGCCCGACCTCGACGTACTCGTCCGTGACCGCTTCGCCGTCGGCGTCGTACTCGGCCGGCGGGAACAGCACCCCGCCCGACGCCGTACGGACCCCGACGAGGCGGCCGTCGCGCAGCTCGGTGAGGAACCGGCCGATCACCGGCCCGACCGACCGCGTGTACCCGCCGGGGAACTCCAGGACATGGTCGGCGACCAGGGGGTCAGCGTTCATGGTCGCGCTCCCCTCCTCACTCGCTCCGCGGCCGGCTCGTCCCTCACCGGCCACTCCACTCGCTCGTCGGCTCGCCGCTCAGATGGCATTGTCGCGGTCCTTCCAGTACGGGTCCCGCAGCTTGCGTTTGAGGAGCTTGCCGTTGGGCTCGCGCGGCATCCGCTCGATGAAGTCGAACGACCGCGGCCACTTCATCCGGGCCAGCCGGCCGTCCAGGGAGGCGAGGATCTCCTCGGCCAGTTCCGGCCCCGGCGCGACGCCCTCGGCGGGCTCGACGACGGCTTTGATCTGCTCGCCCCACTCGTCGTCCGGGATGCCGAAGACGGCGACGTCGGCGACCTTGGGGTGGACGATGATCTCGTTCTCGATCTCGGCGGGGTAGATGTTCGCCCCGCCGGAGATGATCATGTCGGCCTTGCGGTCGGACAGGAACAGGTAACCGTCCTCGGTGAGGTGGCCGACGTCGCCGACGGTGAAGTAGTCCTTGAGCCGGTTCGCCCGCGTCTTCTCCGGGTCGCCCTTGTACTCGAACGAGGCGCTCATCATCTTCATGTAGATGGTGCCGGGCGTGCCCCGGGGAACCTCGTTGCCGTCGTCGTCGACGATCAGCAGCTCGCTGATCGGCCAGGCCTTGCCGACCGTCCCGGGGTGCTCCCGCCAGTCCTGCGGGCTGGCGATCGTGCCGCCGCCCTCGGTCGCCGCGTAGTACTCCCAGATGCAGTCGCCCCACCAGTCGAGCATCGCCCGCTTGAGCGGCACCGGGCAGGGCGCGGCCGCGTGGATCGCCCACCGCATCGACGAGACGTCGTACCGCTCGCGCACCTCCTGGGGCAGCGACAGCAGGCGCTTGAAGTGGGTCGGCACCATGTGCGTGTTCGTGATCCGGTACCGCTCGATGAGGCGCAGCGCCTCCTCGGCGTCCCACCGGTCCATGTAGACCAGCGTGTGCCCCATGTGCAGCGCCGATCCGCCGAACTGGGTGACCGCCGTGTGGTAGTTCGGCGAGGTGACGAGGTGGGCGTTCGGCCGGCCCGGCGTGAAGCCGAAGAACGTCAGCAGGAACGTCATCAGCTCGGCGCTGTCGTCCGGGTCGATCCCGGCCAGCGCGCGGCGGACCCCCTTGGGCCGCCCGGTGGTCCCCGAGGTGTAGTGCATGGTCGCGCCGTTCGTACGGTCCTCCGGGAGGGTGTCCGGCCGCCCGGCGACCAGCTCGCCGAAGTCCCGGAACCCCGGCACCTCACCGAACGCGAAGCGCCGCCGCGGGTCGAGCCCCGCCTCCTCCGCCCCACGGGCGCCCTCGGCGGCGTACCGTTCGTGCACGAAGAAGGCCTTGGCCTCGCTGTCGGCGACGATGTAGCCGATCTCCGGGCCGGTGAGGTGCCAGTTGATCGGCGTGTAGTACCAGCCGGCCTGCAGCGCGGCGAGGTAGAGGATCAGGCCGTCGACGCCGTTGGGCACCAGCCCGCAGAGCCCGTCGCCCGGCCGCAGCCCGAGGTCGCGCAGCCCGTGCACGACCCGGTTGCAGCGGGCGAGCAACTCCGCCGCGCGGTACTCCGTCCCGTCCGGGTCCACGGCCGCGACCCAGTCCGGGTCCTTGTCCGCCAGCCGCCAAAAGCCCAACGAGCCCATGGACTACTCCCTGTACGTCTCGACACCGGTCGTACGGAGGTTCCGCTCGCAGTAGATCACGTTCTCGTTTTGATCGACAACCCCTGTTCGGATGCGATGCACGTCACTAGAATCCGTTCTTGTTTCGGTGTCGCGTGACGCGTACGCGGCCGCGAGCAGGGAGGACGGCCATGGCGGAACGACTGCCCATCAGCACCCCGCACTGCACGGTCGAGCGCGACGGCCACGTCGTCATCGTGACCATGAACCGGCCCGAGGCCCGCAACGCCCTCAGCACCGACATGCTCGTCGGCATGGCCGACGCGTGGGCCTACGTCTCCGATACTCCGGAGGTCCGGGTCGCCATCCTCACGGGGGCCGAGGGGCAGTTCTGCGCGGGCGCCGACCTGAAGGCCATGGGCCGGCCGTCGGAGGACGAGCGGGTACGGCGACGCGCGTCCGAGATCCAGGACTTCCACTGGAAGGGCCTGCTGCGCGACTCTCAGCCGAAGAAGCCGCTGATCAGCGCGGTCGAGGGGTACGCGGTCGCCGGCGGCACCGAACTGCTGGTCGGCACCGACCTCCGCGTCGTCGCGGAGGGCGCCACCCTCGGGCTGTACGAGGCGAAGCGCGGCCTGTTCCCGATGGGCGGCAGCGCGATCCGGCTCCCCCGCCAGATCCCGTACGCCTTCGCGATGGACATCCTGCTCACCGGCCGGTCCGTCTCCCCCGAGGAGGCGCTGCGGATGGGCCTGATCAACCGGATCGTCCCCGACGGCCGGGCCCTGGCGACCGCCCGGGAGCTCGCCGACGAGATCGCCTCCTGCGGCCCCCTCGCCGTCCAGGCGATCCTGGAGACCTACCGCAGGACCGAGGGCCTGCCCGAGGCCGACGCGCTGAAGATCTCCGACGAGCTCGGCTGGCCGGTCATCGGCTCGGCCGACGCCAAGGAGGGCTCCCGCGCCTTCGGGGAGAAGCGCCCCGCCGTCTTCACCGGCGAATAGCGGGGCGCCGCCGTCCGGTGATCAGGGCGGAACCGTGCAGGGCGCCCTGCCGTCCCATCCTGCGACTGATTCGACGTGATCACCACGAATGGGGCGGCGATGGGCGGGGTCAACCGCGGCTTGGGGACGGTCGTCACGGCGGTGGTCGTGGCCGTCGGGGTGGCCGGCTGCAATGACGAGACCGGCGGCGACGCGTCGGCGTCCCCCACGGCGAAGCCGTCCGCCCACGGGGTGGTGCGCGTCGACGGCGCCCCGCTGCGCACGCACTACATGTCGTGGCCGGGCAAGTCGTTCACGGTCGACCTCATGGGACTGGACCAGGTGGCGCCGGCCCGTGTCGTCGCCCGGTTCCGCGTCACCGCAGGGCCCGGATCGGCGGTCGCGCCGACCGCGTGGGCCGCTCCGGCGCACCCCGGGGACCACGCGCCGAGCGGCGCCCTCCTCCTGGACCCGGCCCACGCCACCGAGTACCCGGTGCTCCGCACCCAGGCGGGCGCCTGCCTGTGCACGGAACTGACCGACGTCAAGGCCGGGCAGCAGGTCGACGTGGACGCCGTCTTCCCGGCGGCGCCGGGCGGCGCGGGGAAGATGATCGTGGTGTTCCCGAACACGCCGCCGTTCCTCGGCGTCCCCGTCACGGCGCACGCCCCGTACGTTCTGCATCAGCGGCCGGGCGGCACGCCGTTGAACCCGGTGACGACGCCCGCGGCCGCGCCGGAGAGCTACCCGCTCGTCACCACGGTCCGGCACGGCGACGAGACCGACGCGACCGGCGGCGGCAAGACCAGCGTCCGGCTTTCCTCCGACGTGCTCTTCGCGACGAACAGCGCGGCCTTGACCGCGAAGGCGAGGACCCTCCTCAAGCAGGTGAGCGCGAAGATCGAGAAGTCACCGGGCGACACCGTCGCGGTCGACGGGTACGCGGACAACACCGGCACCGACGCGGTGAACCTCCCCCTCTCCAAGAAGCGCGCCGAGAACGTCCGCGCGGCCCTGCGCAAACTGGTGAAACGGCAGGAGATCCGGTACTCGGCCGCCGGACACGGATCCGCCGACCCGATCGCGGACAACACCAAGCCCGCCGGGCGCGCCCTGAACCGGCGTGTCGTCATCACGTTCGCCGCGCTCGCCCAGCCGCCGCAGGACAAGCGGCCACTGCCCACCGCGAACGCGGACCCGGCCGGACGGCCCGAGCCTCCGGCGCTCGCCTCGGTCCACGCCGGCAAGAGGCCCATCCCGTTGCTGCCGTGGCCGAAGTCGATGACCTTCGGTGTCACCGGCCTCATTCGCGAGCCGAACGGGTTCGCGGTGCTCACATGGACGCTTCACAACGTCAACAAGCACCCCATCCCGGCCGGGTTCGCCACCGACCTGGCGGACGTCTTCCGCAATGCCGGGCCGGGTCGCATCGTGCTGGGCGTCGGCCAGGACGAGTACAAGAACGTCACGGACACCAGGCAGCAGGCGGTGTTCCCCGGGTACTCGCTCCACCAGGGCGACGTCGTCGTACGCGCCCAGGGCAGCCTCGTCGGCTGGAACATGTTCCGGCTGCCCGCAGGCGTCCGGACCGTCACCGTGCGGGTCCCGGGCTTCCCGGCGGTGGCGAACGTCCCCGTCCAGGCACCGAAGCCGTGAACGCCGGTGCGGAGGTGAACTCGAAGGCGCAGCGGGTTCATCCCGCACGGCGTGTCCGGCCCGGTGTCGCGCGTCCGGAGTCGTTCGTCAGGGCACGGGCCGCAGGACGGCGTCGACGGCGGCCGCCACGTGGAGCCGGGTGGTGGGGAACACCGGCACGGGGCTGTCGGCCGCGCCGACGAGCAGCTCGATCTCGGTACAGCCGAGGATGACGCCCTCGGCGCCGGCGTCGACCATCCCCGCGATGACCCGCCGGTAGGTCCGGCGAGACTCGGCGGACATCACGTTCAGGCACAGCTCGTCGTAGATGATGCGGTGCACCTCGGCGCGATCGGCGGCAGGCGGGACCAGCACGGTGAGCCCATGGCTCGCGAGCCGGTCGCGGTAGTAGTCCTGCTCCATCGTGAACGCCGTGCCGAGAAGCCCCACGGTGGACAGTTCGGCGGCGGTGACCGCCGCCGCCGTCGTGTCGGCCAGATGCAGCAGCGGGATGTCGACGGCGGCCTGAACCTGGTCGGCGACCTTGTGCATGGTGTTCGTGCAGATCAGCAGCAGGTCGGCGCCCGCCGCCTCGACCTTGCGCGCCTCATCCGCGAGCAGCCGCCCGGCGTCCTCCCAGCGACCGCTCATCTGCAGCTCCTCGATGTCGGCGAAGTCGACGGAGGCCATCACCAGCCGCGCCGAGTGCAGTCCGCCGAGCCGCTCACGGACCACCTCGTTGGCCAACCGGTAGTACTCCGCACTCGACACCCAGCTCATGCCGCCCAGCATCCCGATCGTCCGCATGGAGTCTCCCTCGCCCTACCGCCCGGCCCGCACGGGCCAGGACACCGGCGTCCATGCTCGCGCATGGCCGTACCCGGCCCGCGCGCTCATCCCGGACTGTGCGGCCCCGGTTCCGTGGCGACCCACGTGGACGGCTGTGCTCCTGCGATCCGGCCGTCCACGGGCGCAGCGGTCACCGCGGCTCGCTCAGTGGGCGGGTGGCGGTGTCGCGGAGGGCGACGGCTGCCGGGCGGTCCAGTCGGGGTGGCCGGGCATCGGCGGGGTCTTCGCGCCGTACAGCCAGGCGTCGAAGAGACCGGTCAGGTTCCGGCCGGACACGCGGTTCGCGACGGCGATGTAGTCCTGGGGTCGTCGCGGAACCATGGCTGACCGCCTGTAACCCTCTGTGGGACGCCGCCGCCGTGGAGTGTTCGCGTCACGAACAACTCTTCGCCTTAGCCCGGGCCGGTCGTGCGGCGCTCGACGTTTTCCGCCGGCGAGTCCCTGCTGGTACGCGGCGGGTCTGCTACGCGCGTAGGCCGTACAGGGTGTTCTTGTCCACGGCCGGGGAGCAGGTGAGGATGAGAGTGCCGTCGCTGGTCGTGGCGACTTGCAGTGGCTTAATGGCGTGGTAGCTCCACAGGAGGCGTCCGGTTTCGGCGTGCAGGGCGTAGGTCATGTCGTAGTAGCCGGTCAGGTAGACGATGCCGTTGAACGGGCCCCACACGCCCTTGAAGGCCGTGCCGTCGAACTTCCACCGCTGGGAGCCGTCGGTGACGTTGAGAGCGTGCAGGGTGTTGGCTCTGTCGTCGATGACGTACACCGTCGACCGGTCGACCACCGGTGCCGCGTCGGTCTGCCCGAACGCGGCCTTCCAGCGGACCTGACCGGTCTTGGCGTCGAGCGCGCAGAACGGCGATGATTCCTGACCGCCCACGTACACGGTGTCGCTGGTGGCCAGTGGATGGCCGAAATCCCTGCCGGCGTTGAACTGCCAGCGTTGCTTGCCCGTGACCGTGTCCATGGCGTAGACGTTCGGCGCGGTCATTTGGCTGCCGTCGGCGAAGGCGACGGTCGTGTCGGAGACGCTGATCCAGTCCGTGTCGGCGGCGCCGGCACTGTAAGTCCATCGCTGGTGGCCGTCGACCCGATCCAGGCAGATCAAGGTCGAGGAGCCGGAGAAGTCATCAGTCCAGCCCGCCACCGCGGTGTCCGCCACGGCGAACACGGAGAAAGGTGCCTTGACGGACCATCGCTGCTTCCTGCCGGCCTCCTCAAGCGTATAGAACCGGGACTCGGCGGCCACGTAGAGCGTGTTGTGATCCTGGGCGACCGCGCGGATCGCCGGCATGCCGGGAGCAGCCCACTTCCAACGGCGCGTGCCGGTCTTGGGATCCAGGCCGGACAGCGTCCCACTGACCTCGCCACCGTCCGCCTCGGCATTCTCGGCCACCAGGACCGTATCCCGGGTCGCGGCCGAGAGGGTTTCGACCGCGTTGATTCCGGTGGTGACGGTCAGCTGCCACAAGGTCTGCGGCGGGTTGACCGGGCGCGTGTCGACCGGTGCCGGGCTGGGGCCGTTCGTACGGGGTTTCGTGCGGCTGCTGGTCAGGAGGGCGGGGGCGGTCACTGCGGCGGTCACGGCGATTGCGGCCGCGCCGCCGGCGGCCAGGACGCGCCGCCGGCTGAGCACCGGCCTCGTGGGCAGCGTTCTGGTAGCGACGTGGGTGTCGGACTGTTCGACGTGGGTGTCGGGCTGTTGGACGAGAGTCGGGGCGACCATCACCGGTGGCACGACGGTGTCCAGGATCTGCTGGACGGTCGGTCGGGCCGCCGGACGCTTGTCCAGACAGGCGCTGAGCAGCGGCAGCAGCGCGGCGGGGACGCCGGTAAGGTCGGGCGGATTGTGCACGACCCGGTACAGCAGGGCGGGGGTGGCACCCGCGCCGAACGGAGAGCGGCCGGTGGCGGCGTAGGCGAGCACCGCGCCGAGAGAGAACACATCGCTGGCTGTCTCCACGGGCTGTCCGTTGATCTGCTCAGGGGACATGTAGCCCGGGGACCCGATCGTGACACCCGTGCGGGTGAGGGCGCTGGCTTCGGCTGCCCGGGCGATGCCGAAGTCGATGACGCGGGGACCGTCACCGGCGAGGAGAATGTTGGACGGCTTCAGGTCGCGGTGGATGAGCCCGGCGGTGTGGATCGCCGACAGCGCGTACGCCAAGCCCGCCGCCAGGCGACGCAACTCGCCCTCGTCCATCCGACCGTGATCGGCGACGCGGTCGGCCAACGAGGAGCCCGGAATGTAGGCGGTGGCCAGCCACGGAGTTTCGGCATCGGGGTCGGCGTCCAAGACCGCGGCGGTGTACCTGCCGTCGACCGCACGAGCGGCCTTGACCTCCCGGGCGAACCGGCGACGGAAGTCCCGCTCGTCAGCGAGTTCGGCTCGCACCACCTTGATGGCCGCCTGCCGGCCGTTGACATCACGACCGAGATAGACCCGCCCCATCCCGCCGGCGCCAAGACGCCCGACCAGCTTGTATGGGCCGATGTGCGTGGGATCTCCTGGCGCGAGCGACTTCACCACACCCCCACACACGCGATCGTCCGGAGGTGGCACCGGACTTTCCGAGCGCCACCTTAGCGATCACTGGCAAACCTGACGATCAGCAGCGGTTCGCCCGCTTGACCGTCACCCCTTCGATGCCCTGGGTTCGCCGAGGCCCTGACCGCTGATATCGGTTGACGCTTCGCAGTGAACGAGGCACACTAAGCGACAAGGCCGCCGCTTCTCGGAGCGGGTCAGGAAGTGAGCCCGGGAAGGTCCCGCTGGACGGTGGGGTCCCGGGCTTGCGCATGTCAGGGCCCGATCTCGCAGATGCTGACGATGTCGCTGATTCGATCAAAGCACTCCGGTTGCCCGCAACGTGCTGCGACGACCGCGCCTGCGACAATATCCGGAAGCCAAAGGAGCGGCTCCGCAGGACCCAACGCGTGACGGATTCGGACTTCGGGCGCGATCACCTTCCTGGCGAGCAGGGTGTCGATCAGTCGACGATCGCTCTTGTTCTGCCTGTCCTGCCGTGACTCCAGGATCACCTCGCTGACTCCTGCGGACGCCAATTCGAACAGCAGCGTTTCCAGACATTTGCGGCGTCGGCGTTCAGAAGGCTCACCGGGGATCCCACTCCGCACGACAACGAGGTGGAGCGCGCTCAGGGAGGCGACGACATCGCTCAAGAGATGTCGACGCTTCTCTGCTGCGTGATACCAGTGCACCTTGCGCTCACCCGGCAGGCGCGACCGCAACATCGCTTCGCGTACGGCCGCCCTGGATTCGGGCGGCAGGATGGACGCGGCGAGGATGTAGACGTCGGGGTCGAGTTTGCGGTTGGACTCGGACTCGTCGACGAAAGCGCACCAGGACAACGCGCCCTCCTCCGCGCGAAGCGCCTCTCTCCTTCCCGCGGGTCGAGGGCGAACGGACCTTCGATTCGGCTGCTCACCATGTCAGGACGGCGGGGTTCGTCGCAGGTGATTACAGGAAGTGACCGTTTAGTGGCTTTTCTCTGAGGGACAACTTCGTCAAAACTCGGGCCTCTGAGGAGGAACAGATGGCCACGCAGATATGGCGGCGCCGGCGCGACTCGGCGGCGGAGACGACGGCCTCGGCTCCGGCGGTGAGCGACACCCGGACCCGGCGCTGGAACACCACGCGCGTCCGGCGGTTCCAGCGGCACGACGGGCTCAGCGCGTTCGTGTGGCTGGCCGCCTGGACGATCACCCTCATCCTGCTGTTCGGCATCGCGCTGGCCTGGGGCGGCGCCAACCAGGCCAACGACGTGGTGCACACCGTGATGCGGGCCGGCACCTGGCTGGCGACCCCGTTCCACGACGTGTTCCGCAACGGCGACGCGCGCAAGCAGCTCACCGAGAACTGGCTGTTCGCCGCCGCCGTCTACCTCGTCGCCGGCCGCGTTCTCGCCTGGCTGCTCCGCTGGTAGCGGCCGACCTCACCGGGACCGTGGCCCGCGGCGGGCCGCGGTCCCCGCTTGTGCGGAAATTGACCAATCGGTGTCAGGTTCGGCGGAAATCTCTGGCTCGGCGGGTTTCGGCGCTGTTAGCTTCCCCGGCATGACCGTCACCGATGACTTCATCCACGCGCTGCCGAAGGTCGAACTTCACGTTCATCTGGTCGGTTCGGCGTCCGTGCCGACCGTGCTGGAGCTGGCCCGGCGGCACACCGGCCACAACGTGCCGACGAACGAGGCGGCCCTGCGGGAGTTCTTCGAGTTCCGCGACTTCCCGCACTTCGCCGAGGTCTACTTCGCGGTCAACGGCCTCATCCGGGAGCCGGAGGACGTCGCGACGCTGGTCACCGGCGTGGCCCGGGACCTGGCCGCGCAGAACGTCCGCTATGTCGAGCTGACCGTCACGCCGTACTCCCACGTGTCGGTCGGGATGACGATGCCGGCCGTGACCGAGGCGCTGGACCTCGCCGCCCGTGAGGTCGCGGACCGGATCGAGGTCGCCTACGTCTTCGACATCCCCGGCGAGTTCGGGGAGGACGCCGACCGCGGGACCCTCGACCACGCGCTGAACCACCCGCCGGAGAAGCTCGTCGGCTTCGGCATCGGCGGCGTCGAGCAGGACCGGCTCTCGCACCAGCAGTCGATCCGGGACGCGTTCCGCGCCGCGATCGCCGCGGGGCTGCACAGCGTGCCGCACGCCGGGGAGATGAGCGGTCCGGAGACGATCTGGGAGGCGATCCGGGAGCTGAAGGCCGAGCGGATCGGGCACGGGATCGCCTGTATCGAGGACCCGGAGCTGGTGGCGTACCTGCGGGAGACGCAGCTGCCGCTGGAGGTCTGCCCGACCTCGAACGTCTGCACCAAGCAGGTGCCGGACATCTCCGCGCACCCGCTCCCCCGGATGCTGGCCGAGGGCCTGTACGTGACCCTGAACAGCGACGACCCGCCGATGTTCGGCACGACGCTGACCAACGAGTACCGCGTGGCGGCGCGGGACCTGGGACTCGGCCGCGAGCAGCTCGCCGACCTGGCCCGCAACGGCGTCCGCGCGTCCTTCCTGGGCGAGGACCGCAAGCGCGAGATCCTCGCCGAGATCGACGCCGTCCAGCCCGCCTGAGCCGCCGTGGCGGGCCGCCGGCGGGCACGGGCCCGCGCCCGCCGGCGGCACCCGGAGGGTCAGGATTCGGTGAGGGCGTTCAGGCGTTCCATCGTCTCGACGTACTCCTCGATGAGGTCGTAGATCACCTGGGAGGCGGTCTTGACCTGGTTCATCGAGCCGACGATCTGGCCGACCGGGAAGGTCGTCAGTTCCCCCGCGCCGGCGCGGTTGATCCGCCGGAGCGCGTCGGAGATGAGCATGAACTGCATCGGCATCGGGAGCGTGCCGGGCGACTCCGGGGACTCCCAGGCGTCGGTCCAGGCGGTCTTGAGCATCCGCGCGGGCTTGCCGGTCCAGGAGCGGGAGCGCACGGTGTCGCGCGACGTCGCGGCGAGGAGCCGGTCGCGGGACGCCTCGGGGGTGTCGGCCTCCTCGACGGTGAGCCAGATCGAGCCGGTCCAGACGCCCTCGGCGCCGAGCGCGAGGCCGGCGGCGACCTGACGGCCGCGGCCGATGCCGCCCGCGGCCAGCACGATGGTGTCCGGGCCGACGGCGTCGACGACCTCGGGGATGAGCACCATCGTCGCCACGTCGCCGGTGTGGCCTCCGGCCTCGGTGCCCTGCGCGACGATGATGTCGACGCCGACCTCGACCTGTTTCCTGGCGTGGCGGGCGTTGCTGGCCAGGCCGGCGACCTTCACGCCGTGCTGGTGCGCCTGCTCGACGACGTCCGCGGGGGGCGGCCCGAGCGCGTTGGCCAGGAGGGCGATCGGGTGCTTCAGCGCCACCTCGACCTGGGGACGGGCGGTGGCGTCGGTCCAGCCGAGGAGGTAGCGGCCCGCGCCCTCCTCCGTGAGCGGGTCGACGCCGTGGCGCTCCAGCAGGTCGTTGACGAACTGCCGGTGGCGTTCGGGGATCATGCCCTGGAGCTTGGAGAGCAGCTCGCCGGCGTCGCCGAGGTCCGCGCCCTCGTACTTGGCGGGCATGACCACGTCGACGCCGTACGGCCTGCCGCCGACGTGGTCGTCGATCCACGCCAGCTCGGTCTCCAGCTGCTCGGGGGTGAAGTAGAGGGCGCCGAGGACGCCCATGCCGCCCGCGCGGCTGACCGCCGCGACGACGTCCCGGCAGTGGCTGAAAGCGAAGATCGGATATTCGATGCCGAAGAGTTCCGTTACCCGTGTCCGCACAGTCCCGACCATAGGTGCCGCAGCAGCGAACTGCAACAGGTTCTAGTTAGGTTCCACGGGAAGCCCGTTGCGATGTCCGGCCTCGTCCACTGGAACGCGTAGCAGACAAATACGAAGAACATCCCAACCAGAGGTGTTGACGGCGGTATGACCGATTGTTAGCTTGCCCGCTCGGGGCTCCTACGTTGGAGCGAGCCCGGAGGGCCAGCACGGATGACCGATCCGTTCGGATCAGCCAATGGAACGGCCTCCCGGCCGGCGGCAGCGCGGCCGCAGGTCAGGGGACCGTCGCCGCCTGCCCTGACGCAGGCGTGGGCCGGCGGACCATCATCGCCCCCACCGGCGCAGGCGCGGGTCGGCGCGCCCTCGCCGCCCGCGCTGGTGGACCGTGCCCCTCTTCTCGCCCGCGCCCGCGATCACCTCGCCGTCGGCGGCAGCGTCGTGCTGACCGGGCCCGCCGGCATCGGCAAGTCCACTCTGCTGGCGGCACTGGCCGAGGAGTTCACCGATCACCGGGTGCTGCGCTGCTCCCTGTCGGCGACCGAACGGCACCTGCCGTTCCTCGGCCTCATCGACCTGCTGGCCGAGACCGGCGACGATCTGCTGGACACGCTCCCCACGCACCAGCGGGCCGTTCTGGAGGCGGCGCTGCTGCGCCGCGACGACCCGGTCGGCGAGCGCGACGTCCTCGGCCTGCGCGTCGCCGTGCTGGCGGCCTTCCGTACGCTCTGCGCCGCCGCGCCGGTGCTGCTCGTCGTCGACGACGCGCAGTGGCTGGACGCGCCGAGCGCGGAGCTCCTGGCCTTCATCGCCCGGCGCGCCGACGGGCTGCCCCTGCGCGCCCTGGTCGGCCTGCGCGCGGGCCCGGGCGAGCCGCAGGACCCGCCGGGGCTCTGCCCGCCGCCCGTCCTGACACTGCCCGTGCCCGCGATGACGACCACGGAGATCGGCGGGCTGCTCGCCGACCTGCGGCTGCCCCGTCCGGTCCTGGCCAAGGTGCACCGGGCCAGCGACGGCAACCCGTTCTTCGCGCTGGAGCTGGGCCGGGCGCTCGCCGACCACCGGGAGCCGCTCGATCCGGCGGCGCCGCTCCCGGTGCCGGACGGGCTGCGCACGCTGATGATGGGACGCCTGCTCGCGCTGTCCTCCGGCGCCCGCCAGACGCTTCTCGTCGCCGGCGCGGCGGCGCGGCCGACGCTCGCGCTGCTGCGCGCCGCGGGCCGGCGGGAGGCCGCCGCGGACATCGCCGAGGCGCGGCACGCCGGGATCGTCGCGCCCGGGGACGTCATCCGGTTCACGCATCCGCTGCTGTCGGCGGTGCTGTACGCGGAGTCGGCCGAGCGGGACCGGCTCGCCGCCCACGCGGCCCTCGCCGACGCGGTCACCGACCCGGTGGAACGCGCACACCACCTCGCCGTGGTCGCGCCGGGCCGTGACGCCCAGGTCGCCGAGACCCTCGCGGAGGCCGCCACCGCCGCGCGCCGGCGCGGAGCCCGTGCCGCCGCCGCGAGGCTGGGGCTCCTGGCCGCCGAGCGCACCACCAAGCCGGAGGCGGAGCCGGGGCTGCGGCTCACCGCCGCCGAGGACGCGCTGGCCGCCGGCGAGTTCGCGATGGCGCGCGGCATCGCCGAGAACGTCCTGGCGGCGGCCGTACTGCCCGCCGAGCGGGTGCGGGCGTGGATCGTGCTGCTGGACTCGTGCGGGCAGGCCCTCGCCGAACTCGACGAGGTGTTCCCCCGCGCGCTGGCCGACGCGCGGGACGACCCGGCGCTGCTCGCGCCGCTGCACTACCGCCTCGCCTGGCGGGCCTGGCTGGTCAAGGGCTCCGCGCCGCAGGCCCGCGCGGAGGCGGCGACGGCGGCGCGGCTGGCGGCGGAGGCGGGCGACCGCAGCACCGAGCTGCTGGCCCTGGCCAAACAGGCCCTGGCGGAGTTCCACATCGGGTCGCCGGAAGCGGAGCGGACCATGGCGCGGGCCCTGGCCGGCCCGCAGGATCCGGCGATCCGGCTCGGCCACAACGGCCCGGTGTACCTGCGCCACAAGCACCATCTGCTGCACGACCGGCTGGAGGAGGCGCGCGCCGAACTGCGCGCGCTGACGTACGCGGTGCGCCAGCGGGGCGCGGTGGAGAGCCTGTTCATGTGCCTGTACGGGTCCGCGCACGTGGAGACCGCGCGCGGCCGCTGCGACCGGGGCCTCGACCTGGCCTACCAGTGTCTGCGGCTGGCGCAGGACAGCGAGCTGAGCCAGGGGCCCGCCTGGTGCGCGGTCGCGTTCGCCGAGGCCGCCGGCGGTTCGGTGGACCGTGGCCTGGCCGCCGCCGAACGCGGTGTCGGGCACAGCGAGGACGACGGGGACCTGTTGTTCCTGCCGACGACGCTGCACGCGCTGGGGCACATCAGGCTGCTGCGCGGCGATCCGGCCGGCGCCGTCGCCGCCCTTCGCCGGGTCCGCGCGATGGAGGCGGCGCAGGGCCTGGCCGAGCCCGGCCTGCGACGCTGGCACGCCGACCTCGCCGAGGCGCTCGCGGCGATCGGGGAGGTCGCGGAGGCGGACGAGCTGATCGACGAGACGAGGCGGCAGGCCGTCCGGCTGGGCCGGCCGAGCGTGCTGGCCGCTTTGGACCGGGCCGCCGCCCTGGTCCTCGCCGCGCGCGGTGACCTGGACGGGGCCGTACCCGCGCTGGAGCGGGCGGTACGGGCCCAGGCGGCGCTCCCCTACCCGGTCGAGGAGGGGCGGGCCCGCCTCGAGCTCGGCCGCCTGTACCTGCGCGCGTCAGACGTTCCGGCGGCGCGGGAGGCGCTGCACGGGGCCCGCCGGGTGCTGCTGCGCGCCAAGGCCGCGCCCTGGATCGCGGCGGTGACCGCCGAGTTGGACCGGCTCGATCTGGGCGTGCCGACGGCGGCCGGGGAGGACGACCCGCTGCGCGCGCTGTCCGGCATGGAGCGCCGGGTGGCCGCGCTGGTCGCCGAGGGCGCCACGAACCGGGAGATCGCGGCCCGGCTGTTCGTGAGCATCAAGACGGTCGAGGCGGCGCTGACCAGGTCGTACCGCAAGCTCGGGGTGCGGTCCCGCGTCGGCCTGACCCGGGCCGTCACGAGCCCGCGCGCGGCGGACCGGCCGGCGTAGGGATTTCCCTACGGCTGCGGGAGAACTCTTCTCAGCTTCCCTTCAGGATCGGACACTCTGCGCAAGGTCCTCCAAACCGGAAGGCCGAGACCCTGCCCCTTCCGCCTGCCCGCGATGGCGCGGGCCCACCCCCTTGGCGAAAGGATTTCCCCGCTCATGTCCAAACGACGCATCGCGACGGTGTCGGCCACGGCCGTCATCGCCGTCGCAGGCGGATTGCTGACGGCTCCGGCCGTCACCGCCGCCCCGTCCCAGGTTCCCGTGAAGGCCCCCGCCAAACCACAGCCGGCCGGGCGTTCGGCGTTCACGCCGAGCGACTTCACGGTGAAAACGTCCCCCTCCTCCCACGACCAGGTCGTCGCCCAGGCGCGTAAGGCCCTCGCGGCGCACAAGAGCGCCGGGCACGTGAAGTCGGGTGACGCCTTCACGCCGCGCACGGTCGTGGTCGACAAGAACGGCGCGGCCGACGTCCGGTTCGACCGGACGTTCCACGGCCTGCCGGTCTACGGCGGCGACCTGATCGTCCACCTCAAGCCGGGCGGCACGTACCGCGCGCTGAACACGGCGACCCCCGCCTCGGCCGTGTCCACGACGCCGCACGTCGCCGCCGCCGACGCGGCCCGTACCTCGCGGGCGCAGCTCGCCGGCACGGTGTCCTCGGTCGGCACGCCGCACCTCGCCGTGTGGGCCACCGGCCGGTCCTCCCAGCTGGTGTGGGAGACCGTCGTACGCGGCGTGCGCGCCGACCGTACGCCGAGCGTGCTGCACGTCCTGGTGGACGCGACCAAGGGCAAGGTCGTGACCAAGCGGGACGAGATCGACACGTTCCTGTCTCCGGCGCAGCAGCGCGCCGCCGAGGCGCGCGCCAAGGCCGCGCCGAACGGCGGGGTCGGCCCCCTCACCGCGGGCACCGGCAACTCGATCTACAGCGGCACGGTGCCGATCGACCTGACGCAGTCCGGCAGCACGTGGACGATGAAGGACCCGTCGCACGGCAACGGGTACACCACGAACCTGAACCACGCGACGAGCGGCACCGGCACGACGTTCAGCAACTCGACCGGGACGTTCGGGAACGGGACCAACAGCGACCCGGCCTCGGCCGGCGTCGACGCGCACTACGGCGCGGCGGAGACGTTCGACTACTACAAGAACGTCCAGGGCCGTAACGGCATCTTCGGCAACGGCGCGGGCGTGCCGTCCCGTACGCACTACGGGAACGCCTACGTCAACGCGTTCTGGGACGGCTCCCAGATGACGTACGGCGACGGCTCCGGCAACTCCCGTCCCCTCGTCGAGATCGACGTCGCCGGCCACGAGATGAGCCACGGCGTCAGCGGCGCGCTCACCGGCTGGGACGAGACCGGCGAGACCGGCGGCATGAACGAGGGCACCAGCGACATCTTCGGCACCATGGTGGAGTTCTACGCGAACAACGCCAAGGACACGCCCGACTACACGATGGGCGAGCTGATCAACATCAACGGCGACGGCAAGCCGCTGCGCTACATGTACCAGCCGTCGCTCGACGGCAGTTCCCCGAACTGCTACACGAGCAGCAACGGTTCGCTGGACCCGCACTACTCGCTCGGCCCACTGGCGCACTGGTTCTTCCTGCTGGCCGTCGGCAGCGGTGACCACGGCTACGGCAACAGCCCGACGTGCAACAACTCCACGGTCACCGGCATCGGCAACGACAAGGCCGGCAAGATCTGGTACAAGGCGCTCGCATCGTACGCCAGCAGCAGTGAGAACTACTCCCGGGCGCGGACCGACTCGCTGAAGGCCGCCGCCGACCTGTACGGCGCGCACTGCACCGAGTACAACACCGTGGACGCCGCCTGGGCGGCGGTCAGCGTCACCGGCTCCGACCCGGTCCCCGGCACCTGCTCCGGCCAGCCCGGAAGCCCGTCGGTGACCAACCCCGGCAACCAGACCACCACGGTCGGCACCGCGGTCAGCCTGCAGATCCAGGCCAGCGACCCGAACGGGCAGACGCTGACCTACAGCGCGACGGGCCTGCCCGCCGGGCTATCGATCAACTCCTCCACCGGCCTGATCTCCGGCACGCCCACGACGGCCGGGACCTCCTCGGTCACCGTGACGGCCAGGGACACCTCCGGCGCGACCGGCACCACGACGTTCACCTGGACCGTGAATCCGGTCGGCGGCGGGTGCTCCTCGCCGGGCAACAAGGTGAGCAACGGCGGGTTCGAGAGCGGCACCTCACCGTGGACGACGACCTCCGGCGTCGTCTCGACCAGCGGCAGTGGTGAGAGCCCGCACTCGGGCAGCTACTTCGCCTGGCTGGACGGGTACGGCACCACCCACACCGACAGCGCCACCCAGTCGGTGACGATCCCGTCCGGCTGCAGCGCCTCGCTCAGCTTCTGGCTGCACATCGACACGAGCGAGACCGGCAGCACGGTCTACGACAAGCTGACGGTCAAGGTCGGCAGCACGACCCTGGCCACCTACAGCAACGTCAACGCCGCGTCCGGATACACGCAGAAGACCTTCGACGTGTCGTCCTACGCGGGCCAGACCGTGACGCTATCGTTCAGCGGCACCGAGGACTCGGGCCTGCAGACGAGCTTCACCATCGACGACGTCGCCATCAACGCATCCTGACCGTGATCCATCGGGGCCCCGCGCGTCACCCGCGCGGGGCCCTCTTCATCACCAGGAGTTCCCTTGAAGAAGGCTTTGCTCGCGCTGGTCGCCTCGGCGGCGACGGCGCTGACCCCGATCGGCGCGGCCCACGCCGCGGCCCCGCACACGGCGCCCGGCGGGTCCGCGACGCTCGCGGACAGCGTACGAACGCCGGCGTCGCCGTCGTACACGGTCAACCTGACCAGCAACTCCAGCGGCTCCACCTGGACCGGCCACGAGAGCGTGAGCTTCACGAACGCCTCGGCCACCCCGCTCACCGAGGTCTACCTGCGGCTGTGGGACAACTACCACGGCAGCTGCCCGTCGACGCCCATCACGGTCTCGAACGTCACGGGCGGCACCGCCGGCTCCCTCGAGGTCGGCTGCACCGCGCTGAAGGTCACCCTGCCGAGCCCGCTGAACCAGGGGCAGAGCGGCTCGATCGGGTTCGACCTGAGCATCGTGGTCCCGAGCGGCGTCGACCGGTTCGGCCGCGACGGGTCGTACAACTTCCTCGGCAACGCCCTGCCGGTCCTGGCCATCCGGGACGCGTCGGGCTGGCACCTGGACCCGTACACCGACAACGGCGAGTCGTTCTACAGCCTCGCCAGTGACTTCACGGTCACGCTGGACCACCCGAGCTCGATCAGCGTCCCCGCGACCGGGACGTCGGTGGACACGCCCGGCTCCTCCGGCCGGACGGTCACGACGGCGACCGCGAAGCAGGTCCGCGACTTCGCCTGGGCGGCCGGGCCGTTCGGCCTCGTCTCCGGCACGTCGCCGAACGGCGTGAAGATCAACGTCTACCGGGTGAGCTCGATCAGCTCCAGCTCGGCGAACTCGATGCTGAGCACGGCCAAGTCCGCGATCGACGCGCACAGCGGGCGGTTCGGCGCGTACCCGTACGGCGAGGTCGACGTCGTGCTGGACAACGGCTACTGGTTCGGCGGCATGGAGTACCCCGGCTTCGTCCTGGACCTGGTCAGCTCGACCGCGCTCGCGCACGAGCTGGCGCACCAGTGGTGGTACGGCATCGTCGGCGACGACGAGTACAACAGCCCGTGGCTGGACGAGGCGTTCGCCGACTACTCCACGGACCTGTACCAGGGCCTCACCGGGTCGGGCTGCTGGAACAACGTCTCCTGGGCGTCGTCCGCCGAGAAGATCACCAACTCCATGGCGTACTGGGACGCGCACTCCAGCCGGTACAGCACGGTCGTGTACTCCTACGGCAAGTGCGCGCTCCACGACCTGCGCCGGCTGATCGGCACGACCGCGATGACCAACCTGCTGCGCAGTTACGCGCAGTCCCACTGGTACGGCGTGTCGACGACGGCGGAGTTCAAGGCGGCGGCCCAGGCCGCGACCTCGACCGACCTGACGTCCTTCTGGACGCAGCACCGCATCGACGGCTGATCGGTCAGTTTCCGGACCGAGGGCGGGCGGCCTGGCTCGGGCCGTCCGCCTTCGTCGTGCTCGCGCTCTCGTCGGCGCCGTCGGGCAACGGAATGATCGTCTCGCGTCCGGGGATCGCCAGCACGAGCCCGACGACGAGCAGGACCAGCCCGAGGGCCGCGCCGCCGATCGGGACGATCGCCCGGAACGCCGCGATCTTCAGCGCCTGGTCCTTGTTGATCTTGGCGAGGGCCTTCTGGCTCGCGTCGGTCATCCTCAGGTCCAGGTTCGCGGCGACGAGCCGGTCCACGCCGTCCTTGGTGCGGAGCGTGGTCCGGACCTTCTGCTCCTGGTTCACCTGGCCGCCGGTGCGCGGGTCCACCCAGAGCGTCACGGTGGCGTCGTAGACGCGGTCGACGGCGACGTTCCCGGTCTTCTTGTCATAGCCCGGGAGCTTCTTGGGGTTCTTCACCTTCAGCAGCGAGGCGGGCAGGCCGCCCTTGACGGACTCGGTGCCCGTCGGGGGGATCCGCTGCACGAAGCGGTACGTCTTGATGCCCTGGACCCGTTCCTCCCCCTCGAAGACCGCGGGCCAGGTCCGCTTCGTCGAGATGTCGAAGTAGGGGTAGGAGCGCTTCTTCACGCCGATCGGCCAGAACATCCCGATCCCGGACTGCCGGACGCCGGTGTCGCTGCCCACCGACGCGCCCTTGATGTTGTAGAGCGTCCCGGTCCGGCGGTCGAAGGCGGCGCGCTGCTGCTGGATCTCGACGCTCTTCTTCGTCGCGGGGTCCTCGATGGAGGTGAAGGAGTCCCACACGGCGATCTTGTTGGTGGCGGCGCGCGCGTCGCCGCGGACGGTGTTCACCGCCCGCAGGCGCACGCCGTCGCGCATCTTGAGGGTGGCGGTGTCGAGGTACGAGGCGCCGGTGGCCTCCAGCGTCGACTGCTGGAAGAAGTTCGCCGGGGCGGCGATCACCTGGTTCGCGACGTAGAACCGCACCAGCGTGGCGAGGGCGAGGAAGAAGGCCGCGACTCCGACCAGGACCAATCCGACATTGCGCCGCACACTTGACCTCCTGCTCGCCGTGAACCGCATCGTAGAGGACGAAAAGGGCGACGCACCCTTGGGCTCAAGTGCCGTGATGAGTACGTTACCGAGGCGTAGGATTGCCGCTTCGCCGCCCCGGAGGTCCCCCCGTGCCGCCCGCTCCCCACCGCGCGACGCTCGCCCGCTCGGTGCGCCTGCTGCGCGCCTTCCGCGACGAGCAGTCCGACCCGGAGGGGTTCTACCGCCTGCTGGCCGCCGACACCGTCGCCCAGCTCGGCCGGTACGCCTCCCTCGACGGCGCGACCGTGGCGGACGTCGGCAGCGGCCCCGGATTCTTCACCACCGCGCTGCGGAGGGCGGGCGCCCGGTGCGTCGGCGTCGAGTGCGACGCCGGGGAGCTGACCCTCCACGGCCCGCCCCCGCCCGGCACTGTGCTCGGCACCGCGCTCAGCCTGCCGCTCGCCACCGGCTCCGTCGACGTGTGCTTCTCCTCGAACGTGCTCGAACACGTTCCCGACCCCTGGCGGATGGGCGCGGAGATGATCCGGGTGGTCCGGCCCGGCGGGGTCGTCTTCCTCGCCTTCACGAACTGGCTGTCCCCCTGGGGCGGCCACGAGACCTCGCCCTGGCACTACCTCGGCGGCCACCGCGCCGCCCGGCGGTACGAACGGGGGCACGGCCGGCCGCCCAAGAACCGGTACGGCCACAGCCTCCACCCCGTCTCGGTCGGCGCCGCCCTCACCTGGGCGCGCGGCCGCGACGACGTCACGGTCGAGGCGGCCCTACCCCGCTACCTCCCCGGCTGGGCGGCCCCGGTGGTCCGCGTCCCCGGCGTCCGTGAGTTCCTCACCTGGAACCTCCTCCTGGTGCTGCAGAAGACGCCATGACCACGACGACCACCGAGGAGCGGACACCGGACCCGCCGCCGGCCGACCTGCCCAGGATCTCCGGCCACCAGGACGCCCTGGACGGCGTACGGGCCGTCGCCGCGCTCGCGGTCCTCGTCTTCCACGTCGCCGCGGACACGGGCCACACCCTCAGGGACGACCCGACGGCCTGGCTCGTGTCCGGCGCCGGGATCGGCGTCCCGGTCTTCTTCACCCTGTCCGGCCTGCTCCTGTACCGCCCGTGGGCCGCCGCCCTGCTGCTCGACGGCCACGACCGGCCGCGTACGGGCCGGTTCCTGTGGCGGCGCGCCGTCCGCATCCTGCCCGCGTACTGGCTCGTCGTCGTCTTCGCGATGGTCACCATCCTGACGGACCACACGCGCGACCCGTGGACGTGGCTGAAGCTGCTGACCCTGACCTACCCGTACGACCCGCACCCGTGGTGGCACACGTACCTCGGCCCGTCCGGGCTCGGCCAGATGTGGAGCCTCACGGTCGAGGCCGCCTGGTACGCGCTGCTGCCCGTCACCGCCGCCCTCCTCGGCCGGTACGCCCGCCGGGCCGGCGAGGACACCGGTGTTCGGGCCCGGCGCCTGCTCCGCGGCATCGCGGTCTACGCGGCGGTCTCCTTCGTCTTCACGATCTTCATGTTCACGCCGCGCCTGTCCGTCCAGCTCGGCGTTTTCCTGCCCCGCTACTGCGCCTGGTTCGCGATCGGCATGGCCCTGTCCGTCCTGACGGTCTGGGCCCGTACGGGCGCCGAGGCGCCGGTCCGGTTCTGCCGCACGATCGCGCGGTCCTGGGGCACCTGCTGGGCCATCGCCGGCGTCCTGTACTGCGTCGCGGCGTCCCCGCTGACCGGCCCCACCGACATGGTCACCCTCGACTCGACCTGGACGTCGGAGCTGCGCGTCCTGCTGTACGGCCTGGTCGCGGCCTTCTTCGTCGCCCCGGTCGCCCTCGCCGGCCCGGACGACGCCGGCGTTCATCGCATCCTCGGCAACCGCGTCATGCGCTTCCTCGGCCGTATCTCCTACGGCGTCTTCCTCTGGCAGCTCGCGGTCTCCGTCACCTGGTACCGCGCCACCGGCCACGCCGCCTTCACCGGCGGCTTCCTCACCGCCTTCCCCGCCATCACCGCCATCACCCTGGCGGCCGCGACGCTCAGCTTCCACGCCATCGAGAAGCCCGCCCTCCGCCTCACTCGCAAGAGACGCGAACGACGCACGCCGCCTCGGTGAAATGCCGCCGAGGACGATCCCGCCGCCTGATCAGGCTCGGCCGGCGAGATAGGTCGGCGGAATCATCTGGTCGGCGGCCAGTGGTGGACCGAGGATGGTCTGGCCGGTGGACTCGGCCGCCGCGGCCAGGACGGCCGGCGTGATCTCCCAACCGTCAGGCTTCGGACGCGAGAGGTCCCAGCCCGCCGCGCGAAAGAACTCCTCAGTGCCTGCGGGGGTGCAGATGGCGAGCATGTCCACGGAATCGGAGGTGAACCGGTAGGCGTGCGGGATGTTGCGCGGCAGCAGCGCGACACCGCCCTCCGACAGTTCATAGCGGTCCTCACCGACCCAGAAGATGCCGCTCCCCTTCAGGAGAACGACGATTTCATCCTCTCGGTCGTGGACGTGCACCGGCGATGCCGTTCTTCCTGCCGTCTCGGAGCGCAGCATCGTCAGCCGTCCGTCGGTCTTGGCTCCGTCGAGCAGGATGCGCATGGCCCCGCCGCCGAGCCACTCCAGTTGCTCATGCTCGGCCGCCTGGGCCAGGTAAGGGATGCTCATATATTCATTAGAGCACACTATATTCAATGCCGCCCTAGAATCGGATCTTCGGACGTTGGGCGGGGGAGGTCATGGCGAGCCGATACCACTCTCCGCGGCGCTCCTCGGCCGCGGTGGCGACCCGCGAGGCGATCCTGCGCCACGCCCTCGACCTGTTCCTCGAACGCGGCTACGGCGCCACCACCGTCTCCGACATCGCTCGCGCCGCCCAGGTGGCCACACCGACGGTGTACGCGAGCGCGGGCGGTAAGGCCGCGTTGTTCGCCCTGTTGCTGAAACCCGCCATCAACGATCCTGCGGCGGCCGAGGCCGCGGCCGAAGCCCGTCGAGCGGAAGATCCGCGACACGTCCTCGCCCTGTGCGCGAAGGGCGCGCGACTCGGGCAGGAACGCTACTGGGACCTGGTCTACGGCTTGATGCGCCGCCCGCCCGAGGACGATCTGGCACTCGAGGCCGTCACTGAAGTGGTGGCCAAGTGCCGCGAGGCACTCACCGCGATAGCCGAACACCTGATGGACCTCGGCGCGCTGAAGACGGGTGTCGGCCTGACCGAGGCGGCGGACACGCTGTGGTTCTATTTCGGCCAGAACGCCTGGTGCAGCCTGGTCGGCGATTCGGGGTGGACGTTCGATCGAGCGGAGGAATGGCTCCTGCGAGCCGCCATCCGCGACCTCCTACCGGAAACGTGAGCCGGGTGACCTCTGCGGGCGCGCCGGCGGGACCGCCGAGACTTTGGTCGTCCTGACGACGAAAAGTCTCGGCGGCGAGCGATTGCTCCCATTTCCGTCCGGGGCGATCAATAGGGTGCCCGGCATGAGCGAATCGAACGACGCGTCCCGGTTGACCACACCTCAGGAATGGCGGAGCTACCTGCGTGATTACAGCGAGCTCTATCTGCGGGCCTATCCGGCCGAAGACCGTGGTCCGGAGCAGGCGAGAGGCTGGATGGGCCGCGAGCCGGCCACCGAGGAGGCCGTTGCGGCCGCCGAGCAGCGGCTCGGCGTCCGGTTCCCGCCGAGCTATCGCAGCTTCCTGCTGACCAGCGACGGCTGGGACGAGGCCGGCCGCTGGATCGGCCCCGTCGAATCCTGCGACGAGGTCGCATGGCTGCGCGACACCGACTGGGGCGAGGAGTTCATCGAGATTTACAGCGAGGAGGGGATCGACGACTACGTGGCGGTCTTTCAGCGGACGCTGAAGATCAGCAACGGCGAGGACTGCTGGTTCCTCGACCCGACGGAGGTCGGCCCGGACGGCGAGTTCGCCGGCTACCTGTTCGAGCCGAAGTACGGCGAGCTGTACAGATTCGCCAGTTTCGCCGACCTGTTTCAGAACAACCGGCGCTTCCTCCAGGAAACGGCCGCAGACGCCGAAAGCGCCGCCGCCGGGAATTGACTCGCGCCTTCGAGAGGTACGGCAACACGCCGCATGGCGGCCAGGCCCCTGCGGTTACGGCCCGCCCGGCCGATCCAGGCCGTTCATTCGCACTCAGCTGACGCGCTCGGTATCGGCGTCGTACTCCTCGCGGGCGGCGATGACCTCGGCGATGTGCTGCACCGACCAGTCCGTGAGCGCCCGCAGAGGCTCCCGGAGCGTCTGGCCGAGCGGAGTCAGCGCGTACTCCACGCGCGCCGGCACGGTCGGGTACACCGTTCGCCGGACTATGCCGTCGCGTTCGAGGGCGCGCAGCGTCTGGGTGAGCATCTTCTCACTCACTCCCGACAGCTGCTTCCGCAGCTGGGTGTAGCGGCACACCCCGTGCCTGCCGAGCTCGCCCAGCACGAGAACCGTCCATTTGTCGCCGATCCGGTCAAGCACCTCCCGCGACGGGCAGCCACGCTCGTACGGGTCCCACGACGTTGTCGGCTCGGTCACACCCTGGTCGGTCGCCACACGCTCACCTCGATGCTCTCCTTTGGGTGGCCACCCTACCGAAAAGTGGCTACTTCCCAGAAGAGAGCAATCAGGTCACCTTGGATCCGTCACGCCGCGGGAGGCCGTGGCGGAAAGGAGATCATCAATGTCGATCGTTGTGACCGGAGCGACCGGTCATCTGGGCAGGCTCGCCGTCGAGGCGCTGTTGCGGCGCGGGGTGCCGGCCTCGGACGTCGTCGCGACCGGCCGGGACACCGCCGGGATCAAGGACCTGGCCGACCGCGGTGTCGTGGTGCGCCGGGCCGACTTCGGCGACCCGGACAGCCTCGCGGCGGCCTTCGCGGGAGCCGACAAGCTGCTGCTGATCTCGACCACCACCGTGGACGAGCGCCTCGGCAACCATCGGCGTGCCATCGACGCCGCGCTGGCCGCGGGAGTGTCCCTGGTGGCGTACACGAGCATGACGCACGCGGACACCGCCACCACGATCCTTGCCGCCACCCACCGCGCCACCGAGGAGTACCTGCGTGAGCGCGAGGTCCCCAGTGTGCTGCTGCGCAACAGCTGGTACCTGGAGAACTACACCGCCCAGCTGCCCATGGTCCTCCGGTACGGCGCCGTCATCGGGGCGGCGGGCGAGGGCAGGGTCAGCGCGGCGTCCCGCGCCGACTTCGCCGAGGCCGCCGCGGCCGTACTGACCACCGAAGGCCACACCGGCGCGGTGTACGAGCTGGGCGGCGACCAGGCGTTCACCCTGGCCGAACTCGCCGCGACGGTCTCGGCCGCCACCGGCAAGCCGATCGCCTACACCGATCTGCCGGCGGACAAGCTCGCCGAGGCGCTGACCGGCGCGGGCCTGCCCGCCGAGCTGGCGCACGTCCTCGCCGACGCCGACCTCGGCCTGGGCCGCGGCGAGCTGTTCACCGACTCCGGCGACCTGAGCCGCCTCATCGGACGGCCCACCACCTCCCTGGCCGACGCGGTCGCCGACGCGCTGCGCTGACCCACGTCCCCGGCGCCGGACGCGACCACCGCGCACCCGGCCGTCTCCCGAATCAACCGGAAGGTCTTTCACGATGTCCACCCGCACCACCGCACGCGCCACGTGGCGGCGTGCGCTGTTCACCCTCACCGCGACGTCCACCGCACTGGCCGCCCTCACGCTTCCCGCCACCGCCGCGACGACCCAAGATCGCGCGAAGGGCGCCTACTCGATCACGCTCAACGGCAACAACGCCTTCCCCGAAAGCGTCGCGGCCGACAGCAACTACGTCTACACCGGCAGCATCGACGACGGCACCATCTACCGCGGGCGCGTCGGGGCGACGACGCTCGAGCCCTTCCTGCCGGGCGGCCGGGACGGCCGTACCCAGGCCACCGGGATCAAGATCACCGGCAACCGCCTGCTGGTCGCCGGCGCCTTCACCGGACGCTTCTTCATCTACACCGACACCGGAAGGCTCGTTTCCTCCTATACCGTCCCCGACACGGGCGAGCCGACCCTCGTCAACGACGAGGCCGTCACCGCCAACGGGGACGTCTACATCACCGACTCCTTCCGCGCCGTCGTCTACCGGATCCCGGCCGCCGAGGTCGACGCCCCCGCCACCGGCGCCCACCGGACCCTTCAGGCGGCCTACCACCTGCCGGACTACGTGACCGGCCAGTCCAACGGCAACGGCATCGTCGCCACCCCCGACGGCAAGTCCCTGATCATCGGCTACTGGTACAGCGGTGCGCTCTACCGGCTCACCCTCGCCACCGGCGAAGTCCACAAGATCGCCGCACCGGCCCTGACCAGCGCCGACGGCATCACGCGGCGAGGAAACACCCTGTACATCGCCCGTTCCGTGAACAACGAGGTCGCCACGGTGCGGCTCTCCAGCGATGACACCCGGGCCACCGTCGTCTCCGAACGCACCTACCCAGGTGCCGACACGACCACCGGCGTCGCCGTGAGCGGGGACCGGCTGCTGGTGACCAACTCCCAGATGGACACCTACCTGTACGGCACTCCGCTGACCAGCCCGGTGTTCACCCTCGAGAGCCTGCCCCTGCGCTGACGCCTCCCCTGCCCGGGCGTGGGAGCCCGCCACCTCCACCTCGGGCCGGCCAGGCCCACGATCGGGGCCCGGCCGGCGGGCGAACCGAGCCGGTGATCAGCTCTTGATCCCGTACGCGCGGATCAGAGTCTGTTCGACACCGTCGGCGGTGGCACGGAACGAGACGTATCCCGTGGTGGGATTGTGGACGGTCGCCGTCCAGGCGGTGCCGCTCTTCTCCACCGGCAGCGTCTGCCAGGACCTGCCGTCGTCGTAGGAGACGTCGAGGGTGAGCCGCCGCGTGGCGCCGTCGACCTTCACGGTGACCGGTTGCTCGGCGCCGGCCCGGGCGCGGCTGCGCAGGTCCAGTGGTGTGTCGTAACCGATCGTGGGCAGCGCCAGGGGCTCGGTGTTCTTCACCGCGAGCGTCCACACGGCGTGCTGCCTCGTGGACAGGTCGGAGCGGGGGGCCTTCCGCGTGGCGTCGATGGTGAGGGTGTAGCGGCCCGGCTTCGGAGCGGGCCAGCCATGGGCCATGCCCGGCTGGTCGCTGGTGGCCACGACCTTGCCGTCCGCGTCACGCAGGACCGAGGTGCCCGTCATCCCGGTGACGGGCGCGAGGGGCCCGCCGGCCGTCGAGGTGGCGAGCACCGACACGGCGAGCGCGGGTTCGGCGTCGTCGCCGCCCGTTCCCCAGATGGCCCTCGCGGGCGCGGAGTCGAACCGCCCGAACCCGAAGGGCCCGACGTTCCACGCCCGCTCGTACGCACCGGCACGGGGGAACGTCTCGACGCGCGTCCACGCCTCCGTGTCGTCCGGGGCGAAGGAGCAGTCCGCGCCGGTGAAGCCGGTGTTCATCTCCCAGGGAACCCCGGGGGTGAAGTACTCGGTGCGGGTGGCCGGCACCGCGCCGACGCTCTCGGGG
Organism: Actinoallomurus rhizosphaericola; assembly: GCF_024055675.1. Lineage (NCBI taxonomy): Bacteria > Bacillati > Actinomycetota > Actinomycetes > Streptosporangiales > Thermomonosporaceae > Actinoallomurus > Actinoallomurus rhizosphaericola. The sequence continues at coordinate 30,232 of NZ_JAMXMW010000016.1, read as the reverse complement.
AAGGACGTGCCGAATCCGGTCCAGGCCGCGCCGACGTACTCGCTCGCGCAGCCGTCGCCCTGGGGGACGCCGTACGTCGTGCGCACCGCGGCCAGGTCCTCGGTCCGGGCCCGTACGCCGGGGTCCTGCGGGACCCGGTCGCGGTCGATCGCCGCGACGTTGTACAGCCACGGGCTGCCCTTCTCCACGCCTCCCCTGGTCAGCATCGCGTGCGTGCGGACGACCAGTCCCGGCTCGGCTACGGTGGGCGTGACGTAGCCGTGGACCACGTCGACGAGAGCGATCGGGTCGACGGTCTCGGTGCCGATCCTCTGTCCGATGGACAGCACGCCGCCGAGGACACGGGAGTCCGTACGATCCACGACCGCGTTGATCGGTACCGCCTCGCGGGCGTCGAGGAGCACCCTGGTCGAGGAGGTGACGGACACGCGTGGCCGGTAGACGAGCGCCGTGGAGGTCACGCCGTCCGCCTCGTGGGTCTGCACCCAGGTCATGACCGCGTAGTCGCCCGCGGGGATCTCGCCGGCCGTGTGCCCGTCGGCGAGGTCGGCGCCGATCCAGTCGCCGCCCGCCAGCGGGGCGAACGTGACGCTGGAGTCGTCGGCGGTCGCGGGGGCGTCGCCGTGCCGGTCGAGGACGTCGATCGTGACGGAGACGGCGCCGGCCGCCCTCGTTCGGGAGGCACCGAGGGGCACGGTCCGGCGGGCCGGGCCGTCGGCGACCGGATGCTTCGTGAAGTCGAGGACGTGGCGGGACGTCCGCCGTTCGACGGGCGCGGCACCGGCGGGGGACGCCGCGACCATGCCGGCGGCCAGTGCGGCGACCGCTCCCACGGCGGCGGCTCTTCTGACGATCAAAGAGGTCTCCTCTGGAGGGTGGCCGCGCGAGTCGCGGCCGACCGTGATTGCCCGATGCCACCGCCGCCCTCACGGCCTCGGCCGCGCGGCCCCGGAAAAATCGCCGTGAAGACGAAGTCCGGGTCCGGGCAATGACCGGTGACCTCGCAACCACACGGAAGGCACCAGATGCATGGCCGTTGCAGACCCCTCCGCGCCCGGAACCGCGCGAATGCCTGCTGAGCCCACCGACGCGGAGGTGATCGAAAGATCCCGGGACGAGCCCGAGGGATTCTCCGTGATCTTCGATCGGTACTACGCGCGAATTCACCGGTACGTGTCCTCCCGGCTCGGCCCCAGCGCCGCCGACGACGTCGCCGCGGACACCTTCCTGGCCGCCTTCGACCAGCGCCGGCGATACGACCTGACACGGCCGGAGGCGGGCGCCTGGCTCTTCGGCATCGCCACCAACCTCATCGGCCGTCATCGGCGCTCCGAGGTGCGCCGGTACCGGGCGATGGCGCGGGTGGACGTCCGTGACGACGGCGGCTCCCACGACGACAAGGTCGCCGACAGGGTCAGCGCCGAACGCATGCAGCCACGGCTGGCCGCCGCGCTGGCCGCCCTGTCCAAGGGCGACCGGGACGTACTCCTGCTGGTCGCATGCGGGCAGCTCGCGTACGACGAGGTGGCCCTCGCCCTCGGCATTCCCGCCGGAACCGTCGGCTCGCGGCTGAACCGCGCCAAGAAACGACTTCGCACGACTCTCGGTAAGGAGATGTACGTCCATGGATGAGATGTCCATGCTGCGCGACCACCATGACGCCCAGCCGGCGCCTTCACCCGCCGCGGTCCGCGCGGCGCGGGCACGGCTCGCGGCGCGTGCGCGGTCCCGCCGTCGGGCGGTGCCCCGTCTCGGCCGGCTCTCGCTGGGAATCGGCGCCCTCGGCGTGGCGGCCTGCACCGGCCTCGTCGTCGTCCAGGCGACCGGTGACGGCGAACACGGTCGTACGCTGAACGCCGTACCGGCCGCCGCGGTGCAGGTGCTGGACAGGGCCGCCACGGCCGCCCGCCGGCAGCCCGACCCGCGCCCCCGGGCCGATCAGTACGTCTTCGCGGAGTCACTGGACGGCGGCTACGCGTCCGGTCCCGGGTATGCGCCCAGGTGGCAGGACATGCGGCGCAGGATCTGGCTTCCCGTGGACGGCCGGCGGGAGGGACTGCTGCGGGAGCGCAGGACCGCCGGCGGCGGTTCCACCACCGGCGGGTGGACCACCACGGCGCTGAAGCAGCCGGGTGGCGGGCCCCTGGGCGACCCGAACAACTACACCTCGCTCGACCGGCTCTCCCGCGACCCCGGCAAGCTGCTCGCGCAGCTCCACCAGCGGTATCCGGCGCAGCACAGCGCCGACCCGGCTCGTGACCGGAGCGCCGACGAGCAGGTCTTCGACGGCATCAGGGGAATGGTGGCGGAGAGCTACCTGCCGCCTTCACTGCAGGCGGCGCTGTTCCAGGCGACGAAGAGGATCAAGGGCATCACTCTGGTCGGTGACTCGACCGACGCCGCGGGACGGCACGGCGTCGCCGTGGCCCTCACCTTCCGGGAAGGCATCCGCGAGGAGATCATCTTCGACCGGAGGACGTACGCCCCTCTCGGCTCCCGCACCGTGCTCGCCGACGCGGCCGCGTATCACCGCCTCTTCGCCGATCTGAAGGGCGTCCCGCAGGGCCGAACGCTGTCCGCCGCCGCCCTGCTGAGCACGAGGATCGTCGACGGCCCCGGTCGCCTCACCTGACGACGAGCCGCCCGGCACGCGGCGGGAACCGCACCGCGTGCCGGGCATGACCGGGGTCACCCATGCTCCCCGCCAGAGTCGGCCTGGCCCGCGCCGAGCTGCTGAAGGATCTTGGTGAGCGCGGTACGGAGGTGGTCGCGTTCCTCGTCGGTGAGGGTGGCGGTCGCGTGCTCCTCCAGGCGGCGGCGGGCCTCCTTGATGGGCTGCCGGGCGGCGCGGGCGCGATCGGTCAGGTAGAGGCGGACGAGCCGGCCGTCGTTCGGGTCACGGCGCCGGGTGAGCAGTCCGGCGGCCTCCATGCGCGTGGCGGTGTTCACGATCGTCGGCGTGGTGATGGGCAGGCGGGCCCGTGAGGCCACCTCGCCCGGCGTGAGGCCGTCGGTCTCCCAGAGCGCCTCCAGGATGAGGTTCTGGCCGATCCGGACGCCGTGCCGGCTCATCGCCTCATCGGAGGCCGCCTGCAGCAGTTTGTGCGCCCGGACCAGCAGCGTCAGGAAGTCGTCCACCTCTCGATCCTAAAGGTCGGTTGCATGCTAATGACACGCCCGCTACGGTCTCATTAGCAAGCTAACGATCTTCTTGGAGACCTGGCATGATCCTGATCACCGGCGGGCTCGGCTTCATCGGCTCCCACACCGCCCGCGCCCTGCTCGACCTCGGCGAGTCCTGCGTGCTCACCCGGCACCGTACGGCCCGGATCCCCGCCTTCCTCGAAGAGGAGGTCGGCCGGCGGGTCTTCGTCGAACCGCTCGACGTCACCGACCCGGAAGCACTGCTGGAGCTCGGCAGGCGCCACCCCATCACCGGCATCGTGCACCTCGCCGCGGTGTTCTTCCGTGACCCTTCCCCTATCGATGAGGTGCAGGCCAACACGCTCGGTCTGCTGAACGTGCTGCGGGCGGCCACCGAATGGGGCGTACCGCGTGTGAGCCTCGCGAGCACGATCGGCGTCTACCTCGGAGTGGACGACACCGCGCTCCGCGAGGACGTGCCGCTGTCGATGACCGCCTCGCACCCGATCCCCGCGGGCAAGAAGAGCGCCGAGCTGCTGGCGGGCACGATCGCCGAGCGGTCGGAGTTCGAGGCGGTCAACCTGCGCATCGGGGCGATCTGGGGGCCGCTGGGCCGCCCCGAGTCGCCGTTCTTCCCGGTGCCCCGCCTCGTGCACGCCGCGGTGAGGGGCGAGCCCGCCGACTTCTCCCCGCCGCGCCGACCCGCGTACGCCGACGACGGCGGCGACTACTGCTACGTCAGGGACTGCGGCCGCGCCATCGCCCTGCTCCAGACCGCGCCGAGCCTGCATCACCGCACGTACAACGTCGGCTCCGGCCACGTGACGAGGAACGCCGACGTCGTCGACGCGATCCGTACGGTCATCCCGGACGCGGCGATCGACCTGCCCGCCGGTCGCGGCCCCGGCACTCCCGCCGAGGACCAGTACCTCGACACCACCCGGCTCCGCCAGGACACCGGCTTCACGCCCGCGTACGACACGAAACGCGCCGTCCAGGACTACATCGCCTGGCTCAACGCGGGCCACGAACGCTGAGAACCGTACTCCCAGCCAGACGAAGTGAACCTGGGGTCAGGCTCCGCGCCGATCGCTGTCATCGAATACCGCGACCTCGACACAGGTACCGCCCTCCTGGCCGCTCCGGGCGCTCTTCCGCCAGCCGAGGATGGGTGAGTCCATCTTCGTCACGTCCCTTCCATGAGGGCTCGGATCAGATCGGCCGACGCGGCCGCAGACAGGGCAGCGGATCTGATCAGGTCGAACATCACCTTAAGTCCCTCGATCGGCTTGCGCTGCTCGATCAGTGGGCCATGGCCGTTAACGGCCTCCGCGTAACCCAGGTCAGGCGCTTCATCGAAGCTGAAGATGGTGAAGCCTCCGGACGGATAGACCGGCGCATCCTCCGGCAGGATGTGGATCGTGATGTTCGGTCGTTCCGCCAGCTCTAGCAGTCGCGCGTACTGCTCTCGCATCACCTCGGGGCCGCCCACGACTCTTCGTAGCGCCGATTCCGAGAGGACGAACACCAGCCATGGCGCGTCCTTCCGATCGAGGATCTCCTGGCGAGCCAGCCGGGCCGCGACGAGTTGCTCCAGCTTCTCGTCCGGCTGCCCTGCGCGCAGCACCTCCCGTGCGTAAGCCTCGGTCTGCAGCAGACCTGTGATCAGCAGCGGGTCGAAGAGGCGGATGGAGGCGGCGCGGGCTTCGGCGGCGACGTAGTCGCGGAACCAGCTGGGGGTCTGTTCGCGGCGGACGTGCCACCAGAGCTCTTCGAAGTAGGCGTCGAGGCCGAAGAGCTCGTCGAAGCCCTTGGACATCTCCGGGGTGGTCGGCCGTTTGGCGGTCTCGATGTGACCGATCATCTGGCCGGTCACCCCGAATCGTGCTCCTAATGCGTCTTGGGAGAGATTGGCCTTTTTCCGGTAATACCGGAGGCGGTAGCCGTACTGCGCGATCGCCGAGACACGCGGATCGAGTTCTCGTTCCCGTCCCATCGATTCGACCTCCCGTGCCGACGGTTTGAATCTGTAGCAGCGAAACCGTACTGACGGTAAACGCCGCGCGACACGCTGAGGAAGCAATCCCTTCAGCGACCTGCGAGGGGTAGGAGAAATCGTCGACCGCGGAGGAAGTCTCGTGATCGAATCGCGTCTTCCGTATGAAATCTCTCTCAGCCCGAACGTGGCGGCGGCGCCCTGCGCCCGTCTCGTACTCAAAGATCGGTTGCAGGAGTGGGGCCTGACCGAACTGCTGGAGGACGCGGGCACCGTCACGGGTGAGCTCGTCGCCAACGCGGCCAGGCTCGGCGAGGTGTTCGCGTTCCGGCTGATCCCGGAGGACGGTGCCCTGCTCATCGAGGTGGTGGACTCATCACCGGAGGAGCCTCGGATCAGAGACGCGTTCGGGGACTCCGACGCGGAGGGCGGACGGGGTCTGTTGATCGTCGACGCGCTCGCCGCCGGCTGGGGAGTCCGCCGAGAGGGCTCGCGAAAGGTCGTGTGGGCCCGGGTGGCACGATGACGGTCGGCGACATCGAGACGGAACTGTGCGGCCTCCGGCGCGCCCATCCGGGGTGGCTCATCCTTTTCGGCGCGTATACCCACCGCTATGTCGCGCACGGCTACATGCTGGGCAGACCAGGCATCTGGCTGACCGCCGGATCATCTGCGGAACTCCACCGCAGAATGGCACTAATGGAGAACACCTACCCGGGCTCGCCTATATCGTCGTGTCGTGACTGACGCCGATGCCTTTCTGGAGATGCTCGCGGAGAGCGATCTGCCGCCCCTGATCGGCCACCGGCACCCCGGCGGTGACTTCCGCGGCGGCATCGTGACTCGCGGTCTGGGGCCCTTGCGGCTGGCCGAGCTGGTCAGCCCGGAGGGCGAGTGCTTCCGAGACGCGCGGTCCGCCCGCGACGCCGACAGCGAGCTGTGGCAGATCGAGCTGGTGACGCGGGGGCGGGTGCGTGCCGAGCAGGGCGGCAACACGGCCGTGCTCGAGCCGGGCGATCTCGTCCTGATCGACCCTGTGCGGCCGGTCCGCTTCGCCACCACCGCGACCACGAGTGTGACCATGTTGGTGCCGCGGCGTCTGCTGCGGCTCGCACCGGACGCCGCCGCCCGGCTGGCCGGGGTGCGCATTCGCGGCGACCGCGGCCCGGGTGCCCTGGTGTCCTCGCTCGCGCGCGGCATGGCGCGGTCGCTGGCCGGGTTCCGCTCGGACGAGGCGGACAGGTCGGCGGCCGCGGTGATCGAGCTGATCTCGGTGGCGCTGTCGGCTCAGCTGGATGATGCGAGTCCGGCCCCCGACGAGGCGCTGCGCTCCCGGATCGTCGGCTTCATCGAGGCGAGGCTGTCCGACCGGGATCTCACCCCGGCGAAGGTCGCCGCGGCGCACCACATGTCCGTGCGCCGCCTGCACAAGCTCTTCGAGGACCAGCCGCTGACGGTGGCCGCCCTGATCCGCCGGCGCCGTCTGGAGCGGTGCCGCGCGGAGCTGGCCGGGACGGATCGCACCGTCGCGGCCGTCGCCGCCCGCTGGGGGTTCGCCGATCCGGCGCACTTCAGTCGGCTGTTCAAGGCCACCTTCGGGTACAACGCGGCGGCACTCACGTCCAGCAACCGTGCACGGATGGTCAAGGCGCTCCCCGCCCGGCCTGGAGAGGATGGCGGCTGAAAAAGCACAGAAAGGTGAACGCATGGAACAGTCGGTTGAGGAGATGAGTGCCATCCCGGCCCGGATGAACGAGGCCTGGAACCGCGGTGACGCCGGTGCCTTCTTCGCTGATTTCGCGGACGACGCCGAACTCGCGGACTTCGAGGGAACCGTTCACAAGGGACGCGAGCAGATGATCGCATTCCATCAGCCGATCTTCGACACGGTGATGAAGGGTTCCCGACTCGTTCAGGGCGACGTGGTGTTCGCCCGGATCGTCGGGCCGGGTTGGGGCGTGGTTCACCACCGCATGGTCATGGCGATGCCGGGCGAGGAGGAGCCGCCTCCGAGCCGGAGGTTCATGCAACTGCTCGCCGTGGTGTGGCAGAACGACCGCTGGGAGGTCGCGGCGCTGCAGAACTCGCGCTTGATCTCGCTGGAGACCGCGATGGCCCTGGAATCCCTGGCCGTCGCCGAGTAACCGATCGAAAGCACCCTCGCCCCAGCACCTTCGTTCTCTGGCGTGTTCCCTGAGGCGGGAAAGGTCCCGCCTCAGGGGACAGCCACAGAAAACAATGCCCCCACCCGCGCCCTCGGCCCCAGTCCCATCAGCACGCACTACTCACGTGTCGGGCCCCTCAACCGCACCGGCGTCCGGCATGGCGAACCGGAGATGCCGTCGTTGACGCCGCCGGAGCGATCCAGCACGAGGCCGCGGCGGCCGTACCCTTGCGATCGATTACTCGTGTACGTATATTCGTAGACGAGTAACCGGATCGGGAGGCGTCGTGGTCAAGAAGCGGAAGGTCGGCAACCTGTTGGCCCTCGCCGTGCTGGCCACGGTGTACACCCGGCCCATGCACCGGTACGAGATGGCCTCCGTGATGCGTGCCCGCGGCAAGGACCAGGACATGGACATCAAGTGGGGGTCGCTCTACACCGTCGTGCAGAACATGGAGAAGCACGGCTTCCTCGAGGCGATCGGCACCGACCGCGCCGGTGCTCGCCCGGAGCGCACGATCTACGCGATCACCGAGGCGGGCAGACGTGAACTGGTCGACTGGACACGCGAGCTGATCTCGGCCCCTCGGCGCGAACACCCGAGTTTCGCGGCGGGGCTCTCGGTGCTCGCCACGCTGTCCCCGCAGGAGGCGATCGCCCTGTTCCAGGAGCGACTCGGGCACCTGGACGAGTCGATCAGGACGCAGCGGGCGGCACTCGCGGAGGTCGCCGACAGCGGGGTTCCCCGGCTGTTCCTCGTGGAGAACGAGTACGGCGTGGCGATGCTCGAGGCGGAGGCCGCCTGGGTCCGCGCGCTGCTCGACGAATTGACGTCCGGTACGTTCCCGGGCCTCGCCGGATGGCGGGCCTGGCATGAGACCGGCGCGATGCCGGAGGAGATGGCGGAGATCGCCGAGAGGGGGACGCCCTCGGACTGAAGCCGGTTTTCAAGACCGGTCCCGGCGGCGGTGCGCCAACACCGCCACCGGGACCTACCTCGAACCGATGCCCGCGCACGCGAACTCGGCCACAAGGCGGCAACCGAAGGATATCCGGGTTCTTCACGCGGGGACGGTTCGCGCCCACCCACGAATCAGCACGTCGGCGGGCTGCGCCGACGCATCCTCACGGGAGAGAACCCATGTCCAAGGTACGTACCGCGCTGGTCATCGGCGGCGGGATCGCCGGTCCCGTCGCGGCCACCGCACTGCACAAGGCGGGCATCGAGGCGACCGTTCACGAGGCGTACCCCGCCGAGTCGGACGGCATCGGCGGCGCCCTCGGCCTCGCGCCCAACGGCCTCGCGGCGCTCGGCGTCATCGGGGCCGACGAGGCCGTCCGCGCCATCGCCGACCCCATGCGGCGGATGGTCATGTCGTTCGGCGGAAGACCTCAGGTGCTGCCCGGCCTGCCGGACGTGACGCCGCTGCACATGGTCGCACGCGGCGACCTGCACCGGGTCCTGCGGGAACGGGCGGTCGCGGCCGGCGTACGATTCGCGTACGGCAAGCGCCTGGTGGCCGCCGAGGACGGCCCGGACGGCGTCACCGCGCGGTTCGCCGACGGCACCAGCGCCCGCGCCGACGTGCTGATCGGCGCCGACGGCATCCGCTCCACCGTCCGTTCCCTGATCGATCCGGACGCGCCCGGCCCCGATTACACCGGCCTGCTCGGCCTGGGCGGCCTCGCCGACGTCGATCTCGACGTCGCGCCCGGCACGACGACGTTCGCCTACGGCAAGCGCGCCTACTACCTGTACTGGCCGCAGCCCGGCGGCGGGACCGCGTGGGGCGCCAACCTGCCCTCGCGCACGTACCTGACGCTCACCCAGGCGCGGGAGATCCCCGCCGAGGAGTGGCTGCGCAGGCTGCGGGAGACGTACGCGGACGACGTCCCCGGCGGTGAGCTGGCCGGACGCACGACTCCGGAGAGCCTGCAGATCGTCGGAGGTCTCCACATCATGCCGCCGGTGCCGCACTGGTACCGCGGGCGCATGGTGCTGGTCGGCGACGCCGTGCACGCGCCGTCCAACAGCACCGGGCAGGGCGCCTCACTGGCCATCGAGAGCGCGATCGAGCTGGCGCGCTGCCTGCGGGATCTGCCCGACCCGTCATCCGCGTTCGCCGCGTACGAGCGCCTGCGCCGCACCCGGGTGGAGAAGATCGCGGCGCGCGGCGCCAAGGTCAACCACACGAAGGCTCCGGGCCCGGTGGCGCGCAGGATCATTCCGGTGCTGATGCCGCTCGCGTTCAAGGTCATGAACGTGGAGAAGTCCCTCTCCTGGGAACAACGCCACACGATCGACTGGGACACGCCGGCCACGATGGTCGAGCACCCCTCTACGGCTCCGGCCGGGACGGCAGGACCCTGAGGTTCAGCCGCCGGAGGCGCTCGGGGTCGGCGACGATGTCGTACTCGGTGACCCGCTCGCCCGCCACCGTGATCGCGATCGCGAGCAGCAGCCGGCCGTGCGGGGCGACCACGAGGCCGACTCCTCCGTCGACGAGCATCGGTTCGGCGAACGTCGCGCGCCGCCCGAAGACCAGCGTCTCCCGCGCCACGGTGTCCGCCCCGCGCGCCACCGTCGGCCGGCCCGGCGTCAGCACGATCGCGTCGGCCCGCCGTACGACGCCCGGGGCCAGGACGGTGAGCAGCGCGGCGAGGTCGCCGTCGCGCGCGGCGGCGAGGAACGCCTCGACGACCCGCCGCTGACGGGACAGCTCGGCGGCGGGGAGGGCCGGGGTGCCGCGTACCCGCTGCCGTGCCCGGCTGGCGAGCTTCTTGGCGGCGACCGGGGTGCGGTCGACGATGGGGGCGATCTGGTCGAACGGCACCGCGAACAGATCGTGCAGCACGAAGGCGACGCGCTCGGCGGGCGGGAGTGCGTCCAGCACCACGAGCATGGCGCGGCCGACCGAGTCGATGAGCACGGCCTCGTCCTCCGGGCCGTCGTCCCCGGTCGCCGCGGGCACCTGCCATTCGAGGGCGTCCTCCCGGCGCGAGGCGCGGGTCCGCAGCATGTCGAGGCAGAGCCGGGACACGACCGTACGGAGCCAGGCCTCCAGGTTGTCGATGTCGCGGGCGTCGGCGCGGCTGAGCCGCAGCCATGCCTCCTGGACGGCGTCGTCCGCCTCGCTCGCCGAGCCCAGCATCCGGTAGGCGACCGCGCGCAACCGCGCGCGATGCGCCTCGAAGCGCCGGGCCAGGCCCTCGTGCTCGTCCATCGGTCACCTTCCAGCGTCGGGATCCGTCTGTCTCGTGCCACCGATCAGCGGACCGACAGGAAGAGGAACCGATGATGCTCCAGGAGCAGACTAGCGAGTACGACGACGGGGCCCGGCCGTTGCTGCGGCCGGTGGCCCTGGGGGATCTGCGGCTGCCGAACCGCGTGGTGATGGCGCCCCTGACACGGTGCCGCGCCACCAACGAGGACCTGGTCCCGACCGACCTGCACGCCGTGTACTACGCCCAGCGGGCCGGTGCCGGGCTGATCGTCGCCGAGGGCACCTGGGTGAGTGAGCGGGCGATCGGCCTTCCGCACGTTCCCGGGATCTACGGCGAGCGGCAGGTCGCCGCGTGGAGCCGGGTCACCGGCCTCGTCCACGCCCTGGGCGGCCGTATCGTGCTGCAACTCTGGTATCCGGGTGACGACGCACGCCCCGTACGGGAGATGACGCTTCCGGAGATCGAGCGCGTGATCGCGGAGTTCGCCGCCGCGAGCGGGAACGCGCGCCGGGCGGGGTTCGACGGAGTGGAGATCGCCGCCAACGGCACCCATCTGATCGCGCGGTTCCTGAACCGGCGGCTGAACACGCGCACCGACGGATACGGTCGCCGCGGCGGCCGTCTCCTGTTCGAGATCGTCGACGCGGTCGCCGCCGCCTGGGACGGCCGGCGGGTCGGGGTGCGCCTGTCGCCGTACTGGGGCATCGCCGATGAGCCCTCCGCCGACCGGTCGCGCGGCGAGTACCCCTTCACGGGCGACGACCGGACGCTCGCGGACTACGACGCGCTCGTGGCCGGCCTCGGCGAACGTCCGCTCGCCTACCTTCACCTGCGCGGTCCGGTGCCCAGCGGTCCCGTGCCCGACTTCGACGCCTTCGCCCGGTACCGCAAGCTCTTCGACGGTCCTCTGATCGCCAACCACGGCTTCGACCGGGACAGCGCCGGCGCGCTCGTCGAGGCGGGACTCGCCGACGCCGTGTCCTTCGCCCGCCTGTTCGTGGCCAACCCCGACCTGGTCGCCCGGTTCGCGCTGGGCCACGAGACGGCCGCCGACGGCCCGGGCACCCACTACACGGGCGGACCGCGCGGCTACGTCGACTACCCGGTCTGGCCGGGGTCACCGGCGCCGGTGACCCGCTCGGTGTAGCTGGAGCGCGGCTCGGGCCAGCCCTGCGGAGGGGGTGCCTGCCGGGCCAGGCCGACCAGCGTGGCGCGGACCACGCGATCCACCTGCTCGTCCACGGCCTCGGGGGTGGCGAAGCGCACCAGCCCGTCGACGAGCAGGGCGGCGAGGCCGTGCACGGCCGCCCAGACGACGAAGTCGGCTCCGGGTCTGGCCGCCGCCGGCAGCCGACCGGTCTCCACCAGCCGGTCGAGCTCCGCGGCGAGGACGCGGTGGGGGTGGGGGGCCGCCGGGTCGCCGCCGCCCGCGTTGTACGCCAGCCAGTGCCGGGCCACGGCGGGATCCTCCAGGGCCCAGCGCACGTACCCGCGACCGTAGGCGACCAGGCCGTCCACGCCGTCGCCGCGCGCACGCTCGACCGCGTCGGCCAGGCGTTCGCCGAGCCGGGCGAGGACGCGCCGTGCCAGGGCCCGTACGAGCGCGTCGCGCGAGGCGAAGTGGTGGTAGGCCGCGCTCGGGCTGACGCCGACGCGGGCACTGGCCTCCCGCAGCGACCAGCCGTCGACGCCGCGTTCCCGGATCAGGGCCTCGGCCGTGTCGAGGAGGGCGGTGCGGAGCTCACCGTGGTGGTACGGGCGGTCGGCCATACCCCGATCTTAACGCTGTTCAGATTGATGTGTTACGTTCGTAGTACGAACTGAACACTGCTCAGATTGGAGTTCCCCGATGGGCGTTCCCGAGTCCCCCTCAGCGGCCGCAGGCCAGGCGCCTCCCGACATCGGCTCCGCGCCGGCGCCGATCGTGCGGGGCGAGCCCGTCCAGGTCGCCGACGGCGTCTTCGTGATCCCGGACGGGCGGGTCCCGATCGTGCCGAACGTGGGGATCGTCGTCGGCGAGCACGCGGCTCTCGTCGTCGACACCGGCGTCGGTCCGCGCAACGGCGCGTACGTGCTCGACCAGGCCAGGCGGCTGGCGGACGACCGGCGGCTGTACCTGACCACCACGCACTTCCACCCCGAGCACGGGTTCGGCGCGCAGGCGTTCCAGGGCGCGGCCACGATCATCTACAACCGGGCACAGCACGAGGAGCTTCGGCGCAAGGGCACCGCCTACCTGGACATGTTCAAGGGGCTGAGCGAGCGCGTCGCCGCCGAACTCGCGGACGTCGAGTTCGTGGACCCCGACGTCACCTACGAGGGCGAGGCGCGGATCGACCTCGGCGGGCGCACCGCGGTGCTGCGCGAATGGGGCCCGGCGCACACGGTGGGCGATCAGACGGTGCTCGTCGACGACGCCGTCCTCTTCGGCGGTGACCTGATCGAGACGCGGATGTTCCCCATCGCGCCCTACATGCCGCCGTACGACGTCGACGTGGACTGCGGCCGCTGGATCGAGGTCCTCGACGCGTTGGCGGCCATCGGTCCGCGGACGGTCGTGCCCGGGCACGGCGAGGTCACCGACCTCGGGCTCATCGGCGACGTGCGCGACTACCTCGCCCACGTCCGCGAGCGCGTCGCCGAACTCAGGAGCGGCGGCGTACCCGTCGAGGAGGCCGTGGCCCGGCTCGACCGGGAGGCCCGCGCCCGCTGGAGCACCTGGGCGAACCCCGAGTGGATCGGCTTCACCGTCCGCGCGTTCTTCGCGGCCGCCTGACCAAGGCGGCGATCAGGCGGGCGACGATGAGCACGCAGAGGAGCTGCGGCAGGGTCTCGGCGAACAGCTGCGCCGACCTGTTCTGTACCGCCTCCAGGCGCAGGCCGGCGATGAGGGACACCGTCGCGGCGAGCAACATCGCCGCCGGGAGCCACGCGGCACCCGGCCGCGTACGCGCCGGGGCGAGGGCGAATCCGACCGCCGCGGCCGCCGTCACGGCCGCCGGGACGAGGCCGCCGGTCCAGTAGCCGATGCCCGCCGCCGCGCCTGCCGTCAGGACCGGCGTGAGCACCGTGACGACACGGGATCTCCCCCGCGTGGCCTCCGGCCGCGGATCCGGGTCGGCGGGGCGGTGGCGGGACGGCCAGAGGGCGGCGATCACCAGGATGACCAGGGAGTTCAGGCCGATCAGGACGGCGGCCTGGTACGTGCGGTCGGGGGTGTACGACAGGCGGACGGTGCCGACGGTGCCCGCCGGGAGGGCCCACGCCTGACGCCAGCCGTCGATGCGCACGGGCCGCAGGGTCCGGCCGCCGATCGTCGCCCGCCAGCCGGCGTTGTCGTTCTCGTCGACCACCAGGTACGACGCGCGCTGCGCCGAGACCTCGACCTCCCGGTGTTCGGAGGTCCATCGCGTCACGGTCACGGGCGACGGCTCGTCGTCGCCGGTCGCCGCCGCGCCGGGCGGGGCCAGCGCGGCGGAGTCGACGCGGAAGGCGTCGGAGGGCGCCGAGCCGAGCCGGTCCTCCCCCGCCTCGATTTCGACCGTGCGGCAGGCCTGGAAGCGGAACGCCCGGCCCTGGAGGAGGTCCGCGTACGTGCCGGTGGCCTTGGTCGGCACGTCCACGCCGTTCAGCCGCAGGCGGGGGCCGAAGCCGCACGGCAGCGGGACGCGGGCGCCGGGCGGCGTGCGGAACGGCGTGACGCCCGGCACGGTCACATCGGTGATCTGCGGCAGGCCGGAGAACCGCAGCGTCAGCCGGCTCGTGCGCATCGGCTTGAACGACACGCGGCCCTGGTCGTCGAGCGGCGCCTCGCGCCACTGGCCGTCGTCGCCCTCCACGCGGAGCTGGGTGAGGAACGCCGCGCCGGCCGGGCGCTTCACGGTGATCTGCCCGATCTTGACCGTACGGCCCCAGGACAGCGACAGCCACGGCGCGCGGTCGCCCGTCGCGGGCACCCAGGTCGTCGCGGGGTCGGCGTCGAACGCCGACCGGGGCAGCGTCGCGGGCTCCCCGGTCAGGGTCGAGCTCGCGGTGACCTTCAGCCGGGGGTCGGTGCTCGTGTAGCGCTGGATCAGGCCCGGGTCGGTGAGGGCGGCCGTTCCGGTCAGCTTCGCGGTGCCCGTACGGGCGGCGGTGAACACGCGGTCGAAGGCGTACGGCTCCTCGCCCCGGCGTTCGAAGTACGGGGAGCAGACCCAGCGGACCGAGCCCTGCATGCAGGCCGGCATCGCGTCCGAGGTCCGGGACATGACGACCGTCGCCCCGGCCGGGACGGCCGGCAGGCGGTACTCGCGGCCCGCCCGCACGCCGTCGACGTGCAGTTCGGAGACGGCGACGCGGGCGGCGGCGGGGACGGCGGGGCGTGCGGTGAGCGACCGGATCCGGATCCGCAACCAGCGGGTCCGGCCGGCGGGGACGCGCAGGGACTGGGCGGCGGAGGCACGGGCGAGGCGCTGGACAACCCGGCCGGTCTCGGTCTCGACGGCGATCTCGGCGGGCGGCGGGCCGAGGCCGTCGTCCTGCGCGAACGCCGCCGTGACGTTCCGGGGCGTCAGAGGATGGTCGAAGTCGACGCGCAGCCACTGGCCGACGGGGCCGGTCCAGCCGCCGCTCTCCCACCGGGTGCGCGGGTCGCCGTCCACGGCGGCGTACGGGAGCGCGCCGGGCTGGTCGAGTTCGGCCGGCGAGGTGATGTCCGACGCGGAGGAGGAGGCCGTGACGTCCTTGACGCCGGTGTAGGCGGCGACGGTGGAGTAGCGGTCCCAGCCGGGTTCGAGGATGTCCCGGCGGGTCGCGGGCACGCCGCGCCTTTCCCCCGCGGTGAGCGTGGGCGAGGTGTGGCCGCGCAGTTCGCCGAAGTCGCGTTCGACCTTGCGCAGGGTGTCGGCGACGACGGGGCGGCCGGCCGCCTGGGGCTCGTCGCCGCCGAACAGGACGGGCCGGCCGTCGAGCAGCCCGTCGTCGGCCATCGTGAGCAGGGCCTCCGGCGAGCCGTACAGCCGCAGGGCCCGGTCGGCGTCGAGCAGGCCGACGGTGTCGTCCGCGCCCACCACCTCGTAGATCTCGACGGGCGCGTACGGCTGGTCCGGAGAGCTCACGGCGTCGTCGGGCAGCGTCGATCCGGCCGGTACGCCGCCGAACCAGGCGACCCGCCGGATGCCGGGCGAGGAGTCCAGGGCCTGGTGCACCCGGGCGGGCCAGGCGCCGCGCAGGTCGTCGCGGCGCAGGTCGTTGCGGACGAGGAGGTACCGCACGCCCATCCGGCCCAGGACCTCGGTCAGGCCCGCCGAGCCGCGGCCCGTGGTGATCCGCTGGTCGATGGCGTCGAGCAGCCGGGTGAAGCCGGCCGAGCCGGCCGGGACGAGCTGCCGTTCGCCCCAGCGGACGTTGAGCAGCGGCTGGGCGATGTCGTCCATCGGCCGGCCCCACAGGTACTCGCCGAAGCGCGCGCCGGGGACGGCAAGGACGCCCTGGTCTCCGGCGCGCCCGTTCAGCCAGGCGGCGGCCTCGCGCCAGTACTGCGGGACCTTCGCGAAGTCGCCGTCGGCGGACAGGCCGGTGCTCAGCGCGGACAGCATCACCCCGGCCAGGGCGGCCGCCGCTCCGGCCGCGGTCCACCTCCGCCTCGGGAACGGCGCCGACAGCAGGTGCGCCAGGCCGAGGGCCAGCGGCAGCCGCACCAGGCCGTCGAACTTGTACAGGTTGCGCAGCGGGGCGAGCGGCCCGTCGATCAGGTCCCGTACGGCGGGCGCGAGCGGGCCCGCGTGCCCGGCGATCATGACGACGAGGCCGGTCAGCAGGGTGAGGACGAGGAAGGTCCGTTCGGGAAGCCGCGCCCGTACGAGACCGGCCAGGCCAAGGGCGGCGACGAGGCCGGTGCACAGGACGGGGGGCGTCGCGGTCGCGAAGAGGTGGCCGAGGGGCCACCAGGGCCGGCCGTCCACGACGAGGAAGTCGTGCCAGCGCTCCGTTCCCCGCAGGACGTTGGCCGGGCCGGTCGTCGCGGTCGTGGTGACGGCCTTCTCGGTGTAGAGCAGCCACGAGTAGGCGTACCGGCCGAGCAGGAGCAGCGGCACGGACCACCAGGCGGTGGCGCAGCCGACCGCGACCGCCCACCAGGCGAGCAGGCGCGTGCGGAACAGGCGGGGGCGTCCCCGTGGGCTCCGGGTCAGCACGTACAGGACCGGGACGACGAGGACCGCGAGGACGGCCGTGGCGTTGATGCCGCCACAGCAGGCGACGGCGAGGCCCGACCGGGCCGCCGCGCGGACCCGCCCCCCGCCGTGCGCGGCGGTGACCAGCGGCAGCACCATCCAGGGCAGCATCGCGAGGGGCAGGTACTCCGAGGAGTTCGTGCCGAGGGACGCCAGGCCGTGCGGGCCCAGCGCGAACGCGAGGGCGCCGAGCAGCCGCGTGACCGGCGTGCCGATCCCGAGACGGCCGGCGAGTCGGCGGGCGCCGAGGAACGCGGCGCACAGCAGCGTCGCCAGCCACAGCCGCTGGACGATCCACGGCGGCATGCCGGCCAGGTGCCCGAGCGCGTAGAACGGGCCCATCGGGAACAGGTAGCCCGACACCTGGTTCTGCAGCTGGCCGAACTGCTCGATGTCCCACAGGTGCAGCGCCCGGCCGAGGAAGCCGAGCGGGTTCACCGCCATGTCGATCTTGGTGTCGGCGACGATCCGGCCCGGCCGGGTCGCCGTCGCGAGGAGTGTCAGCAGTGCGCAGCACAGGACCGTCCGCAGGCGGTCCCGCAGCCGCTCGTCGAGGCGGTACGGCTCGGTGTCGGGGGACGGTTCGACGCGGGTCAGCGCGGCCATGCGAACGACTGATCTTCCAGGCCGTGCGCCGTCCCGCGCCGGACGGCGGTGTCGAGCAGCGCCGCCATGCGCTCGGCGCTGCGCGCCCACGTGAACTCGGCCGCCCGTGCCCGGCAGGCGGCGGCCGTCTCGCGGCGCCGCTCCGGCACGGTCAGCTCCTTCAGCTCCCGCTCGACGACGTCGGCGAGGTCCTCGCCGTCGCGCACGAGACGGCCGGTCACGCCGTCGACCACGGCGTCGCGCAGCCCGTCGACGTCGTACGCGACGGTCGGCACACCGAGCGCCGCCGCCTCCATCACGCTGAGGCCCCAGCCCTCACCGCGGGAGGCGCTGAGGTGCAGCCGGGCGCGGGCGACGAGCGCGTTCTTGTCCTCCTCCGGCAGGTAGCCGTGCAGGACGACCAGGTCGGAGAGGCCGCGCACGGCGATCCGGGCCCGCAGCCGGGCCTCCTCGGGCCCGCGCCCGATGACGTGGATCCGGACGCGGAGGCGTTCGGCGACGTCGAGGATCCGGTCGACGCGCTTGTGCGGGACGAGCCTGCTCACGCACACCAGCGCCGGCTCGCCGTCCCCGGGCTCCGGGATCGTCTCCGGCGGCGTGACGCCGTTCGGGACGACGTGGATGGGGCCGGTCCAGGCGAGGCGTTCCCGCATGGCGGTCACCGTCGACGCGGACACCGCGACGCAGGCGTGCCGCCGGTACGTCCACCGGGCCACCGGCCCTTCGAGGAACCGGCCGACCCGCGCCAGCCACGCCGGGAAGTAGACGCCGAACTGCTCGTCGTGCACGTGGTGGACGACGCACAGCACCGGTACACGGCGCGGCAGCACCCACGGGGTGAAGAAGGGGATGCCGTTCTGGCAGTCGAGCACGGCGTCGAACGCCCGCCGGCGCGACAGCGTCCAGGCCAGCACGCGCGGATAGACGCCGAACCGGCCGCCCAGGCGCACGACCTCGACGTCCTCGATCCGCTCGCGCCGGGCCTGGCCGGGGCCCCGCCCGGTGACGAAGCGCACCCGCGTCCCGCGCGCGGTGAACCACCGCGCCATCTCCCAGGCGTAGCGCTCCGCCCCGCCGGCCTCCGGGTGCCAGGGGTCGCGCCAGTTCACGATCGCGAGCGTACGCAGTTCCCGCCCGGCGGTCATCCGCGCCCCCGCTCAGGCCCGCTCATCCCGCTCCGAGCTCGTCGGCGACGGCGCGGGGGCGTCGTGCCGCCGTGAGGTGCCGGGCGTCGGCGTGGATGCGGGCCAGGTCGCGCAGGCAGCCGGCCGCGTGCCGCCGCACGGAGAACGTCGAGCCCGGGACGTCCCGCCACATCACGGGGATCTCCACGGGATCGGCGCCCCGGCGCCGGCAGTGCAGCAGCAGCTCCACGTCGAAGGCGAAGCCGGGCGTGCGGAGGTCGGCGGCGGCGGCCCGGGCCAGCGGGCCGGTGAAGAACTTGAACCCGCACTGGGTGTCGGCGACGCCTCCGGTGAGGTCGCGGACGAGGCGGTTGAAGGCGAGGGCGCCGACGCGGCGCAGCGGATGCCCGTACACCTCGACGGTCGAGCCCGGATGCCGCCGCGAGCCGATGACGACCTGGCGTCCCGCCCGCAGGAGGGCCAGCGCCCGGTCGAGGGCGGCCAGGTCGGTGGCCATGTCCGCGTCGCAGAACCCGACGTACGGGGCGGTGGTGGCCAGCAGCCCGGACCGGACCGCCGCGCCCTTGCCGGGCACCGGGCAGTGGAGGAGGCGCACGGGCACCGGCCCGGACCAGGTGGCGGCGATCAGCGCGGTGGCATCAGTGCTGGCGTTGTCCACCACGACGATCGAAGCGCACATCGGCAGTCCGGCCAGCTTCGCGGACAGCCGTTCCAGGCCGTACGGGAGCCGCCCCGCCTCGTTGCGCGCGGGGATGACGACGTCCAGCGCGGGGGCGGGCGGGCACTCCGGGTGCACGGCTCACCGGGTGCCGTAGTTGTACAGCGGCTTGACGACCGGGTCCTGCTGGGAGGTCGTGATGACGCGCACGACGCCGAACGAGGTGAGGAGGGCCAGCACGATTCCGGCCAGCATGGCGACGGCGATCCGCATCATGGCTCCTTGGACGACAGTGCGAAGAGGCTACCGACCGGTAGCCGGATTGACCAGACAAGTGCCGCAAAAGTAGTGAACCAGGCTATTGCAATAGGCCATTGCGAAATCGGCGTCTCTCTGCTCCCCGCGGCACCGGGGATGCGGTAGAGGACGAGGTCCGGTCCTGCGACGACGGGCTCCGCGCCGGGCAGGCGACCCGC
Organism: Actinoallomurus rhizosphaericola; assembly: GCF_024055675.1. NCBI lineage: Bacteria > Bacillati > Actinomycetota > Actinomycetes > Streptosporangiales > Thermomonosporaceae > Actinoallomurus > Actinoallomurus rhizosphaericola. The sequence goes on along the minus strand of NZ_JAMXMW010000016.1, from coordinate 10,603 downwards.
CCAGGCCGCGAACTCCTCCGGCGCGTCAACGGCGACGTACCGGACGCCGCGGGCGCGCAGCGCGCCGGTGAGCGGCGCGCCGGAGCGGACGAGGGGGTCGAGCGCCCGTGCCCTCGGGTCCTCCACCGCCATCCGGAGGTCCCGCCGCCCGCCCGTCCCGACCCGTACGGCGTCGTTCAGGATCACCCGGCCGGGCAGGAGGCGGGGCAGCGGATCGAGCACCCGGCGCCCGCCGTTCCAGGCGTAGGTCCGGTACGCCTCCCACGGCAGGACCAGCACGTCACCGGGCGCGGCCGCCACGACGGCGCGCGCCCGCGACCAGTCGGCCGGATAACGCACCGCCGCGAGCCGGCCGCCCGCGCCCCACGCCAGGCCGGGCAGCAGCGCCACCGGGACCAGGAGGGCCAGGGCCGCGAGCTCCGGGCGCCTTCCCGCGACGCGGTCGACGACCAGGCCGACCCCGACCGCGACGACGACGGCGAGCGGCCCGACGTACTGCTGGCCGTCCCGCAGCACCGCGAACCCCGGCCACAGCCCGATCGCCCACCGCAGCGGGCCGGGGACGACCACGCCGAGAGAGGCGAGGGCCAGGCCGGCGAGCGCGGCGACGCCCAGGCCCCGCGTCCCGGCCGCCCGGCCGCCGCGCGCGTACGCGACCAGAGCGAGCAGGACGACGCACAGCCAGGGCACGGCGGTGACGGCGGCGCCGTACCCGGGCGGCACGGTCTCGGCGTTCCAGCCGCCGCCGAGCAGCAGCAGGCTGCCGACCGCGCCGAACGGCGTGTCCGCGCGGGCGGCGAACGCCGCCACCCCGGCCGGGTCCACCGGGACCCCGGAGAACCGGGCGACGGACGGCACGAGCCACGGCAGGCTCATCACGAGGAGCGCCGCGATCGACCACGGCAGGCCCTTCCGCCCCGACCAACCGACCCCGACCGACCTCCCGGCCCCCGACCGACCGACCCCGACCGACCTCCCGGCCCCCGACCGACCGACCCCGACCGACCTCCCGGGACGCGGGCGGTGCAGGCCGATGACGAGGACGACCAGCCCGGACACGGCCATCGCGGCGAACCCGCCGATCGCCGCCGGCACCAGCGCCAGGAGCAGCCGCCGGGGCTCCCCGCGCGCGGCGGCCCGGACCACCCAGGGCAGCGCGGCGTACCCGAGGAGCAGCGCCCACTGGCCGAGCAGCAGCCGTTCGGCGACGAAGGGGTTCCAGGCGTAGACGACGCCCCCGGCCAGCCGGGCCGTGAGCCGTTCGGAGGGGACGAGCGCGGCGGCGGACGCGCAGGCGATCACGAGGATCGCCAGCAGGATCGTCTTCTGCACGAGATCCGCGGGCACGACCTGGGCCAGCGCCGTCACCACCGCGTCGCTCGGCACGTGCCGCGGCAGCATCCCGGCCAGCCCGAACGTCTCCCGGTCGAACACCGGATGCGGCACGAAGACCATGTCGTACGCGAGGGTGAACCCCGGGGCCAGCGCGGGCCCGAGCGCGAGCAGCCCCAGGACCAGCCCCGTCCCGGCGGCGACGACCGAGCCGCGGGTCACGCGCTAACGCCCTGGTTCGGGGTCCCGGGGCAGCCCGAGGAGGCGTTCGGCGATCACGTTGAGGTTGACCTCGGTGGTGCCCCCGCCGATGGTCATCGCGCGGGAGGCCAGCAGCAGCCTGGTCCACTCCGCGCGCGGGCCCGCGCCGGGCGGGCCGATCAGCGCGCCCTCGGCGTCCAGCAGCCCGAAGCCGTACTCGGTGACCCGCTGGCCGTGCTCCATGCCGACGAGCTTGCTGACGTTCGCGGTGGCGCCGGCGTCCACGCCGGACAGCCGCTTGAGCGTGGCGCGCAGGCCGAGCAGCGCGAACACGTGCGCGTCGGCGACCAGCCCGCCCACCCCGTCGCGGACGACCGGGTCGCCGGCGAGGCCGAGGTCGCGGACCAGGTCCAGGAGCCGGGGCACGTCCGCGCCGAGCTGCCAGCCGGTGGACAGGTTGACGCGTTCGGCGGTGAGCGTGACCCGCGCGACCCGCCAGCCCGCGTTCACCGGGCCGACCACGAGGGAGTCGGGCACGAAGACCTCGTCGAGGAACACCTCGTTGAAGACCTCCGCGCCGGTGAGGTCCCTCAGCGGCCGCACCTGCACGCCGGGCGCGGCCATGTCGACCAGGAAGTAGGTGATGCCCTCGCGCTTGGGCGCGTCCGGGTCGGTGCGGGCGAGGCAGATCCCCCACTGGGCGTGCTGGGCCAGCGAGGTCCAGATCTTCTGCCCGGAGATGCGCCAGCCGCCGTCGCAACGTTCGGCGCGGGTACGCAGGCCGGCCAGGTCCGAGCCCGCGCCCGGCTCGCTGAACAGCTGGCACCAGACGATCTCGCCGCGCAGCGTCGCGGGCAGGAAGCGCTCCTGCTGCTCCGGCGTGCCGTACGCGGCCAGCGACGGCGCGACCCACGCGCCGATGCCGAGCCAGGGGCCCTCGATCGCGGCGGCCCGCAGCTCCCGGTGGATGACGACCTGCTCCAGGGGGGAGGCGTCCCGGCCCCACGGCCGGGGCAGGTGCGGCTGCACCCAGCCGCCGGCGGCGAGCTCCCCGATCCGCTCGGGCCCGTCGAGCGCGGCCAGCTCGGCGACGCGCGCCCGGATCTCCCGCCGCAGCGGCTCGGCCTCGGGCGGCAGGTCCAGGTCGCGCTCCCGCGTCTCCCCGGCCATGGCCAGGTCGGCGACGGACGCCCGGTGGTCCGCCGCGCGGCCCAGCACCGCCCGCAGCGTCAACGCGCGCCGGTAGTACAGGTGGGCGTCGTGCTCGAAGGTGTACCCGATGCCGCCGTGCACCTGGATGCAGTCCTGCGCACAGAACACGGCCGCGTCGGGGGCGACGACGGCCGCGACGCCGGTGGCGTACGGGACCTGGTCCCCGGCGGTGACGGCCTGGGCGGCGTCCCAGACGGCGGCGCGGGCCTTCTCCAGCTCGATCAGCATCCGGGCGCACCGGTGCTTGACGCCCTGGAACTGCCCGATCGGCCGCCCGAACTGCTCGCGGGTCCGGGCGTACGACGCCGCCGTCTCGACCGCCCACGCGGCCACCCCGCACGCCTCGGCCCCGAGGATGACCGCCGCGAGGGCCCGTACGTCCCGTGCGGTGAGCCCGGTCAGCACGCGGCCGGCCGGCACGACCGCGTCCTGTGACGCGACGCGTGCCGCCCCGCGTACCGCGTCCAGGGCGTCCGGCGCCTCCGTTTCGAACTCCCGGCGGCGCAGCACGACCCACGTCTCACCGCCGTCGTCGAGGGTCACCGGCGCCACGAGGACGCCGGCCGCCGGGCCGCCGAGGACCGGCCCCGCGCCGCCGCCCACGACCAGGCCGTCGTCCGTCCGCCGCCCGGTCAGCCCGGCGGCGAGGCACACCGCACCCGTCAGGGTGCCTTCGGCGAGGCCGGGCAGCAGCTCCCGATGGGCCGGGGGTACGTCGGCGGCGGCGATGACCGCGCTTGCCAGCACGGTCGGGACGTACGGCCCCGGGACCAGCGCCCGGCCCATCTCCTCGACGGCCACCGCGAGCTCCAGGACCGAGAAGCCCTGCCCGCCGTGCTCCTCCGGCAGGTGCAGCCCGAGCAGCCCCTGCCCGGCGAGCTCCGCCCAGTACGCGGGCCGAGCCTGCTCTCCACCTTCGTGGCTTCGCCCCACCACCCCCTGCTCTCCACCCCCGTGGCTTCGCCCCACCACCCCCTGCTCGTCCGCGACGGCGTCCCGGACCACCGTCCGGGGCGCGTGCCGCTCGGCGAAACGGCGCACGCTCGCGGCCAGCTCCTCGTGCTCCTCGGTCAGCCCGATCCCCACCGGACGCTCCCCGTACCGCTACTTGCCCGGCTCCGGGTCGCGCGGCAGGCCGAGCATGCGTTCGGCGATGACGTTGAGCTGCACCTCGGTCGTGCCGCCGTAGATGGTCATCGAGCGGCTGAACAGCATGTACCGGGCCCAGATGCCGGTCGCCTGGCCGGGCTCCTCCTCGACCGCCACGGCGCCCTGCGACTCCCAGATGAAGTCCGCGACCTCCTGGTTGAACTGCACGCCGAGCAGCTTGCGGACGCTGGCCTCCGCGCCCGGCTCGTGCCCGGAGATCTGCTTGAGGGTGAGGCGCAGGCCGAGCAGGTCGATGGCCTGGCCCTCGCAGAGCAGCCGGCCGAGCTCGATCAGGGTGGGCGGGGTGATGAGGTCCTTGCCCTGGAAGGAGTTCAGGAGCTCCCGCGTGCCGGCACCGAGGCCCTGCCCACTGGACAGCTGCACGCGCTCGTTGCTGAGGGTGTTGCGGGCGACCTTCCAGCCCTGGCCGACCTCGCCGACGACCTGGTCGTCGGGCACGAACACGCCGTCGAGGAACACCTCATTGAACATCGCGTCGCCGGTCAGCTCGCGCAGCGGCCGCACGTCGACGCCCTCGGCCTTCATGTCGACGAGGAAGTACGTGATGCCGTCGTGCTTGCGCGGCTCGACGGAGGTGCGGGCGACGCAGATCGCCCACTTGGCGTGCTGGGCCAGGGACGTCCAGATCTTCTGGCCGGTGAGCCGCCAGCCGCCCTCGACCCGCTCGGCCCGCATCTGCAGCGAGGCCAGGTCGGAGCCCGCGCCGGGCTCGCTGAACAGCTGGCACCACACGATCTCGCCGCGCAGCGTCGGTGCGAGCCACCGCTCCTGCTGCTCCGGCGTGCCGTACGTGACCAGCGAGGGCACCACCCACGCGCCGATGCCGAGCTGCGGTCCCTTCACCTTGGCGGCGCGCAGCTCCTGGAGGATCAGCACCTGCTCCACCGGGGAGGCGGCCTTGCCCCACGGCTCGGGCAGGTGCGGGAACACCCAGCCCTCGTCGCCCATCTTCGCGTTGCGTGCCCCGTCGTCGGTGATCGCGGCAAGCTCCTCGACCTCCGCGCGGATGCGGTTGCGCAGCGGCTCGGTGTCCTCGTCCAGCTCGACCTCGACGGCGCGGCGCACGCCGTCGAGCGCCTGCCGCGCCACCTGACCGGCCCACTCCTTCCCGGGGCCGAGCAGGACGCGCAGCGTCGAGGCGCGGCGGAGGTACAGGTGGGCCTCGTGCTCCCAGGTGAAGCCGATGCCGCCGAGCACCTGGATGCAGTCGCGGGCGCAGCGCAGCGCCGCGTCCGGCGCGATCACGGCGGCGACGCCCGCCGCGAAGCCGGCCTCCTCGGCGGGGTCGTCGGCGGCGCGGGCGGCGTCCCAGACGGCGGCGCGGGCCTTCTCCAGCTCGATCAGCATCCGGGCGCACTTGTGCTTGACGCCCTGGAACTGCCCGATCGGGCGGCCGAACTGCTCGCGGACCTTTGCGTACTCCGCGGCGGTGGTCACGCACCAGTCGGCGAGACCGGCGGCCTCGGCACCGAGCAGCAGCGCGGCCAGGTCGCGGACCTCCGGGCCGGTGAGGCCGGTCAGGACGCGGTCGGCCGGAACGGCGACGTCCTTCGCGGACACCCGGGCGACGCGGCGGGTCCGGTCCAGGCTCTTGACGGGCGTGACGGTGAGGCCGGCGGCGTCGACGGCCACCCACTCCTCGCCGTCGTCGACCGCCACCGGCAGCACGATGACGTCGGCGAGCCCCGCGCCCAGGACCGGCTCGACGGTGCCGCTGATCGTCAGGCCGTCGTCCGTACGGCGGCCGGTGAGGCCGCCCGTGAGGGACAGGGCGCCGATCAGGGAGCCGTCGGCGAGGCCCGGCAGCAGCTCGGAGTGCGCCTTGCCCGCCTGCCCGGCGCGCAGCAGCGCGGCGCTGGCCAGCACGGTCGGCAGGAACGGGCCGGGGACGACGGCGCGGCCGAGGGCCTCCAGGGCGACCGCGAGCTCCAGCAGCCCGGCGCCCTGCCCGCCGTGCTCCTCGGGCACGTGCAGGCCGAGCAGGCCCTGCTCGGCGAGGCCGGCCCAGAAGGACGGACGGCCCTCCTCCTCGGCGTCGAGCGTCGCGCGTACGACGCCGACGGACGCGTACCGCTCCGCCCAGCCGCGCACCGCGTCGGCGAGCGCCTCGTGCTCCTCGGTCAGCCCGATCGCCATGTCCCCACCTCATCCCGCAACGTCCCGTTGCGGCCTACCTTAGATGGCCGCGGACGCCAATTGGAATGGGATTCGGTATGTGACACGGCTCTCGGGGACCGAGGACCGGATCAGGACACCTTGATCGAGTGCATGACGTAGTCGACGTCGGGCCAGAGCTTCTTGGCGGTGTTCGGCACCGACATCAGCACCACGCCGGGGGCCTTCTTGCCCGTGTCGACCACCGCGACCGTGAAGATCTCCCCGGTCGTCTTCACCTTCGACTGGTGGTAGGTCAGGTAGTAGCCGACCAGCCATCCCTTGTGGCCGCCGACGGTCAGCGACTGCGAGGCCAGCACCCTCTTCTTGTGGGTGTAGCCGTACATCCGCTTCTCGTAGTAGTCGGCGACCTGCGTCGCGGCGGCGCGCTCGCTGCCCGGCCCGGTGTAGGCGTCCTTGTTCGCGCCGCCCAGCTGCGCGCTCAGCAGCCGGCCCCAGCGCTTGGGCTCGGACACCGCGTACTGCCCGGCGCTGAACCCGAGCTCGGCCATGGCGCCCTTCTGGGTCTGCATCTGCCACGGCTTGCCGAGCTTCGGGTACGACAGGCCGGCGTGCGCGTCGGCGATGCGCCCCACCGGCTTCGTGTGGGCGCCCTTGAACTGCGGGAGGGGCTTCTCTTGCTGAGACTCCGCCGGCTGACCCGTCTTCGTCTTCGACGTCCCCTTCGTCGGGGAGGTCTTCGTGTGGCCCGACCCGGCCTCGGCGTGCTTGTCCGAACCGCCGTGCGAACTCAGGAAGTAGGCGCCGCCCGCCGCGAGCAGGCCGACGACGAGCACGCCCAGCCCGGCCAGCAGCGGCCGCTTCGACCGGCCCTCGTCCTCGAAGCCGTCGTTCGGCGGAGCCGTCAGTCCCCCGTGGCCGTCGCCGCCCTCCTGCTCGCGCATCCACTCCGGCAGCCGCAGGTTGCCGCTGCTCGGCTTGCCGGGCTGCACCGGGCCGGTCGGGCCGAGCGGCTTGTTCCACAGCGCCGGGTCGTCGTCGTGGGAGAAGAAGTCGTTCTCGGCGGCCTGGTCCTCGGCCGGCACCGGCCCGCCCGCGGGAGGCATGCCTCCCGGCGCACCGCCGAACGCCCCCGGACCGCCGTACGGCTGCGGCGGCACCGCCCCGCCGTAAGGCCCGGTCGGGGCCGGATCGCCGTACGGCTGCGGCTGGGCCGCGTCACCGTAAGGCCCGGACGGGGCCGCGTCACCATAAGGCTGCGCCTGGGCCGCGTCGCCGTAGGGGCGGGGCGGGGCCGCGTCACCGTACGCCTGGGGACCACCCGGCGCCTCCGGACCGGCGACGCCGTCCGCCGGACCGAGCAGGGACTCGAAGGAGTAGGGCTCGGACGCCGGCCCCGGGCTCACGGCCGGCGCATCGGATCCGGTGTCGGCCTCCCGAGCCGGATGCGCGGCCCCGTAGCCGAACGACGGGTCCGCCACCTCGTACCCGTAGGCCGCGTCCCGCGCGTCGTACGGAGCGACGTTGGGGGCCTCGGACTCGAAGGGCGGCGTCGTGCCGGGGAACTCGGGCTCGGCCGCGCCGGAGAACGTCTCCGCCGTCCCGCGGCCGAACGAGGGGGTCTCCTCCTCCGGCACCGGCACGGACGGGAACGCCGTGGTCCGCTGGAACGAGATCTCCGGATCGTCCTGCGGCTCGGCGCCGAACGACCCCGGGGCCGGGAACGAACCGCTGGTCTCGGCGGACGAACCGCGCGGCCCCGCGGAGGACCCGGCGCCGTACTCACCGGCCGCACCGTTGCCGTACCCACCGGACGGGCCGGCCCCGTATTCACCGGGCGCGCCGTTGCCGTACTCGGCGGGCGCGCCGAAGCCGTCGTAACCGGCGGGCGCACCGGGCCCGGCGGGAACGTCGGCGGAACCGGCCCCCGGATCGGCGGGCTCGAACGGGGCGCGCTCCCGGCGGGTCGCGTTCGGAGCCTGCTCCTGCGCCGAGACCGCGGGGAACCCGCCCGTCGGCGCGTCGTCGTCACTGGACCAGGAACCGGACCGGCCGTTCGCAGGCGGGCCACCCGACGCCGCGGAGTCCTGTCCGCTGACTTCGGGAAGCGGGCCTGTCGGCTCATCCGGTTCGGAGTACGGGCCGCTGTGGCTGTTCGCCGGACGCCACTGCCCGGCGCTCCCCTGATCAGACATGCCGCACAGGTTACGTGAAGATCAACATTTCTCGCTTCGGACGCTAATTACGCTCAGGCCACAGCTTGTTAGCCGCGGCATGGCGACGGCGTGACGTCCGTCTCAGGCCGGAGTGCCGGCAATAGCGCCCTGATCTGGCGGAATCCCCGGCCCGACAAGCCTTTCGCGCGCCAGCAGCGTACCGCCGGCGACCGCACCGGGCATCGCCAACACGGAACCGAGCGGAATGAGGAAGGTCACGAATACGGAAACTCCAAAACCCAGAGACAGCCCCCGATGGCGGCGCAGGAGGGCGAAACGCTCGCGCCGCCGTACGCCGCGCCGCTCCAGCGCGATCGACGTCAGCTCGAACGTCAGGAAGTAGCCCGACACGAACGCCGCGATGACCGGGACGACCGTCTGGCCGACGGCCGGAAGAAGGCCCAGGACGAAGAACAGCACGGCGAACAGCGTGGTCACCGCCCCGACGACGAGCCCGTCGGCGATCGCGCGCGTGAGTTGCCGCAGGAGCGGCACCCGGACCTCCGGCGGCAGCCCGCCCTCGCTCTCCTCCACCCTCCCGGACAGGCTCTCGTAGAAGGGATCGCCCACGATCAGGGTCACCGCGGTGAACGTGACGATCGCGATCATGACCGCGGCCCCGAACAGGAGGACGGCGATCAGCCCGCGTGTGGCGTCCCGGGCGCCCTTCGACCAGTGATCGGCGAACGGGCTCATCGCCTTCGCCAGGTCCCAGTCGTAATTGGCCAGGAACACGAGGGCGACGACGTAGACCGCGAGGACGATCAAAGCCGGAATCAGGCCGAACAGCCACTGCCGCGGCCGCCGCGCGACCCATGCCATGCCCCGCAGGAAATACCGGACGCCGGTGATCGAATCTCGCACGCGCCCACATTAGAGCTCGAACAGGGTCTGAGGCTCTGATCTCCCGGCCCGGGCCCGGTGGAACCGCTCGCGGCCCTCGTCGAGACCGATCACGGGATCCGGGTAGTCCAGGCGCCGGCGGACCTCCGCGGGCAGCAGCCACGGGCGGTGCACGGCGGCCCCCTCGACCTCGGCGAGCTCCGGTACCCACCGGCGCACGTAGTCACCGCGCCCGTCGAACCGCCGGGCCTGCACGAGCGGGTCGATCACCTGGTTGGGCCGGGTGCTGGCGCCCGTTCCGGCCACCCACTGCCAGTTCAGCTGGTTGTTCGCGATGTCCCCGTCGACCAGGAGGTCGAGGAAGTGCCGCGCCCCCACCCGCCAGTCGACATAGAGGATCTTGGTCAGGAAGCTCGCGGTGACCAGCCGCCCGCGATTGTGCATCCAGCCTTCCCGCGCCATCTGCCGCATCGCCGCGTCGACGAGGGGATATCCGGTACGTCCCTCCCGCCAGGCCGCGACGAGCGCCTCGTCGGTCCGCCAGCGGTCGTTCCGGGGCCGGTAGTCCTCGCGCGCCACCTCCGGCCGATCCGCGAGCAGCTGCCGGTTGAAATCCCGCCAGGCCAGCTGCCGTACGAACGCCTCGGCGCCGGGGCCGCCCACCGCGGTGGCCCGGCGCGTCAGCTCGACGGCGGACAGGCATCCGAAGTGAAGGTACGGCGACAGCCGGGACGTGGCGTCCCCGGCGAGATCGTCGTGGCGGTCGGCGTAGCGCGTGATCGGCCCGTCCAGCCAGGCGGCCGCACGCCGCCGCCCCTCGTCCTCGCCGCCTCGCGGCAGTACGGGCGACGGATCGCCGTCGGCGAGCTCCGCGCCCGACGGCAGGCGCTCGGACCGTACGGCCGGGACCGGCACCGTGCCCGGAGCGGCCAGCGGCTCCCGTACGGGGACGTCGCCCCACTTCCGGTAGTAGGGGGTGAAGACCGCGAAATGGCCGCGGGACCCCGGAGTGAGCGCGCCCGGCGGGACCACGAAGGTCACGGAGTCATGCACGCACAGTCGCCGGCGGGAGCCCTCCAGCATCCGTCTCAGCCGCGCCTCACGCCGCTGCGCGAACGCGCTGACGTCCCGCGCCAGGTGCACCTCGCCGGCCCCGGTCTCCTCGGCGACCCGGGCGACCTCGTCGACGACGTCCCCACGGCGCACGACGAGACGACCGCCCCGGCCACGCAGCGCGCCGTCCAGATCCGCGAGACAGTCGGCCAGAAAGGCCGCCCGATTGGGCACCGCGAAGCCGGCCGCCCGCACCCCGTCGTCGACGACGAACAGCGGCACCACCTGATCCGCCGCCCTCAGCGCCGCACGCAACACCGGATTGTCGTGAACCCGCAGGTCACCCGTGAAGAGACAGATCGCAACCGTCATCACCCGAGGCCATGCCCACCCAGCCAAGCCGAACACCACCGGCAGAGAGCCCAGCGACAACCAACAGCCACCGTCAGGGGGGTGTAGGG